>CACOFE010000063.1 GCA_902626365.1 uncultured Bacteroidota bacterium | reverse complement strand
AGTTTTGATCTTATCATACTCGGCAATTTTTGAATTATAATAATTTTTTACAGCATCAAAGGTTATGCCCTCAACTCTTCTAATACCTGAGGCAATAGCACTTTCATTTATAATTTTAAACTGCCATAGTTCAGACGTGTTTTTAACATGTGTTCCACCACATAATTCATATGAGTTGCCAAATTTTATTGTTCTTACTACATCCCCATATTTTTCTCCAAATAATCCTATGGCTCCGCTTTCCAAAGCCTTTTTTATTGGTACATTTCTATTCTCCTCTAAATCTATTGCATTTTCTATTCTAGAATTGACAAAATTCTCAACTGCAACTATATCCTTTCGATCAAGTTTTGAAAAATGAGAAAAATCAAATCTGAAATTTTCAGAACTTACTCTGCTTCCCTTTTGCTCTACGTGATTTCCAAGAGTATTTTTCAATGCCTGATGTAGTAAATGAGTTGCTGTGTGGTTACATTGGATTCTGTATCTATTATTTTGATCAACAACTGCTCTAAAAATTTGATCAATTTTTTTTGGTAAATTTTTACACAAATGAACTGTCAAATTACCGTCTTTAATTGTATCATGTATATGAATAACATCACCATCGTTGGATTCAATATGGCCCATATCACCAACTTGACCACCTGATTCTGCATAAAAAGGGGTTAGATTAAATACAAGCTGATAAATAACACCATCCTTTTTGGATTTTACTTTTCTGTATTTAACAATTTTAATATTTGATTCTAATGAATCATAACCAATAAATTCTTGAACTGGGTCATCTAATAATACCATCCAATCATCAAAAGATATTTCTCCAGCCTTTCTAGATCTTTCCTTTTGTTTATCTAACTCAAGATTAAAGGTATCATAATCTAGTTTGAAACCTTTCTCTTGAAGAATGAGACTGGTTAAATCTACCGGAAAACCATATGTGTCATATAATTCAAAAGCCTTTTTACCTGAAATTGTCTTTTTACCAGAAGATGATACGATTATTTCATCCAGAAGAACTAAACCTTGTTCTAAAGTTTTCAAAAAGGACTTTTCTTCTTCTCTGATAACATTTTCAATTAGTGTTTTTTGATCCTTGAGTTCAGGATAAAATTCACCCATTTCCAAAAGCAGAGATCCAAATAATTTGTAAAGAACCGGTTCCTTAATTTTTAAAAATGTGAAACTATATCTTATAGCCCTTCTTAAAATTCTTCTTATTACATATCCTGCCCCTGTATTACTAGGAAGCTGACCGTCTGCTATTGAAAATGAAACAGCTCTTAAGTGATCAGAAATTACTCTCATCGCAATATCTGACTGACTATTATCACCATAATTTATCTGAGTAATTTGCTCAATTTCTTTTATGATAGCTTTAAAAATATCTGTATCATAATTTGACTTGACATTTTGCAAAACCATACATAGCCTTTCAAGCCCCATTCCTGTATCAATATGTTTTTTTGGTAAATCTTCCAATTTACCGTTTGCTTTTCTGTTATATTGTATAAAAACAAGGTTCCAAAGTTCTATAACTAATGGGTTATCTTTATTTATTAATGATATAGCACTTACTTTCTTTTTTTCAGATAAATCTCTAAGATCTATATGAATCTCACTACATGGGCCACAGGGTCCTTGTTCACCCATTTCCCAAAAATTATCTTCTTTTCCACTAAGTAAAATCCTATCCTTATCAATTATTTTAGTCCATAAATTAAACGCTTCAGAATCTTCAGACACTCCATCATCCTTTGAACCTTTAAAAACAGTTACATATAAATCCTCAGGATTAATACCATACTCCTTAGTCAATAATTCCCAGGCCCAGTTTATGGCCTCTTCTTTAAAATAATCTCCAAAACTCCAATTTCCTAGCATTTCAAAAAATGTATGGTGATAGGTATCATGACCAACCTCAGATAAATCATTATGTTTTCCTGAAACACGAAGACATTTTTGTGAATTTGCAATCCTTTTATTTTGTGGATTTTCCTGATTTAAAAAATAATCCTTAAATGGAGCCATCCCC
>CACOFE010000062.1 GCA_902626365.1 uncultured Bacteroidota bacterium | reverse complement strand
AATTGATTTTGACAATGATGGGGTATTAGACTATTTGGATTTAGACTCAGATAATGACGGGATATACGACTTACATGAGTCTGGTGCATTAGAATTTATAAATGATGAAGATTTAGATGGAACTATTGATGAGATTCAGGTTGGAATTAACGGTCTATCAAATTCACTTGAAACTGAAATTGACTCTAGTACTTTAAGTTTTACATTGTTAGACTCAAATGATGATGGCTTCTATAACTACATCAATTTGGATTCAGACTCTGACGGCTGCTTAGATGTTATTGAAGCTGGCTATACAGATCCGAATGACGATGGTTTATTAGGGGATGATCCTATTTCAACTTATGATATTAACGGGGACAATACTGGTATTGTAACTAGTGGAGTAGACGGTTACACCCTACCAATTAATAATGATTTCACTATCAATGCACCAATTACTATTGACACTCAACCTGAATCTGAAATTATTGTTTGTGAAGATGGTTCAATCCAGATTATTATTGAATCTGAAACAATTGATAGTTACTCATGGCAGTCATCCCCTGATGGTATCGATTGGGATATTATTCCAACTGATAATGAATATTACAATGGGGTAGATTCTGGAATACTAACAATAAATAATATTCCATTAAGTCTTAATAATTTCAAATACAGAGCTCTGGTTGACAGAATTGGCTATGGTTGCATTTTTTACTCTGAAGAGTCAACTGTTTTTATAAATCCATTACCCGATATTATAGTACCTACTGGATTAGAGGAGTGTGATGATGATTATGATGGTATTGTTTCATATTTTGATTTATCACAGAAGACTGACGAAATTTTAGCTGGTCAAACAGGAATTGTTGTAACTTATCATGAAACTATTGAGGATGCTGAAAATAATGCAAATGGCATTGTTGATCTTTATACAAATACAACAGCGGATAATCAAACTTTACATGTTAGACTAGAGGATAATGAAACTGGTTGTGCTGCAACAACAACCTTGGATCTGATAGTTAATCCTATCCCTGAAATTATCATCCCTCCTATTCTTGAGGTTTGCGATGCTAATTATGATGGAATAACTACAATTGATTTAAGTTCATTAGACGCAACAATCTTAAATGGTCAAACAGGGATTAGTATCACTTATCATGAAACCCAGGAAGATGCAAACAATGCTACCAATATTCTTCCAATAGAATATCAAAATAGTAATCCTAATACGCAAGAACTTATTGTACGTCTAGAAGATGATGTAACTGGATGTTACTCAACCACTACTCAAGGAATAATAGTAAATATTCCCGGACTAATAGAGGTTACAGACTATGAGTTATGTGATTATACCAATCCAGGAGATCTTACAGAAGTATTTGACATAACTACTAAAGATGATGAAATTATCAATGGACAGAATGTTAGTCTGTCTTATTTTACATCATTCAGTGACTCCCAAGATAATATCAATGCTCTTTCCACTGCAGCACTGACAAATTACTCAAATACTAATTCTGCTAGTGAAACAATCTACATAAGATTAGAACACAATGTAACAGGTTGTCTTAGCTATGGGGATTTTAATATTACCGTCAATCCTTTACCAAATGTTAGCCCCGAAGTAACTGATCTAGTACAATGTGATATAGGTGACTTATTCGATGGAGATTTAGCAAATGATGGTTATTCTATTTATAATTTAGAAGAAGCTGCTGAAAATGTTGTTATAGGAGATGATCCCGAAAATTATACACTTACCTTCTATAAAACTCCTGAGGACTTAGAAGCAGAAACAAATGCGATCGAAGATCCAACAGCATACTTAAACGAAACACCTTTGGAGAACATTTATTGTAGGGTAGAAAACATCGACACAACTTGCTATACTACATCATACTTCTATTTAGAAACTATTTTTAACCCTATTCCTGAGGATGCGGGACTAATCGTTTGTGATAATAGCGAAGGAAATGGTAATGATTATGATGGATTAGGGCTATTTACGCTTAGTGATGCTAACGAGTATGTATTATCGATAATAATTG
>CACOFE010000061.1 GCA_902626365.1 uncultured Bacteroidota bacterium | reverse complement strand
TGCGGGTATCGGTTATACTGGAATTAGAATAAGAGGGATAAACTCCCAATCAACGAATGTTACCATCAATGGAATACCTTACAATGACGCAGAATCACTAGGGACATTCTGGGTAGATTTGCCTGATTTTTCCTCTTCTGTTGAAAATTTACAAGTTCAAAGAGGTATTGGAACTTCTATTAATGGTTCTAGTGCCTTTGGTGCAAGTATTAATATTTTAACTGATAAAATTTCTCAAAATCCATACTTTGAAAGCGCTAATACAGTTGGTAGTTTTAATACCATAAAAAATAATTTTAGATTCAGTACTGGTTTGTTAAACGACACTTTTGAGTTTTCAGGAAGACTTTCAAAAATTGATTCTGATGGTTACATTGATAGAGCTTCATCAGATTTAAAATCATATTTTCTTCAACTTTCTTACAAGAAAAATAAAACACTATTAAAGTTTTTAAATTTTGGAGGACATGAAATAACTTATCAAGCTTGGAATGGTATTGATCTTCAAACGCTAGAAAATAATAGGACTTTTAATCCATCAGGACTTTATTATGATTTGAATGGTGAAGAAAGGTTTCATGAAAATGAAGTTGATAATTATAAGCAAGATCATTTTCAATTTCACTGGACACAATCAATTTCAAGAAATTTGACTTCAAATTTAGGACTAAATCTCACAAATGGGAAGGGTTTTTATGAGCAGTATAATGAAAATGGCAGTGAGGATTTTATCACAAGAAAGTGGTTAGATAATCAGTTTTATGTGATTAATTATAACTTAAATTACCTGAAGAATAAGAGTAATTTAATTTTTGGCTCAACATACAGTGAATATGATGGCGACCATTTTGGGGAGACAATATGGTCTCAAAATTCAGGTGATATAGAATTTACAGATCTTTTTTATAATGGAAATGGTTTAAAAAAAGACTTTAGCAATTTTATAAAATCAATTTATCAAATTTCCAATGATATTAGCATTTATGCTGATTTACAACTTAGAAAAATAGATTATATAACATCTGGTAGCACCTCTAATGTTGATGAATTAGCTGTAAATAAAAAATATTCTTTCTTTAATCCTAAAGCTGGTTTTAATTATACTTTGAATGATAAAAATAAAATATACTTTTCCTTGTCAAGGGCTTTCAGGGAACCTACTCGAAGTGATTTTGAAAATAATTTAAATATACAGCCTGAGGAATTGGTTGATTATGAATTTGGATGGAAATATAAGAGTGAAAAGTTTTATTTCGGCTCAAATCTATACTATATGAATTATAAAAATCAGTTAGTTTTAACTGGTGCATTAGATGATGTGGGAACACCAATTAGAGAAAATAGTGGTAAAAGTTATAGAAAAGGAATTGAGCTTGAGACTAATTTAAGAGCTTCAAATAATTTTGACATCTCGACCAATATCAGTTTCAGTAAAAATAAAAATATTGATTACAAAACAAACTTTAACGGACAGGTCACTGATTGGGGGGATACAGATATTTCATTTTCTCCAAATTTAATTTCATCAGTTGGTTTCAATTATAGTCCTAAGAAAGATTTAAATATTTCAATCTTAAATAAGTTTGTTGGAGATCAATACATGAGTAATACAGAGTCTGTTGTTTCAAAGCTTAATTCATACTCTACTACCGACCTTAATTTTATATACAGTTTTAAAAAATCAAAATACTTTAATGAAATTATTTTTACGGCAATGCTAAATAATATTTTTAATAAAGAATATGTTTCGAATGGTTATTATTATACTTATGATGATACATGGTCAGACCCCAATATAGTTACAACTATTGAGGGAACAGGTTATTACCCACAAGCTAAAAGAAATTTTCTAATTGGATTTACTTTTAAACTCTAAAAGCTTGTAATAACTAAAATATTACCATTTGATTCAACCCTATAAGGTTTGAGCGAGCAGGTTAGAGCCACTCCAATTGATTGTCCAGTGATTAAACTGTAGGTGTTTTGCTCTGCACAACCAGAGGTTGCTTCTAATCCTGAAATAATAAGTGTCGAACATGGTAGGTTAGCA
>CACOFE010000060.1 GCA_902626365.1 uncultured Bacteroidota bacterium | reverse complement strand
ATGACATATTTAAAAGTGGTAAACAACTTCTAAATTATAATCTTTTAAATCATTTTTTGCCTTCTCAATATCTGGGGCAAAACCAAGAATGTATCCACCACCTCCTGAACCACATAATTTAAGAAAATATGAACCACTATCTATTCCTTTTTTCCATAACTGGTGAAATTCATCTGGAATCATAGGCTTGAAATTTTCAAATACAATTTTAGATAATTTTTTTGTGTTGGCAAATAAGCTTTTAATATCACCGCTTAAGAAACTATCAACACAGCTATTAGTATGCTTTATGAATTGGGATGAAATCATTTTTCTAAATCCGTCAGATTTCATCTTTTCCATAAAAATACTGACCATTGGGGCAGTTGAACCAGTTTGACCGCTGTCTAATAAAAATACAGCGCCAGATCCATTAGATTTTTGAGATGGAATTCCAGTAACATTAACATCATTTTTTGATTTAATTAATATTGGAATACTTAAATAACTATTCAGTGGATCAAGACCTGAAGATTTTCCATGAAAGAATGATTCCATTTTTGAAAAAATAGTTTTTAGTTTAAGTAGTTTTTCTCTAGTAAGATTCTCTAAAACAGTTATTTTATTATTTGAATATTTATCATAAACTGCTGCAACTAATGCTCCACTACTTCCTACTCCATAACCTTTAGGAATAGAAGAATCAAAATATAAACCTTCGTTTAAATGCTTTTCAAATAAAATCAAGTCTAAGTCTGCAAGTCCTTTGATTTGTTTTAAGTGATTACAAAAATCGAAAAGAATTGAATTTGAATTTTTAGATTTTTCAGAAGGTGTTTCCGGAATCTTTAGAGTGCCTTTAAAAAAATTATATGGGATAGATAACCCTTTTGAGTCTTCAATTATACCATATTCTCCAAACAATAATATTTTTGAATAAAATAAAGGACCTTTCATCATATCAAATATACAAATTTAGATTTGCATAGGACCTGATCCAACAAAATCAGAAATATAATTTTGATTAATACAAAAAAGGGAAAGCTCTTCCTTAATAAAAACCATCACCTCTTCTGAAAGTTTTTCAGGAAATAAGATGTGTACATTTGCTCCAGCATCGAGTGTAAAACAAACTGGGATTTTTGAATCCATTCTGAACTGCCTAATTTTATCAATGACTGATAATGTTGCAGGTTTCATCAAAATATAAGAAGGATTACTACTCATCATAAGGGCATGTAACATTAGTGCTTCACTTTCAACTAGTTTACAAAACTCATTCAAGTCTCCTGATTTTAAAATATTCATCAATTTTGAAATATTATTATTAGCCTTTTTGAATCTAACATCTGAAAAAGGGTTGTTATTCATTAATTCATGGCCAACAGAGCTTGACACTTCTTTTTTACTGTCATCAATTATCAAAATGACATCTCGGTAATTATTAAACTCAGCAGAAATATTATCACTTATCTGAGTAGAATATAAGTTGGAACTAAAAGCAAAATCTGAATGTGATCCCCAAAAGTTAATACCTCCATATAAACTCCTACATGCACTACCAGATCCTATTCTAGAAATAAATGATGCTTTTTTAAAGAAAAAATCATCATTAATGGAAGTAAGTTCTTTTTCCAAACTCATTATACATAATGACAAAGCACTCATACCGCTTGCTGATGACGCAATCCCGCTGCTATGTGGGAAACTGTTTGAGCTTGAAATTGTAAGATGATAATCCAAAAGAAATGGACAATAATTTTTAATTAAAGATAAAAACTTTTCAATCTTTGGTCTAAATGATATATTTTTTTCTCCTTCGAATAATAATTCAAAATCAATATTATCAGATTTATTTACTCTTCTTTTGAATGAAACAGATGTTGTTGTTTTGCAATCAGATAAAGTAAAACTAATTGAGGGGTTTTTAGGCGTTTGGTCAGAGTTTTTACCCCAATATTTCACAAGAGCTATATTACTGGGTGATTCCCATGAAAAGGAAATTTCATCTACTTCCTTTTTTATTTCTTTACATGTGAATTCTTGTATAATCATTAAATGAAAGTGAATTTGTGCGGGCGGAGAGACTCGAACTCTCACACCTTGCGGCACTAGATCCTAAGTCTAGCGTGTCTACC
>CACOFE010000059.1 GCA_902626365.1 uncultured Bacteroidota bacterium | reverse complement strand
ATGTCAACTTTCCAATCATTTTCTAATTCATTTATATCTTTTACCAAATTATTAAAAACAATTAAATTTTCATTTTCTCCAAGGCTTTGACAGTGGATCTTAAATTGATTTAGATGTTTGGTAATAATTTTACCGTTTTCAATGTATTTGACATGTAATTTATCCAGTAATTGCAAATCAAATGATGTTTCCAAATCTTTAATAAAGTTAACAAGAGAATCAATTGAGCACCCTGAAACTAAATTACTTTCATCAGCAGCAACTATGATAAATGTGTTATATCTAATTTCAAAGGATGATTTAAAATCTTTTTGATGAGATTTCCATTCATTTAGAAATAGGCTTATTTTTTCTTTAATCACTTCAACTACAACATCATCTATAAAATCTAGTGATTGGAAAATCCAAACCCTTGAGTTTTTATTAAGCGATTTAAAACTAACTATCATGATTATAAATCCTTTGCTTTGACAATAAGTTCAGCTATGTCTAAAACTTCAACTTTTTTATTATCCTCAAACGACTTTGTACCATCAGTCAACATTGTATTGCAAAATGGACATCCGGTAGCTACTATTTTTGAAGTATTATCTTTTATTTCTTGAGCACGTTCAATATTTATTTCCGTTTTTCCTTTTTCTGATTCCTTAAACATTTGAGCCCCTCCAGCACCACAACAAAGTGCCTTTGATTTACATCTCTTTAGTTCTGATAATTCGGCATCAAGTTTTTTTATAAGGTTGCGAGGTGCATTATATTCTTTATTTGCTCTACCGAGAAAACAGGGGTCATGATATGTGATTTTTTTTCCTTTATATGATCCTCCCTTGATCGAGAACCTTCCGTCAGAAAGAAGTTTATTAATGAATTGAGTATGGTGATAAACATCATAATTACCTCCTAAACTAGGATACTCATTCTTTATAGTATTAAAACAATGAGGACATGTTGTGACAATGGTTTTTATTTCAAATGAATTTAGAGTTTCAATGTTAGTCATAGCCTGCATTTGAAATAAAAACTCATTACCTGCTCTTTTGGCTGGATCACCAGTACATGATTCATCCTTTCCTAATACCCCAAAACTGATATTTGCAGAATTTAAAATCTTGACAAAAGCCTTTGTTATTCTTTTAGCTCTATCATCAAAGCTACCAGCACAACCAACCCAAAATAGAATTTCAGGTGAAGTACCCTCATTTTGAAAACCCTCAATTGTTTTAATTCTTAGTTTACTCATCTTTAAAAACCTCGATAGTGACTTCTTTTCTAACTAAATCTCCAAAAGTACCATTATATCTGGTTGCTTTAACTAAATGATTATCTATCCAATGATAATTTCCACCTCTAGGTTTTCCCATTAGTAATGAATGATATTTAAAGCCATGTTTTTTTAGCCATTCTTCGGTAACTTTTCTATGTTCCTCAACTCTTGAAGTAAAAAAACATATCATATGACCTTCATCATACCATCGGTTACATGTATTAAGTGCATCATCAAATGGTAAGCATGTTGCCATTCTTTCAGGTTCTTCATTTGGTACATCATCTGTTATAGTTCCGTCAATATCAATCAAATAATTTTTAATTCCATCGGGCAGGACCGGGCTTATTTTTTTTCCTGACTCAACTTTTTCGTGTAAAATTCTTTCTATTTCGTCTTTATTCATAGTGTTTATTCATTCCAATTTAGTCTATCTTGTTGATTATATGGCCATGGAGCACCATTGTTCTCAATATTATTCATCATATTATTTAACTCATTAGGAGCTGATGATTCTTCCATGATTAAATATCTTCTCATATCCATAATTATCGATAAAGGATTGATACTTATTGGACATTCTTCTACACAAGCATTACATGAAGTACACGCCCATAATTCTTCTTTGGATATATAATCTCCTAATAACTTTTTGTTATCGTCTTTAAACGACCCATTTTTATCTATATTCCTTCCCACTTTTTCAATTCTATCCCTTACATCCATCATTATTTTTCTAGGAGAAAGTTTCTTTCCTGTAATATTGGCTGGACATGAACTGGTACATCTACCACATTCTGTACATGAATAAGCATTTAGTAACTGAAGCCAAGACAAATCTTTGACATCAGATGCTCCAAAGTTAATGTCATCCAATGTGTCAGATTCAGAAGTTTTACCCATCATAATATTTACC
>CACOFE010000058.1 GCA_902626365.1 uncultured Bacteroidota bacterium | reverse complement strand
GTAATTTTACATGGTAAAGAATCCGGAGCCAAAAGAATTTCATGGAATGTTATAGACTGGAATATTAACGCGATTGAATTTTATAAAAATAGAGGGGCTGAGATTGTTGAAGGATGGAGTATTATTCATCTATCAGGAAAAAATCTTGAAAATTATGTTTAAAAGTTTTTTTGCTTAAAATCGATACAGAAATCCCTTATTTCATCTCTGCAATTGACATACTTTAGTGTTTTCTCATCCTCATCTTCAATTTTTGTAGCTGAAGGATCAATAAAATTTTTATGAATTCTTAAGGCGTTTTTTGAAGGAATGTATGGGCAAGTTTCATTAGCATGATCACAAACAGTTATTATATAATCAAATTCAATCGACATATATTCATCAATCAAATTAGACGAGTTACTTGAAATATCAATACCATCCATTTTCATCACCGAAACAGCATAGGGATTGAGACCATATTTTTCTATTCCAGCACTATAAATGTTCGCTTGCTCAAGCAATAGTTTTCTGAGATAACCATGAGCCATTTGACTTCTGCACGAATTACCTGTACACAATACGAGAATATTTTTCATCTAGATTTGAAGAATAAGTTTGGCTACCATAAAGTAGATCAAAATACCAAATATATCGTTGCTTGTGGTTATGAAAGGACCGGTAGCAATTGCCGGGTCAATACCTCTTTTATTTAAAAATAGTGGAATAAAAGTCCCTATAATACCTGCGACAATAACAACTGCCACCAATGCGATTGATAAAGCTAAAGCAATATCTATCTCACCTTGCCAAAAATAAATAAACAGGAATAGTAATCCAGCTAAAATTACCCCATTGAGAATAGATAATAGAGTTTCCTTAAATAATCTATTGTTAATACTACCCTTTATTTCATCATTTGCCAATCCCTGAACAATTATTGCACTTGATTGTACTCCAACATTTCCAGCCATAGCAGCAATAAGAGGAGTAAAATAAAATAAGATCTTATGCTGAAGTAAAATTTCATCAAATCCACCCATTACAAAAGCAGCACCAATACCTCCAACAAGACCAACTATTAACCATGGAAGTCTAGCTCGAGTCAATTCAAAAATTGAATCATCTACATCTACATCCTGTAAAATACCGGCAGCTAATTGGTAATCCTCTTCAGCTTCTTCTTTTATTAAATCTACTATATCATCAATAGTAATTCTTCCTAATAATTTCTTTTTTTTATTTACAACCGGAATTGCGCCAAGATCATACTTTTGCATGGTGCTAGCGACTGATTCAGCGGTATCAGTATCAAATACATGATCAACATTTTTTTTGTAAATAGACTTAATTTTTGTTTTTGGATTAGCAACCAGTAAATCTTTCAATGATAAACGACCTAAAAGAATATCTTCATTGTCTACTACATAAACCGAATGAACCCTAGTAACCTCAGAAGCTTGAGTTCTCATTTCTTTTACGCATCTAGTTACTGACCAATTTTCATTTACTTTAATAAGTTCTTTCGCCATAAGACCACCAGCTGAATCTTCATCATATTTAAGTAATTCTTTTATATCTGCCTTGTGCTCAGCATCTGATATTTTGGATATAACTTTCTTCTGTTTTTCTTCTGGAAGCTCTGATATAATATCAGTAGCATCATCAGAGTCCAATTCTTCAACTTCCTCTGCAATTTCTTGTATAGATAAGTTTTTAAGAATTTTTTCTCGATAATCATCATCTAATTCCATAAGAACATCAGATGTCTTTTCTGAATCTAATAATTTGATAATATATGTTGCATCATCATAATTTAGTTCTTCAAGAATCTCAGCTATATCGGCATGGTGGTAATTAGAAAAAATTTTTACAATAGATTTTTCATCAGATAATTTAACCAACTCTAAAGTTTCAGAAATTAGCTCATCTGTTAGAGCGAATTTTTTATGTTTTTCATTTTTTTTCAACTTTAATGTTTTAAATCTTGGTTTATTAAATTGGTTAAATCAATAAATTGATCAACAGATAATTGCTCCGGTCTTTTGTCAAAGATAGTATGTTCTCTTAAATTTTCACTTAAATTAATTTGTTTTAAACTATTTCTTAAGGTTTTTCTTCTTTGATGAAAAGAAAGTTTTACAATTTTGAAAAATAATTTTTCATCACAATCTATTTTTAAATTCTTTTTTCGTTTGAGTAAAATCACAGCAGAATTTACTTTGGGTGAAGGCAAGAAAAAATTATTTGAAACCTCAAATAATAATTTAGTTTCGTAAAAAG
>CACOFE010000057.1 GCA_902626365.1 uncultured Bacteroidota bacterium | reverse complement strand
TATATTTAATGTGGCGCAAATAGATCTTGAAAATTTTTTTTCTAAGGAAAATTTTAATTACGCGATTATGATTTTAGCAGGTTTTAGCTGCCTAATAATAATGAGGATCATGATGCTTAATGAAAAAATGAACAAGCTGAAAAAAAATAAATAAGACCTTTATATTTCTATTTGACAAACTTCCACTCCAGCCTTTTCTAAAAATTCAAGACCTGACGTGTCTTTATATTGCTCATTATAAACTACCCTTTTTATTTTGGCTTGATGAATTAACTTACTACAATCTGTACACGGAGATAAGGTAACATATAATGTAGAGCCTTCACTTGACTGAGTTGAGGCAGAAACCTTTGTTATTGCATTGGCTTCTGCGTGAAGCACATACCACTTTGTATAATTATTTTCATCCTCACACTGATTATCAAATCCAGTTGGTGTACCATTATATCCGTCAGAAATTATCATACCATTTTTTACAATAATAGCACCTACCTGTCGTCTCTTGCAATAAGAAAGCTTTCCCCACTCCCTAGCAATTTTTAAATAAGCTACATCGTATTTTTTTTGTTTGTCTTTAGTCATGAAACTAAAATAAAAATTATTTTTCTTTTAACGATTTAAATTCTGATAAGCCACATTTTAAAAATGAAACATACTCATTTGCGTCTGGCATGTAGCCAACAGGCTTATTCAATATCTGCAATGTATTGGGATCCATTAATAAATAAAATGGCTGTGAGTTCACACCAAAATATCGAGCCTGAAAATGTGCCCATTTATGACCATAGTTTTCAAGTTTTCTTAAACCAATTCCGGAGGTTCTTTCAACATATAATTTTTCTGTTTCGGGCAACTGTTTTTTATCATCGACGTACAAAGAGATTAAAACAAAATTTTCCCTGAGTACTTTATCAACCTCGGGTAATGGCCATACATGCTCTTCCATTTTTCTACAGTTAACACAAGCATATCCTGTGAAATCAAGTAGAATTGGTTTATCCATTTTCTTTGCATACTCAATCCCACTTTTTAAATCCTTGAAACAGTCTAGGTCATTAGGACAATCTTTCGGTGAGAAGTAACTGTACCCAAGCGGTGGGGCTAAACCACTCAATAGCGATAATGCATTATAGGATTGTTTTTCTTTATCATAGATTAAACCTGATGCTAAATAGAGGGAAAAACCAAAAGCAAGAATTGCGCTAAATAATCTTAGGCCAGATATTTTTTCAATCTTAACTTCCTTTGGAAATCTGATTTTGCCTATCAAATAAATTCCAAGTAAAAAGAAAATAACAAACCAAAGAGCTAAGAATAATTCTATTTTTAAAATTCCCCAATGAGCAACTAAATCTGCATTAGATAAAAACTTAAGTGCTAATGCTAATTCAATAAATCCGAGTGAGACTTTTATTGTATTTAGCCAACCTCCCGATTGAGGCAACTTGCTTAGAACATTTGGGAACATCGCAAATAATGCAAAAGGCAGACCTAATGCAAATCCAAAACCACCCATTCCGGCGGTTAATTCCCAAGCTCCAGAATCACCCGAAAGAGATCCAGCTAGCAGAGTTCCAAGAATAGGGCCGGTACAAGAAAAAGAAACTATAGCCAAAGTTACTGCCATAAAAAATATTCCAACAAAACCTGCTCTAGATTCTTGACCCGCAGACTTACTTGTCCATGATGATGGTAATGTTAACTCAAAATATCCAAAGAATGAAAAAGCAAAAACTAGGAATACTAAAAAGAATAAAATATTTAAATAAATATTTGTTGAAATATCATTTAAAATATCAGGGTTAACACTGTCTAAAAGATGGAATGGAAAACTTAGTATTATATAAACTAAAAATATAAAAAACCCATACATGAGTGCATTAAATACACCCTTTTCATTTTCATTCTTCTTTGTGAAAAAGCTTACCGTCAAGGGAATCATTGGGAAAACACAAGGAGTAAGAAGTGCTAAAAAACCTCCAATTATTCCCAGTAAAAATATGCTTAATAATGACTTATCTTCATTTTCAATTACTGAATCATTTTGAGCATTGCAGTCTGATGATTGATCTTTAATTTCTTCAGGCAAAAAACCGTATAGGGCGAGATTCGTTTCATTAGAATTTTGAGAATCAAGATTTTCAATTTTAGAATCTTTTTTATTTGGCTCCCCAAATTCAAATACAAAATCAACATCAGTTGGAGGTAAACATTTTGTATCATCACAAACCATGAAAGTTAGATACCCGCTTACATCAACATTGTAGGAGTCCAACTCAATAATTTGTTTGAAAGTTGCTCTTTTGGTAAACTTAGTTACCTCCATCAAAAATATTGGGTCCTGTGAAACCTGTTTGTTTTCATCTACCTCGGCAATATCTCCAAGAAGAGAAAAATATCTTTCTGCCTCATTATTTTGATTGAATTCAAATGAAACAGGGATTGGACATATTTCTACTTCACAATCAATGCCATTATTATATATGTCATTTGAATAAAGAGCCCATCCAGGTTCTATATCTGCAATGAATGTGAGTTCATATGTATTTTCAGAAATTTG
>CACOFE010000056.1 GCA_902626365.1 uncultured Bacteroidota bacterium | reverse complement strand
CAAAACAGGAAATGATTTCTTTTGTCAAGGCATTATATGATGCTTATGATAAATCAGATTCTTCACTTTTTGAAATTAATCCTGTTATTAAAACAAGTGACGATAAAATTCTTGCTGTAGATGCCAAGGTAACAATAGATGATAATGCATTATTTAGACATAAAGACTATCTAGAAATGAGAGACGTCAGGGAAGAAAATCCGATTGAAGTAGAAGCCAAAGAAGTTGGATTAAATTATGTTGACTTAGATGGAAATGTTGGATGTATGGTTAATGGTGCTGGCTTAGCAATGGCAACTATGGATTTAATTAAGCAAGCAGGTGGTGAACCAGCTAATTTTTTGGATGTTGGGGGTACTGCAGACAGCGAAAGAGTTGAAACAGCCTTTAGAATCATAATTAAAGATCCTAATGTAAAAGCAATTCTTGTTAATATTTTTGGAGGAATTGTAAGGTGTGACAGGGTGGCAAATGGTATCGTTGATGCATGTAAAAACATGAAAGATGAAATTTCAGTTCCAATAATAGTAAGGCTTGAGGGGACAAATTCTGAAATCGCCAAAGAAATCATTGACTCATCAGGCTTGAATTTTTACAGTGCTGTTGAATTTAAGGAGGCAGCTGATAAAGTCCAGAAAGTATTAGCTACTGCTTGACTTTAATTCCTTCATTTTTTTTATTTGATCTCTGTAAAGTGCAGCTGATTTAAAGTCTAGTTCTTTAGCAGATTTTTCCATTTCTTTTCTAAGCTCTCTGATTTTTTTATCAAATTCTTTCGCTTTGGTTGGAATATTAAAATCAATAATGTTTTCACTTATTTCAGTGATATTATTTTTTAATAATCTTTTAGTTAATGGGTTTTCAGTGCTCTTCACAATTGGTCTAGGTGTTATACTATTTTTTTTATTGTATTCAATTTGTTTGGATCTTCTGTAGTTAGTTTCGTCAATTGTTTTCTTTATGCTATTTGTGATTTTATCAGCATATAAAATAGCCACTCCGTTGACATGTCTAGCTGCCCTTCCTATAGTTTGGGTTAATGATCTATGAGATCTAAGAAAACCTTCCTTATCAGCATCCAATACAGCTACTAGTGAAACCTCAGGTAAATCTAGCCCTTCTCTTAATAAATTGACTCCTATCAGCACATCAAACTCATCCTCTCTTAATCCTTGCATTATTTCTACTCTCTCAATAGTATCCACATCTGAGTGTATATACTTTGATCTAATTTCTATTTTAGTTAAAAAACTTGTAAGTTCTTCAGCCATTTTTTTAGTCAGTGTCGTTACCAATATTTTTTCCTTTTTTTCAATTCTTGTTTGAATTTCATCAATCAAATCATCAATTTGATGTTTTGTGGGTTTAATTTGAATTTTGGGATCCAATAAACCGGTTGGTCTGATTATCTGCTCAGTAATTACTCCCTCACACATCTCTAATTCATAGTCTGCAGGCGTGGCACTTACATATATTATTTCATTTTGAAGTAATTCAAATTCTTCAAATTTTAATGGTCTGTTATCCATCGCCGCGGGTAATCTAAAACCATATTCAACAAGATTTTCTTTTCTACTTCGATCACCTCCATACATAGCTCTAACCTGCGGGATTGTAACGTGGCTTTCATCTATAATTGTTAGATAATCATCAGGAAAATAATCTAAAAGACAAAAGGGTCGAGTTCCAGGTTTTCTACCATCAAAATAACGGGAATAGTTTTCAATCCCAGAACAGTATCCCAGTTCTTTGATCATCTCCATATCAAATTCTGTTCTTTCCTTGATTCTATTAGCTTCCAATGTGTTGCCTATTTCATTAAAGTAATCATACTGTTTGACTAGGTCATCCTGAATTAATTTTATTACATCATGAATTTTATTTGGAGATGTAACAAAAATGTTTGCAGGATAAATCGTAATGGATTTCTGTTTTGATATTATTTTATTAGTTACGGGATCAAATTTTTCAATTTCTTCAATCTCGTCTCCAAAAAAATGAATTTTGTATGCATGATCAGTATGAGCAGGGAATATATCAATGGTGTCTCCGATAATTCTAAATTTGCCCTGCCTAAAATCATCAGCCAGAGATCTAGAATATAGACTTTGAACAAACCTATTTAGAAGAGTAGTTCTGGAATAGTTTTGATCTAAACTAATTTCTATAGTATTATCTTTAAATTCTTCAGGATTCCCCATACCATATATACATGAAACAGAGGCAACAATAAGTATGTCTTTTCTACCTGAAAGAAGAGCAGAAGTTGCACTTAATCTTAACTTTTCAATTTCTTCATTTATTGACAAATCTTTTTCAATATAAACACCTGTAGTGGGAATATATGCTTCAGGTTGATAGTAGTCATAATATGAAACAAAATACTCAACAAGATTATCTGGAAAAAAACCTTTGAACTCAGAGTAAAGTTGTGCTGCCAGCGTTTTATTGTGAGCTAGGACAAGTGTAGGTTTATTTAGTGTACTTATAACATTTGCTACAGTAAAGGTTTTACCCGAACCAGTTACACCTAATAAAGTTTGATGTTTATCCTTGTTTTTAATTCCATTAATAAGCGACTGAATTGCAGATGGCTGATCGCCAGTGGGAATAAAGTCAG
>CACOFE010000055.1 GCA_902626365.1 uncultured Bacteroidota bacterium | reverse complement strand
GGATTTTGATATTCATAAAATTGTTCCGCTATATGAAGAAGTTTATAAAGGTTTAAGTTAATACACATTATGAAAAGAAAAGATTTTTTAAAATTAAGTTCAGCATCAGCTATGTTATTTGGATTAAAATCACATGGAATAAACTTATCAGATTCTGAAAAGCCATATGATTATTTAAAAAATAATTCACAATACATGGGTGATTTTGCTGCTCCAAAAATCAATTTAGTTAAAGTTGCATTTATAGGAGTTGGAGCTAGAGGAAGTGGACATGCTAAACAAATCGCGGCAATTGAAGGAACAGAAGTGGTTGCAATTAGTGATTTGTATAATGATTTAGCGATGAAATCATATAATGTATGTAAAGACATAGGAGGGGGCAATAGACATAAAAATATAGCTATTTATTCGGGTGATGAAAACAAATGGAGAGCTATGTTGAAAGAAGTTAAACCTGATGCAGTATTTATTTCAACAAATTGGGATAATCATGCTCCAATGGCAATTGAAACTATGAAAAGTGGGGCTCATGCATTTGTTGAAGTTCCAATGGCAACAACCATCGAAGATCTATGGGATATAGTTAATACTTCTGAAAAAACAAGAAAGCACTGCATGATGATGGAAAATGTTAACTATGGAAGAGATGAACTAATGTATTTAAATATGTGTAGAAAAGGGGTAATTGGTGATTTTTTACACGCTGAAGCAGCCTATATTCATGAGCTTAGATTTCAAATGAAGGAAGAAAAAAGAGGAACTGGTTCTTGGAGAACCCATCATTATGCAAAAAGTAGAGGAAATTTATATCCAACTCATGGACTAGGGCCTGTAGCTCAGTACATGAATTTATCAAGAGGTGATGATAATTTCAATTCCCTAGTCTCTTATTCTACTCCAGCTTTGGGTAGAAAACTATATGCTGAAAAAAATTATGATTCTGAGCACAAGTGGAATAATTTAAGTTATTCAAATGGAGATATGAACACTTCAATCATAAAAACTAATTTAGGAAGAACTATAATGATTCAATGGGATGAAACAACCCCTAGACCATACACCAGACATAATTTAATTCAAGGGACAAAAGGAATTTTAGCTGGTTTTCCAACCAGAGTTGCTCTTGAAGGTGGAGTTGAAGGAATAACTGAAGATCACCATACATGGGTTCAAGGACAAAATTTAAAAGTATTATATGATAAATACGATCATCCACTAAATAAGCGTCTTGAGTTGTTAATAGAAGAAATGGGTGGTAGAAATCATGTTGGCCATGGAGGGATGGACTTTGTTATGAGATATAGAATAATTGAGTGCTTAAGAAGGGGAGAACCCCTTGATCAAAATGTTTATGAAGGATGTTTTTGGAGTGCTGTTACTCCATTAAGTGCTAATTCAGTAGCTAATAATGGAAAACCTCAAAAATTTCCTGACTTCACAAGAGGTAATTGGAAAAAAACAAATCCCTTGGCGGTAATTAGTTAAAACTATTTCCAGTTTTTGAGCTTACTAGACATGCCTATTCCTGGGTTAAATGTATTTGTTGGGTCTAGTGACCTGTAAAAATTTAATAAGGAAGCTTTTGCCTTATACTCGTGTCCTACATTATGTTCTGCAGGGTACTCTGCACCTCTTTTTTTATACGTTTCTAGTAGTTGTTTTTTTAGACTTTTTGCATTAACACCTTTTTTTAAAATATAGTTTTGATGTTGGACATGACAAAAAAGATGGCCATAGTAAAATTTCACATGAATTTGTTCGTCTATTTCTTTTGGTAATTCTTCAAACCATTTTTTTTCATTTCTAGGAAATGCAACATCCAAAGATATCATTTCTCCAACTTGTTTATTTTTGAGATTATAATATCTACCTATAGCACTTGCGGAAACAAATCTGTGTAACGATGCCTTACGGCCTTCCTTTTTATTACATTCAAAGAAATCACCTTCATTGTCTTTGAAAAATTCATCAAAATATTCTCTTGCCTCATCGATGCCTTCATCAGACATTTCAACTATCCAGTGATGTTCAAACCTATTTCTAAACTGGTCCATTTTCTTTGGAAGATGGTTTGGAAAAAATAAGCTTAAAAATTGCATAAGTCTATCAGAAAACTTGTCGGGTAAAAATTTTACTTTACTTGCAATTATGTCAACATTTCTTTTTAATTCAAATAGTGTTGGTAAAAAATTTGTACCTAATTTTTCGATTACAATAAAATTATCCTTACTGTATTTCTTAGCTGCATCATAACAATCCCTATGTAAATAATCCCCAAGTGTAGGTAAATTATCGAATTTGGATAAAATATCCCTTCTTATTTGCCAAAATACATCAGGATTATTGGTTCCTAAATAAAAAACTTTATTTTTTTTTGCCTTTGGATAAGTATCTAATCTAAGTGCAAAAACTACTACTTTACCTGAACTTCCAGACGCACCATACAACAACCTTTCATTTTAGTTCCGTTAAATCCACTGCCATATTCAAAACCTTTTACAGCATTAATTGATAGCATTGCCCTTCCTAATTCCGAATGAAGTTTATTGAAAACAGGTTCACCCAAACCTATAGGTACATTTTTAATTATGCATTTTACGATACCGCCTAAAGTGTCACCATTTTTTCTTGCATTTTTTATTTCATTGATCATCTTTTCTGAAATAGAGATATCTGGACATCGAACTATACTATCCTCAATACTCTTTTGATTATCTACAATGTAATCATCGTCGATAGAAATAGTTCCTATTG
>CACOFE010000054.1 GCA_902626365.1 uncultured Bacteroidota bacterium | reverse complement strand
TTTCAAAAATCAATTGATTTACAAGCCTTGAAATATTACTTCTATATGTGATACTATTTTTTCTTGACTCAACATCCAGGTAAATATTCTTTTTATCCTCAATACCCCAATTCCATTTGTCAACTATACTAATCATTTTTTCAGAATCTATCATTCCCATTTCATACGGATTTGATTTATCGATCGGGGTTTTAATCGGAACAAGTTTGTAGCACATTCCGTCTAACTGAAGAAAATCTTTCATCCATAAATAGTCTTCATCACCAAAAGCGCCACCCGTAAAATATATTGGTCTTTCCCAATTGTTATTTGCAATTATATCAAGCATAATAAGCCTGTTCTTATACAAAGCTTGTGATTTTATTTTAATAAATATTTCTTCTTCAATGAGATCTGAATATTTTTTACTTACAATATTATTATTGATAACATTGTCAATATTAACAGGAATTCTAACATTTTCCGTTGGCAGGAAATTAGCATTGTAATCTTGACTTCTTAATCCAGCTACATCATAGCCTTGCCTCTTAAGAATTTCTCCGTATTTGTATTCCTTTTCATCTTGAGTAATAAAATCTAAAAACACATTAACATCAACAGTATCTTGACTAATTTCTTCTTTAATGATATAATCCCTTGTGCCATGCCTATATTTTTCAGAAGATAAACTTGAAGGTATAGGATCGCTTTCATAAGCTTTTCTTTTCATTTGATTAATATACCAATCGGTACTTAAAAGACTTGTATTTACAACCCTTACATCAGTTCGGATTCCTTCAATTTCTTGAGCATACCATAGAGGGAAAGTATCGTTATCACCAATAGTAAATAATATTGCATTTTTATCACATGACTCAAGGTAATTTACGGCCATTTCGTAAGCTGTGTATCTACCACTTCTGTCATGGTCATCCCAATTATTAATCGCTAAATTGACAGGTACAAATAATAAACATAAAATAAAAGAAAGAATTGAAGCTCCCTTGATTCTAATTTTTTCAACTAACTCTGAAATATAATAGGAGCCCAAACCAATAATTATTGAAAAAACATAGAATGATCCAACAACTGAGTAATCTCTTTCTCTTGGCTCAAATGGCCTTACGTTGGTGTATACTTGAATTGCTATTCCGGTAAAAAGAAAAAATAAAATTAGTATCCAAAAATATTCTTTATTCGTATTATATAAAAAGTACAGCCCAATTAAACCTAACAATAGAGGTAGCAAAAAATATGTATTTCGAGCCTTATTATTAAGAACGTCTTTTGGTAGATTTTTTTGTGAAACTCCAAGACTCCATTCATCAATAAAATTTATTCCACTAATCCAATTGCCATGCATATCCATTTTACCCTGAATATCATCTTGGCGTCCAGAAAAATTCCACATAAAATAACGCCAATACATATACCCTATTTGATAGTCAAATAAATAGTAAAGATTGCTTAAAAAAGATGGCTTTTCTATGTCTATAAATTGTCCATATTGTCTTAGAAAATTATGAAAATCCTCATAGTCAATTTCATTGCTATTAATTTTTCCTTTAAAATCTTTAATAAAATCTACCAGTTCAGATTCAGACGCATATCTTGGTTTTATCTTGAAATCAAGATAGCCAGTATAGTTTAAATAATTTTTAGCATGTTCAGTACTCCACATTCTTGGAAGAATTGATGCATGTTCAGAATTATAATTTTGGACTGCATTTTTATAATCATTGACAATAACATATTTATTTTTTATTAAATCTTTTTCATATTTAGGGTTGTCATCTTTGTAAGGCTTCTTTTTGTCCAATCCTGAATATTGGTCCGAAAATAAGGGGCCATAAAAAAGATAAGTTTTTGGATATTGCTCCAGATTATAGTAAGCTAAAAGTTCTCTTGCATTAGATGGGTCATTTTCATTAACCACAACATCTGCATTTGCGCGAATTGGTAAGATTAGCCAGGATGAAAAGCCAATAAAAATAAATAGAAAACAAAGCGTAAATGTATTAGCATTAATAAAACCTTTTTTTCTTGTGTAGTTTATCAAAAAATAAAAAACATAGATTAGGACAATAAAAGCTACTATTGTTCCAGAATTAAAAGGTAAACCTAAGTTGTTTACAAATAAGAGTTCTGTTGCGCTGAAAAATTTCAAAGTGTTTGGAAGCAATAATTTAAAGATGCCCATAAGTATTGCTATTCCTAGAGCATTAGCAATTATAAACCCTGTGATAGGTTGAAGATTTAAAAATTCTAAAATTTCTTTTTGATTCTTAAAGTAGTAAATCATTACTAAAGCAGGGATCACCAATAATCCCATGAAATGAACCCCGAAAGACAGACCAATTATAAAACAAATCAACAGCAACCATTTATTTCCTCTTTTCTCTTGCATATCAAACTCCCACCTTAAACCTAGATAAAACATAATTGCCATTATTAATGTTGCCATAGCGTAAACCTCAGTCTCAACAGCACTAAACCAAAATGTATCAGTAAAAGCAAACGAAATTGAACCAATAAACGCAGAGCTTGATACCATCAATTGTTTTTTAATTGTGTCTTTAGAATCTATGGTGAGTTTTTTTAGAACTAAGACTATTGACCAATACATAAACGAAATCGTTAATGCACTTGCGAAGCCACTCATTAAATTCATGGTAAAACCGATATTTTCTTTTTCTAAAGCAAAAATCGAGAATATTGCACCTAGCATTTGATAAAGCGGGGCTCCAGGTGGATGCCCCACCTGTAGTTTTGCGGAAGTGGTTATGTACTCACCTGTGTCCCAGAAACTAACTGTAGGTTCGGCGGTTAAGTAATAAACGATAAATGAAATTAAAAAGCATAACCAACCAATAATTAAAT
>CACOFE010000053.1 GCA_902626365.1 uncultured Bacteroidota bacterium | reverse complement strand
AAATTGAGCTATAAAAATTATTCTTTTTGTAGCTAAAATGCATATTGTTATCAAAAGTATTGTGTGTTTCGTAAGAGGATATCAAATTACCTTTTAATCCATTTTTTGGTTCTTCCGTAATAATATTTATAACACCAGCAAATGCATTATTTCCATAAAGACTGGATGATGGTCCGCGAACAATTTCTATTTGCTTTATATTTCCAACAGAAATTCTATTTAAGTCTAAAGTACCAGCTGATCTACCTATTAGAGGCTGATTGTCAATAAGGACTAATGTATATTCTGAGTCAAGTCCTTGCATCTGGATTCCTTCGCCACCGCCAAAATCAGAAACAGTTATTAAACCTAGCTCTTCATTAATAACGTCAGACAACCTGGTTGCATTTGTTTTTTCAATATCATTTTTTTTTATGATAGAGACATTTAATGGAAGAGATGAAAGAATTCTTTCTGTTTTTGTAGCAGTTATAATAATTTCGTCAAGATTATTTTTGGTGGAGTCAATTTTAGTGTCAGCTGGTTGACCCATTGTAAATTTTGAGCAAAAAATTAAAATAAAATAAACAACCGATTTTTTGATAGAAATTAAAATTTTAGATAAATATAACGAGCATAATTTAATTAATAACAACGAATAAAGTTCTTTTATATAGAATTAAGTTCAATCAGTTGTTGAATGTAAGTTGATGATAAAGTATCGATAGAAGTTGGATAAAAAAGTGACCTGGCTGGGGCTCGAACCCAGGACCCTCTCCTTAAAAGGGAGATGCTCTACCAACTGAGCTACCAGGTCAAATTTAATTACTTTAAGGCTGCAAATATAAAATGTTTAATTTATATTACAATGCTTTTAAGAAAGAATTAATGAATATAGTTTTAATCGGATATATGGGGTCTGGAAAATCTTTAATAGGCTCTCATTTAGCTAAAAAAATTGACTATAAATTCATTGATTTAGATCAATATATAGAAAAAAACGAAGCCTTTTCTATTTCTAAAATATTAGAAGATTCAGGTGATATATATTTTAGAAAAATAGAAACTAAATATTTAATTAAATGTCTTTCTGAAAACAATAATATTGTTCTTTCTCTTGGAGGTGGCACACCATGTTATAATGATAATTTAACACACATTAACTCGGCTAATAATATCTCCATTTTTCTAAAGAACAATAATGTTGAACTTTCTAAAAGACTCTACAAAAACAATAATAATAGACCTCTTATTTCAACAATTAAATCTGAACAAAAAATGATTGAATTTGTGTCAAAACATCTTTTTGAACGAGAGGTATTTTACAATAAGGCGAATGTTACTATTGATTGTTATAAGAAGGGTGTTAACAGTATTTGTGATTTGATAATTTCTAATCTACACTAAGAACGCTTCAATTTTTTTTTCATCTATAACCACCTCAACTTTGCTTTGAATTGAGGTCGAAAGAGACAATCCTTTAAAATCTGCTTTGATTGGATATTTTTTATGATTTCTATCTACTAAAACAGCTGTTTTTAAGCCTTTGATTTTAGTATTTAAAAAATATTTTACTGAATACATTAATGTAGCTCCAGAGTTTAAAACATCGTCAATTACAACTATATATTTATTTTGGTACTCTTCAAAATTTAGTGATGTTGAAATATCATTCAGAGGATTTTTTTTATCAATTTTTATGTTACATAATTTAATATTGATATCTGATATTTTTCTTAATTCTTGAGATATCTTTTTTGCAATAATGAATCCATTTACATCAATACCAGCAATAATAATTTCATCTTGATCAATATTTGATTCAAGTATTTGAAGAGAAATTCTTCGAATCTTTTTTTTAATTGATTGATAATCTAAAATTTTTTTCTTGTCCATAAAAGATTGTTAAATAAATAAAATATATCCTTTATAATTGTATTTTTGCTGACAAAGTTAAATTAATCTATGAAATTTAAACTATATATTCTTCTAATTACAATTTTGTTACTTGGTTTTTCATGTGGTGATGATGATGATGATGGTATTGTTGAGGTTCCAGAAGCAGATAGAACGGAGCAACAAGTCATAGATAATGATTCATTAGTTAGCTTTTTGCAGTCTCATTACGTGGATGAGTCACTTTTGACTAACAACCCTACAATTCTTTTTAATGAAATTGAGATTAATCAATTACCAGACGATGGAGAATTACCAAATCCAGATCAAAACTCTTTGCTTATTGATATGGTTGAAACTTTAACAACGACTTACTTTGATGTTGAATATGAATATTATATTTTAAAAATCAATCAAGGCGGTTCAGAAAATTCACCCAATTTTTCTGACAAAGTTCGCGTGTCTTATGAGGGTACTTTAATGGATGATACCGTATTTGATAGTTCATCAACCCCAGTAGATTTTGATCTTACTTCAACAATTGCTGGATGGGGAAGGGTTTTACCAGAATACAATAATGCTGAGGATTTTATTGTTAATTCAGATGGTACGGTTACATATAATAATCCAGGAATAGGTATTATGTTTCTGCCTTCAGGATTAGGTTATTATTCTGCTGCAGCAGGGACTGTTCCTGTATATTCTAATTTAATTTTTAAATTTAAAGTTTTCCAATCTGAAGTAAATGATCATGATTTTGATAATGTTCCATCTCATTTAGAAGATCTTAATGGTGATTATGATTTAACCAACGATGATACAGATGACGATACATTTGCTGATTTTATTGATTCTGATGATGACAATGATGGCACATTGACAATTGATGAGGATTTAGAGCCTGACTCTGATTTAACTGTTGATAGGGATGGAGATGGTGACCCAACAAATGATATTGGAGACGGCGATCCAACAAATGATGATACAGACGGAGATGGTATTCCTAATTATTTAGATCCCGATGATACAGCATCGCGAGATGACTAATATTATTTCCTAGAAATAACTTTTTTAGCCTTATCTACAATTGAATTAGCACTCAATCCGTATTTTTCCATTAATTGTGCTGGTGTTCCAGACTCACCAAAAGTATCTTTTGTTGCAATAAATTCTTGAGGTAGAGGGGTGTTTGTTGATAAAACTCTAGAAATACTTTCTCCTAGGCCACCAAGAAAATTGTGTTCTTCAGCTGAAACAATACATCTGGTTTTTTTAACTGATTCTAG
>CACOFE010000052.1 GCA_902626365.1 uncultured Bacteroidota bacterium | reverse complement strand
CTTCAATTCGGGTAATTAGTTGATTATTTGAGTTAGTAATTAATGATGTGTCAATCTCAAAAAATAAAGGGGTGTTTATTTTTGCTTGAGTAATTTCATCATCAATTTCATCTTTGGACTTTTTAATTGCAAAATCAAAAGGTGCATATAGATTTTCAGATTGCCAAGGCCTACCATTCTCAAAGTTATATTTGAATTTTCCGCTTTTTGGAAAGAAATAAATAATTAAAAACGCTGATAGCACAAATAAAAGAACCCTGAATATTCTAGAAAAACCTTTATTTATACTGTTAAATAGTTTGCCCATAGTCTATATTGAATAAATTTACTAAATATTTAAGAGCATAATACAATTTATATTTTATTAACTTTAAAAAAATAAACATATGCAAAACAAAGTTGTAATAGTTAGTGCTGTAAGAACTCCATTAGGATGTTTTATGGGTTCATTATCAAATTTTTCAGCCGTAGAGTTAGGGATATATGCATTAGAGGGAGCATTATCAAAGATTGATTTAGACAGAAAAGAAATTAATGAGTTAATTGTTGGGCATGTGTTACAGTCTGGTTGCGGTCAAGCTCCTGCAAAACAAATAGCTTTAGGGGCCAAATTAAGACATGAAATCCCCTGCTCATCTGTAAATAAAGTGTGTTCATCAGGTTTAAAAGCTGTTAATTTAGCCGCTCAGTCGATTCAACTTGGTATTAATGAGGTTGTAGTCGCTGGTGGTGTTGAAAGTATGAGTAATGCTCCTCACTATTTAAATTTGAGAAAAGCTAATAGATATGGAAATTCTGCAACCATTGATGGATTAATGACTGATGGTCTCACAGATGTTTACAGTCAACAATCAATGGGTGTATTAGCCGATAATTGTTCAACAGAATATGGTATTTCAAGAGAATCACAAGATAATTATGCTATATCTTCTTATAATAAATCTATAAATTCTTCAAAAAATGGTTTGTTTAAAAATGAAATAATCCCTATAAATTATAAGGATAAGAGAGGAAATGAAATATGTATAGATCAAGACGAGCAGATTAGTAAAGTAAATTTTGAAAAGATTCCAAATCTCAAACCTGTATTTGTAAAAGATGGTTCTGTAACAGCAGCAAACTCTTCCCCAATTAGTGATGGAGCTTCTATGTTAGTTTTAATGAGTGAAAAGAAAGCTAATGAATTAAATATCAATCCAATTGCAGAAATAATTGGTTATAATGATTCAGCTACATCGCCAGACTTATTTACAATCGCCCCTTCAAAATCTGTTGAAAATTTACTCAATAAAACTAAAGAAGATTTAAGCAATATTGATTTATTTGAAATCAATGAAGCTTTTTCGATGGTACCACTCGTAAATATTGATATGTTGTCAATTGATCCTGATAAAGTAAACACAGCAGGTGGAGCTGTTTCTCTTGGACATCCTCTTGGGTGTTCAGGTGCTAGAATATTAACTACATTAATTCATTCATTACATCAAAATGGGATGAAAAATGGTGTTGCCGCCATCTGTAACGGTGGTGGTGGAGCTTCTTCTATTCAAATAAGGGTTTAATATGGGTTTAGGTATATGCAACTTAAGTATTGTGCCTGTAAGAATATCTGATTCAGATAAATCTGAAATGATTACTCAATTAATTTATGGTGATTTATTCGCAATTATTGAAGAAAAAGATAAATGGACCAAGATAAAGTCTGAATTTGACAATTATGAGGGATGGATAGATTCAAAACAATATAGAAGACTTGAAGAAAGCGATAATATTATAATTGATAATCCAACATATTCTTGTGACTTAGTTGAGTTTATAGAGAATGAAAATAAAGAATTAATTACCATTTCAATTGGTTCAAATATTTCTAACATTAATCTACTTAATCATAAGTATGAAGGAAAGTCAGTTTCTGGAAAACAAAATAGGGATTCAATTATAAATACAGCACTACTATATTTGCATAGCCCATATTTATGGGGAGGAAAAACTCCTTTTGGAATTGACTGTTCTGGATTCACACAAATGGTTTATAAAATAAATGGATACAAAATCTTAAGAGATGCTAAAGATCAAGCTACACAAGGAGTTACACTAAGTTTCATTGAAGAGTCTGAACCGGGTGATTTAGCCTTTTTTCATAACGACAATGATGAAATCATTCATGTAGGAATAATTCTTAAGGAAAATCATATAATACATGCTAGTGGAAAAGTGAGAATTGACAGATTAGACCAATCAGGAATATATAATAACGAAAAAAATAAGCATACTCACTCTCTTCGTTATATTAAGAAGATAATATAGTTAGTTTTCCAATTCGGCAACAATCACCTTATACTTGTTTTCATTTTCAGTATCACCTAAAGCTGAATAAATATTTTTTAAGGTTCTAGCAGCGCTTAAATTATCATTTTCTAAATTATAAACCTTTTCTAGATAAGGGATGGCGCTTTTGTATAGGTTTTCCCGTTCAATTTTTAATTCGTCATATCTATTATAATCGGCTGTAGACATACCAAGTGAATTCATTTCTTCAATCATTGGGCCTTCTTTTTCTAGTATTAAAGCTGCAGCATTTAAATAAGCTTTTGTGTAACTTGGATTAATTTCAATTGCCTTATCATAATAAGAAATTGCATCATCAAAATTTCCTTTATCTGCATTAACAACCCCCAAATTAAATATTAAATCAACATTATTTGGTTCAATCTCAAGTGCTTTAGAGATTAACGTTTGATACGCGTCTACCTCTCCCATATCCCATCTTATATTTGATTCAAGCAGTATAAGGTTAATATCATTTTCATTAATCAGCTTAGCTTTTTCTAAGTATTCGATTGATTTTAAAAAGTTTTCCTGGGTTTTATATATTGCGGCAACAGATCTAAGAATATCAATTTCAACAGATTCAGCCATTTCATCTCTTGGTGAATCGTGAGTACCAATAACATCTACCGAAAAATTTCTAGATTTTTCATCTTGAAATACTTGTTCCTTTCCGGATTCCTTTTCTACTGCATAATAATTCATAGAAACACCAGAATAACCCAATTCTATTAGTTTTTCGTAAAAACCAAGTGCGATATTGTAATCTTTTGCTTCAGTAGCTACTAAAGCAGCATTGTATAAATATAAGGTGTCCTTATTTGAAACGTTATAAGCTGCTTCTAAATTCAAATAAGAATTTTTGTAATTTTTAACTT
>CACOFE010000051.1 GCA_902626365.1 uncultured Bacteroidota bacterium | reverse complement strand
ATCTTACGCAAAAATTAATTTTGGACAACGTGTTGGATTTGATAGGCCGATTAAGTTAATTGAGAAAAATAAGAACGTAAAAGGACGACGAAAGCAAAATGAGATTTCATTTAAAATGGATTTAATTACTGATGTAAAAACCTTAACCGAACTACAGGTTTTTGATTCTAGAAGTATAACCAAGGAAAAATTTGAAAAAATTGAAATTAAAAATCAAATTGTGCCTGAATATTTAGAAGAGCTTACAACAAACTTTTGGGAAGAATTTTAGATTTATTCAACTATACATGAGTCGTTAAATTTTTTTAAATTGTATGAAATTCTAAAAAAGAAGTTTATGTCAATATTCAAATCATTATTTGGTCCAAGTAAAGAAGAAAAGGAAAGACTAGAAAGGGAGGAAAAGGAAAGACTAGAAATTGAGGAAAAGGAAAAAAAGGATAAATATTTAGAGTTAGTAAGAGAACTTGACAAGGACAACAATGGGACAATTGATGTTGTTGAGGGAAATGATTTTTCAAATATTCTTAAAAAAAATCAAGAAAAAATAATTGAAATTAATAGGGACTATATTAAACAATTTGTGCAGGTTTCAAACTATTTGAAACTAAAAAGAAAATCACTGCAAAATGTGTTTGAAAGTTTAAATAATGCAATTAATGAAGGGGGGATTTATACATCTTTAGATTCATATTTTAAGGGAATAAATGTTCAGGAACATGTTATGAATAATTCAAAATTAGCATTTGTAAAGGAAGTTAAGGAACTTATGGGAATAGGTCTTAGAGAAGCAAAGGAAATAGTTGATGAATTTTATTTAACGGGTGATTTTAAGAAAATAAAGGGAGGGAAGATTTTTCGTCCGTTAGATGAATATTTGATTATGGAACATTTTGAGGTTTTAAAAGATGATATTCACATATATAATTTATTATTAGTCCAATCTCTAAATATGGTTGCGTCATTGGTCAAAAACGATATGATTACTTTCTATGAAATTTATGAAAAGTTTGATGAACTTAATATGTTTGATTCAAAACACGAAAGAGATTTAAGAAACCATCTACAAAATGTTAACGAAAATTTAGGGGATGTTATGAATCAAATTCAAATTATGGGTGAAAATGTAATTTCATCAATTGGTGAATTATCTATGATTACTGAAGAATCAAGTAAATTAATATCTGATGGACTTGATAGTGTTAACTCATCTATACAAGCAAATAATTTAATTAATTCTGTACAAACATATCAATTGTATAGGATAGGAAAAAACATTAAATCTTTGAGGGGATAGTTAGTTTCTAAAACCTACCTTTTTGACTACTCTACCGTTACAGATTTAGCTAAATTTCTTGGTTGATCAACATCTTTTCCAAGCATAACAGCAATATGATACGAAAGTAATTGAAGTGGAATTACTGTTATAAATGGAGTAATAGACTCAATACTATCAGGCACCTCAATAACATAATCAGCAATTTTTTTAACTTCTTTATCGCCTTTGGAAACTATGGCACAAATCTTTCCTTTTCTAGACTTAATTTCTTGAATATTGCTAACAATTTTATCATAATTGATTTTATTGGTAGCTATAACAATTGTTGGCATATCTTCATCAATAAGAGCAATTGGACCATGTTTCATTTCAGCTGCAGGATATCCTTCAGCATGTATGTATGAAATTTCTTTTAGTTTTAATGCCCCCTCAAGAGCAATGGGGAAGTTATATCCTCTACCTAAATACAAGCAATTAGTTGCATTTAAAAACTTCTTTGCAATTTTTTTGATTTCGTTATTAGACGAAAGTGCTTGGTGAACTTTTTTATCAATATTAGAAATCTCAAGTAAATATTTTTGAAATAATTTTTCAGAAATTATTCCTTTAGACTTACTAAGCTTTACAGCCATCATGTACAATACAGTCATTTGAGTAGTAAAGGCTTTAGTTGAAGCCACTCCAATTTCTGGACCTGCATGCGTATATGATCCTGAGTCAGACTCTCTTGCAATTGATGATCCAACCACATTGCATATCCCATAAACAAATGCACCTTTAGACTTTGCGAGTTTAATTGCGGCTAATGTGTCAGCTGTTTCACCAGATTGAGAAATAGCAATTATTATATCATCTTTTTCAACAATAGGATCTCTATATCTAAATTCAGAAGCATATTCAACTTCAACAGGAATTTTAGAGATTTTTTCAAACATATACTCAGCAACCAATGCAGAATGCCAAGAAGTTCCACAGGCTATAATAGTAATTTTTTTTGCTGAAAGAAACTTATTAATATAATCATCCATCCCAGACATTTTGATAATGCCTTTACTAACATTTAATCTACCCCTTAGGGTGTCTTTAATTGCTTTAGGTTGTTCATATATTTCTTTTAACATGTAATGATCAAATCCTTGTTTCTCTATTTTATCAAGACTCAATTCAAGTTTACTTACAGTTGGAGATATTGAAGAGTCATCATCTATCTTTCTGAAAAAAGTTTCTTTATGATTTCTAATAATAGCCAGCTCACCATCTTCTAGATATACCACATCTTTGGTATATTCTATAAATGGAGTAACATCACTTCCGATAAAATGTTCGTCTTCCCCAATTCCTATACATAAAGGACTTCCAAGTTTTGCAACAACAATTTCATCTGGTTTATCATCATCAATTACAGCAATGGCGTATGCACCGACTACTTGATTAAGTGCAATTTGAACTGCCTCACCAAGTTTTACATTATTTTTATTCTTTACAAATTCTATTAAATTAACAAGAACTTCTGTGTCAGTTTCAGAAGTAAATGAAAAACCTTCTTTTGTTAACTTTTGCTTAATAGTTGAATAATTTTCAATAATTCCATTATGTACAAGACATAATTTTTTAGAATTTGAAAAATGGGGGTGTGCATTAAAATTATTTGGCTCACCATGAGTAGCCCATCTTGTATGACCTATTCCAATTCCACCAGAAATATTTTTTCTTTTTTCAATTAGTTTTTCTAGTTTACTGATTTTACCTTTAGACTTACATGAAACTAACGTTTTGCCATTATATATTGCAATACCAGCACTGTCATAACCCCTGTATTCCAGTCTTTTTAAACCATTCAGAATGATATGTAATGAATCTCTTTCCCCTAAATATCCTACAATTCCGCACATATTACTCTAAATTTATAAATTTGGTTTTTCGTCTTAAAAAAAAAAGATATATAATGTAATATCTGATATTTTAATCTTCTGGTTGTGTATAGTAAATTTTAATTTTAGGCCTTTTTTCTATATCAGCACTTAAATTACCGTGTAGAATAGTTCCTTTAGGACTTAAAATAATTCCTGACGCTAATCTTTTATTTTCGGATTCCGAACCGTCTAAGATTTTAAAATTTTGCACTGATGCAACATCAGAAATAACTCCAAGTGCAAGTTTTGCATTTGTTGAGTCTCTTAATATAAGATTGTTTAGATGTTCAGTGATTCTAATTTTATATTTGATTCCTTTATCATCATCAAG
>CACOFE010000050.1 GCA_902626365.1 uncultured Bacteroidota bacterium | reverse complement strand
CAATTAATTAAATATCAATGAAAAAAATACTTTATTTATTAGCAATTAGCTTTGTTTTTACATCCTGTGGTGATGACCCATTTAGCAAAGTAAAATCAGAAAATGTTGAACTAGCTACGGTTAGAGATAATGCGCCATCAAAGTTTCCAGTAATGACTTTTGATAAAACAGTACATGATTTTGGTACAATTATGGACGGACAGGCTCAAGAAACGGTTTTCTCATATACCAATACTGGTGAGGCTCCCTTGGTAATTACCGAGATTAAATCAACATGTGGCTGTACGGTTCCTCAAGACTGGAGTAGGGCTCCATTACTTCCTGGAGAATCATCTCAATTTACGGTTAAATTTAACGGAAAAGGCATGAATAAAACTTCTAAAACTGTTACAATTAAAGCAAATACGCAAAAAGGAACAGAGTCTGTTAGAATTTCAGCTTTCATTAACAACCCTAATGGTGGTCAGCCTGCGGGACCAATTATTCAGTAGTTATGGAAAGTTTTTACCAGATGACACCTTTTTTATTGATGTTTTTGGTCATATACTTATTTATGATAAGACCCCAAATGACAAAAGCTAAGAACGAAAGAAAATTCTTAACTGATTTAAAAACAGGTGATCGAGTGGTTATGAAAAGTGGTATGCATGGTAGGATAAATCATATAAACCATAAGGAGGGTACTTGCATAATTGAGACAACAGCTGGTAAATTAAAATTTAATAAAACAATGATTTCAATGGATGCGTCAAATGAATTAAACAAATAGATTTAGCTTAATTTAAATATGTATAAGAAGTTAATTTTACCTTTTTTATTCCTATTTGACCCAGAAAAAATTCATAATCTCACATTCTTTTTCATAAAAACAATTTTTAAAATTCCCTTTTTAGGGTTTTTTACCAAGTCGTATTTTAAAGTTGAAAGTGATAAACTCAAAAGAAACTTATTTGGTTTAACTTTTCCTAGTCCAGTAGGTATAGCTGCTGGATTTGACAAAAATGCTACTCATATTTCTGAATTTGAAAAGTTTGGTTTTGGTTTTATCGAAATAGGTACTGTAACCCCAAAACCACAGATGGGTAATCCAAAGAAGAGGCTTTTTAGATTAAAACAAGATAATGCTATAATCAACAGAATGGGATTTAATAATGATGGTGTTACCAAGATTAAAAATAGACTTCATGGTAATTATAAGGTGATTATTGGTGGGAATATTGGTAAGAATAAAATCACTCCAAATTCAGAAGCAAAAAAAGATTACTTAATATGCTTTAAAGAACTATATGAACATGTTGATTATTTTGTGGTTAATGTTAGCTCTCCTAATACACCAGGATTAAGAGAGCTACAATCAAGGGCATTTTTAAGCGATCTTTTTGTAGACTTAAATAAATTTAGATTTAACAAAAAAAACATCAAACCAATTTTACTTAAAATTTCACCTGATTTGACCGAAGATAAAATAGTTGAACTTCTTGATGTAATTAAACAAAATAAAATTGATGGTATTATTGCAACAAATACTACTATTAATTTTCCAGAACTAGAATCTAACAACAAAAGAGAGAGGGGGGGGTTAAGTGGAGAGCCTTTATATGATAAAAGTAATGATGTCATCTCATTCATTTCAAAGAAAACAAAGGGCAAACTTCCTATAATAGGAGTGGGAGGTATTTTAACACCAAAACAGGCAATAAAAAAAATAGAAGCTGGCGCACATTTAATCCAATTGTACACAGGAATAATTTATGAAGGGCCAGGAATAGCAAATAAAATAAACAAAGAGTTACTTAACCAAGAATTTTAAGTTATCAATTTTTTTCTCAGATTTTATTGAAATAAAATATAATCCTCTTTCAAAATTGCTTAGGTCGATTGAAAAACCGTTTTCGTTATCTATAGAATTAGATTTAATTAACCTTCCATTAATATCATAAATTTTATATGAATTTGGAATTATGTTTTGATATCTTATCTGGATATAATTATCAGCAGGATTAGGGTAAATTGAAATTGAATTTGGGTTATTTTGATCAAGACTAAGATAATTCGTACTTATTAATTTTGATTCCTCAGAGCCAAAGTTAGTATTTGAATAAATATATTCTCCATCTTCAGTTGTAAGCTCATAATATTCACTTCCCTCATTCCAGGTTCCATTACTGAAAAAATAATCAGATGTTCCTAGTCCATTTCCCGCAGAATCGTATATAGTAAACGTATAGCACTCAGATTGTATAACATCAAATTCATGATTGAAGATGCCAGCATCTTCATATGGGCCACCTGAATACAATATTGTACCACTTCCATCCTTAAATTCCCAAGTGTTTTCGCTGACATCGATTATAAATAGTTCCAAGTTAACTTTAGAAGTTTCGTGTAGATTTGAAGGAAAATTTATAAACTGTGGAAAAACCTTTGTGATGCTTTCACTGCCACTAAAAATTTTAAGCACAACATCGTAAACGCCTGGTGTATAAACGTGAGATGGGTTTTGTTCAGTATAGTCAACAATATCGTCACCATCAACATCCCATTCCCACGCTGTTGCACCAATACTCATATCGGTAAATTCAACATTCATATAATCATCGCAGTTTTCGTTTTTATCTGCTACAAAATCAATATGAAATGAAGGGCATTTGTAATATGTTTTAAATGTATGAAACCCTGCATACATCCTTGCATATTGTTCAATACTAATTGAATCAGTACATGTGTTTGGAGAATACGACATTATATTAGAAGTATCAGGATCATAAAACTGACCCATAGCATCTGTAGCATTACCGGTATACATACAATTTACAGAGCTTACGTTTGAGCCATTTATAAGTGGATCAGCTGGTGTATCACATACTCTGTCACCAGCAGTGCTGCAGTTACTGCCGTTAACAAGTTCATCTGTGGATTCAGGTTCATTTGAATCACCATGTGTGTGCATAAGATTAAAATGGTGTCCAAATTCGTGAATTAATGTTGTGCTTACAGGATTATTTGTACATTGATTATCCATTACTATTACATCATAATACTGGTCTGAATTCCCAGGAAGGTATGTGTAGCCGCAAGCATTTCCATTTCCAAAAGCTATTGATTCAACAAAATAAATATTCATAATATCAGGCTGATTATTTGCGTACAATAATCCTTGATCATCAATATCGAAAAAATAAAGTTGATTATTTGCAATGTAATTTACATCATCACAGACAGTTATCTCCAAAAATGAATTTGCTAAAAATGAATTCGCTTCATCAATTTCATCCATTATTTCATCCTCTGTTATTTCGGTTACTCCATTAGCATCAGTCACAATGTGAATTTTAGCAGGAACATTTGTTATTGCGGTAGATGTTTTTGATTCAAATTTATTATAGTACTCCTCTAAATAGTATTGGAAGGTTGATCTATTTTGATTTTCAATTTCAGAAAAATTTTCTGGCACCTGAGTTAAGCAGCTTTCCAAATAATTATTTTGTGAAAAAGCTGAGAAATTCAAAAATAAAATAGAAACTAAAATTAGTTTGTAATAATTTTTAAATAACATAATTGAATCAAATTATTTGCAAATACTTTAATGCAAAAATAATTAAATTTATATTGCCTCAACTAATTAATATT
>CACOFE010000049.1 GCA_902626365.1 uncultured Bacteroidota bacterium | reverse complement strand
ACTAACACCAGTCTTTTTCTCATCCGTTAAATTATCAGAGTCATTTTTGATTTCAACATTAGTTTTAGAAAAAATGCTGTCTAGTGAATTGAAAAGTCTTCTAAATTCTAAATCTTCAAATATTTCCTTGGTTTTATCTAAATTATTTACTTCAAGTTTTAAGTCTTCAATTTTAAATTCAATTGGAACATCCGTAATTATTGTTGCTAATTTCTTTGAAAGAATTCCTAGCTCTTTATTTTGTTCAATCTTTTCTTTTAATTTACCCTTCAACTCAGACGTATTTTTTAATAGCTCTTCAATAGAACCAAATTGCTTTATAAACTTTTTGGCAGTCTTATCTCCAACTCCAGGAAGGCCTGGAATATTATCTACTGAATCACCTTTCATTGCCAAAAAATCAATAACCTGTGATGTGTTTGAAACCTCAAATTTTTCTAAGACTTCGTTAATTCCCCAAGTTTCATAACCACCTCCAAAAACAGGACGATATATAAAAATTGACTCGTCAACTAGTTGTGCAAAATCTTTATCTGGTGTTACCATATAAGTATCAAATTGTTTAGATTTTACTTTTTTTGCTATAGTCCCAATAACATCGTCAGCTTCGTAGCCCTCTTTTACCAAAATCGAAATATTGAGTGATTTTAATATGTTTTCGATAATTGGCACTGCAATTTTGATTGCTTCTGGGGTTTCATCTCTGTTAGCTTTATATTGGTCAAATATTTTGATTCTATCTTGACTTCCACCTTTATCAAAACATACCGCTAAATAATCAGGATTCTCTCTTTTTATAACATCAAAAAGCGAATTAGTAAAACCTAAAATAGCTGAAGTATCAACACCCTTAGAGTTAATCCTTGGGTTTTTAATGAAAGCATAATATCCCCGAAATATTAAAGCATATGCATCGATTAAAAATAAACGTTTTTTTTTATCCATTTATCCCTGTTTATCGTAGTATTGGGAATCTAGATTTATATTTCCATTATTATCGAATCGTGTGATGCTAAAACCTTTTTGAATTGAGTATGATCCAGTTTGCCCCATTTTATTCAGAGCAACATATCCGACTTGAAAATTTTTATAATTACTTCCTGGTTTTTTCACAATTCTGTCAATTGCAATTTTACAAGCATCGTCTGGAGAATATCCTTGTCTCATTAATTCAACAACAAGAAAACTACCTACTGTTTTTATTACTTCTTCACCTAAACCGGTGGCTACCGCCCCTCCAATTTCATTATCGATAAATAAACCAGAGCCAATAATTGGAGAATCACCAACTCTACCTTGCATTTTATAAGCCAATCCACTTGTTGTGCACGCCCCACTAATATTTTGTTTTTCATCCATCGCTAACATGCCAATTGTATCATGATTTTCAATATTAATAATTGGCTTATATTCTTCCTCTTTTTTCCACTCAATCCAATCTTTTTTAGACTTTTCTGTTAGAAGATTTTCCTCATTAAAACCCATTGATAAGGCATACTTTTTAGCTCCATCTCCAGCTAACATAACATGTGGGGTTTTTTCCATTACCAATCGTGCAACAGAAATCGCATGCTTTATATCTTTTAAATAAACAACTGATCCACAATTACCCATGTAATCCATAATGCAGGCATCAAGAGTTACATTTCCTTCACGGTCTGGAAGCCCACCGATTCCAACCGATTGCCCGTTTTCATTTGCTTCTTCAACTCTGCAGCCTTGTTCTACAGCATCCAGGGAATTTCCGTTAGTAGATAAAATTTCCCATGCCTTTTTAGTTGCATTTTTTACATCCCATGTTGCAACTACAATTGGCTTATTTATTTGTTTAATTGAATTAGAAAAAGTTTTATTGATGTTGAGTCCAATTCCAAGTGAAGCAACCCCCGTACTTTTTATAAAACTTCTTCTATTCATTTTAAATTAATTTTTGTTTAGATAAAATTTGTCTTGTCGTTATAGAGTATAACAATAGGAAAACAAAGCAAATTACAGCTACCCAGTAAGATGTTATCATTCCAAAAATATCTGCAAGTTTTCCTTGAAGAGGTGGGATTATAGCGCCACCTAATATCATCATTACTAAAAAAGATGAACCTTGTGAGGTATACTTTCCTAGTCCTGTAATACTTAACGAAAAAATACATGGCCACATAATTGAACAAAATAATCCTCCAGTCAAAAACGCAAATAGAGCAATTTCACCTGATCCAAATATTCCTATTAGCATAGCAATAACACCAAGAAGACTAAATATTGCCATAATTTTGAGTGCATTATCTTTTGCTAAATAAAAACCAAAAATTTGTATTACAATTAAAAGAGAAAAAATTCCTATCTCAGACATTGTAAGCGGATTACTGAATGCGTTAACAGCTATAACAACTCCAAAAGCAATGAATGGTGTTATAAATAATAATATTTTTTTTAGGGATTCAGAAATATCAAAAGCTCCAATTGATCCAGTCCATCTACCTATCATTAATCCACCCCAATACAATGCAATATATTTTGCACTTTGAGCTTCATCAAGAATCGGAAGTCCAATAGCATTAAGACCTTCACCAACATCAGCCTTTAGCAGTTCTCCAAGATTACTTTGTATTGTTACTTCTACTCCAACATAAGTGAAAATCGCAAGCATACCCCAAGCTAGTTGAGGATATTTTAAGGCTCCCCAACCTTCGGAATTTTTATTTGCTGAAGAATTTGCCCTAAACACCAGTGCAAAAACAGAAAGAAGACAAACAATTGTTAATATTAACCTTGTTATTTCTAAATCTTCAATCGGACTATTTTCAAATGCTGGTGTGTATGAATAAAAAATCCAACCAAAGCATAATGTCATTATAACAGTCATTATAACCAGCATTGTTTTAGCTTTTGAGGCAGATTCAAAAGGTTCATCATTTTTTGCATCAGGAAGATTCTTTGAAACGTAGAAAAAACCAGCAACTAATAAAAATGCAATAGCAACAGCAATATATAAGCCTTGTACTGAGCTCAATTCAATAACATCCCAGTTTACTTCTGAGGCCGATCCAAATAAAACAAAAGCAATCAAAATTGGTCCAATAGCAGTTCCAAAAGAATTAACGCCACCTGCTAAATTAAGTCTGTTTGAACCAGTAGAAGGGTCACCTAGTGACACAGCAAATGGATTTGCAGCTGTTTGCTGAAGAGAGAATCCTAATCCAATAATAAATAATGCAATTAGCACGTAATAAAATACCTGGGTATCTCCTTGCTCAGCACCGTTTACAGAAGGATACATAATTAAGGCTCCAAAAATTGAAATAATTAATCCATAAATAATTCCTTTTTTGTAACCCCAATTATTAAGAATATCTTTTTTTGAATAGCTGGACCAGATAAATAATATCAAAGCACCGATAAAATACGCTCCATAAAATGCGAATTCAACCAGCTGAGCTTGAAATTGATCAATTTGAAAATATGTTTTACAAAATGGGATAAAAACACCGTTTGATGCTCCAAAAAATCCCCAAAAGAAAAACACGGTTATTAATGTAAATAATGCGGAATTATTTTGATTTTTCATGATTAAATAAGGTTAGTTAATATATTTTCTAAAATAATTAAAATAGATGAATTTTCTTAGTTTATAAAAATA
>CACOFE010000048.1 GCA_902626365.1 uncultured Bacteroidota bacterium | reverse complement strand
GCTCTTTTGTTATTCTTTTCCTTTTCAACAAATGCACAAACTGTTGATGAAATTATTGAAAATTACATTGAAAATACTGGAGGTGCAGAGAATTGGGCTAAAGTAAAGTCTATAAAGATGAATATAACTGTTAATCAAATGGGCATGGAAATCCCGATTGAACAATACCTTTCATCCGAAAGAACATATTCCAAAATATCTCTTCAGGGACAGGAGATTAAACAAGGAGTATTTGATGGGGAAACTTTGTGGTCAACAAATTTCATGTCAATGAAAGCAGAAAAAAGTGACCAAGAAGACGTTCAGATTGTCAAAGATGAACTTGCTGAATTTCCAGATCCCTTTTTAAATTACGAAGAAAATGGATTTACTGCTGAATTAATGGGTACTGAAGTTGTTGATGGGTCTGATACTTTTAAAGTTAAACTAACAAAAAAACCTATGGTAGTTGATGGAGAGGAAGTTCCAAATGTTTCAACATATTTTTTTGATACTGAAAATTTTGTTCCAATAATGATGCATGAAGAAGTTATGAGTGGACCCGGAAAAGGAATGATAATGGAAGCTAAAATGAGTGACTACCAGGAAGTTGAGGGATTATATATGCCTTTTTCAATGTCACAAGGGGTAAAAGATCAACCCGGACAACCATTGACTATAACATCAATAGAGTTAAATGTTGAGGCTGATGAGAGTGAATTTAAATTTCCTGAAACTGAAACAGAAGTACAAGAAAACAATTAAACCTTAAATAATGCTTAATAAATTAACTACTTGGCTTAGTGGTATAGCTCTTCTTTGTATATCATTGAGTCTATTTTCACAAGAAAAAAAAGAAATAAAACTTGAAAATTATTTTGGAGATTTAAGTGCAAGACAAATTGGCCCTGCAGTTATGAGTGGTAGAATTAGTGATATGGAAAATCATCCAACTGATCCCATGATTATATATGCTGGTTCTGCAGGAGGTGGTGTTTGGAAATCAAATGATGCAGGAACAACTTTTTACCCAATTTTTGATGATCATGCACAATCAATTGGAGCTGTTGAGTTAGATCCTAATGATCCCGATAATACAATTTATGTTGGTACCGGAGAACCATGGCCAAGAAATAGTGTTTCGATTGGTGATGGCTTGTATAAATCAAATGATGGAGGTAATAATTGGAAAAAAATTGGACTTGAAAATTCTGAAAGAATTGCAAACATAATTGTGAACCCAGAAAACTCAAATGAGATATATGTTGCTGTTCTTGGCGCACTTTGGTCAGACAGCAATGAAAGAGGAGTTTACAAATCAAATGATGGTGGGGAAACTTGGGAAAATATTCTATTTCTAAATAATTCTACAGGTTGTGCTGATCTGGCTATGGATCCATCTAATCCAAAAATTTTATATGCGTCAATGTGGGAGTTTAGAAGAACAGCATGGTCATTTAATTCAGGTGGAGATAATAGTGCTTTGTACAAATCAACTGATGGAGGTGAAAACTGGAGTAAAATTCATAATGGATTTCCCGAAGGAAAGCTTGGTAGATTAGCTATTGGGGTTTCAAAGTCTAACCCCAATACACTTTACACTGTTATTGAATCGGAAAAAAATGAGGATAAAGGACTGTACAAAAGTACTGACGGTGGAGAAAATTGGGAGCAAAAGAATAATGATTTTGGAATAACAGTAAGACCATTTTACTTTTCACGTATTGTAGTAGACCCTAAAGATGAGAATGTTGTTGTAAAAGCTGGATTATATGGCTCAATCTCTAAGGATGGGGGTGAGACATTTGAAAATTTAGGTAATATGCACGCTGATATCCATGATATGGTTTTTGACATAAATAATTCCGATATAATGTATGTAGGAACTGATGGAGGAGTATATAGATCTTGGAATAAAGGAGTTACAATGGAAATTGTAGAAAACCTACCTCTCTCCCAATTTTATCATATTAGTGTTGACAATGAGGAGCCTTATAATATTTATGGAGGACTTCAAGATAATGGTTCTTGGTACGGACCATCATTTGCAGCAGGTGGTATTTCTGCTAAACACTGGAATGCAGTTGGTCAAGGAGATGGCTTTAGGGTATTAAGACATCCCACCAAAAATATTATATACTCTGAAATGCAGGGTGCTGAAAATGTATGGAGATATGATGTGGATAATAATTTGGTAAAGACAATTCAGCCTCTTCCAGTTGATGGATATGAAGAGTATAGATTTAATTGGAATACTCCAATTGAAACTAGTAAAAATAATTCAGACAGACTATACATTGGCAGTCAATATGTTCATAGGTCAAACGATACAGGCAATACTTGGGAAATTATTTCTCCTGATCTAACCACTAATGATCCTACAAAACAGAATCAAGAGGATTCTGGAGGCTTATCTATGGATAATTCAGGTGCTGAAAATCATACGACAATTTTTACCATTACAGAGTCACCGCTTAACGAAAATATAATTTGGGCTGGAACAGATGATGGAAATATTCAGGTAACAAAAAACGGTGGAAAAAGCTGGAAAAATGTAATTGGAAATGTCTCCGGAGTACCAAAAAATACATGGGTTTATCACATTGAAGCAAGTGTGCATGACGAAAATACAGCATATGTTGTATTTGACGGGCACACATCAGGTGACATGAAAGCTTATGCTTACAAAACAAACGATTTAGGAAAAACTTGGGTTAACATTATTCCTAATGATGATGTTATAGGTTTTACTAGAAACATTCAAGAGGATTATGAAAATCCAAATCTTCTATTTTTAGGTACTGAGCTTGGATTGTATATCACAATTAATGGTGGAGATAGATGGTCAAAGTTTACAAAAAATGTCCCACCTGTTGCTGTACACTACATTGAGCTACAAAGTCAAACTAATGATTTGGTTATGGGAACACATGGTCGTGGTGTAATTATAATTGATGACATTTCTCCTTTAAGGGAAATTAATGATGATAATCTTTCAAATAAACTATATTTCTTCGAAAGAGATCAATTTGAAATTCAAGAATTTGGTGGTTTTTCAGATAGCTTTGGTAGAGAAACTCAGTTTTTTGGAGCAAATCCTTCATTAAGTTGTGAAATTCAATATTTACTTCCAAAAAGACATACGTTTGGGAAAATGACTATGGAGATTCAAGATATGGATGAAAATAAAATTACAACCTTAAATCCAGGAAAATCCAAAGGAATTAACACTGTTAATTGGAGCTATAACATGCGAACTCCAAAAATTGCAAAAGCCAAAACTTTAAGTTTTGGTGGATTTACATCTCCTACAGTTCCTGCGGGAGATTATAAAGTGGTTATCAAGAAAGGCAGAGATACATTTGAAAAAGTAATTAATGTTACCTATAAAAATAATGCAGGGCTTAGTGATGATGATAGAAAATTTCAGTTTGAAACAGTTATGAAATTATTTAATATGACCGAGGAGCTTGCTTACATGGTTTACGTTATTGATGAGCTAATTTCAAATGAGAATACAGATGATCAGATTAGCTCAAAGCTAAGTGAGTTGAAAAAATCATTAGTTATTACAACAGGTGATAATTATGTAGGTGCTGCAAAAAAACAATTAAGAGAAAAAATGGCAGATCTTTACTCAAAAGTTGCATCAAGCTATGATAAACCCTCCGCTAATGAGTTAGATAATTTAGCACTCATTGAAGAAGAAATGAAATTGGCAAATAAAAGGTATTC
>CACOFE010000047.1 GCA_902626365.1 uncultured Bacteroidota bacterium | reverse complement strand
AGATATAAAAAAAAACATCTAGAATTCATTCATTAAATTTAATGAATTCCTGTAAAATTTTCTGGAGTTATATTTTTTAATTCTGATTTTATCTCTTCTGAAATATCTAGAGAATCAATGAATTTTTTGATATTGTTTTTATCAATTTTTGCATTTGTTCGGGTTAATTCTTTCAATGCCTCGTATGGTTTTGGGTAATTGATCCTTCTAAGAATTGTCTGAATTGCTTCAGCTACAACTGCCCAATTATTATTTAGATCTTCTTGGATCTTAGTTTCATTGACAATTAGTTTATTAATTCCCTTGATTGTTGATTTAAATGCTATTAAAGTATGAGAGATCGGAACACCTATATTTCTTAAAACAGTGCTGTCGGTTAAATCTCTTTGAAGTCTTGAAACAGGTAGTTTTTCAGAAAGATGTTGAAAAATACTATTAGCGTATCCTAAATTGCCTTCACTGTTTTCAAAATCAATTGGATTTACTTTATGTGGCATTGCTGAACTTCCAATTTCACCTTTTTTAATTTTTTGCTTAAAGTAATCCATAGAAATATAGAGCCAAATATCTCTATTAAAGTCGATTAATATGGTATTAATCCTTTTCAAATTATCAAAAATTGCAGCCAAATGATCGTAATGCTCAATTTGTGTTGTTGGATATGAATGTTTCAATCCAAGCTTATTTTCGATTAAATTCTTAGAAAACTGAAGCCAATTATGGTTTTTGTATGCAACATGGTGGGCATTAAAGTTTCCAGTGGCACCACCAAATTTAGCGGCAATTGGAATATTTTTTAAAAGTTTTAATTGCTCATTAATTCGCGTTATAAAAACTTTAATTTCTTTCCCCAGTTTGGTTGGGGATGCTGGTTGTCCATGAGTTCTTGCGATCATTGGTATATCTTTCCATTCGTTTGAAATATGTTCTAACGATGATAAAATTAATTCGATTGAATTATAATATACTTCATCAAGCATTTCTTTTAAACTCAGGGGTATGGCAGTATTATTAATGTCCTGAGATGTAAGTCCAAAATGGATAAATTCAACAAATTTTGAGAGATTTAATTCTTGAAATTTTTCTTTAAGGAAATATTCAACAGCTTTTACATCATGATTTGTTGTTTTTTCAATTCCTTTAATGAATGCTGCATCATCGTTAGAAAAATTAATGTATATGTTTCTTAATAATTCAAACTTTGGAGACTCAAAGTCTTGTAGTTCTGGTATATCAAATTCACATAAACTGATAAAATATTCAATTTCAACAATTAGTCTATATTTCATTAAAGCTTTCTCAGAGAAAAATTTATTAAGCTCTGATGTTTTAGAAGAGTATCTTCCATCAATTGGAGAAATTGCATTTAAACTACTGTTACTCATCAAGCAAATGTTAAAGATTTGCAAAGTTAATTAAATAATTACATTTTATGGTTAATTTAGCTTCCTTTACTGAAAAACGTTTCAAGTGAATGATTAAATTAAGAGCACTTCTTTCAGAGTCTTTATTATTAATTAAAGGAAACTGGCTTCAAGCCATAGCTGTTTTTTTTGTATTTAATCTAATTATTCTATTGGTTCAAGCAATTCCTGGCATTGGGGGATTTTTCAGTTTGCTTATTACAGGGCCATTTTCTGTGGGCGTAAGTTTGTATTGTGTTAAATTAGTTAGGGACAACTTTCCAAAGTTTGAAGATTTATTATTTGGATTTCAATTTAATCTAGGAAATAATATTTTAGCATATTTCATAATAATACCAATTGTAGCAGTAGTAGGTATATTTTTAATGATCTTGTTTTTATTAATAAACTTCGCTATATTTTTACTTATAATCTCTATTGTTTATTCCCAATCTTATGAGGCGTTTGCTGGCACTATGGAATGGGAAGCCCTATTAACTCCATTTAAGTCGCTTCTTTCTATTGGTCTAGCCGCAGAATCTATAATGTTGGTATTATTTTGTATTTTGAGTTTTTGCTTTTCGTTTATTCTCCCTTGGATAATCGCTTATATCCCTTTTGCCATGACCTTTTTTATTATGGCAGAAGATACTTCTATTGATGCTTGGGATGCTGTACAAAAAAGTTGGAAAATGATGAAGGGTTATAAATTTAACTTTTTTGTTCTTAATCTTATTTTATTACTCTTACTCGCTTTAATACCATTTACATTATTTATTGGTTTGTTATGGTATTTCCCTTTTTATTATGTGGTAACGGCTAATTACTATGAAAAGATTAAATAAATTTTTAAAATAATATTTATTTAGTTTTTGATGGTTTTATTTAGAACTTTGTATTCTTCATAACATTCACTTATTGCATCAAGAACCTGTAAGTCATTAGCTTTTGAAATAAACTCATCAGAATAATTGCACTGAGTAATTAAAAAGTCAAGATCAATTTTATCAATATCTAATAATTCAATTAGCATTTCTCTGTCAAATCTATTTGATAGGGCATTTCTAATTTGATCGTCACTTTTCATTTTTTTAAGTTTTCTTAATTGATTGGGTTCTCTGCCAAAAATCTGATAAAGAAAATCAACTGGGTTAAAAATAGCGTTTAGGGCTTTTGTTACAGCTTTTGTGGGTCTAACACTTGATTCATAGCCAACATTAGAAAGTCCAGAGATACTATATCTGTAATTGTTATTTATTGGAACTTGCTTAATGTCTAATTCTAAATAACCTGTTAGTTTCATCTCGTAAACAACAACTTCTTCTAGAGCTAATGCAAGCTCGGTTAATTCGATTGTGGTATTTGTTCCAAACTTTATCCAGTCGTTTGTGACTCTGACCTTAATGGATTTATATCCTAAATATGAAAAATGTAAGGTGTCGTTAACTTGGGCATTAATTTCAAATTTTCCTTCCTTACTAGTGGCAGTCCCGATAACTTTATTAAGGTTAACAATATTAACATTTTCTAACGGGAGATTTGTTTTAGAATTTAAAATTGTTCCACTGACATTACTGATCTCTTGAGCAAAAAACGAAATTGAAATTAAAAAAAAGAAAATAAAAATTATTGACTTATTCATTTCTTAAATATATGCACTAATTAGGCCAAGTTTTATTTAATATTAATAAAGATTTGTTAAATAATCAACCAGTTTATTTATTGCCTTTGCACGATGAGCTATTAAATTTTTCTCGCTTAAGCTCATTTGCCCAAACGATATATTTCTGTTTTTTGGAATAAATACTGGATCATATCCGAATCCTAAGTTACCCATTCTTTCGTATGCAATATTTCCCTCACATATCCCTTCAAATGTTATTATTTGACCGTTTTTTGACAAGGATATCACGGTTTTAAAACGAGCAGCTCTATTTGTGTTATTTCCCAGCATTTCTAATAATTTATTGATATTGTCATCAGAGCTAGAATTTGGCCCCGCAAATCTTTTAGAAAATACCCCGGGATGGCCATTTAATGCATCAACTTCCAGTCCAGTATCATCAGCAAAACAATCATAGCCAGTTTTTATTTTAACGAATTCAGCTTTTTTAATTGAATTTTCCATTATTGTAAGTTTATCTTCAATAATATCCTCGTTAAATCCAATATCATTAAGACCCAAGATTTCAAATGAATCTGAAAGCAGTTCTCTAACTTCTTTTACCTTATTTGAATTGTGTGTTGCAAAAATTAATTTATTCATTGGTTATGATATGGAATATTATTAATGATGGTTAAAGATCTATAAAGTTGCTCACTAAAAAATAATCTTGCCATATCATGAGAAAATGTCAATTTTGATA
>CACOFE010000046.1 GCA_902626365.1 uncultured Bacteroidota bacterium | reverse complement strand
CTTTTGCTAAAAAATCGCAGCAAATGATGTCTCGTTTATTTGTTTTTTTTCTTTTTTGTTTTTGTGCTTCCTTTTCTCAAAATAACTATTGGCAACAAAAGGTTGACTATGAGATGGTTGTAGACGTAAATGTAGAAAACCATACTTATAATGGCACCCAAAAACTGGTGTTCACTAACAACTCTCCTGAAACGCTTGATCGGGTTTTTTATCACTTATACTTCAACGCCTTTAAGCCGGGTACTGACCTAGAGCAAAATTCTAGATACTCAACGGATGATTCTCGAACAATGTCAAAAAATATTCTATTGTTGGATGAAAAAGATTGGGGTGATGTTCAGATTAAATGGATGTTACAAGACGGTGCCGCAATAGAATTTAAAGTCGAAGAAACCATTTTAGATGTTGCTCTTGAAAAACCTATAAGATCTGGGGAAAGCACAACTCTTGAAATGGAGTTTTTTGTTCAAACGCCTGCAATGATTAGAAGGTCGGGAAAAAATAGTGAGGATAATGTTGCTTTTTCAATGTCTCAATGGTACCCAAAACTTTGTCAGTATGATGATGAGGGCTGGCACGCCAACCCATATATAGGTAGAGAGTTTTATGGCGTCTGGGGAAATTTTGATGTTACCATTAATATAGACAAAGACTATACGGTTGCTGGCTCTGGATACCTACAAAATCCGGAATTAATTGGTCATGGGTACGCTCCGCTAAAGAAAGGAGTGAATCATGGAGACAAAATCTCTTGGAGATTTATTGCTCCAAATGTTCATGATTTTAGCTGGGCTGCTGACCCTCTGTTTACCCATGACTATATAGACGTTGAAGGTGGTCCGCGGGTGCATTTCTTTTACAAAAGTGATTCAAAATATGTTAATCTTTGGCAAGAATTCCAGCCAAACTCGGTGGAGTTTTTAAAGTTCTTTAGTGAAACAATTGGTAAATATCCTTACGATCAGTATTCTATTATTATGGCTGGTGATGGTGGAATGGAATATGCAATGTGCACCTTTATCGATGGAGTTGGACACCCTACTTTGTATAGTTTATATTCTGTAACATCTCATGAAATTGCACACACTTGGTTTCAATTTTTAATGGCTACAAATGAGTCAAAACATTCATGGATGGATGAAGGTTTCACAAGCTATATTGATGACGTTGCTCTAAATGTTGTACTTGAACAAGGCAAGGCTCTTCCAAATGCTGGAGCATACAAAGATTATTTTAGGTGGGTTGCTACTGGTCTAGAAGAGCCTATGACAACACACGCTGACAGATTTAAATATAATACAGGTTACGGAATGTCAGCATACGACAAAGGGTCTATATTTTTATCTCAACTACAATATATTATAGGAAAAGAAAACTTTGATAACACATTAAAAAAATATTTTGATGATTGGTCTTTTAAACATCCTAAACCAAATGATTTTATAAGGTCTGCTGAAAAAATTTCAGGGTTAGAATTAGATTGGTATTTGCTGGACTGGGCTCAATCAACAATGACTATTGATTACTCTGTTAATTCTCTTTATGGGGTTGATAATAAGACAAGGATTGTTTTAAAAAGGATTGGTCAAATGGGTATGCCAATTGATTTAAGAATAAAATTAAACTCTGGGGAAACATTAGATTATAATATTCCTATGACAAAAATGCGTGGATCAAAACCTTTGCAATCTTCAACACTTTTAAAGTCTTGGAGTTGGGCAAAACCATACTATGAAGTATGGCTTGATGTTGATCTTAAAAATATTTCTAAAATTACAATTGATCCAAAGAATGAAATGGCTGATGTCAACAGAGACAATAATTACTTAGTTTTATAATAATGTCAATGTTTCGTTTATCAAAAAATAGTTCGCTGAAAAGCACTTCAGACATAGATGCCGTTTTTAAAAGCGGTCAAAAGATTTCTTCAGAATTAATTTCTTTATACTATGTTGGTTCCAATAGCAAAGAATTAAAGATTGCTTTTTCGGTTGGTAAAAAATCTCATGGTCTTGCTTCAACCAGAAATAAATTGAAAAGATTAATGAAAGAAGCATTTAGATTAAATGCTGTGGGTATTGTTGGTGAAGTTGTTAACTATGATTTTGTGTTTGTATACTTTGGTTCAGATAAAGTTAATTTTGTTCAAGTAGAAGAATGTATGAAATCATTACTTTTGTCTTTCAGAAATAAAGTGCTGTCTTGAAAAATTTTTATCTGTTTATTTTTTTTCTTTCTGTGTGTAATTTATACTCTCAATTTAATATTGAGCATTCTGTATATTTTGATACTGATGTTTACAATCTTACAAAAACAGAAACAACTAGGCTACAAAAGTTTCTGTCCTCAAATACAAAAGAAGATGTTTTAAAAATTGAAATTTATGGATTCTGTGATGATAGGGGTAGTAATAATTATAATTTGATATTGTCTCAAAACAGAGCTAATGCTATTAAAGAAATATTTAGATTAGCTTCTTTTTTTCCAGAAAAAATTTCTACTGTTGACGGGCGTGGCGAGCTGCTTTTAAATGTAGTAGACGAAACTGATCCATCAGTCATTAGGGCTTTAAATAGAAGAGTAGATATTGTCATAAGTTACCCTGAAAAAAATGAAAAAATAATAGAAGAAGTAGATAAACAAGACAATAAAATTATACTTGAAAATGTATTGTTTATTACAGGATACAGTTATTTGACTCGGCTATCAAAGAAAACCTTAGATGATGTTGCTGAAACTTTAAAAAAAGAAACTTTTTCATTCGTAATCCAAGGCCATGTTTGTTGTACTGAAGGTGAGCTTGACGCTGTTGATCGTAAAACAAATAAAAGAAATCTTTCTATTGCCCGAGCAAAATATGTTTATGATTATTTACTAAAAAAGGGTATCAAAAAATCTAGGATGTCATACGAAGGAATGGCTCATAAATATCCATTAGGAGGTAGTGAAGATAAAGATAGACGTGTAGAAATTTTAATTTTATCAGACTAAATCAAAAATCATTCTTTGATGTGGAATTCCATCTTCAAGATAGTCCTCTCCTATTTTATAAAAACCTAAATCTTTGTAAAATTTATCAAGGTATTTTTGTGCTGACAGTTCTATTTTTTCTCCGTTTATATTTTGTTTTATATATTCGATAGAATCTATCATTATTTTTTTTCCAAGATCTTTGCCTCTGTTTTTTTTTGAAACTACAACTCTACCAATACACGGATTTTCATAATAATCTCCTGCTTTAAATATTCTTGTGTAGGCTACTATTTGATCATTTTCTTTATAATAAAGATGAATAGCATTCTGATCTTTATTATCTATATCTTGATACACACAATCCTGTTCCACAACAAAAACTTCGGATCTTAATCTTAATATTTGATAAAGATCTTCTGTATCTAGTTCAGAAAATGTTTTAGTTATAATCATCTAAATTTTATTAACCCTTCTTTCATGTCTCCCTCCTTCAAATCCAGTTTTAATAAAAGATTTTACAATTTGTAAAGCTTCTTCTTTAGAAATAAATCTAGCTGGAATACAAACAATATTAGCATTGTTATGTTGTTTTGCTAAAACAGCTAATTCCTCATTCCAACATAGTGCAGCTCTCACTTTTTTATACTTATTTGCTGTCATAGCTACTCCATTACCACTTCCGCAAATTAATATTCCCAAGTCACTTTTTTTATTATCTACGTCTGATGAAACTGGATGTGCAAAGTCAGGATAATCAACACTGCTTTCTAGGTCTGTCCCATGATTTTTTATATCATATTTATCATTTAAATTTTCAATTATATAATTTTTATAATCAACTCCTGCGTGATCATTGCCTATTGATATATTCATAACTTGTTTGTTA
>CACOFE010000045.1 GCA_902626365.1 uncultured Bacteroidota bacterium | reverse complement strand
TTTATTGAAAAGACCCCTCCAATATTTCTTAACTCTACTGGTATTGTGTTTTTCAGTACAGTTTATCAGTTTACCAGAATTTTTAAATTCAACTGAAGAAGGTGGTTTAAATCTTGTTCAATATTTCGAAAAAGGTTATAACCTTTTTCTGCTCATAACAATATTTTGGACATTAAGTAGAGCAATTGATTTTATTGGATATAAACTTAAAAACAAAGCTTTAAAAACGGAAAGTAAAGTAGATGATCAATTAATTCCATTTGCAATTGATATAGCTAAGGTTTTAACAGTTGTCCTTGGGCTCGTTATGATATTAGGAAATGTTTTTGATGTTAATGTGACAGCCCTTGTTACAGGTCTTGGAATCGGTGGTGTTGCATTCGCTCTAGCCTCTAAGGAGAGTTTAGAAAATCTTCTTGGTTCTTTCACCATTTTCTTTGATAAACCATTTACTGTTGGTGATACAGTTACTTTGGGTGGAGTTACTGGAACAGTTGAAAAGGTAGGATTTAGAAGTACTAGGATAAGAACCTTTGATAAAAGTATTGTCACAGTTCCAAATAAAAATATTATAAGCACAGAGTTAGATAATTTGGGTGCAAGACCTGTAAGAAGAGTAAAGTTTAATATTGGGTTAACATATGATACATCTGTTGAAAATATCAAAAATATTGTTGACGATATTCAAAAACTCATTGACGAACATCCAATGACAAATCAAGACGGCAAGGTTAGATTTTTAGAATTTGGTCCTAGTTCCCTAGATATTATGGTTCTTTACTATGTTGATAGCCCTGATTGGGAAGTCTTAATTGACGCTAAACAAAAAATCAATTTTGATATTATTGATATTGTAAACAAATATAAATGCGAATTTGCATTTCCCTCAACTTCAGTATATATTGAGAAAAACTAATTTATGTCCTTAGCCCCATTATCATCGAATCTAGGAGTTTCAAGGGCTAAACACTTACTTAGAAGAGCTTGTTTTCACTATAATAAGGATTTATTATATACAATTTCTGAATTAAACGCCGATCAAGCGATCAACCATTTATTACAAGATAACACAGTCTCTTATGATGAGCCTTATGATCCTTTACCGTCAGATTCACCTCACGGCTATTGGCTTTCTTCGAACGAGTACCCACCAGACATTCCTAATCAGGGTAGAAAGCGTGGACTCTTATCTCAATGGTGGTTTTATAATATGGTTAACAGAAACAATTTAAAAGATAAGCTATTATTTTTTCTTCATACTACATTCACAATTTCTAAAGGTGATGTAGGTGCTTCACATTATTTTTATGACCATTTAAGATTATTAGAATATTATTCAGCCGGAAACCTTAGGGAACTAGCTAAAAAAATTACTCTGGATAATGCAATGCTTAATTACTTGGATAATACCCAAAACAACGCAAATAACCCAAACGAAAATTATGCAAGAGAATTTTTAGAGTTATTCACAATCACAAAAGGAGAGCAAATAGGAGAGGGGGATTATACTACATATACTGAGGATGATGTAATTCAAGCTGCTAGGGTTTTTTCCGGATTTAAAACTATGTTGGATAGAAGTATTATTGACGCGGATACAGGAATCCCTATGGGAAGAATTTCAATAAATCAACATGATCAAGGAGATAAAATTTTTAGTCATGCTTTTGATAATTACGAGTTACAAGCTGGTACTGATCAAAATTCAATCATGGACGAATTGCATGAGTTTGTTGATATGGTATTTGATAAGGAAGCCACAGCAAAGGCGTATGTTGAGAAATTATACCGATTTTTTGTTAAAAGCGAATGGAGTAGTGCTGATGAGACTAATATAATAAACCCATTAACTCAATTACTAATTGATAACGATTACGAAATAATGCCAGTTGTTAGAACGATTTTATCATCACAGCATTTTTATGATGCTGGCGACTCAGATCCATCCGATGAAATTTTAGGTTCTATCGTAAAATCTCCTCTGCAACTTCTTTCCTCAGCTATTCGAAATCTAGGTTTTGTTATACCAAATCCAAATGATGATATGGATAATTATTATAGGTTTTCAAAGTTTTTCTTGGATAATACTTTTTTTCCTATGGCAGGAATGATTTTATTCGGACCAAGTACAGTAGCTGGATACCCTGCTGTTTTTCAGGCACCAGATTATGATAGGCAATGGTTTTCATCAAGTACAATTTTGGCTAGATATAGAATGATTGAGTGTCTAATTACTGGAAGGAACGCATTAGGCGGAAATGGTCAGTTTGGTTCATTAGTCGACACAGTTACAATTATTCAAAATAATATTTCATCACCTGGAAACATTTATAATCTTGTGAATGATATTGCTGAAATACTCTATCCTTTCGGAATTCAACAAGAAAGAATAGAATACTTTGCTGAACTGGTATTAGACGGTTACCCTGGTTATTATTGGGAAGATACTTGGAATAATTTTCTAGCAGACGGAGATGATACAATCGTTAGAAATAAATTAAACATATTAATAGGTGCAATGTTTAATGCAGCTGAAAATCAATTAATGTAAAATATGAAAAGAAGAAATTTCATAAAACTTACTGCTACAGCCTCAGCGATTGGATTGCTACCAAACCAAATTTCAAATGCACTTGATTTAGGTGAAAAATTCATTAATTGTGATATAAATAACAGAAAACTTATATTGATTTTTCTTGGAGGAGGAAACGATGGTTTAAATACAATCATTCCTCTAAATCAATATGATTTATATAGTAATTTGAGACCTACTATAAAAATCCCTGAGACTGGCTCAAGTTCTTATATAAACTTAGATGCTTCATTAGGAGATGAGCAATTAGTTGGTTTACATCCATCATTATCCGATTTTAAAAATTTATATGATTCAGGCTTCTTGAGAATACTACAGGGAGTAGGTTATCCTTCTCAAAATAAAAGTCATTTTGCATCAACAGATGTTTACAATACTGGAAATGATGGTAATAGTTGGTTGAATGGTGGTAATTCTGGTTGGATTGGCAGATTTATCGAATCATACTATTATGATTTAGTTGAACAGTCTTTTCCAATTGGTGTTGAAATTGGTTCAAAAACAAGTTCTCTGGGTTTTCATGGTGCTCAGGAGCATGGATTATCTTTAAACATTGAAGGCCAAGATGCATCAGGGTTTTATTCTGTACTTAGTGGACTAGGGGGGGAAGCACCTTCCTTTATTCCTAATTCACATTATGGAGAAGAATTACAATACATAATTGATAATGATCAGATTACAACAATCTATTCAGAGGCAATTTCAAATGCATTTAATAATGGATCAAATAATGCATCATATGAGGACTCTGATTTGTCAAATCAGTTAAAAACAGTAGCTAGATTAATCAGTGGTGGGCTTCAGTCGAAAGTCTACTTGGTTAAATTAATCGGATTTGATACTCATAACTCACAAGTGCAGGAGCAAAGCAATATTCAAGGTCGTCATAATGATTTATTGATCGAATTAAACAACGCCGTTGCTAGCTTTATGGATGACATTTCTAACCAAGGTTTTCAAGATGATATTGTAGGTTTAACATTTTCTGAATTTGGAAGAAAAGCAAAGGAAAATGGTAATTTAGGTACTGATCATGGAGAAATCGCTCCGATGTTTGTATTTGGTAGTGCAATAAATGGTGGTATCTCTGGAACAAATCCTGATTTGACAGAGGCTACTGCTGAAAATAATTTCCAATTAGAGACATTTCAATATGATTACAGACAAACTTTAGGAACACTTCTCCAGGATTATTTAGGCGCTGATGACAATGCGATTGATTCAACATTTTTTAATCATACATTAAATGAAAGTTTTGCTGGTAACAAAATCTCTGAACTTGTCAAACCAGAATTTTCGGTTGCAGATAATTGCTACAGTAATACTTT
>CACOFE010000044.1 GCA_902626365.1 uncultured Bacteroidota bacterium | reverse complement strand
CATGTGATACCGGCAATAAATCTGTAGGATTAAGTAACTGGTCTGATGACGGAAAAGTTTACAAATGGCACTTAGGTACTGAAAATGCAGTTGATGTTGCAATTAATGTAGATAAAGCTATGCAAAGTAGAGATTACACCTTATTAAGAAACTTTCTATCTGATACAGTAAGAATTACTGCTTCAAATGGTGTTTCTTATGATTTAGAATCTTTTATTACAAGAAGAAATGAAATTGATTCAATAGTTGATTCCAGAAATGCAACTCTAGAATGGGAATTCAGCAATATTTATTCTGTTGATTTAGATCCGACTAGAGGAGGTGAACACGTTTCTGTTTCATATTCTGGTAAATACGAGGACGAGAATGGAAAAGATACCTGGAATTCAATTAATAGATACTATGTAATTGATGGTAAAGTTGTTTGGTGGAACACTTTTAATCAAGACATAATCGACGAAGACAATGAATAGTAACTATTTAAATAAAAACTAATTAAACTTTAAATTATGAAACACATTAAATCAATATTTTACATCTTTTTTGCAGCCATTCTTATTGTAAGCTGTAATACACCTGAAAGATCAGTTGGTATGACAAACTGGACTGATGATGGAACTGAATTTAAATTTCACCTAGGTACAGAACAATCAATTGATATAGTTAAAAAATGGGATAAATTACAAAATAACGGCGACTGGGAAGGAGCATTAGAATTATTTGTAGATACAGCTACAGTTACTTACCAAAATGGACAAAAAGTCGCAGCTTCAGAAATGACGGAAATGGCTAGAAAAAGGGATTCAAATTATAAAGCTAATAATATAGATTACAGCTGGACACTTCAAGGTGCATTTTCAGTTGATTTAGATCCAACAAGAGGTGGCGAACATGTACATGCTGATTATGTAATGAACTATGACGACGGTGAAAATAAAGCTGGAGTTAATACTGTTTTAAGATTCTATATAATCGATGGAAAAATTGTTACTGTTAATCAATTCAATCAATCGATTATAATGGAATAGTTATATAGGAATATAAGAATAAAAAAAGCACCTTTTTGAGGTGCTTTTTTATGTTTAAATCTTAAGGAAAATTAAACTCCTAGTTGTTTCCTAGTATTAGTGGTAATCCATCATCACCGCTTCCAACAACAACTACTTTAGCATTATTAGATTCAGCCAATTTTAAGGTTGCTTCAATTCCTTTATCTCTAAGTATATTTGGAGTTAAAGAAGCTGCTAATATTCTATTTGCATCAGCTTTACCTCGAGCTTCAATTCTCTGTTTTTCAGCCTCCTTAGAAGCGGTAACAAGTCTAAATTCATACTCTAAAGACTCCTGTTCTTGCTTTAATTTTCTTTCGATAGCTTCTTTAATTGAAGGAGGAAGGGTTACATCTCTAACAAGTATTTCATTTAACTGAATATATTGATCGTCAACGATCTTTTGAGTTTCTACAAATATTTCGGTTTGGATAGCATCTCTTTTTGATGAATACAGTTGTTCTGGCGTATATCTTCCCACAACACTTCTCGCTGCAGACCTAATTGCAGGCAAAAGAATTCTCTGTTTATAAGCTTCACTCTTTTCTTTGTGAAGTTTCCCTAAATCTTCATATTTGGGTTGAAACCATGCTGAAGCTTCTAATTGAATATCTAATCCGTTTGACGATAAAACATTCATTTTTTCAAAAACTTCTTGTTGTCTAACTTCATATATAAAGACTGAGTTCCAAGGTAAAATAAACCTTAATCCTTCATCTAATGGTGGTTCATCAGTAACAACACCACCATCAAATAGTCTATATTCTACTCCAGCCTCTCCACTTCCAATAGTTACTAAAGACTTAGCAACTAGTAATAGTCCAAATGTTAGTGCTATTAACAATGGAACCCCAATTCTTGGTAAATTATTCATAAATATTGATTTTTAAATTAATTATTAAGTTAATAAACCACCATTTACATGGATGGTTTGTCCTGTTATGTAAGAAGACATATCGCTTCCTAGCCAGACACATGTGTTAGCTATATCAAAAGGTGTGCCTCCCCTTTTTAGCGGAATAGAATCTCTCCATTCCTGTACTACTTTTTCATCTAAAACATCAGTCATTTCAGTTTCAATAAACCCTGGCGCAATTACATTGCATCTGATATTTCTTGAACCTAATTCCAAGGCAATTGATTTAGAAAAACCTATAATTCCAGCTTTGGATGCAGCATAATTTGATTGACCTGCATTTCCTTTTACCCCTACAACAGAGCTCATATTAATAATTGAACCAAATCTTTGTTTTAACATTGTTCTCTGTATAGCTTTGGTCATATTAAATACAGATTTTAAATTCACTTCAATTACTTTATCAAAATCATCCTCTTGCATTCTCATTAATAAATTGTCTCTGGTAATTCCAGCATTATTTATCAAAATATCAATTACTTCAAATTCTTGACTTATCTCTTCAACTAGCTTTTGACAATCTTCAAAACTTGATGCATCAGATTTATAACCCCTTACTACAACTCCTTCACTTGATAAATCTTTTTCGATTTCCTTTGCTAAGTCTAATGAGCTTGAATATGTGAATAAAACATTTGCACCTTGTTTAGCAAAAGTTTCAGCTATACCTCTACCAATACCTCTAGTGGCACCAGTAATAATAGCTGTTTTATCTTTTAAAATTTTCATATTATTTATTATATATTTCTAATACTTTTTTTCCAATTTCAGCTGGTGAATCAACAACAAATATTCCTGATTCTTTCAAAATTCTTTTTTTTGCTGCTGCAGTATCATCTGCACCCCCGACAATTGCTCCAGCATGTCCCATTGTTCTTCCTGAAGGAGCAGTCTCACCAGCAATAAACCCAATTATAGGCTTATTTGAATTGGATTTCACATACCAACTGGCTGCATCAGCTTCTAACTGACCTCCTATTTCACCAATAAGAACGATTATATCTGTTTCAGGATCATTAACAAATAACTTCAAAGCATCTTTTACTGTGGTACCAATAATAGGGTCACCACCGATTCCAATTGCAGTAGAAATGCCTAATCCTTGTTTAACAACTTGATCAGCTGCTTCATAAGTAAGAGTTCCAGATTTTGAAATTATACCTACTCTACCCTTTTTAAATATAAATCCTGGCATAATTCCAACCTTTGCCTCATCAGGTGTAATTATACCAGGGCAATTTGGTCCAACTAATACTGTGTTTTTGTTCTTAATATGATTATTTACTCTAATCATATCTTTTACAGGAATACCTTCTGTTATTGCAATAATCACTTTAATACCAGCATCAACAGCCTCAATAATGGCATTTGCTGCAAAAGCAGGAGGAACAAATATTATACTTGTGTTAGCATCTGTTGCCTTAATTGCATCAACAACAGAGTTAAATACAGGCAAATCTAAATGCTTTTGACCTCCTTTATTGGGAGTTACACCACCAACAATATTTGTTCCATATTCAATCATTTGGGTTGAATGGAAAGTACCCTCTTTTCCAGTGAAACCCTGAACGATTATTTTTGAATTTTTATCAACTAATACACTCATTATTCTTTAAATCTTTCTTTATAATTTCCTTTAACCGTATCGACTTTTATTTTATCCCCTTCGTTAATAAATAATGGAACATTGACTACAGCGCCTGTTTCAAGTGTCGCTGGTTTTGTTGCATTGGTAGCAGTATTGCCTTTTACTCCAGGTTCAGTTGAAACGACCTCAAGCACTACATTAGGTGGCATCTCAACCGAAAGAGGTAAACCAGTTTCAGAATTACTAATTACTGTAACCACCTCCCCTTCTTTCATTAATTGAGGATTATCTAAAAATTTTTCTTCAATTGAAATTTGATTGTAATCATCTGTGTTCATAAAATGATATGTGGTTGAATCATTATATAAATATTGAAATTTATTTGTTTCAACCCTAACAACGTCGATTTTGTGACCAGCCGAAAAGGTATTGTCAACAACT
>CACOFE010000043.1 GCA_902626365.1 uncultured Bacteroidota bacterium | reverse complement strand
TGTAAAAACAGAAATAGATTTATACAATTATCAAAGGGGAGCAATAGATAAGATTTTTGAAAGATTTGAAGATTGCCCAAATGATTATCATCTACTGTATCAACTTCCCACAGGAGGAGGTAAGACTATCATTTTCTCAGAAATTGTACGCCAGTATTTGAAATTAAAAAAGAAAAAAGTTGTTGTATTAACCCATCGAATAGAACTATGTAACCAAACTTCAAAAGTTTTAAGTGATTTTGGTGTCCTAAACAAGGTTGTTAATAGTAAAGCCTCATTAGATGATCAACATAAATATAGTTGCTTTGTTGCAATGGTTGAGACACTTAATAATAGATTACTTGATGACAAACTTGATATTTCTGACGTAGGTCTTGTGATTATTGATGAAGCTCACTACAATTCATTTACTAAGTTACTAAAGTTTTTTAGCACATCCTTTATCCTTGGAGTAACTGCCACCCCCTTGAGTTCAAACATAAATTTACCTATGACTGATAATTATGATGATTTAATAGTTGGTGAGTCAATAAGTGAGTTGATTAAAAATAAATTTTTAGCTAAAGCAAATTTATATACATATAATGTAGGATTAACCAGTTTGATTGTTGGCGCAAATGGTGATTACACAGTAAAATCATCAGAGGAGCTATATACAAATAATGATATGCTTTCTAAATTGTTACTTGCATATGAAGAAAGATGTTTAAATAAAAAGACTTTGATTTTTAACAACGGAATTAATACATCTCTTATCGTATATGACACATTTAAAAAAGCTGGTTTTAACATTAAGCATTTGGATAATACAGCTACAAAAAAACAAAGATTTGAAACTTTAAAGTGGTTTAAAGAAACACCTGATGCTATTTTAACTTCTGTTAGTATTCTTACAACTGGTTTTGATGAGCCTACAGTAAAATGCATCATGATTAATAGAGCAACAAAATCTTTGACATTATATTATCAGATGATTGGTAGGGGTTCAAGACTACTGAAGAATAAAGACACATTTGAAGTTATTGATTTAGGAAATAATTTTTACAGATTTGGTGATTGGGGATCTGACATTGACTGGCACAAGATATTCAGAAATCCAATGAATTATTTAGATAGCATACAGTCTGATGAGGAAATAGAGGGTAGGTTTAAATATGAAATGCCTGATGAATTAAAGGAGCTTTTTTCAAATTCTGATATTATTCATTTTGATGTTGATAAGACATATGTTGAATCAATAAAAAAAGGTAAGTCGTCAAAAACAGTTTTAGAAAAAGCCATAAATCATCATTCTTTGATGTGTGTTGAAAACAGTGAAGACGAATTTGATGCTTTAATTTTGGTTAAGGAGTTAAATGATGACATTGATTATGTTATAAAAAGATACTCTAAGTGTATAAGTAAAAGTACTGACAACTTTTTAGATTGGTTAACTCAAGATTATAAAAAAAGGTTAAGGACAAATATCAGAAGTAATTTTGATGAAATTAAAAACAAAAAATAATTTAGTAATTTTAAATTATGAGTTTTACTAACTGGCATAAAAATCAAGTAGAAAAAAATTTAAATATGTTTGGACTATCAACTTATCAGGGTTTATGGATATCATTTATCAAAGGATTAATTTTTGGCGCTATTATAATGTGGTTTGTGGGTTGTAAAGAACAGGTCGTAATTAAAAAAGCACCCACTACAAAATCTGAGGTGTCTACAGAAATACAATCAGACTATAGCATCGGAGTCAAAGGTAACTGTGGAATGTGTAAAACAACTATTGAAAAGGCTGTAAAAGAATTAGATTTTGTTGTTGATGCAGAGTGGGGGATTCAATCAAAAATTCTAGATGTTAAATTTAATGATCCTTCAAATTTTGATTTAGATATATTAAATTCTGCGATAACAAAATCTGGCTATGAAACCATGAATACAACTGCAAATCAAGCATCTTACGATGCGTTGCCTATGTGTTGTAAATATGATCGTAATATGCAGGTTTATTCCTCAAAATCGGATTAAACTTGAATCCGAAAGGAAATATTAATTATTTGAGAAGAAAGATAAATCGTTTTTTCTCAAAACTATTTGTTGACAACAGTCCATCAGATTTAGAATTTAATCAAAATATTATTCAGGTAAAAAAAATCCTAATTTCCAGACCAAATCATAGACTAGGCAACAATCTTCTATTAACACCATTAATAAAAGAGGTAATTGATATTTTTCCAAATGCAGAAATACATTTATTTCTAATGGGAAATGTTGGAGATTTGGTTTTTGAGAATTACAAAGACGTAACAAAAATCATAAAATTACCTAGAAAACCGTTTAAAAATCTTTTAGACTACTATGCTTGTTGGTTATCCATTTTTAACCATAATTATGATTTAGCGATTAATGCAAATAGAGTGTCATCATCTGGAAAATTAGCTGTCAAGCTATCTAGATCAAGGTATAAGTTTTTTAATGTGATTAACAAAGAATTATCAAAAATCAAAGATTATAGTCATAATGCTAAAAATCCAATTTACAATCTTAGATATAAGTTAAAAAATCAGATAGATAGAGTAAATGACACAATTCCAAAACTTGATATTAAATTAAGAGACTATGAAGTCCGAAATGGAGAAAAATTACTGAAGTCAATGTTTCGTGAAGAAAAACCTATTATCTCAATTTTTACTTTTGCAACTGGCGATAAATGTTTTAGCAAAGATTGGTGGAGACAATTATATTCTGAAATCAAAAATTTAGAAGATAATTACAATATTTTAGAAATTCTACCAGCTGAAAATGTGTCGCAAATTGATTATGTGGCTAAAACCTACTACAGTAGAGATATTAGAGAAATTGCCAGTGTCATGTGTAATGTTAAAATATTTATAGGTGCTGACAGTGGCATGATGCATTTAGCAAATTCAAGTAATGTTACAACAATTGGACTATTTAACGTAACAGAAACAGAATTTTATGGAGTATATGGAGATAAGAATATTAATATTAATACTAATAATAATGATATTAATTTCATTATCAATTCAATAAAGGAAAGAATCTAACCTGAATTGTCTTATAATTTATATTATGTCAAATAGGATTGGGAGTCTTACCTATTTATATGTACAAATCATATTAATTTTTGACAATTTTAATAAATGAAGACTTGTTTTCATATTGGTATCTAAGAAAATAAACTCCATTGTTAAGAGAAGATATATCAATTTCTCTGGAAGTATTACCGTATTTTATTTTTTTCCCTATGGAATTGTATATAATATACTCTATTGATACATTTTTAGAAATATATATTTTATCAGAAGTTGGATTTGGGTAAAATATTAAATCATCAATTATATTGTCATCTATCGAAAGATTATGTGACAATGCATCATATGCATTGACCCTTCCAAACCCATAATAAATATCAAAACCTTGCGTATCTTCAGATTCATCACCAACCTGATCTTCAGCGGTATCTCTTATTATCTGATAAATTTCATCTGGAGTTCTCGTGGAATCTTGTGATAAAAGTAAAGACGCAATTCCTGCGACTAATGGTGATGCTTGAGATGTCCCACCCCAATATGTATTATAATTAGTATCTGAATTATAACTTAATCCATAAATAAAGTTGCCTGGTGCAACAACATCAATATGAGAACCATAACTGCTACCGCTAAATGTACTCCAAAAAAAAGGCGATGACCTGTTATCGTTTGGATCAGTGGATCCAACTGCAAATGAATTTTCATATCCTGCAGGATAGTAAGTAGTTTGTGAATTTTCGTTCATCATACATGCAAAAACTGAGACATTATTATTAAAGGCATAATTTACAGCTTCTTCCATAGCTTTAGAATATCCACTACCTCCTACAGACATATTAATTATATTAGCTCCATCATCAACAGCATAGTATATTGCTTCTATCCACCATGAGTACCATCCTGAATTATTTTCATCTAAAATTTTCAATGGCATAATTTTACAATTCCAATCCACACCTGCATATCCAATATTATTATTTGACCCAGCTCCAATAATTCCAGTAACGTTAGTTCCATGACCATGATCATCTGATGGATCATTGTCATCATTAACAAAATCATATCCGTTAAAACCCAATTCATTTTCAAATAATCTACCTTCAAATTCGGGGTGATTTAATTTTAGACCTGAATCAAGAACAGCAACAATTATTTCAGAATTCCCAGTGTCAATTTCCCATGCTAAATCCATATCAACATCTGCATCTTCAACAGAATCAGAATTAAAAGTACCATCATTATGTAAACTCCATTGCCTTTCCCAAAAGAAATCATTAGGTGTTGACAAATCTGATATATTGTCTTTATTTTTGGAGAATAATTGACCCCCACCTTTTCCAATATAATTGGGTTCAGCAAATTCAATAAATTCTAATTTTTCATATTCATGTATTAAACTCATTACATCTTGTTTTTGTTCAAATTCAAACAAAAACAATCTGGACACCTGCT
>CACOFE010000042.1 GCA_902626365.1 uncultured Bacteroidota bacterium | reverse complement strand
TAACTCCAAAATTCAAAATCTTAGAATTCAGATTTACAGTGGAGATAGAGATAATGCTGAACAAATGATAAAAGAATTTATCGAAATATTTAACGATACTACAGCTGATGTTATATACGAGACTCCCAATTATAAAGTATGGGTTGGAAATTATTATACACAACTAGAAGCCGATAAAAGGCTTATTGAAATCAGAAAAAAATTTAGAAGCGCTTTTATTTTCAGGCCTGAATTTCAAGAAATTATTGATGATGAAATTAACGAACAAGAAGATCAGGAAATTTTAAATATAGATTAGATTTTTTTCTTTATCGCAACGTTAATAAATCCTTCTATTTCATCTCCAACTTTTATGTCTTTATAATCTGTAATTTGTAATCCACAATCATATCCTTTAGTAACTTCTTTTACATCATCTTTAAATCTTTTTAAAGAAGACAGGGAGCCTGTATAGATTACTACTCCTTCTCTAATTAGTCGGATTTCTGAGTTTCTAACAATTTTTCCTTTGGTTACCATACATCCTGCGATAGTACCTATCTTTGAAATTTTATAAGTTTCTCTAACCTCACATAATCCTGTAATCTCTTCCTTAAAGTCAGGCGACAACATACCTTCCATTGCATCTTTCACATCATTTATAGCATCATAAATTATAGAATATGTTCGAATATCAATTTGTTCTTTGTCAGCAATTTGTCTTGCATTACCCATAGGTCTAACATTAAATCCTACAACAATAGCATCTGAGGCAGAGGCTAATAAAACATCACTTTCAGTAATAGCACCTACAGCCTTGTGAATAATATTGACCTGTATTTCTTCAGTTGATAATTTCTGTAATGAGTCTGTTAATGCTTCAACTGATCCATCAACATCTCCTTTTAAAATTATGTTTAATTCTTTGAATTCACCCAAAGCAATTCTTCTTCCAATTTCATCTAGTGTAATATGCTTTTGTGTTCTTACGGTTTGCTCGCGCTGAAGTTGTGTTCTTTTATTTGCAATTTGCTTAGCTTCTCTTTCATCAGAAAAGACGGAAAATTTATCTCCTGCTTGAGGTGCTCCATCCAAGCCTAAAATTGAAATTGGAGTAGATGGACCAGCTTCTTTAACTTCATTACCTCTTTCATCTTGCATGGCTTTAACTTTTCCACTATTTTTTCCAGCAAGTACAAAATCACCTATTCTAAGTGTACCTGCCTGTACTAATATTGTTGAAATATATCCTCTACCTTTATCCAAAAATGCTTCAACAACAGTTCCACTTGCGTCCTTATCTGGATTTGCTTTTAGCTCCAATAATTCTGCTTCTAAAAGAACTTTTTCTAGCAACTCATTTACGCCATCACCTTTCAAGGCAGATATGTCATGAGACTGAATTTTTCCTCCCCAGTCCTCAACAAGTAAATTCATATTTGAAAGAGATTCCTTAATCTTATCCGGGTTTGAATTTGGCTTATCAATCTTGTTAATTGCAAATACAATAGGAACAGATGCTGCCTGTGCATGTGAAATAGCCTCTTTTGTTTGAGGCATTATATCATCGTCAGCTGCAATTACTATAATTGCTAAGTCTGTAACCTGAGCTCCTCTTGCTCTCATCGCAGTAAAAGCCTCATGGCCTGGTGTATCTAGAAAAGTTATTTTTTGACCATCATGTAGCTCAACCCCATAAGCACCAATGTGCTGAGTTATTCCACCAGACTCACCTGCAATTACATTTTCTTTTCTAATATAATCTAATAAAGAGGTTTTTCCATGATCGACATGACCCATTACAGTTACAATTGGAGGTCTTGGTTTTAAATCTTCTGGGGAATCCTCAAGTTCAATATTTTCTTCCTCAATTTCTGCGGTTACAAACTCTACCTTAAATCCAAATTCTTCAGCAACTATGGATAAAGTCTCTGCATCAAGTCTTTGATTTAGCGTGACCATCATACCTAAGGTCATACATGCTGAAATAATTTCGGTTGGAGATACATCCATCATTGTAGCAATCTCATTTGCAGTTACAAATTCTGTTACTTTCAATATTTTACTTTCTTCCTCAAGTGCAGCTAATTCTTCTTCAGATTTTTGTTTGTGCTGATCTCTTTTATCTTTTCTGTATTTAGCAGCTTTACCCTTAGAGGATTTACCTTGCAATTTTTCTAACGTCTCTTTGATTTGCTGCTGAACTTCTTCTTCACTTGGGTCTTCTTTAGAAGGTCTTTTAAATCTTTCCTTTTGTTTAGACTTTGTGCTTGATACATTATTTTGAAAAGAATCTTCCTGTTTTGATATAATTCTTCTTCTTCTCTTCTTGGATTTAGTTTTTGGAGTTTCTGGTTGTTTTTCTTTCAGCTCATCTAAATCAATTTTTTCTCCTGTAGATTTTAGACCTGAAAGTTTTTTATAATTATCTTTTTTTAAAGTTTCATCAGTCTTATCAACTTTTTCCTTATCTGATTTTTTAGAGGTGTCATGTTCTATTTTGTCTTTTAAAATAGGCTTATCACTCTTTTTATCAGAATCGAGATCAATTTTACCAAGTTTTTTGAATTGAACAACTTTTGAAGAAGCTTTAATAATTTCAGGCTCAGTCCTATTTGCATACTTTTCTTGCTCTCTTTCCTGCTTTTCCCTAATCTTTTCTTTCTCTTTATTTTTTGCTTCAACAACCTCTTTAGATGCAATTTTTTTATCAGCATCTATATGAAATTCATCACACAGCAAGTCATATAAGTCCTTAGAAATTTTGGTTGTAGGCCTTTTTTCAATTTTGTGCCCCTTAGATTCCAAAAAATCTGCTACCCTATCAATGGATATATTTAACTCTCTAAGAACTTTATTTAATCTTATTGTATCTGCCATATATAGCTATTAATTTTTTTAATCTTCAAATTCCTCCCTTAAAATTTTAAGAACATCATTAATGGTTTCCTCTTCCAAATCGGTTCTTTTTACCAAGTCTTCAGCATCCTGTTCTAAAACACTTTTAGCAGTGTCAAGTCCAGCTTTTGCAAGCTCTTCAATAACCCATGAATCAATTTCGTCTGAAAATTCTGTCAATTCGACATCTTCTTCAACTCCTTCTCTAAATACGTCAATTTCATAACCTGTTAACTGACCAGCTAACCTTATATTATGACCGCCTCTACCAATAGCTTTACTAACCTCTTCAGGGTTTAAAATAACCTCAACACTTTTGTTTTCTTCATCAATCTTCATTGAATTTAATCTTGCCGGATTAAGGGCTCTAGTTATGAATAATTGAAGATTATTTGTATAGTTTATAACGTCAATATTTTCATTTCCTAATTCTCTAACTATTCCATGAATTCTTGAACCTTTCATACCAACACATGCGCCAACAGGATCAATTCTATCATCGTATGAATCAACTGCTACTTTAGCCTTTTCTCCAGGGATTCTAACAACCTTTTTGATTGTAATTAAGCCATCAAACACCTCCGGAATTTCTTGCTCGAATAGTTTTTCTAAGAAAACAGGAGAAGTCCTAGATAAAATAATTGAAGGCTTTGTGCCAATTAATTCAACGCTTTCAATTACTCCTCTAATATTGTCCCCTTTTCTGAAAAAATCAGAGGGAATTTGTCTGTCTTTGGGCATAATAATTTCATTACCTTCATCATCTAATAAAATTATAGCCTTGTGTCTAATATGATGAACTTCAGCAGTGTAAATTTCACCCTCAAGCTCTTTAAACTTTTTGTATACATTGGTATTATCATGCTCATGAATCTTAGCGGTTAAGTTTTGACGTAAAGCTAATATAGCCCGTCTACCAAGATCGATTAATTTAACCTCTTCTGAAACATCTTCACCAACCTCAAAATCAGGTTCAATTTTTCTTGCTTCTGAAATTGCTATTTCAAGATTATCATCTTCAACCTTATCATCTTCAACAACAATTCTATTTCTCCAAATTTCTAAATCTCCCTTATCAGGGTTAATGATTATATCAAAATTTTCATCATCTCCATACTTTCTTCTAAGGGCAGATCTGAATACTTCTTCTAAAATAGCCATAAGTGTTACCCTATCGATTAGCTTATCATCCTTGAATTCCGAAAATGATTCAATAAGCGTTAAATTATCCATATTTTAAAATTTAATTTTAACTTTTGCTTCTTTAATTTTATCTAAATCAATATCGATTGATTTTTCCACAGTAATTTTACCTTTACCAACTGGTTTAGGCTCCCTTACTTTCCAAACAATATTTATGCACTTATCGTTAGCATCAGTTAATTTACCTTCATAATTTTGATCAAGAGTTTTAATTGTAAGAGTCCTCCCATAATGCTTAGAGTATTGACGTGTGTTAGTTAAAGGTGAGCTAGCTCCGCATGAAGCTACTTGTAATGAAAAATCAATTTCATCACGGTCTAAATTAGCTTCTAAAGCTCTGCTAATAAACATACAATCTTCAACTTTTACTCCGTTATCTCCGTCAATGGTGACACTTATCTCATTGTTTTCAGAAATCGAAAAATCAATAAGAAAAAGGTCAGGCCTTTGATCAAAACAATCAG
>CACOFE010000041.1 GCA_902626365.1 uncultured Bacteroidota bacterium | reverse complement strand
ATGTGAAGTTAAAGTCATCATTATAATCAACCCATATTCTAACGTATTGGTTACCATAACCAGTGGTCATAGTAACATCATAAGTTTCTCCTAATTCAACATCAGTTGATTGATCGGTAAAGTCTCCGTATCCTTCACAACCTGATTCATTATTGATATCTCCAAGCTGGAATAATTGGAACCCATCAGCAAATGAACAATCCATTGAAGGAGCACAATTAATATTAGTAATATCTGATGTAGAAGAATCATTCGATGTATCTGAATCACCATCAAGCGACGTATATACAGTAATGGTATATGTTCCAAATACAGAAACATCTACTGTTTGAGTAAATGTATATTCCATTGAACTGTTTCCTTCTAGTGGGCCAGGAACTGTTTCAGTAACAGTTTCTCCATTAAGCTCAAAAGTAACATCGAAGTCATATTGAGTAGCTCCACCATAATTTGTTATAGTAACAGTAACAGGCTCAGCATTAGATAAAAGTTCTCCAGAACTTGGAGAAGTAATCTCAGAAACACCAATATCATTTGGATTCAAATGTGTAATGTCAACTGTTACCGAATCGTTTTCAGAATCTTCGTCTGAATCGTATGTAGTATATGCTGTTAGTACATAAGTTGTACCAACTGTTGACATATCAACAGTAGTTGAAAACGTATGCTGAACAGTCTCTTCAGATGCCACAGAACCAGTATAGGTTTCTGTTACAACTGCACCACCATCAACCTGGAAGGATACATCAAAATTAGATGCAGCATTCTCACCAAAATTTGTAATAGAAACAGTGACTGATTCTGAATCAGTTAATGTTCCACTTACAGGTGAATCAATACTTTCAATTCCGATATCATTGGCCAATAATACTAATGCTGGGTATGGGTCTACGTCATTGACACCAGTACCATTAGGGTCTAACCAATCTCTTAAACGAGTAGATGAACTTCCTCCACCTTCCCACGAAATATCTAATCTACCATAATAATCAAGTAAGTTGTTATCAACTGTTCCAGAGCATGCAGCACCACCACCGTAAAGTTGACCAATAATTCTACCTTCAGCATCAAATAGAGGTGAACCAGATGAACCCGGCTCAGTAACTCCCCACTCCCAGCCACCGCCAGCAGTAGTAATTTCCCAAGTTTGAGCGCCACCATTTATGGTTTGTGTTGGTTGATCATCGTCTCTACAAACTTTCATAACATCACCCGATGGATGGTGAATTCCAACAGTAAAATCAGGAGTATTTCCAGATCTATCCCAACCAGCGTAAACTCTATCCCAATCTTCAGGAACGTTTTGATTTATTTCAACCAAAGCAAAATCTGATCCTGCATCTCTTGCTCTAAGAGTTGCACCACTTAAAGTCATAGTAGTAGGTCCGTTGGAACTATTAGCTGTAGTTGCACAAACAGCATTTGGACTAATCCATCCAAATCTGAATGCCCAGACACTAGGGTCAGAAAAACAGTGATTAGCTGTTAAAAAGTATGGAGTTCCATCATTTTCAGTATTATTAATTAGGGCTCCAGAACAAAAACCACCACCACCACCAGAAAGTAGAATTCCTGCAGATCTTTTATTATGCTCTTTTAATTCTTCCCAGTCTTCTCCAATTGAACAATCAACATCCAAATTACAATCCCCTGAGTCATTTAATCCCTTAGCTTCTTTAAAGGTTTCAGCATTTCTGTATCCATGAGTAGCTTTTGCAATATGAAGTCTTCCTTGGTTTTTTACTTCACTTGGTTCAAAATATTCTAACCAAACAGCATCACCTTCAACAAGCCATGTACCAAGTACTCCGCTTTCTTGATTTTGATTTGAATCATATGCTCCTAATAAATCCGTTCTTTCATTGTTATATAAGTATAAATATCCACCCTCAGGCATATAAAAATCATCAAATATAAAGTTTAAGGAAAGTGCTTTAGGAGAGGTAATTAATATTCTCCAAATTCTATCACCATTTTCTAATGTTGACCACACACCGTCTTCTAAACCATAATCTACACTATGTATGTATCCAAATCTCCAAGGTGCATCAAATTTATAATCGTTTGCAGCGTCTTCTGCTTTTACAGCCTCAAGATCAAAGCTAGGCAGCTCTTTCTTTTGTATTTGTGAATTATCTAAATCTAAATTCCAACTATTTGGAACGCCTTGATTTGTAACCTGCGAAAAGGAGTAAGCAGTAAACAAACAAATTGCGGCAAATATTATCTTTTTCATATAAGTTTATTTAATTAATCTGTAGTTTAAACCTTTCAGTCTTATTATCAATCATTACATTAACAATGTAAACAGACTGAGATAAGAGTGATAAGTTAATTTTGTAGTTATTTGAATTTATTTCATCGTTAGAAATTATTTCTTGTCCCAATAAATTATAAATTTTTAATCCATCAATAAATTTTGTTGAACTTAGGTTTAATTCCTTAGTTGTAGGATTTAAAAAATACTCAAAATTATTGGCTTCATAATCATTTACTCCTAAAGTTCCTTCAACAAGGAAAGAGTCCATTTGAAGAACAAATGAATCATTACCCACATAATGAATTGCGATTCTTATTGTTTGGCCTTCATAAGCACTTAGGTCATATTCATATTGTGTCCAATCTGTTGGTACTTCGATATAATTTCCACTTGAAATCACTGTAAAGTCATTGTAGTCAGTTGAATTTCCAACTGCTACTCGCATTCTTTCAAGGCCATATTGATCTGTAATAGATTTAGCCCAAAAAGATAAAGTTGGTGATGTTACCCCATCTATAGTGAATTCGGGGCTAATCATCCAATCATCGTTTGGAACTGTTGTGTTATTTGCTCCAGAGGCAAAGAAGTATAGTCCTTGACTACCTTCGTATGTATCCCAATCAACAGTACCACTTCCGGTTGCAACAAGCGGGTAATTAAATATCATTCCAGTACCCACATAACCTTCGTTAGTAAAGTCAACTGCATTAGCACCCCATGTTGTACCTCCATCTAAATCATGCATAACCCAATCACCAATATTTTCAATCGCGAATGCGTCATAACACTCAAAATTATCTCTCCAAACAATCGGAAGAGAATATTCATCTGGACAATCTCCACTTGCTACGTTTGTTACATTCTTTGTTACAGTATTATTACCTTCAACTTCATCTGCTGAAAAGGTGACAGTTGCTGTTATTTGATAATCTCCAGCTAGGGACATATCAGCAGTTTGATAAAATGTGTATTGAGCTGCTGTTCCAGATGCTAAAGAGGCAGAATAGGTTTCACTTACAGTCTCCCCTTCGTTAATTTGGTATGAAACATCAAAGTTGGATGCTGTATTATTTCCATTATTTTGAATGGTAATAATTATTGATTCTGAGTCAGATAAATTTCCTGATTCAGGTTCATCAATTGAAAGAACTGCTAAATCATCATTTGAAAGTGCGGGATAAGAATTAACAAGTGTCTGCCCCGTTCCCGCTGAATCAAGCCAATCACTTAATCTTGTTGATGATGTTCCAGCTCCATTCCATGATTTATCTACCCTTCCATAAATATCTGCTGCGCCATTGTCACTTAAGCCAGTACATTCAGAGCTACCACCATATAGTTGTCCAATAATTCTTCCATCAGGATCAAATAAAGGCGAACCAGATGAACCACCTTCACTAGCACCATATTCCCAACCACTATATTGAGAAAGTATTTCCCAAACAAATAATGGATTTGAATAATTTATTTTTCCAGGTGCTTGATTATCTCTAGAAACTTTCATAACATCCCCAGATGGATGATGTATACTTACAGAGTAATCAGGAACTTGACCTGATCTATCCCAACCAGCATATACTCTGTTCCAAGAACTTGGTATAGACTGATTAATCTGAAGTAAAGCAAAATCAGAATCAGGGTCAGCCGCTCTTAAAGTTGAACCACTAACTGTCATTCCTTGTGGTCCACTTTGACTATTAGAATATGAAGCACATGAAGTCGATGGGCTTATCCATCCAAATAAAAAGGCCGTCGTGGAAGCTGCACTTGCATCCGTACAGTGATCAGCAGTTAAGAAAAAAGGTGTTCCGTCGTTTGAAGTATTGTTTATTAAAGCACCTGAACACAAAGAATTGTTCATTATAATTAAAGCAACAGATCTTTTATTGTGTTCCTTTTGAGCTTGCCAGTCATCTCCAATATTACAATCCACATCAAGCATACAGTCACCAGAATCATTTAAATCTTTTTGTTGAGCTCTTTTATCAGCATTTCTATAACCGTGAGTTATTTTTGAAATATTAATACTTCCCATTCCTAAAACATTTTGTGGCTCGTAATATTCTAGCCATACTTTATCTCCGTAAACCAACCAGGTTCCTAGCATTCTGTCATCCTGATTTTGGATAGATGTATATGCACCAAGTAAATCTTCACGGTCGTCTGAATATAGATATAGACTTCCTCCCTCAGGCATAAAAAAATCATCAAAAATAAAGTTTAACGAAATTGCACCAGGGGAAGATATTAACATCCTCCAAACACGATCACCGTTTTCCAATACAGTCCAAGTACCATCTTCTAGTCCCAAATCAACAGAGTGAGAGTAACCAAACCTCCAAGGAGTACCTTGCTTAACATCATTTTCTGCATCTTCTGCAGCAACTCTGTCCATGTCAAATGATGGCATTAGTTTTTCTTGGATATTATCTGTTTCTAAGTTTAATGTCCAACTTACCGGCTGACCTTCATTTGTTACTTGAGAAAATGTAAATCCGGTAATTAAAATAAATAAGAAAAATATATTTCTAAACCTCATAATTTTTATTTTACTATTATTCTTGCTGTTTTGTAACCCACTGTGGAATTACCCATTTTTATAAGATAAACACCTGCAGCAGTATAACTCATATCTAAGTTATAAATAAATGAGCTATTATTAGTCTTTTCAATATTATTAAATACAATGATTTTTCCGTTAACATCATAAACACTGAATGTG
>CACOFE010000040.1 GCA_902626365.1 uncultured Bacteroidota bacterium | reverse complement strand
ACTTAAGCAGATAAAGGACAAGTTGATAGAGATAAGGGATCAGCTTTAATTATTTTTTCCTGATAAAAATAGTAACAGGAACTCCGGTAAAATCAAAATTTTCTCTAATCTTATTTTCTAAAAACCTCTTATAAGGCTCTTTTACATACTGAGGTAAATTACAAAAGAATGCAAATTGAGGATGATGAGTGGGCAATTGAGTTATATATTTTATTTTAACGTATTTACCTTTTATTGCAGGAGGCGGATATTTAGCAATTATGGGAAGCAATATATCATTTAACTTTCTTGTTTTTATTTTTTCAGATCTACCGTTAAATACTTTTACAGCAGTCTCTATTGCCTTATGAATCCTTTGTTTATTAATTGTTGATACAAATATTATATTAACGTCAGTAAATGGCTCAATTTCTTTCTTTATGATATTTTCATAATGTTTTGTTGAATTTGTACTCTTTTCAATTAAGTCCCATTTATTAGCAATCAATACAATACCCTTTTTATTTCTTTCACATAACCAAAATATATTTTTAACCTGAGTATCAAAACCTCTTGAAACATCAAATAGTAAGATACATACATCAGAGTTTTCAATAGCTCTAACACTTCTCATTACAGAATAAAACTCAAGATTTTCTTTAACCTTAGATTTTTTTCTTATTCCAGCAGTATCCACAAGATCAAACTCAAAACCAAACCGGTTATATCTTGTATTTATCGAATCTCTTGTTGTGCCTGGTATTTCGGTGACAATATTTCTATTTTCTCCAATTAGTGCATTAATAAATGAGGATTTTCCTGCATTGGGTCTTCCTACTACGGCAAAACGAGGAACATCATCTAAGACTTCATTTTCATCTTTAAATAATTTAACAACGTCGTCTAATAATTCTCCTGTTCCAAAACCATTAGAACTGGCTATTGGGTAGATTTCTTTTAGTCCCAGTGAGTAAAACTCATTTACATCATTTATTCTGGAAGAATTGTCAACCTTATTGACTACCAAAAACACAGGTTTATCAACTTTTCTTAACAAGTCTGAAATTTCTGAGTCCATTGAAGTTATGCCGCTATCCACATCTACCATAAATAGAATTACATCTGCTTCATCAATTGCTAATTCAACCTGATGATCAATCTCAGATTCGAAAATATCATCACTTCCAACTACATATCCACCAGTGTCAATAACTGAAAACTCTTTACCATTCCAATCTCCTTTTCCATAGTGTCTGTCTCTTGTAACTCCACTTATAGAATCTACAATTGCCTCTCTTCTCTGGATGAGTCTATTAAATAATGTTGATTTACCAACATTTGGTCTTCCTACTATAGCAATAATATTACTCATAATAACGGGTCAACAAATGTAATACTAAATTAATTCTAAAAAAAAGAGCGGTATTACTACCGCTCTTTTTCAAAATTGAATGGTTAATTTCAATCTATTCAATAGAAGTTGACATTTCTGGTCTAAATTCTAGTGTTTCTGTATATTCACCACCATAATCTCTAACAGCAGCATCTCTTCTAATTCGATCATAGTCTAATGCTCTCCATCCAAACATTTCATTATATTCATCTCTGTAATCAAAATCTTCACCATCAAATTTTCCTAAACCTGTTCCATGAGAATCATAAGGCTCAACGATATATACTTCCCATTGTCCTCCAGAGACCAAAGCAAATACTCCTCTAATCCCGGTATGGCCCTTTTCTCTTTTTAGTCTTGCGTCATTAGCCATCATATCAAACCAATCTCTGGCGTTTTCTTGTTCAAGTCTAAAAGTCCTAAACCTCACATATTTTTTTGGTGGATCTTCTGCATTCCAATTATAGGATAAACCTTTCAGTCTCCATAATCTTTTGTTTCCAGCTTGATCTTTAACATACGGCATTACATTTTTAACCCAGTATTCATATTCAGCTGAACCAGACAGACCTTGATCAAAAAAGTCAGCTGTTTTAGGGCCTACAACACGCATATATTTACCAGAATCAGCTCCTGTAACAATTTGAAAAGTTAAAATTGCCGTATCAGCTGAATTATTGAATTTTTTTGTTTTTTTGGCAACAGCTGATTCAAATTCTTTTGCCATTCCATCTTTAGCCTCCCATCTATTTATTTGCCAATATTCCCAATTAGGATTATTTTGAGCAAAAACAAATAAAGGTGTTATAAATAATAATAAAATTAATTTTTTCATTTTTTTATGTTTTAATAGTTAATTAGTTTATTGAAACAGCTGGAGAACTTAACTCAGGAAGCCATCTCCATATTTCTGAAAAATTACCCCACATTTCTAGGCTATTATTAAAGGCCTCTTGATCTATTTCAAAAGAGTCTTCACCAAAAATTTCTTTATATGCTTCTATAACCTTTGGCCAAGTTTCACTTTCGTTATCAATTCCTGACATATCTGGATTTCCATATCCAACCATTACGTGTCCGCTTGGTCCTCCAAGAGAACCTGCCCAAACATGTAGGCTGAGGTTTCCAACCTTTTCAGCTGCTTTTGCCACTCTTGTTCTAAATTTCCAAAAATCTGGACCAGAATTTCTTTTTACATTATAATGGAGAACCTTCCATATTCTATTTGCTCCTGGTTCAGCATCATCAAAACTTGCATCAGTGGCATGAGAAAAATATTCGGTACCACCAACATTATTCATTAATGGTGCAACATTTTCCATCCAATAATCAAGACCCTGAGTTCCATAAGAATCAAACTGTGCCATTGATTGAGCAAAACCAGACCTTACAAGATAATTAGCTCTGTCTCCAGCAACAATTTCATATGTATAGATTAATTCGCCGTCAGCTTTTGAGTTATATTTTTTGGTTTTCTTTCCAATTGCTGATTTAGCATCTTTCATTTTTACCGGATCAACCTTATATGCAGTCATCCAGGTCATTTGAGCCATTGTATTACTAAAAGTAAATACAACTGCAAGTAATAAAATTAGTTTTTTCATAGTTTATTTATTTAGTTAGCCGAACAATATAGCTATTATTTAGAATTGATCAAAATAAGGGTAAAATATATTCTGTTATTTTTTTGTTAAGAAATTAATTTCTATATCCAAATTTCTTTAATTGATTGGGATTAGATCTCCAATTTTTACTAACCTTTACATGAAGTTCAATATATACTTTTTTTCCAAAAAATTTCTCAAGATCAATTCTTGCCTTAGTACCAATTTTTTTTAATGCAACGCCTTTATGACCAATTATGATCCCTTTTTGCGACTCTCTCTCAACTAAAATTAGAGATCTGATCTTTATTATTGACTCTTCTTCTTTAAATTCTTCGGTTTGAACCTCAACTGAGTATGGAATTTCTTTATCATAATATAGTAGGATTTTTTCCCTTAACTTCTCATTTACAAAAAACCTTTCAGGCTTATCTGTTAATTGATCTTTAGGAAAATATGGAGGAGATTCAGGTATCAACTCAATTATTCTATTAATTACTTTTTCAGTATTAAAGTTATTTAAGGCTGAGATAGGGTATATTTCAGTATTTGGGTATTTATTTGACCAAATATTAATTTGATTTTCTAAATCCTCCTGATTAGATAAATCAATTTTATTTAATAATATAATGGTAGGTATTTTAGTGCTTTGAATTTTGTTATGAACGTCAGGATCTTTGATAGATTTCTCCCCTATTTCTACCATATATAATATTACATCAGCATCCTCTAAAGCAGATTTTACAAAATCCATCATAGAGTCCTGTAACTCATAAGAAGGTTTGATTATTCCTGGTGTATCAGAAAAAATTAGCTGAAAGTTATCACCATTGACTATACCAAGAATTCGATGTCTTGTAGTTTGAGCTTTGGAAGTAATAATTGATAATTTTTCCCCAACCAAATTATTCATCAAAGTAGACTTTCCTACATTAGGGTTTCCTATAATATTTATAAATCCTGATTTATGCACAAACCAAAGGTAATGTAATAATTAAATAAGAACCAAAAGATAAAGGGTCCCAAATTGGAACCCTTTAAAAAAACAAACTAAAAACTAACTCCCATAACAGGAGTTATATCTCACAAGGTTAGTTTAATCCACTTACTTATCTATTTCTTTTTCCAGGGTATGCTCTTATGCCGTGTTCGGCTATATCTAACCCTTCTATTTCTTCTTCTTTAGTTACCCTTAATCCAATTGATTTTTTTAATATCGAAAAGAATATAAAAGCTAATGCTGCTGCCCATACAGTATATGCTAGGGCACCTATAAATTGACTTATAAGTTGATCTGTTCCTCCACCGTTAAAAAGACCTATTCCACCTTCTGCATCAATACCCCAGAGGCCGATAACTATAGTACCCCAAACACCAACAACACCATGTACAGATGAGGCGCCAATTGCATCATCAACTTTTAGTTTTTTCTCGATAAGCTCAATTGCAAAAACAACAATAACACCACCAATTAAGTCTGCAAAAAATGCACCATATGGATCCATATTTGCTGCACCTGCAGTTATACTTACTAATCCAGCTAATGCACCATTGAGAGTTTGAACAATATCTGGCTTACCATACCAAATCCAAGTTGTAAATAAAGCTCCAACTGCACCAGCTGCAGCCGATAGGTTGGTAAATAAAACAATGGTTGTCGCTGCTACTGTGTCATCTCCTCCCCAAGCTAACTGAGATCCACCGTTAAAGCCAAACCATCCAAACCATAACGCCATTACTCCTAGGGTTGCTAAAGTTTTATTATGTCCAGGAATTGCCTCAACTTTTCCTTTAACGTATTTTCCTAATCGTGGGCCTACCATGTATGCGCCGACTAATGCTGCCCAACCACCAACACCATGTACTATTGATGAACCTGCAAGATCTATAAACTCAGAAGGCATAAAGCTAGCAGCATTAAGCCATCCATCCGAATTCCACTCCCAACCGCCAGCAATTGGATATATAAAGCCAGTGATAATTACCGCAAATATGGCAAATACAGAATATTTAGTTCGACCAGCAACTGCACCTGAAACTATGGTTGCACAGGTTGCAGCAAACATTGTTTGAAAGAATAAGTCATGTGGGGCTGTTTCAGGAAAGAACCCAGACCATCTGAAAAAACCGTTACTTGTTTCTCCATACATCAATGAGTAACCAATAAACCAATAGACAATTGTACCCACTGAGATAGCCATTAGATTCTTCATAGCTATGTTAACGGCATTCTTGGCTTGTGTGAAAC
>CACOFE010000039.1 GCA_902626365.1 uncultured Bacteroidota bacterium | reverse complement strand
CACATTATAAAAAGAGATTATAGTACCAAAACTTTTCATTTAGAGAAGATTACTGGTGCTATTCAAAAAGCAATGAATGCAGTCGGCACAGGCACCGAGCAAAATGCTCAAGATGTTGCCCTATCGGTTTATCAAACCCTGGTCGGCCGAAAGGAAAATGACGTGGAATACGTTCCTACCATTGAGGAAGTCCAAGACATTGTTGAGACAAAACTAATGGATAGTCAGTTCAAAGAAGCAGCTAAGGCATACATACTATATAGAAATAAAAGAGCTCAGCAAAGAGAGTCTGATTTATTTGAAAAAAGAATTAATCTTAAGCCTTACGAGTATCCACACCTATATGAATATGTCCCAGCTATAAGACACTCTTATTGGATTCATTCGGAATTTAACTTTACAAGTGATATACAAGACTTTAAGTCACGATTAACTGAAGTTGAAAGAAGTGCTATTAAAAATACTATGCTTGCAATCTCTCAAATTGAGGTAGCTGTAAAATCTTTTTGGGGAGATATGTATCGCAGAATCCCAAAGCCAGAAGTTGGATCGGTTGGTTCTACATTTGCTGAGAGTGAAGTACGCCACGCAGATGCATATTCACACTTACTTGAAATTTTAGGGTTAAACGTAGAGTTTAAAGAATTAAAGAAAAAGCCAGCAATAATGAAAAGAGTTCATTACCTAGAAAAAGCACTAAAAAATTCTAGAAGTGATGACAATAGAGAGTATGCGGAATCCATTCTTCTTTTCTCTTTGTTTATTGAGCACGTTTCTCTTTTCTCTCAGTTTTTAATTATCATGGGTTTCAACAAACATAAAAACATGTTGAAGGGAATTTCAAATGTAGTTGAGGCAACATCAAAGGAAGAACAAATCCATGGTGATTTCGGAATTGATTTGATTAAGGTTTTACAAAAAGAAAATCCAGATTGGTTCACTGACGATTATCACAAAAGAATTCAAGACATGTGTTTAAATGCTTTTGAGGCAGAGAAAGAAGTTGTTGATTGGATTTTTGAAAATGGTGAGCTAGACTTTTTACCCAAAGCAGTGGTAAATGAATTCTTAAAAAATAGATTTAACAATTCACTTGAAAGTATTGGAATTGAAAAAGTATTTGATGTTGACGAAGATCTTGTTGCTCAAACGGAATGGTTTGATGATGAAATTATAGGAACTAAACATGGTGACTTCTTTGTCAAAAGATCAATCAACTATAGTAAAAGAAGCCAAAGTATAACTAGTGATGACCTATTCTAACATATGGAGAAAAAACTAACATCAGCAAAGAAGAAGGAAAATCCTCATAAAGATTTAATTCAAGCAAGAAAAAAGTCAATACAACAACTAAAAGAAACATCTGAAAAATCATTTGAATGGCTGAACGAAAACAGCAGAAAATTTTTAGCTGCTGGATATTTAGGTGATGGCATAAGTGCTGAAGAGCGTATTGCCAACATTGCACAAAGAGCTGAACAATTGCTTGAAATGCCTGGCTTTGCAGATAAGTTTTATTATTATATGTCTCAAGGATTTTATTCTTTGGCATCTCCCGTTTGGTCAAACTTTGGAAAAGAAAGAGGCTTACCCATAAGCTGTTTCGGATCTCATATAGATGATGACATAGGTAACATATTATATTCTCAATCAGAAGTTGGTATGATGTCCAAACTTGGAGGTGGAACATCTGGATATTTTGGTAAAATTAGACATCGTGGAGCTGCCATTAAAGACAATGGAGAAGCTTCCGGTGCAGTACATATTATGAGACTATTTGAGTCTATGGTTGATGTTGTTAGTCAGGGCTCGGTTAGACGAGGTCGCTTCTCACCATACCTACCAATTGACCATCCAGATATTATGGAGTTTCTAGAAATTGGAACTGAAGGTAATCCCATTCAAGAGCTTACTCACGGGGTTACTGTGAAAGATGATTGGATGCAACAAATGATTGACGGTGATGTTGAAAAGAGAACAGTTTGGGCAAAAGTTTTACAAAGTCGTGGAGAGATGGGATATCCTTATATTTTCTTTACAGACAATGCAAACAATGGTGCCGCTGATGTGTACAAAGACAAAAACTTACCAATCTATGCAAGTAACTTATGTACAGAAATAATGTTACCATCAGATCACAATTGGTCTTTTGTTTGTGTCTTATCAAGCATCAATGTATTACACTATGATAAATGGAAAGATACTGATGCTGTAGAAACAATGATTTACTTTTTAGATGCTGTTATTACAGAATTCCTTGAAAAGCTTGAGGTTTATAAAAACTCAGATGACCTAGACGATCAGCAAACATTCCTTTTCATGGAGCGTGCCTATAACTTCTCAAAAGAAAATAGAGCATTAGGTATGGGTGTACTTGGATGGCATTCACTACTTCAATCCAAAATGCTACCTTTCGATAGTCAAGGGGCCTTCGATTTAAACAGTGAAGTTTTCAAAAACATTAAAGAACATTCAAATAAAGCATCAAGAGATTTAGCTGAAAAGTTTGGGGAGCCAGAATTACTAAAAGGCTATGGTAGAAGAAATACAACTTTGAATGCTGTAGCACCTACAACATCTTCTGCTTTTATTCTTGGTCAAGTATCTCAAGGTATAGAGCCAATATGGTCAAACATATATGTTAAGGATATTGCTAAAATTAAAACAACAATAAAAAATCCATTTTTGGTAAAGCTGCTTGAAGAAAAGGGAATGAATACACCTGAAGTTTGGAAACAAATAAGAGATAGAGACGGTTCAGTTCAGGATCTTGAATTCCTTTCTGAAAATGAAAAAGAAGTGTTTAAAACCTACGCTGAAATAGACCAAATGTCAATTATCTATCAGGCTGCTAATAGACAAAATCATATTGATCAAGGACAATCACTTAATATCATTATTCATCCCGACACATCTACTAAAGACATTAACAAGATTCACGTAACAGCATGGAAGCTTGGTCTTAAATCTTTATACTACCAACACAGTATGAATGCTGCTCAAAAGTTTAAGCAGAAGAAAGAGTGTGAGAGTTGTGAAGGATAGTCAATAAAAATTATTCATATAAAAAAGCCTCGAATTTAATTCGAGGCTTTTTTATTTTTAACACTATATTAAATTATTCATCCTTTGGTTTGGCTGGCTTCACAGACTTGTCATATGAAACATAATATTCCTCAATAAGATTCATAACTTCTTTCATTAAATCTTTTGACTCTTGAAGAATACTAAAGTACAGTGCCGCATTTTTTGGGCTTTTTTCTTCAGACGTCCTAGTTCTTGAAATTTGTGCTTCAATCTTATCCTCTAAAAGACCAATCATTTTACTCTTATCTTTTAAAATCGATTTAATATCACCAAATGATTTACTCGCAAATGCTGATGCTATACTTTCAAACATCTCAGAAATAACCTTTTGAATATCTAGTAAGTCTCTTATTTGATTCAGAGTTAATTTACTGTGATTATTATTTATGTGCTTATGACTCACTTTTGAAATATACTCAATCGACTGTGTGATATCTTGAAGATAACCTAAAAGGTTAATATAAAAATTACTTGCCCCTAAACTTGATTCATCTAAATTTTTAATAAAGTAAAATAATTTATCTTTTAAATTATCGACCTCAGATGATAGTTTAGATATTTGTTTTTTATTTTTCTTTAGCAATGATAAATCATGTCTTGAAAGACCCTTAATTACGTTGTCATATATCTTACTAGATCTACCAAGAACTTTAGAAATATTTTTAGCACTTTCATGAATTACTCCTTGAAGTGAACTACTTTCTGCCTCAACTAAGCTGTCATCAATTACTCCGTTTGTAGCTTTCTTTTTTACGACATAACTTCTAACTAGTAATAAGATTGCAAAGAAAATTAATACAGCAATCATCAACTCACTTATATTAATTAAATATGCAATTGTTCCTGCAGCTGTGAACGCAATTAAGGCTGTTCCAAACCACCCAGCAATTACATTTAAAACACCAGCAACTCTATATACTGCACTATCACTTCCCCATGCTCTATCGGAAAGTGACGTACCCATAGCTACCATAAAAGTAACATAGGTTGTAGAAAGAGGAAGCTTATATGAAGTAGCAATTGAAATCAAAATACCTGCAACCATTAAGTTGACAGAAGCTCTAATAACATCAAATGAAGGCTTATCTTCTTTTGCAATCTCCTGGGTGAAAGTTTCGGGAACTCTAAATCTTTCTTCAATTTTATTATTCAATGAATCAGGGGTTATTTTAGAAAATAAATTTGCAGAATTTGTTGCTAATCTAACTAATCCTCTAGAAATAAAGTTTGGTTCAAATCTCTCATCAATATTCCCTTGATTTGATAAATCTAATTCAGTTTTAACAACCCTCTTGGCTTTTTTAGAAAACCATAATGTTAGTACCATTATAACTCCAGCACAGACCAATAGAAAATTTGGAGTTGGAACTTTAGTAGCTAAAACTCCCATTCCAAATTCATTTGCTGCTACCCCTGATGCCACCCATGCTTCATAAGACTGCCAAGCTGCTATTGGTACACCAATAAAGTTAACAAGGTCATTTCCAGCAAATGCTAGAGCTAGACCAAATGTACCAACACCAATAATTATTTTATAAATATTAAACTTAAAAAACTGAATAAAGGCATAAGAAAGTAAAGACATGAATGCTGATGTATACATTACAATTTGAAAGACATTATTTTCCAAGAAATCTTTAATTGTAACTCCTCCAATTAAATCAAAACTTTCTTTAGCATAAGATGTTCCTTTGATACCCTTCATTAAGATAAAGTATGTTAGTGCAGTAAGTGCGACACCTCCAAAAACGGCTCCAACCCAGGTCGGTTTGGTATCAAAATCGTATGATAATAAAAGTCTAGAAATCCATTGAACTAATGCCCCAACCGAAAATGCAACAAATACGGATAAGAGAATTCCTCCAATAATTTGGGTTGCTTTAGAGGTATTTATATAATTAACAACATCTGAAAATGAACCATTGTCCATTCCAATTTTTATTAATGCCATTGCAACTGATGCACCTAAAAGTTCAAATACGATTGAAACCGTTGTAGATGTAGGCATTCCAATTGTATTGAAAAAATCAAGTAATAATATGTCGGTAATCATTACCGCCATAAATATGATCATAATTTCATTAAAGTAGAATTCACCAGGATTAAAAATTCCTTTCCTGGCTACCTCCATCATACCACTTGAAAACACACAGCCAACAAAAATTCCAATACTTGCAACAATCATTATTGTTCTAAACGAAAGAACTTTTGAACCA
>CACOFE010000038.1 GCA_902626365.1 uncultured Bacteroidota bacterium | reverse complement strand
GTTGCTGGTGGTTTTGAACTAATATCATAAACAACTCTGTTTACCCCTTTTACCCTATTTATAATCTTGTTAGAAACATCTTGAAGGAATTTATAAGGTAAATCAACCCAATCAGCTGTCATTCCATCAGTGCTTTCAACAGCTCTTAGGGCAACACATTTTTCATATGTCCTCTCATCACCCATTACACCAACACTTTTCACAGGAAGAAGCATTGCGCCAGCTTGCCAAATTTTTTCATACAAATTTGCTTCTTTTAGTGCAGTTATGAATATGTGATCAGCTTCCTGAAGCATTTCAACATTCTCTTTGTTTATATCTCCCAATATTCTGATAGCTAATCCTGGGCCAGGGAAGGGATGCCTCCCTAAAATATTTTTGTCTATGTCTAAAGACTTACCGACCCGTCTAACCTCGTCCTTAAATAGAAGTTTTAAAGGCTCAACAACTTCAAGTTTCATAAAATCTGGAAGTCCTCCTACATTGTGATGACTTTTGATGGTCGCAGAAGGTCCGCCCGTAGCAGAAATACTTTCAATAACATCAGGGTATATAGTCCCTTGAGCCAACCATTTAACATTTTTTATTTTGTTTGATTCTTTCTCAAAAGCTTCAATAAAAACTCTTCCGATTATTTTTCTCTTTGTTTCAGGGTCAGAAACATCAGCTAACTCATCATAGAACTCCTCTGAGTAATCTACTCCTCTAATGTTTAAATCCATTTCCTTATACTGGTCTAAAACATCCTGAAATTCGTTTTTTCTTAGCAAACCATTATTTACAAATATGCAGTGAAGGTTATTACCTATTGCTCTATGCAAAAGAATAGCAGCAACAGAGGAATCAACGCCACCAGAGAGCCCAAGAATTACCTTGTCATTGCCTATTCTTGTTTTAAGCTCTTGAATGGTTGAATCTATGAAAGAATCTGGCGTCCATGTCTGTTTTAACTTACTGATTTTAGTCAAAAAATTCTCTAATAACTTTTTTCCCTGTACTGTGTGGTAAACTTCAGGATGAAACTGTAAACAATATGTATTATCCATATACTTATAGGCGACATTTTCAACATCATCACTGCTTGCAAGTAATAAAGAATCTTTTGGTAACTGCTTTATTGTATCACTATGACTCATCCATACCTGATTGTTGTTCTCTATTCCATCAAATAGAATTGAATCATTTTTTTTTATAACCAGATTAGCTCTTCCGTACTCCCTAATATTTGAAGCTGATACGACACCGCCCATTTCTTGGGCAATTAATTGAGCACCATAACATACAGCTAGTGTGGGAAATTTAAACAATAGTAGATCTAAATTTACTCTTGGTGAATCGGCTTCTCTGACCGAATAAGGGCTTCCGGATAGAATTAAGGCTTTGAAAGAATGTAAATCTTTTGGAATCTTGTTGAAAGGGTGAATTTCACAATACACATTTAACTCTCTAACCCTTCGAGCAATTAATTGAGTATACTGTGACCCAAAATCGAGAATTAGTACGTTATTTTGCATGTGTAAAAATAGAAATTGATTTCTTAAATAAAAAAAATAGAATTGTATTATTAAATTTCAATAACAGAAAATTTATGACTCAACGGATCTAAATTATTTTTAATCAAACTTATCATGTCAATTCCCTCATTAACATAAAATTCAGAAAAGTTTGATATCCGTTCTTGAGGTTTTCCATCTGGAAATAATTTATCTCTAATTTTTAGTACCCTATTAATTTTATCTTGATGAATTTTCTCTTCGGACTTCAACAACCTTTTTTCAAGCATATTTAATCCATTCATCTGCTTTTTCTCCTGAGCACTTAATGCACCAATAAAGGATTTATCTGTCTGACTCGCTATTTTCTTTAACTCTAAAAATTGATCTTTTAAATTTTGTTTTAGATTAGTAAAATCTAGTTTTAATTTTGAATATTTTTTAACTAATTTTTCTTTTAATATTTCTTTAGGCATTAATATTTCTTCAATCGAAACATCAAGCTTATTCAATTTATCAATCAGGCTTTTACCCAATAATAAAGCTGAATTTCGGTTTAGAATTATGGGGAAAGCTATATTTAAACTTTCAAACACAGATTTTAATTGTAACCAATATGCAACCTCTGCAGGACCACCAATATAACATATATTTGGTAAGATGTACTCTTGAAATATTGGCCTAAATAAGACATTTGGGGAAAACTTTTCTGGACTACTCTTAATATCATCTTGAATTTGTTCTGAACTCCATTTTTTTAAACCATTTAATGTTTGAAAACCATTTTTCATTTCTATGATTCTCTCTCTTTTTCCATCTTCAATATAAAATAGGTTAATTTCTCTTGGGTTTGCTTGAATTTTATAATTTAATTCGTTTAACCTTTGTATTGATTTTTTAGATTGATTGAAAATAACTTTTTCGTTAATCTCCTTTTTTATAATGTCACAAAACAAGGACTTTAAATTTTTATTATTTGCATCTATTATTATCAAGCCATTTTTACGAAACAAAATATTAACAAGTTTTCTTGTTGCAACAGATAAATCGGTGGAATTCATATAGCAATCCCTGAATATTTTAATTATTTCATTAGAATATGGAAAATTAGAAACACATTTTTCAAACTCGATGGCAACATCTTCAATTGAATCAAGTTTAAATTCACCTACAATTCCTGTCTGAGGTGAAGACCAATTAAATTTACTTCCATGAAATGAAAAATGATTAATTTCCTCAAAATCGTGATCTTCTGAAGCCATCCAAAAAATTGGCACAAAATTAAATTTTGAGTATTTCCTCTGCATTTTTTCACATAAATTAACAACCGAAATTATTTTATAAATAAAATACATTGGACCAGTAAGTAAATTTAACTGATGACCTGTTGTTATGGTAAACGTTTTATTTTCAGCTAATTTTTTGATATTTGACTTTTGAAGCTCTGTTAAGTCGATATCATTATATTGAGTGCTAATTTCTTTAACCAAGGTCTCTCTAAATGTCTTATCATAATTTTTTGACTTAAGAGAAATTTGTTTATTGAGATTATCGATGCTTGGGAAATCAGTGATTAAATCATTAAAATTATCACTATTCGAGACATAATCAATTAGTAGTTTACTAAAACCATCAACTTTATTGTATTCAATTTCTCTTAAACTCATATTAGACAAATATACTGAACTGTATAATTCTTTCTATATTTGTTAGTTCTATTATAATTCAATTTTTATGAAATCAATAATTAAATTTTTTATTCTCTTTGTCATTATTTCTGATATTAATAGTCAAAATCTAAAATCTCCTTCTGAATTTTTAGGTTATGAAATAGGAACTCAATTTTCAAGACATAGCCAAGTTGTGGATTATTTTGATCACATTGCTTCAGAAATGAATAAAAATGTATCACTTGTAAATTATGGAAAAACTTATGAAAGAAGACCACTGTTCTATGCAGTAATTTCATCAGAAAAAAATATGTCAGAAATTGAAAATATTAGATTAAATAATTTGTCTGCATTAGATTCAAATGGAGAGAAAATTAATAATAAAGCTATTGTTTGGCTAAGTTATAGTGTACATGGTAATGAATCCTCATCAACTGAAGCGTCAATGCAAACAGTTTATGAGTTATTAACAGAGAGATCCGAGTTGTTGGAAAACACAATCGTAATTATTGACCCTTGCTTAAACCCTGACGGTAGAGACAGATATGCAAATTGGTATAATCAAACAACTACTATTCCTTACAATACAAATAAAATTTCTAGAGAACATAGGGAGCCTTGGCCAGGAGGAAGAGCTAATCACTACTTATTTGATTTAAACAGAGATTGGGCTTGGATTACTCAAGTTGAATCTCAACAAAGATTGAAAGAATATCATAAATGGATGCCTCACGTACATGTAGATTTTCATGAACAAGGAATAAACGAGCCCTATTATTTTGCGCCAGCAGCTGAACCATATCATGAGGTTATTACCAAATGGCAAAGGGATTTTCAATATATGATAGGAAAAAATAACGCAAAATATTTTGACGAAAACGGTTGGCTATATTTTACTAAGGAGGTGTTTGACTTATTATACCCCAGCTATGGTGACACATACCCAACTTACTTGGGGGCTATTGGCATGACATATGAGCAAGCTGGTGGAGGTATTGCAGGATTGGGAATATTAAATTCTGAAGGTAAAAATTTAACCCTTGTTGATCGTGTTAAACATCACACTGTTGCTGGTATTTCGACAGTTGAAATATCATCAGAAAATTCAGAAAAATTAAATAAAGAATTTATTAATTTTTTCCGTGATAAAACTAATAGCACATATTATATTATGAATGGAGATTTGGATAAAATTAATCAGTTATCAAAATTTCTAGAAAAACATAAAATTGATTTTTATTCTACAAAAGCTCAAAGGTTGAAAGTATTTAGCTACAATAAAAATAAAACTATAAACTACACCACTACTTTGAATGATTTGGTAATACCCAATTCCCAGCCAAAAGGTAAACTTGTAGATGTTTTATTAGAAAGAACTACAAAATTAAGTGACTCTTTAACATATGATATAACAGCTTGGAGCTTACCATTTGTTTATGGACTAAATGCCTACAGTACCTCAAAAAAAATTGAAATTACTGATTTTAATGAAAATAAAATTGTAAATGCTATAGATAAGAATGCAATAGCATACGCCGGAATATGGAATCACATAAATGATGCAAAGTTTTTATCAAATTTGATCGAAAATAAAATCAAAGTCAGATTTAATGAAAAAGTAATTAAAAATGGGAAACTAACCTTACCAAGAGGTTCAATGATTATTTACAAAGGGGATCAAAATCAGGAAAATTATGAAAAAATATTATTAGAGCTGGCTGATAAAAACAATATTGAACTTCATTCAATTTACTCTGGAATATCAGAGTTTGGACCTGATTTGGGTTCCGACTCTGTAAAACTAATTAAGGAAAAGAAAGTAGCAATTATTTCAGGTGAAGATAGTAGTAATATGGTGTCTTCGCTCAACTATGGGGCAATATGGCACTTCTTTGAGCAAGAACTTAAATATCCTCTAACTCATCTTAATATTGAAAATTTTGATGATATTGAATTAAATGAGTTTGATGCATTAATTATTCCTAGTGGATATTACGGGTCATTAGGAAATGAAAATAATTTAGAAAAAATTAAGTCATGGATATCTAAAGGTGGTAATCTAATTGCTTTTGAAAATGCAATTAGAATTTTTACAAATAAAGATGGATTTTCTGTTAAAGTAAAAAGAAATAAAACTGAAAGAAATAAAGATGTTAAATTTGAAGATTTAAGTAGGGAAAGAATCCAAAATTAT
>CACOFE010000037.1 GCA_902626365.1 uncultured Bacteroidota bacterium | reverse complement strand
TTATTTTTCTTTATTAAGAATTGAGTCAGGATTCCAGTTCCAGGTCCTATCTCTAAAATATTTTGGCAGGGAGATAAAGACTCAACAATTTTTTTTGCAATGCTTATATCATTTAAAAAATGTTGACCTAATGATTTTTTTGGCGTTACAAATCGCAAAATAAATTATTTAATTATGGAAAATCCGGTATATTCTTGTAACACCTTAGGAATCATAATTCCGTCTTTTGTTTGAAAGTTCTCAAGTATTGTTGCAAGAACTCTAGGTAATGCCAGCGAACTGCCATTTAATGTGTGAACAAGGCTGGTTTTGCCCTGAGCATTTCTATACCTAATCTTTAATCTATTTGATTGAAATGTTTCAAAGTTAGAAACTGATGACACTTCTAGCCACTTTTCTTGAGCGGGAGAATAAATTTCAAAATCGTAAGTCAAAGCTGATGTAAAACCTAAATCACCCCCACAGAGTGTAATTATTCTAAATGGTAGCTCTAACTTTTCAATAATTCCCTTTATTTGGTCTTTCATTATATTTAATGAATCATAAGATTTTTCTGGGTGCTCTACCCTAACAATTTCCACCTTATCAAACTGATGAAGTCTATTCAAACCTCGCACATCAGATCCATAACTTCCAGCCTCCCTTCTGAAACAAGGACTATATCCAGTTTTTAGAATTGGTAAATTTGATTCTTCAATAATTTCATCTCTAAAAATATTAGTTATTGGTACTTCTGCAGTTGGAATAAGAAATAAATTGTCCTGTGGAACTGTATACATTTGCCCCTCTTTGTCTGGTAATTGACCAGTCCCAAAGGCAGAGTCCTCATTCACTAAATATGGTACTTGTACCTCATCGTATCCCAAATCTATGTTAGAATCTAGAAAGAATGATATCAGTGACCTTTGGAGTTTAGCCCCCTTACCTTTATAAACTGGAAATCCAGATCCTGTGATTTTAGTACCCAGTTCAAAGTCTATCAAATCATACTTTTTTGCCAATTCCCAGTGTGGAATCACTGAATCTTTATTGGCTTTAGTTTTAGAATTAAATATTACCAAATTGTCTTCTGACGAATTTCCAGCAGGAACAGATTCGTGTGGGGTATTAGGAATTTGAGACAAAATATCTTCTATTTCATTTTTTACATCACTTAAATCATCTGAAAGAACTTTTGTAGAACTCTTTATTTCTAAACTTCTTTGCTTAAGATTAGGTATTTCATCTTTATTGCCTTCTTTAAATAATTGTCCGATTTCTTTAGAAATAGTATTTGATTCAGCTTGCATATTTTCATATTCTGTCTGAATTAACTTTCTTCTTTCATCTAAGGAAATCAATTTGGCAATCAAATCTTCCGAATCAAAATTTCTTTTTTTCAGAGATTTTATAACATCTTTTTTGTTGGCAATTATGTAAGATGTTTTTAGCATAATCTAAATTTAAATTGTTTTTTTAAGATTAGTGATTAATTCAAAACATTTTTTTTTGTCCATTTGTAGCTGTGTGGTCAAATCATCCGCAGAATCAAATTTTTTTTCTTCTCTAATTTTTTTAATAACTCTTATTGAAATTTCCTTGTCATATAGATTCTGTTTAAAATCAAAAAAATGAATTTCGATTGAATGCCCTTTGTCTTTAAATGTTGGATTAACTCCAACATTCATCATCCCATTGACATTTTGTCCATCCAAAATAGAGCTAATATAATAAACCCCATTTGCGGGTTTGATTTTATAATTATCAATCAAAATATTTGCTGTTGGAAAACCAAGACTTTTGCCTCTACCTAATCCACCAATAACTTTTCCTGTTAAAATAAATTGATAGCCAAGTAATTGATTTGCTTCATTTATTTTTCCGTTAATAATTAAATTTCTGATTTTTGTTGAGCTAATTGAAACTTTATTCTTTTGAAATGCATCGACCTCGGTTACATCAAATCCAAAATCTTTGGAAAATTCTATAAGTTGATTTGAGTTTGCATTTCTATTTTTTCCAAAATGATGATCATATCCGATTACAATATGCTTAACATTTAATTTTTTTACTAAAATATCTCTTATGAATTCTATTGGAGCTAATTTTGAAAAAGGTTTACTAAAATCCTGAGTCACTAAATAATCAATATTATATAATTCAAAAATTTTATTTTTTTCATTTTGTGTAGTTAATAATGTAATATCTGAATCTTTGTTTAAAATTATTCTTGGGTGCGGATTGAAAGTCAAAATAATTGACCTTAAATTTTTACTTTTAGAAATACTAATAACTTTATCAATAAGTTTTCGATGTCCAAGATGAATACCGTCAAAAGTTCCAACGGCGACAACTGAAGGGGAATCCTCACGATAATCTTTAATATTTAATGAAATCAACTTATAGAATTTAGTTATTATAATTATTCATCGTTTCTGAAATTCCTGAAAGAACAAAAGAATTTAAAGATTTTGAAATTAAATCAAAATTTGAATAAAGTATATCATATTCATCACTGTTAAAGATTCCAAGAACAAAATCAATTTGATTTGAATTTTTATTATTTCCAATTCCAATTCTTAATCTGGGATATTGAAGTGAATTTAAAGTTTGCTCAATATTCTCTAATCCATTATGACCTCCGTTACTTCCTTTTGCCCTAAATCTTATTTTTCCAAGTGGCAGATTAAGGTCATCACTTATAATCAGGATATTTTCAAGCTTTATGTTTTCTTCTTTCATCCAATACTTTACAGCTTTTCCACTCAGATTCATAAAAGTGTTTGGTTTGAGTAAAACTACTTTTCTGCCTTTTATTGAAATTTTTGAAATTTGCCCTAATCGATAAGTTTCAAACTCAGATTCATGTTTATTAGAATAGAAATCTAATAATTCAAACCCAATATTATGTCTTGTATTGTTATACTTTTCACCAGGGTTACCTAAGCCGACAATTAAAAACTTATCCATGAGATTAGATGATTTACTGTAAACAAAAATAAAAAAAGCATTCTGACAAATTACAGAATGCTTTTTTTAGTTATTAATTATAAATTAACTTAAGATTCTGCAGGTGCATCCCCATCAGATGACTCTTCTTTTTTCTCTGAAGATTCAGCATTTTCTGAAGTTGCTTCTCCATCCTCAGTTGTTTCTTCTCCTTCTTCTCCTTCTTCATCTTCTGTTTCTACCACTAATGCAGCTCTAGCTCTTCTTACTTGACATACAACAGTATTATCAGGATGTAAAAATTCATAGCTTTCATTTTCCAGTTCTGTTATATATACTCTGTCTCCTATATCTAATTTTGAGATATCAATCTCTATGTAATCTGGAAGATTGGTTGGAAGAGCTTTGATTCTAAGTTTTCTTTTATTTCTTTGTAGATTTCCACCAAGCTTTACTCCTGTAGCATTTCCGACTAATCTAACTGGGATATCCATAGCAATTTTCTTATCATCAAATAATTGATAAAAATCTATGTGCAAAATCTTATCAGAAACAGGGTGGAATTGTATATCCTGTAAAACAGCTGAATAAGATTCATTATCACTTAAGGCAATCACAACAGTATATGCATTTGCAGTATATACCAATTTTGAGAATGCCAATTCTGGTGCTGAGAAATGTATTGGTCCATCCCCTCCGTATAATACGCAAGGAATCTGTCCAGCATTACGCAGTGCTTTTGAAGAAGACTTACCTACGCTTTCTCTTTTAGATCCGTTTATTGTAATTGATTTCATTTTAATTTAAAGTTTACATTATAAAATTTGAGCTTATTGACTGATTATTATGAACTTTATGCATAACATCTGAAAATAAATCGGCGCAAGATAACACTTTTATTTTAGAATGAGGCTTAATCTTAGGAACTGAATCAGTTACGATTAATTCTTCTAATTTTGAAGCTTCAATTTTAGAGTAAGCATCACCTGAGAGAATAGCATGCGTACAAATAGCTCTTACACTCAAAGCTCCTCTTTCAATTAATAAATCAGCTGCTTTAGATAATGTTCCAGCGGTATCTACCATATCATCAACTAATATTACATTTTTTCCTTCAACATTTCCAATTAGTTCCATATGTGAAATAACATTTGCTTTAGATCGTTGTTTATAACAAACTACTACATCACAATTTAAATTTTTAGAATAAGCATAGGCTCTTTTGGAACCACCCATATCAGGTGAAGCAATACAAAGATTATCTAATTTGAGACCTATTACATGAGGTATAAAAATTGTAGAAGCATATAAATGATCAACGGGTATCTGAAAAAACCCTTGTATTTGATCAGCATGCAAATCCATCGTGATTAATCGTGTTGCACCTGCAGACTCAATCATCTTAGCAATCATCTTAGCAGCAATTGGTACTCTTGGCTTATCCTTTCTATCTTGTCTTGCCCAACCAAAGTAAGGAATAACAGCAGTAATATGTCTTGCAGATGCCCTTTTAGCTGCATCTATCATTAATAACATTTCCATCAAGTTTTCAGGACTTGGATTTGTAGAGCCTATAATAAAGATTCTGGTTCCACGAATCGATTCTTCAAATGATGGTTGAAATTCTCCATCAGAAAATTTTGAAATAATTACGTTACCAAGTTTTTCGCCAAATGAGTTAGAAATATTTTTTGCTAAATCTAGACTGTTCGTACAATTAAAAATTTTTGCTTTTGTATTCGCTGCTGCCACTGTATTTAATTGGTTTTTAAATGTTTATATATAATTTTATAAGGGACAGCAAAAATAGAAATTTTAATTTAAGGAAAGTATTTAATAATGATTATTTTTTACTTTTGCCTGAATGCTCAAGTGGCGGAATTGGTAGACGCGCTGGATTCAAAATCCAGTTCTTTTTAAGAGTGTGGGTTCGATTCCCACCTTGAGTACTAAGTATAATTTCTAATGATGAGTATAAATAAAAATATACTTTTCGAAGTTTCTAAAAAACACGGATTACCAGTCTATGTTTACGATAAAGGTAAAATTATTTCTCAGTTTTCCAGACTAAAAGATGCTTTCAAAAACATCGATAATTTACATATTAATTATGCCGCTAAAGCTCTTTCAAATATTAATATTTTAAAAGTAATAAAAGAAATTGGGTGTGGAATTGACGCTGTATCTATTCAAGAGGTTAAATTAGCTTTATTTGCTGGATTTAAAGCTAATCAAATTTTTTATACTCCTAGTGGGGTTGAAATTAATGAAATCAAAAAAGCTTTCAAATTCGGAGTTCAGGTTAACATTGATAATATTTCAGCCTTAAAAAACATTGCTGAAAATTTAAGTAATATAAAAGTTGGAATCAGAATAAATCCAAATGTTAAAGCCGGCGGAAATTTAAAAATTTCCGTGGGAGATTCTGAAAGTAAATTCGGTTTAAATAGTTGTGAAATTGAAAAAGCAAAAAAAATTATTTCTAAAAAAAATATTTCTGTTAATGGTCTTCATATTCACACTGGAAGTGATATTGAAGACATAAATAGTTTTTTGAAGGCTTGTGATTTTGTATTTGGACAAGCAGCAGGATTTAAAGATTTAGAATTTTTAGATTTTGGTTCAGGTTTTAAGGTAAAATATTTTGAAAATGATTCAGAAACTGACATAAAAAAATTAGGAAAAAAATTAGGAGATAAATTTGCTGAATTTAATTCTAACAGAAAAAATAAAATCAGAATGCATATAGAGCCAGGTAAATTTCTGGTATCAGAGTGTGGTTATTTTTTAACCAAGGTTAATTATGTTAATCATAGAATTAATAAGAATTTTATTCATGTTAATTCTGGACTAAATCATTTC
>CACOFE010000036.1 GCA_902626365.1 uncultured Bacteroidota bacterium | reverse complement strand
AGCCTGAACCAAAAACAACAGCATTAGGCGGGGTGGATATTGGGAGCATGAATGCACATGAAGCCGCTAGGGTAGCAGAGACCAGTAAAAAGTATGGATGAACTTCAATTGCTAATGCTATCGTAACTAAAACTGGAAGAAGCATTGCTGTTGTTGCCATATTTGAAGTAACCTCTGTCAATAAATTAATTGATGTGACTATGATTAGTATAATCAAAAATAACGATACATTATCTAGATTTTGAAGTAAGTCAGCAATCCATAAAGCTAAGCCGCTTTTCCCAAATGCACTTGCAATTGCCATACCTCCTCCAAATAAAATTAGTATTCCCCAGGGTAATTTTACGGTATCTTCCCAGACCAATAATTTACTTTTAACTTTTTGACTTTTTGTTGGAATTATAAATAAAGTAACAGCAAAGAAAATTGCAATTATCGTATCATCAATCATTGGAAAAATTGTTTCAATGCTACCTCTAAAAATCCACCCAAGAGCGGTTAAAGTAAATACTATAAGAACCTTTATTTCTTCGTTTGAAAATCTACCAAGTTTATTTATTTGTCTAAGAATTTCTTCTTTACCGGCTGAGAATTCTTCGTTTTTAAATTTAAAAGCAATTTTTGTTAAGTATAACCAACATATAATCAGTAAAAATGATGATAATGGAACACCGAATTTCATCCAATCAAACATATTTAACTTTATCCCATAGCTTTCTTCAACAACTCCAGCTAAAACCATATTTGGAGGTGTTCCAATTAAGGTTGCCATACCTCCAATTGAAGCACTATATGCAATTGCTATCATAAGGGATTTTCCAAAAACTTCATTTTCATTTTCTATGGTTTTTGGATCATCTTTTAGTTGGGAAATGATGGCAAGTCCAACAGGTAATATCATTATTGAAGTTGCGGTGTTTGAAATCCACATTGATAAAAAAGCCGTAGCTAGCATGAACCCAAGAATCACTCTAGACTTATTGCTTCCGGTTACTCGAATTATATTTAGAGCAAGTCTTTTATGAAGGTGCCACTTTTCAATTGCAAGAGCTATCAGAAACCCACCAACAAATAGAAATACTAATTTGTGGCCATAGGCAGCAGTTGTTGTTGCTAGGTCCATCCCTCCTGTAAGAGGAAAAAGAACTATGGGAAGTAGTGCCGTTACCGAAATTGGAACACATTCAGTAACCCACCATACGGCCATCCATGCTGTGGATGCAAGAATACATTTTGCTTCAAAACTTAACCCTTCAGCATCAACAAATATCATTATTGCCAAAAAAAGTAGTGGCCCTAAAATTAATCCTAAAATATTTTTATTAAATCTCATTTAATTAAACATTAGATCACATGCATTTTCCGCATTTGGGATTAGATTGTGTCCAGCACCTTGAATTATATGTAGTGACCAATTGAAATTATAGTTACTAGTTTCTGCAATATTTTGACCAGTTTCAAAAAAATGAACTGCTCTTGTGACTCTATTTAACCCTTGTGCATCAGCATATTCATTATGCCTCAATCCAGCGGAATTTGGGTTGTTATCTAAAGCTCCAACTTGTATGTGTAAATCACTTGAAAGTAAATTACTTAGGTTAGTTGAAATCAAAATACTATTGTCATATCCATAAGGAAAAGGTATACTATTATCAGGTACAGTGTACCATCCAGCTGCCCCAGCAACAACCTTATCAAACCTTGCATCAGGTTTAAACTGGATAAATCTATGAACAAATTGAGCACCGGCCGAAAAACCAAATAAATTGTATTTTTCGCTTTCTAATGACAATGAGTTTTTAACAGAATCAAATAGGGGTTCAATAATTGAAAAAGACCATTCATTTTCATCATTTAATGTACTGGTAGTAGGATTGTCTCCGTCAACATATACATTTCCAAGATTATATCCGTCACCTAGAGAAAAATTTGAAGATGAGAACTTTGGTGCTATTAAAATAAAATTATAATCAATTGATTTTTGAATCATGTTGTTTCTAATCCCCTCAGCATCTCTGCTACCGCCGTGCAAAGCAAAAACAACTTTAGATGAAGCAGTATATGATTCGGGAACATAATAAAAAACTTCAATATCAACATTATTGAATGATAAAATAAACATCCCCTCACCAATACTTATATCTGCTGGAATTACCGGATCTGGATTAGGTGAAAAGCTTGAGCCAGTTGGATTACAGGATATTATGAAAGCAGCAAAAATTAAAAGAAAGTTTTTTAAAATTGATTTCATTATTTATCAATGGATTATTGTTATAAATAAATGAAATTTATATGAATAAAAAAATAGCAATTCATTTATTTTTTCTATGTTTAATAATTATTAAATATAACGTTTTAGCATATGAAAATTAGACTACTTTTCTTATTAGCTTTTTTATTTACTCTTCAATCGTGTGATACGGATGACATCTTACCAGCCCTAACGCTGACATCGTCATCCAATGAATTAAGTGAAAATCAAGGTATGATCACCATAACGGCATCATTAAATTCTGAATTAGACCAAGAAATTGCAATTCCTATTTCATTTTCGGGTACAGCGACTTTAAACGAGGACTATTTAAGTAGCGGATTTAATTCAGTCAGTGGTGTCGAATTAATAATTCCGTCTGGAGATAGTTCAGGTTCATTAACGATTAGTTCAATTCAAGATGAAGATATTGAAGATATAGAAACAATTATTATTTCTGTTGAATCTCAGGATGAATTGATAGTAATTAGTTCTTCAATTACAATTTCATTATTGGATGATGACTCGGACTCTGATGGTGATGGAATTAATGATAGTGATGATAATTGTCCAAATGAAGCAGGACTACCGGAGTACAATGGCTGTTCACAACCGCTTCTGATTATAAATGAAGTTTTGTATGACCCATCAAATCAAGGATTAGATGGTGATGCTAATGGGGATGGGCAATATGTTCATGATGATGATGAGTTTATTGAATTTGTTAATCTTGGTGGTACCCTTGATATCTCTGGATATACAATTTCTGACGCAGATGCAATAAGACATACATTTCCAGCAGGAACTATAATTCAATCTAACGGAGTTTTAGTTTTGTTTGGAGGAGGAACCCCAACGGGGGATTTTGGAGGTGCAAATGTGCAGGTTGCAAATGGTTTTGAAAATCGTCTTAATCTTAATAATTCTGGTGATGTAGCAACTTTACATAATGCAAATGGGGAAGTTGTTTTAACATTTGATATTGAACCTTTATCCAACAATCCTAATGAATCTTACACCCGATATCCGGATCTTAATTTAGATCCTGGTGCTGATGGTATTCTTTTCTATCAACATGCAGGAATTGGGGAAGCCCTAGGAGCTCTATTCTCACCAGGCACAAAGATTGACGGAACCAACTTTAATTAAAAAAAAAGTTTATGAGATTATTTTATTTTGTTATTGCTTTTTTCATGGTTAACCTTTCTTATTCTCAAGGTTTAGAAATGCAATCTTACAAATTTGGGGATGGATTAAGATTTGTAGGTGAATCTGGTCAAAGCGTAAGACTTACCGGTTATGCCCAACCTATGGCTGAACTAAAACAGACTGAGGGTTATGATGAAAGCTCTTCAAGATATAGAATGAGAAGGCTTCGATTAAGAATTGATGGTCAAACTAAAGACCCAAGGTTTAAATATCGATTACAAGTTGATTTAAGTGGTGTGTCCGAAATTGGTGAAGCCAATGAAGACCCATTAATGGATGCTTACATTGACTATGCTCCAAACAATTCTTTTTCTGTGAAATTTGGACAAAGAACAACATATGCAGATAATCGTGAACTTTGGATGAGTTCTAATTCTCTTCAATTAGTGGAAAGAAGTCGTTTAACTTCTGCTTTTGCATCAATTCGTGAATTTGGAGTTTTTGTTACCGGTAGGATAAAATCTGGAAGAGGTTCTTTCTTAAGACCTTATTTTGTTTTATCAAATGGTGACGGAAAGAATGTAATGGGAAATGATAGAGGTGGATTAAAACTTGGAGGTAGGATTGATTATTTACCTTTTGGTTTATTTACAAATATTGGTCAGTTTAGACAAATTGACGTTATGAGAGAACAAGTACCAAAGCTTGTGGTTGGGGTTCATTACAGTCACAATTCTGGGATGAGTAGTAGAAGAGGAAGGTATAGTGGAAGGATTTTATATTTAAATAATAATGATGAGGAATCTCTTCCAGATTATTCAAAATATGGGCTAGACTTTCTTTTTAAATACAGGGGCTTTTCAGCACTAGGAGAGTATGTAAAATCTTCTGCTATAGTGCCTGTTGATATTACCCAAAGAGTTAGGAATGATGGTACAATATCAATGGATTTCACACCTGGTGTAGACGGAAATGGAGATCTTAATGATATTATTAATTATGTCAAGGGCAGAATGATGTTAGGTAGTGCCTATAATTTTCAGTTAGGATATTTATTTAAAAATAATTTTTCAATTGACGGAAGGTATACACACTTGATTGCAGATGAAAATTCCTTTTTAAATAATGCAACTTTTTATAACAGACCAAATTATTACACACTTGGTGTTACTAAGCTGAGCAGAAGAAATTATGGATTTAAAATACAAGCTTCTGTAACATACGTTGACGGTAGTTTGGGAATTAATCATGATAACGATTTAAGCACTGACGTGGTATATAATGATGAATTATTATTTAGATTAATTACTACAATTTCTTTTTAAAAACTATGCTAAAAAAATTAATTTATTACATATTAATTTTCAACTTTTTGGTAGTAAGCGCTCAGCTTAATCAAGAGCCAAAAAAGATTACAAATAAATTTTTCAGTGATCATAACGACATTGAAAATATTACTCCAGCCTTAAAAAAGAAAAAAGGATTTACAAATTATAACGAGTTGCTAAATTATATCGAGGAAAAGGTCCAAAATTATCCTCAATTGGTTTCATCAAATTTTATAGGTGAATCTCAAAAGGGTAAAAAAATTCCAATTGTATACATTAAAAAAAACAAGAACAATTATGATAAAAAGGTTAGAGTTTGGATGCAAGGAGGATTACATGGCAATGAGCCGGCTAGTACAGAATCTTTATTATACTTAATTCACTTAATTTTAGAAGATCCCAACTATAATTATTTATTGGATAAAATAGAACTAGCAATTTCTCCGATGGCTAACATTGATGGTTCTTTAAAGAACGACAGGTACGCTGCAAATGGTCTTGATTTAAACAGAGACCATACAAAAATTATGGCCCCAGAAACTAAAGCTTCAATAAAAGCATTTAATGATTTTAATCCACATGTTGCGTTAGATTTTCATGAGTACAGACCATTTAGAAAAGATTTTGCTCAACTCAGTAGCTTTGGTATATCAAACCCTTATGATGTAATGTTTTTATATACTGGCAACCTAAATGTTCCAGAAAATATTAGGGTAATAATCGACACATTGTTTGTTAAAAATGCTAAAACACCCCTTGATGAATTAAATTTGAAACACAGACATTACATGAAGTCTGAAAAATACAAAGGGGAAATTCATTTTAGTACAGGAACTAATACTGCAAGATCTAGCTCTAATTTTTATGCTTTAAATAATACTATTGCTACATTATTTGAAATCAGAGGAGTAGGTATTGCCAAGACTTCCTTCAAGAGAAGAATTAAATCAAGTCTTGCAGTTGGATTATCATATTTAAAAACTGCATATGAAAATTCAAATTTCATTTTTGATCAGATTGAAATTGCAAATAATTATTCAAATGATATAGTTTTACAACACAAAAGAACAACATCAACAGAAATAATTAAAGCTATTGATATTGAATCAAATGAGCTCATTGATTTTACAACTACGATGCATAGCTCAAAAAAATCTATTGCCACTTTACTTAGGGACAGACCGATTGCTTATATCATTAAGAAAAATAATTTTGGATTTATCGAAAAATTAAATGATGTTGGGGTTAATTATGTTGAGTTTGAAAGAGATACAATGATTTACTCTGGTAGCTATAAAGTTGTTGAATATAATAACAATTTTAAAGTATATGAAAAAATGAAAATGCAAAAAGTAGCTACATCCATCGAATACAATAAAAATACATTTTCAAGGGGAGATATTTTAATAAGCATGAATCAAAAAAGATCAAATTTAATTGCGGAATTGTTAGAGCCTGAAGCTCCAAACAGTTATGTGAGCTTTGGTATAATTAAAACCTCACTCGATAAACAATTACCTATCTACAGAATTAAAAATTTTAATAATTAGAACATGAAAAAATTAATCATTA
>CACOFE010000035.1 GCA_902626365.1 uncultured Bacteroidota bacterium | reverse complement strand
CTACTATACCCGGATTGTATGCCATTGGGGAGGCTAATTTTTCAGATCATGGAGCTAATAGGTTAGGAGCATCTGCTTTAATGCAAGGTCTTGCAGACGGATACTTTGTTTTACCATACACAATTGGAGACTATCTTTCAGATGAGATATCAACTGGACCAATTGCAAATGATTCTGAGGAATTTATCATTGCTGAAAAAGAAGCTAGAGCAAAGTTAGATACATTAATAAACAACAAAGGTTCAAAATCAGTTGATTATTTTCATAAAAAACTCGGTAAAGTCATGTGGAATAAGTGTGGAATGGCTAGAAACAAAAAAGATTTAGAATTGGCTATTTCTGAAATTTCAAAATTGAGAAAAGAATTTTGGAAGGAGGTTAAAGTTCCGGGAGATCAAAATGAGTTTAATGAAGAATTAGCAAAAGCCGGTAGAGTAGCTGACTTTTTAGAGCTTGGTGAGCTTTTTGCTAAAGATGCTTTAGAAAGAGAGGAGTCTTGTGGAGGTCACTTTAGAGAAGAATATCAAACAAAAGAAGGAGAAGCTACAAGAAAAAAAGAATTTCAATTTGTTTCTGCTTGGGAGTATGTTGGGGAGCCAAGGGATGCAATACTTCATAAAGAAAAGCTTGAATATAAAAATATTGAGGTTAAGGAAAGAAGTTATAAATAATTAGAAAATGAAACTGACATTAAAAATTTGGAGACAAAAAAACTTTGAGACTAAGGGTCGAATTGTCAATTATGAGATTGATAATATTTCACCTGACATGTCATTTCTTGAGATGTTGGATGTTTTGAATGCTGATTTAATTTCTAAAGATGAAGATCCTGTGTCTTTTGATCACGATTGTCGAGAAGGGATTTGTGGTTCATGTTCATTATTTATAAATGGTCAAGCTCATGGTCCAGATCGAAGAATAACTACATGTCAGCTTCACATGCGAAAGTTTAAAGATGGAGATACTATATATATAGAACCTTTTAGAGCCAAGGCATTTCCAGTAATTAAAGATTTAGTTGTTGATAGAAGTGCTTTTGATAGAATACAACAGTCTGGTGGATATATTTCTGTGAATACTTCTGGTAATACCCAAGATGCTAATTCGATACCGATTAATAAAGATGACGCGGATGATGCATTTGATGCTGCAACATGTATTGGCTGTGGCGCATGCGTTGCTACTTGTAAAAACTCATCAGCTATGTTATTCGTTGGAGCTAAAGTTTCTCAATATTCACTATTGCCTCAGGGACAAACTGAAGCCTCAAGAAGAGTGATAAATATGGTTAATCAAATGGATCTCGAAGGATTTGGAAATTGTTCAAATACCGGAGCTTGCGAGGTAGAATGTCCAAAGGGAATCTCACTTGATAATATTGCAAGAATGAATAGGGAGCTTATGAAAGCCTCAATAAAAAAGTAACTATTTTAATATAAACTCCTGAACCAAATCCCAGCCAGCTCTTACATCGATTTCATCAGGATAATAAATCACTTTTTCGGGATTAGTCCTATACAGGAAATTTCCTGAATCGTATTTTTGATTTTTATTTTTATCAAAAATAATTCTAATATAATATTTGCCAGAGTCAATATTATTAAAATCTATTGTTGAATTATTTGTTTCGTAGGCTTCATATTTAGTTTCTCCATTCGCATTTACAAGCTCTACAATTACTGGGAATTTAGCATTTATAAGATTCAATCTTAAGTTTCCGTAGTCATTATAGGTTCTTGTTTTTATTTTATAGAGTAAACTGTCATTTTTATTCCCATAAAAATCTGTTAATGCACCAGGTAATAGTCCGATACCATATTCTTGTTCTTCATCTTTTTCAAAAATAAAATTGTATTGATTTTTTATTGAATCAAGTTTTACTTTAAAATCAATATTTAAAGAGTCTTTATCTAAGATTGTAATTTTATTTTTATCAATTTTCTCAAAAGGTAGGTTAGCTTCTATAATGAAGTTTTCATTAAACTTTAATGTCTTATTCTGTTCAGATTTAATTACCAGAGAATCATTTTCTTTATTTCTCAAATTAACTTTCAATGTATCCGAAAACTTATCGTTAAAAACATTAAAAATAATTGAGTCAAGTTTTTGATCAGTTTTTACCCAATAGATAAGACTATCAGATTTTTTTTCTTGAGTTATTCTGCTAGAATAATTTAGAGAATCTGTATTAATAATTTTTATTGAAAAGGGCTCATATTCTCCCTCGTAACCAAAAGCAAAAGATCTATTTGTTTTTTGTTTTGGTTTACCAATTTTTAACAACAATTTCTCCTTGAATATTTTAAGATTTGCTACACTGTCTTTGGGTAATTCAATGTAATCTTCAATAAATCCAATTTTATCAACTTTACTTTGAAAAGTATAGTCCTTATTTTCTTCCTCTAATGCTATAATTAGATATTTTCCCTCTTTAATATTTTGAATTAAAAATTGATTTGTTGAGTCTATTACTTTACCAACATGTTTAGGCTTTTCTTTATATATGATTGAGTCAGTAAATAATGAATCAACTTCATATAAAAGCACATTTATATTTTCACTTATTTCACGATTAAATGCATCAACAACAGATCCCTTAACACTTAGCGAATCTATATAATCACCTGTTGAAAATACATATCTGTAATTACTCAATGGGTTTTTTTCATTATTGTCCTCAATACTTTCTCCAAAGTGAAAACTATAAGTAGTATTTTCTCTCAATGAATCAAACTCAGAAATAGTTAAAACTTTACTTGCAGACCCCAAAGGCATCATTAATGGCTGGGGTTCTATTGGGGGAGAAATAATCAGTTCTTTTTGAATATTACTTAATCTGATATATTCATCGAAGATAATTTCAATTTCCTCAGCTTTGAAATTAGTAGAAAAATTTTCAGGGGACGATTTTAAAACAACCGGTGGTTGTATGTCAATCTCTCCACCAGTCGGATTGCCTCTGTTTGCACATCCTAGGATTAACAACGCTGCCAATAATGAAAATCTTATTTTAATCATCTTAGATTCTTATGTACAAAGAAACGTATAATTTTAAAAAAAGCATTCCTTTATTAAATGCGTTTTATATTTTTGCATCATGAGTACTAACCAAGACAATTTCAAAAAAATTATTTCTCACGCCAAAGAATATGGTTTTATTTTTCAAAGTAGTGAGATTTATGATGGATTGAGTGCTGTTTATGATTATGCTCAGAATGGAGTTGAGTTAAAAAATAATATAAAGAAATATTGGTGGGCCTCTATGGTTCAAATGAATGATAATATCGTTGGTTTAGATTCATCAATTCTTATGCATCCGACAACTTGGAAAGCTTCAGGCCATATAGAGGCATTTAATGACCCACTCATTGATAACAAAGATTCTAAATTAAGATATAGAGCTGATGTTTTAATTGAAGATTATATAGCCAAAATAGAATCAAAAATTAATAAAGAAATTGATAAGGCTAAGAAAAGATTTGGAGATGCTTTTGATGAAGATGAATTCAGAAAAACAAACGCACGAGTATTAGACAATCAAAAAAAAATAGACAATACAATTTCAGTAATGAAAAAATGTTTTGATGATGATGATTTGGTTTCATTAAAGAAATTAATTGATGACCTTGGAATCGTTGACCCAGTGTCTGGATCAAAAAATTGGACTGACATAAAACAATTTAATTTAATGTTTTCTACAAGCATTGGTGCAAGTTCTGAATCTTCATCTGAAATATTTCTTAGACCTGAAACGGCCCAGGGAATCTTTGTTAACTTTCTAAATGTTCAAAAAAGTTCAAGAAAAAAAATACCTTTTGGAATTGCTCAAATTGGAAAGGCATTTAGAAATGAAATCATAGCTAGACAGTTCATTTTTAGAATGAGAGAATTTGAACAAATGGAAATGCAATTTTTTGTTAAACCAGGCACACAATCTAAATGGTATGAATCATGGAAGGAGAATCGAATGAAATGGCATAAGGCTTTGGGTCTAGGTGATGAAAATTATAGATTTCATGATCACGATAAATTAGCACATTATGCAGATGCTGCTTGTGATATTGAGTTTAATTTTCCATTTGGATTTAAAGAGCTTGAAGGAATTCATTCAAGAACAGATTTTGATTTAACCCAGCATGAAGATTACTCCGGAAAAAAACTTAGATATTTCGATCCTGAGATAAATGAAAGCTATGTGCCATATGTTGTGGAAACTTCTATTGGATTAGACAGAATGTTTCTTGCTATATTAGCTTCATCCTTCAAAGAAGAAGAATTAAAAGATAACAACACCAGAATTGTCTTAAAGATTCCAGGATTCTTGTCCCCATATAAATTGGCAATTTTACCACTTGTAAAAAAAGATGGACTATCAGAATATGCTAAGAAAATTTATGATGACTTAAAAGTTCATTTTAATATTGCTTATGATGAGAAAGATGCTGTTGGAAGAAGATACAGAAGACAAGATGCAATAGGAACTCCAGTTTGCCTTACTGTAGATCACGATTCGATTAAAGATGACTCAGTAACCCTAAGATTCAGAGATTCCATGGATCAAATAAGGGTTAAAGTTTCAGATGTAAAAAATGAGATCGATAATAGAATAAATATCTCTAATTGGCTATAGTAAATTCTTATCCTCAGATATTTTATTTATTTGATTAAAAGCATTAAATTGCTGCCTCTTGAATTTTAACCCATTCATGTTGATATGAAAAAACTTTACTCTGTAATTTTAATATTTTTTGTTTTTATTGCCTTTTCAAATCATGCAATATCCCAAACAAAATACCCTCCAATTCCTGAAAAACCGGATACATTTAAGGTAACAAAAACCATAAATCTAGAATATAAATATGTTCCTAGCATAAAAGAACAAATTCAAAATGGAACTTTTATTCCTGCAGATCCAAACGAATTCAAAAGACAAGGACCACCAAAAAGAATGAGAGCTAATAAAGTTGTTCCCGGCAAAGGTCTACCTGCTGGAAATGATCCCTTAGTAGATTTAGAAAAAAGTAGCCCGAAAAAACAAACTAGAGATCCAATACTTACTTTTCAATCAACAACACAAACAGCAACACCTGGAGATCCCACTGGTGAAGTAGGTAGAGATTATTACCTAGCATCTTGGAACTCATCATTTAGGTTCTTTAATTTAGATGGATCGCCAGCAACACCAGCTGCAAGTCTTTCATCACTTTTTGGACCAAACGAGTCAGGTGACCCTATTGTTCTGTACGATGGCGAAGCAGATAGATATGTTATTTCATCAATGGGAAGTAGTTCATTAAATTTTGCTGTTTCTGTTTCTAATGATCCTGTAAATGATGGATGGCATGTTTACAACGCAGCTAGTAATCAGTTCCCGACCGGAGGTCAATTTCCTGATTACCCAAAATATTCTATTTGGTCTGATGGATACTATTGTACCACAAATACTGGTGGCGATAATCTTTTTGTTTTGGAAAGAGAAAAAATATTAATTGGTGATTCAAGTGCAACTCTGCAAAGTTTTGATACACCATCGATGGTTCAAAGTGGATTTGCTTCAGCTCAAATTTTAGATATTGTTGATGATAATCACCCTGAAGCTGGAAATGCTACCTTGGTGTACCTTCAGGATGACTCATGGGGTGGGGTTTCATACGATCATATAAAACTTTGGACAGTTAATGTTGATTGGAATAACCCAGCAAATTCTTCAATCTCAAATCCAACGGAGTTGGCAACAACTGCATTCAATAGTGTATTTGACGGGGGGAGTTTCAGTAATTTAGAACAACCATCTGGACCTGATATTGATGCTGTTCAAGCAACAATTATGAATCAAGCACAGTTTAGAAAATTTGCTGGGCACAACTCTGCTGTTTTTAATTTTTTAGTCAATACAACATCATCTGGTGAACTAGCTGGAGTAAGATGGTATGAATTGAGACAAGATGGAGACGGTCAGCCTTGGTCAATTTACCAGGAGGGCACCTACACAGCCCCTGATGGAAGACATGCGTTTATGGCAAGTATGTCTATGGATTTACAAGGGAATATTGGAATGGCATATTCTTCACTTAGTACATCTGAATCAGTGTCATTAAGATATACTGGTAGATACGCAGCAGACCCACTTGGTGAAATGACACTAGAGGAAGGATTGATCGCACAAAGTACTGGTAATAGTACTAATTTAAGATATTCTGATTATGCTCATTTAAGTGTTGACCCAATTAACGATAAGCAGTTTTGGCATGTTGGTGAATATTTTTCACCAGGTAGAAGCCACATGGTTGGTGTATTTCAAATTGCAGCAGATGCAGCATATGATTCTGGAGTTGTCAGTATAGACTCACCCGTTACCGGTACATTAACTGATACAGAAACTGTTACAGTTTCAATTTTTAATTACGGAGAAAATGACATATCAAATTTTGATGTTTCTTTTCAATTTGATGGTGGTGCAGTTGTAACAGAAACTTATACTGGAACTATTTCAACCGGCGAAACAGTTCAGCATACGTTTTCAACTACTGTTGATATGTCAACAGTTGGTACAACATATGTAGTAAATGCTTACACG
>CACOFE010000034.1 GCA_902626365.1 uncultured Bacteroidota bacterium | reverse complement strand
CTGAATTATCTATAGAAATTGTTCTTAATATTGCTCCAGTTTCATAATCTAATACTCCGTCAATAACGTTTTCACTATCATGACATGAGAAGTTAACTACAAATAGAGAAGCAAATAATAATTTAAATATATTTTTCATAGTTTCTATTTTTATTAGTTAGCAGGATTTGTTACTCCATTATCCCAAAAGACTTGAGTCGCATTGTCTTGTCTTTGTAAGATATTTGGATTAGCGCTTATCTCACCAGAAGGGTATGTACCTGTTCTAGGGAATAATCCTGATTCATTATTATCCATAAGACCTCTTGATAGGTGTCTTGGATGACCAGTTCTTCTTATGAAGTTCCAAGCATCGTTAGCACCACCATACATAGCAACAAAATATTGCTCACCAAGTACGTCTAATTTATCCTTTGTAGTTGAAGGAGCCAATGGGTCTGATGTGTTCGATAAAGGAGCAGCATCAAACTCAGCTAACTTCATTGCGATAAAGTCACTAACTTCAGTTGCAGTAGCAAGGTAGTTAGAATCAGCTTCTGGATCAACAGATCCCATTGATAAAACTTTATTGAATGAATGTTGCATTCCAATTTCCATCATTGCTCTTGCAGTGGCAACATCACCTACCCACATTGCAGCCTCAGCTTTCATGAAGTGTACGTAAGATGATAAGTAGATTGGCCATATACCAGCTCCACCACCACCATTACCTTGCCAAACAGCACCTTTGATTCCAGCGTTAGTAGCACCTAAAGAACCATAGTTGTCATAGTTTGGAACATCAGGTTGGTTGTCGAAACTACCACCAGCTGGGTAAACACCTACAGCTGTTCTAGTAAAGTTATCTGGAGGAGTACCCTCATCATTACCATGGTGTCTTCCCCAGTAACCTAATTTACCAGCACACCATCTTCCAACCATAGTACCATCACCTCCATCTTCAGTGAAGTCTAAATGGAAAGGTTGAAGTTGTAATGAACACTGTAATGTCTCACCATTTGCAGTGTCTTCGGAGTTACCACCCCAAGATAAAGGCCAAACATATGGTCCTGCATCAAATGCATATAACATACCAGCTTGACCAGGAGTAATCCACTGCTGTCTGTAGAAGTAGTATCTTCTTCTTGGATCATCAGACTGAACTGCTCTTTGAACAGCTCCATCTTCTTCGTTTCCAATACCAGGATACCCTACAGGAGCACCATACCACTCATTGATATCACCAACCATTACATCCATTAGCCATGAAGACTGGTAGATGTTAGCACCAGAAGTTGTATAATCTGACTGGTACCATGGGTGACGTGTATCAGGTTGTAATTCTTGAGTTCCATAATTGAATTGCATGTCAGCATCTGCAGTATCAATTACACCACCTTGAGCAAGAGCTCCAGCGTAATCACCAGTTGTTAACATTGCACGCATTCTAAGAGTGTTAACGAACTTCATCCACTTTGATGAATCACCACCGTAGAATAAGTCGTCACCACCACCTGCAGCATTCAAGTAAGACTCAGCTTCGTCTAACATTGCAACAGCAGCAGCATATACATCAGCATCATCATCAACAGATGGAGATGGATATTCAGATGGATTGTTAGCTTGAGTGAAAGGAATATCTCCCACAGAATCAACAATACCCATCATTACGTGAGCTGCCATAGCTTTAGAAATACCTAAATGGAAAGCTAATAAATTATCTTCACCATTTTGGGCTTCGATAGCAGCGATATCAGGAAGCATTCCAGAGTATAAGCTACCCCAAGCTCCACTTACAGTACCACTACTGAAGTTGTTATAATAAACTCTTCCACCCATGTAACTAATTCTTCCTAATGCAGCACCATTATATTGCATGTCTTGCATTGCTCCAAGGTAGTTAACCTGGATTGAGTTTAATAACAGATCAGCATCTGCTAGATCTGGAGACAGTGCATTCGGGCTAACAAGATCCTCTAACTCAGTGGTTTCACACGAGTAGAACATCGTACCAGCTGCGATGACCATCATCATTAAATATTTAAAAATTCTTTTCATAATTAATTGATTTAAACGTTATTAAAATGATGCTTTAATACTAATACCATACCTTTTTGAACTAGGTCCATTAAGGAAGTCCCATCCTCTTGCGTTACCAACACCAGTACCGGCAACGTTTGGATCGAAGTTAGTCGCATCAGGAACATTATAGGCATCATACCATAAGTTGAAACCTGTTGCAGTTAAAGATAATGCTCCAAATGGAGTTTTATCTAAAAACTTCTGTGGGAATGCATATGATAAAGATAATTCTTGTAATCTAACAACTGAACCATCATAAACTGATAATTCTAGTGGACCAAATAATACGTTACTAAAGTAGTAAGTAGAGTTATTGATCTGTAAGTTGTTTGGAGTACCATCGATATTAACACCTGGAAGAATAAAAGTATTCTTTCTGTCTTCTACGATACCACCACGACCAAGTAATGTAGCAACTGTCTTAGCAACGATATCACCACCTGCAGTATGACTTAATTGCCATCCTAAAGTAAAGTTTTTATACTTTAAAGTGTTGATAAAGTTCATTACGTAATCAGGCTCTGGATTACCAATTATCGGAGTAATTGTTCTAGATCCTTCAGTACCTAATGGAACTTCGTTACCGTTAGCATCAATAGCCATTACAGATTCAACTCCATAATTACCAGATGCGTTAACTACAAAATTACCATTGTCATCTCTTTCGATTCTAGTACCTACTATTACACCAAGAGGCTGCCCTTCAATTGCAGCGTTACCACCTAGCCAAGTAGCTGTAGAACCACCATATATAATTTGATCATCTGCTTGTTCTGTAACAGTAGCTTCACTTTTAGTAAAGTTAACTCTAGCATTCCAGCTAAGGCCATCTACATTTACAGGAAGAATCTCAAACATTTCTAAATCAACATCAACTTCTATACCATTACCTTCAATTTTACCAATGTTATCTTGTGTTGAAGTATAACCAGATGAAGTTGGAAGTGGCTTAAATACGATTAAGTCCTTACTTGTTCTTTCAAAGTAAGATGCATTAATACCAATTCTGTTTTTCCAAACTCTAGCGTCAAATCCTAATTCGAATTCTCCTAATAACTCAGGCTTTAAGTCTGGGTTAGCTTGGAAGTTACTTACAGAGTTAGTAATAATACCACCGTTAAGACCACCATTTACATTTGTACTCTGACCTACAGTATTTACTGTTGGGTATCCACCAGGGAATCCAGCAGAAGAACCATAACTAGCTCTTACCTTTAAGTAAGATAAGTTCTCTGACTTAAAGTTTTCATCCATAGATGTAGGTAAGAATGATACACTCGCACTTGGGTAGAACATACTATTGTTCTCAGTTGGAAGGTTAGAAACCCAATCGTTTCTACCCTGAACTGTTACGAATAAGAAATCTCTATAATCTAAATCAGCACTACCAAATACACCAAGCTCATTCTTTGCACTATGGAAAGAAATTGGAGTTTGGTTCTCGTAGTTGAAATGTTGTATAACACCGTATACAATCTGACCACTACTTGCAGTACCTTCACGATCATAAGTTCTTCTATTCGAAGTAGCACCCACGTTGAAAGTTAATCCGATGTCATCACTTATATCATAGCTACCATTTAAACTTACATAATGATTGTGGATAGCAACGTTGTTATCCCACGTATTTAAGTATCCAAAGATAGCTTGGTTAAAGTTAACACCATTCTTATTAGAGTATTCTTTATTTCTTTCGTTATACCAGTCAAGACCATAACGATAAGTTAAAGAAAGATTGTCATTAAATTCATATGTTAAACTAGTAGTAGAATTTATTCTGTTTACAGTTTGACCACCTTGTGCATTAGCAACTGACCAGTTAGGGTTGATAATGTCATTACCATTTCTATAGTAAATACTACCACCATTTTCAGGTATAGTAAAAGGTAATCCCATTAAGTCAACGTTTCTTGGTGTAAAGAATACATTACCGAATGTTGACCATCCTAATGTACCGTTACCTCTAGATGCTGCAACAGGAGGAGAAACAAAAGATGTATTACTGTAGTTCATAGAACCTTGAACAGTAAACTTGTTGGACAGTTGTGCACGTCCACCAACAGATAAATTGTTTCTTTTTAATCCGTTACCAGGTGTAAATCCTTCTTCGTCTAAGTTACCATAGTTAACATTATAAGAGATTTTACCATCATCTGATTGACCTCTAATGTTAAGTGATGTGTTAGACACACTACCTGATCTGAAGAAGTTCTCAACACTTCTATATGGTTGCCATACGTATCTTTCACCAGTATATTGCTGATTTAATACGTTGTTACCACCTAAGAATGCATTAAGGAATGCAGAAGATCCATATGGATGCTCAACAGTTCCTACACCATCAGTATCTACGATAATACCTGCAGGGTCATTTGCCCATCCGTCAACACCTTCTCTGGCGAAAGCAGGTCCCCAGTTACTGAAGAACCAACCGAATGATTGGTCGAAACCACCACCATACTTATCTTGGTAATCAGGCATAGAAGCCATTTCATTAACAAAATATGATTGGTTTACAGTAATTTCAGTTTTCTTAGGTCCTTTTGCTTGAAGAGAACCAGATTTTGTAGTAATTACGATTACACCGTTTTTACCAGCAGTACCATATAATGTAGCTGCGGCTAAACCTTTAAGTACGTTAACACTCTCAATATTGTTAGGATCTAGATCTAAAAATCTACTTGAACCTAAATTACCACTTAAGAAGTTACCTTGAGAATTTGTTTCAGTACTGTAAGGAACACCATCAACAACAAAAAGTGCTTGGTTATTACCATTAATAGAAGTGTAACCTCTAATAACAACGTTTGTTGCAGATCCTGAAGTACCAGATTGACTAGTAATGTTAACACCTGATGCCTTACCAGAAAGTACTCTGGCAACATCACCTTCAGTCCTTTGTTCCATTTCTTCACCAGCAACCTCACTTACAGCATAACCAAGAGCTTTTCTTTCTCTTGTAATACCTTGTGCAGTTACTACTACTTCTTCTAATTGTGCTACGTCTTCGCTCATTGTAACATTAATTGTGTCGGAGGATCCAACTGTTCTTGATTCAGTTGTATATCCAACATAACTAAATGTCAAAACTGCTCCCTCGTCAACCATGATGCTATAATTACCATCAAAATCAGACTGAGTTCCAGAAGATGTGCCTTGCACAATAATGTTTACTCCGGCAACAGGCATTCCTGACTCATCAGAAACTGTTCCTGAAACCGCTTTGTCTTGTGCAAATGTTACTGCACAACAGAACGCTAATAATAGCGTCAAAATTCCACTAAACTTTGTTTTCATTTTAATTATATTTGAATTAGTCCAAAGACAAAAATCATAAATTAATGTTAATAAAACAAAATTAAATTGTAAAATTTTAAGGTTTTTTTAAGATTTTCTCTGTTAATTATCAGAAAAAAGTAATAAAAATCACATTGATTTTCGCGTTTTTAAGATTGAATGAATTTCCCCAGCTATTTCCTTTAGAGTAACTTATTGAAATAATACCGTTTTCAGTTCTTGAAGAAAAACCTAATCCTCCTGAGTATATATCCTCGTCAAGGTCCAGGATTTCATTAGAGTAATTTGCAAGGTCAAATATTGTATATATATATATGGTGTCATTTAAATAATAATTTAGGCTTGTTTTTAATAAGGTATATCCATCAGTGAAGATACTATTCTCATCATATCCCCTAATTGAATTATACCCTCCAAATCTTAATAGTTCATTGTTAACTAGATTTTTTGAATTTATTTTTCTTCTTGTTATTGAAGACTGTAGTTTAAATTTATAAGATAAATTAAATTTTCTGTGTAACTCCACTGAGTATTTGCTAAAATTAGTTTTTTCTCCTGATTGTTCCTTTAACCCTGATCCATATCTTAAAGAAATCTTAAATAATTCAGGAATTAGTTGGTCTGAATTATCCAAAATGATGTACTCTGAAAAAACATTGATTAATTTGCTTTTAAAATTTTCTACATTCTCAATTGCTTCCTCACTTGTCGATTTATTGGTTTGTAAACCTAATCCCGACCAAATATTTCCAAAAATCATATCAATATCAATCAAGTTTTCATTCGATGTGTATGACGAATCCTTCTGTATTAAATTCAATCCATATTTTAAATTAAGTGGGCTGCCAAATACATATGGAATGTAAACATCAGAATTTAATGATCTATCTTGATTTTTTTGAGATCGAAAATTAAAGTTTATTTTTTCACCACCATTAAAAGTGTTAATCAGGTTAATTTTCGCATAACCTTCTATATTTATTATTCCAGGGTTTTCATCTGTATCGAAGCTTAAAAAACCATCAAATGTATTTCTTCTGATTTTATCTATATATAAGTATAATGAACTTGAGTCTTTGGTGAATAAAATTTCTGGATCTTTTTTATTTCTTGCAAAACCGGTTTTATCTATCTTATTTGCTAGACTCAAGGCTTTATCCACATCCAATGAATTGCTTTTTCCTGGCTTAAAAATATTTTTGATAAAATTTTTGGGAAAATTTTCGTAACCTTTGACTATGACTTTATCAATATTTCTTTTTGAGCCAT
>CACOFE010000033.1 GCA_902626365.1 uncultured Bacteroidota bacterium | reverse complement strand
TGATATTTATAGATTGTGAGATTTAATTAGTGGGTTTTATCTCACTTACCAATTATCTAAAATTTTATGTCTGAGAAAAAAAAATACAAGAGAGGTGCCGGCTATTTTGATTTAAGTTCCGACGACAATCAAAAATCAACACCTAAAATGTCTAATTCCTCCGAAAAAAAGAAATATTCCAGAGGTACTGGATATAAAAAAAATCCTGCTGACAAAGGTGATAAAAAAACCCCTTTGATGTCTACTCCTTCAACCAAGAAGAAATATTCGAGAGGTACTGGATACATAAAAAACCCTGCTGATAAAGGTGATAAAAAAACCCCTTTGATGTCTACTCCTTCAAGCAAGAAGAAATATTCGAGAGGAACCAGCTACACAAAAAATCCAGCTAATTCTTATGTAGAAATTCCGGATGGTAATACTAGTTATCCAATTATTGGTCACTACTTTGAGGTTAAAATATCAATATCATCAGGAACATATAACTGTGCATTTCAGTCGGTTAATGGCCTATCAAAAACAACAAAGACAACAAAAATTCAAGATGGTGGAGATAACATTAGTGAATATCATCTGCCGAGTCACTATACTTACAAAGATATTACATTAAAAAGAGGTATGATAAGGGGAACTAATAATGATATTTATCCTGCAAGAATCAAAGAATGGTTTGAAAATCTCGGCTGGAATTCGTCGGGAACAATGATAGATACTGCCAGCATAGTAATATCAATTAAGGATTTTGACTCAAATAAAAATGTATTAGACAGAGAAGTTATCACTTTGTATAACGCATATCCAACATCTGTAACATTAGGTGAATTGAATTCAGAAAAATCAGCAATTTTAGTAGAAACAATCAATATTGGTTTTAGTAAATACGAAAGTAGAAGGGCTGAACTATTAATATAAAGTTTAATTTATGATTGAGATTAGAGAACTTATAATAAGGGGAAAAGTAAATGGGGAGTTCGACAGTACTTCACAAGATATCGCGAAGATTATCGATGAAAAAATAGATAAAAAGTTAAGTGAATACAATGCAAAGCTTTCCAAGAGTGAAAGAAAAAATTTGATTAACCAGTGTATAAATGAATTATATGAAAAAGTTGATTTTGAATCGAGATTATGAGTGATTTAATTATTTACGGGTATAAAACTAAAACTGGTAATAAGATTGGTAAGTTTAAGTTGCAACTAAATCCAATTGCTATAAAGATCAGTAGGGGTACTCAAAACCAGAAGCAAGATGATAAAAAAGATGCTAGCGGAAATAGTACTGAAAGTACAACTGCTAAATTTCAACCCGCAAAAATAGATTTTAAATTTACATTGGATAAAACAGGTGTTGTGAATAAAGAAATTAACTCTAAAAACTTATCTTCAATAGCTCTTCAGGATGAAATTAAAAATTTAGAGGATGTTACTGTTAAACCAAATGCTTCAACTCATAAAAACCCATATGTTGCCTTGAAATGGGGTAGTACATTTAAATGGTTCAATTACGGTCAAGTTACGGCCCTTAGTTACCAATTTACTTTTTTTGACAGATCTGGAAATCCTCTAAGGGCAGATGTTGAAATTAAAATTGAAGAAATTGAAGGCTCTAGTGCCATGAGAAACTTTCAGAGCCCTGACATAACTAAAATGCCTTTAATAAATGACAAAGATAATTTGGTTAAGTTTAGCATTGATCATTATGACGATAAAAATTATTATATAAGAATTGCGGATTACAATAATCTGGCTTCTATTCGTGATATGAAAAATGGTAATAAAATAATTTTACCACCCCTGAGAAAATAACTATATGGCAAATCAGAAAATAAGACCGAAAGATTCGATGCATATGCCAGCTTCATATGATATATTCTTTGATGGCAACATACTAGATTCTAATTTTATAATTAAGCGAGTTTATACAAAAAAAGAGGTAAACAAGATTAGTAGAGCTATAATTGAGTTATTGGGCGGAGACAGTTCACTGAATACTTTTTCAGAAGTTGACAATCCTAAATTTGAGATAGGTAAATCAGTTTTGATAAAGATTGGTTTTGACAACAAACATGAAAAAGTATTTGAAGGTATAATTGAATCTCACTCTGTTGTATTAAATTCAGGATACAAGACCGATGTCCATAAAAGTTTTCTGAGAATAGAGTGTGTTGATAAAGCAATAAAACTGACAAAATCAAATTCTAATGAAATTTATTTTAACTCAAAAGAATCTGATATTATTAAAAAAATTGTTAGGGGTTCGGTAAACATAGATCTTTCAGTTGAAAAAACAGAATTTAAATATGATTTTATTCCTAAGTACAAAATAAATGATTGGAGTTTTATCAAAGAATTAGCAGCGAAAAACGGCATGCTAACAATAAATTCAAATAATAAAATTATAATTACAGATCCAAGATTAAAGAACTCAAACGTGGTAATTTCAAATAACGGAGAAACTTATAATTTTTTTGCAAAGCAGAGATCAGAAAATCAGTTAAGAAAAATAGAGTTAAACTCGTTAGATACTTTTAACGAAAAAAAACAAACTAGATTAGTTAGTGAGAAAAAAAATAATTTAGTTTCAACTCCGAAAATAGATGATAAAAATTTAAAAAATCTATCACCTAGAATATCTCAAATAAATTTTTCTAGAGACATTGATGTTAATGATTTAAAAAAAATTGGTGAATCTAGCTTAAAGTATATGAGATTAAGACAAGTTTACGGAAAAGTTAGCTTTCTAGGAATTCCAAATATTGATATCAATTCTACAATAACCTTAGACGGTTTTGGTAAAAAGTTTAACGGAGACGTTTATGTATCAGCAGTTTCTCATCAGTTAGTTGGAGGAACAATTATCAGTGAAGTTCAATTTGGATTAAATGATGATATTTTTAGAGATATTCGAAGAGATGATGACAAGTCTCATAGTGAAATTTCAGGTACTCATATTGGTAAAATTACTGATATTGAAAAGGATCCAAAAAACGAATTTAGGGTAAAAGTTGTTATTCCAGAACTTACTTCAATAAATAATAATATATGGGATGGTATTTATGAAAAGGGCATATGGGCTAAACTATCCCATACATATGTCTCTGATGATTCAGGTTTTTTCTTTATTCCGGAGATTGGTACTCAGGTTGTTATAACCTTTATAGGAAATGACCCTAGCAAACCTATTGTTATCGGAAGCCTTTACAACAATAAGAATAAACCTATTGAAAAGTTTGAAAACGCAAATAATTACAAGGCAATTGCAGTTGATAAAAAAATGATTTTAGAGTTTGATTCAAAAAATGAAAGACTAATATTGGCCACTAGATCTGGTAATTATGTTGTATTAGACGATAAAAAATCAGAAATTATTCTTTTGGATAAAAATAAAAGTGAAATAAAACTATCAAAAAAGGGTATTGATATGAAAAGTTCAAAAAACTTAAATATCCAATCTGCTGGTGAAATTAATATTATATCTAAATCTAAAATAAATCTTTCAGCTACCTCCAATATATCATTGAAGGGTTCCAATATTGTGAATAATGCCAAGATTAAATTTTCGGCTCAGGGTTCTGGTAGTACAGAATTAAAATCATCTGGGACCACAGAAGTTAAGGGTTCAATTGTTAAAATAAATTAAATATGCCAGCTGCCTCAAGAATTTCCGATTTTCATCAATGCCCAATGCAGTCTCCTTCTGTTCCACCGGTTCCTCATGTTGGCGGGCCAATTATTGAGGGAGTATCAAATGTTATAATTGGAGGATTCCCTGCAGCAACAGTTGGTTGCACATGCACTTGTACAGGACCACCTGATACAATAATTAGTGGATCAAAAAAAGTTTTTATTAATGGACTTCCAGCCGCAAGATTAGGAGATAAAACAGCTCATGGTGGAACAATTACGTCTGGATGTTTTAATGTTATTATTGGCTAGTTATGAAGGAAAAATCATTTTTAGGAATAGGTTGGGGTTTCCCACCAAACTTTAGAAAAGACTCTGGAGATATTACTATGGTTAGTGACGAGGAAGATATCAGACAAAGTTTAATGATATATTTTAACACAAAAACTAATGAGAGGATAATGAGGCCAGATTATGGATGTGTTTTGCACGATTTACAATTTGAAAGAGTTAATTCAGAAATTATCGAGTCTTTGATTTTTGAAATAAAAAATAATATTGGACAAATTGAGCCTAGAATTAATGTAGAAAAAATCTATGCAAATAAAATTGAATTAAAAGAAGGTTTAATTGAAATTAAATTAGATTACACAGTAATATCAACAAATATTCGAGACAACATTGTATATCCTTACTACATAAATGAGGGTTCACATATTAAATAGTTATGGACAAATTAAAGATTTTAGATCCAAAAAATATTAAAGTTGATCAAAGGTCACTAACTGATCTAATTAATTTTATTGCTAATATTTCTAAGGAGCTGAATTATTTTGATGAAAAAAATAATATTTCAGGTACTTTTTATGAAATGTTCTCTGGGGATGAAAGTTTTTTAATTTCTGAAATCTCATCTTTTGATACCAATAAATATTTTGACAAAAAAAATTTACTAATAAAAAGATTTGACGAATCAGTAAGTGACAGCGAAAAATTAAAAATTTCTTTAGAATTTTTAAAATTAACCCATTCGTTTTTTGCCATAATAAATGAATGGTTTGAACGTGCATTTAGAAAAGATGTCAAATTAAATAATACTAGTCTTCAAACTGAGCTCGAATCAGTTATCAAAAATCAAGCATCAGTAATTTTCCAACAGTTTAAAACTATCCTAAAAATTTATCAGGATGAGGGTCTTGACTCTGTAAATAACGAAAACCAATACCTCTTTAAATCTAATATATGGCATGTCAAAAAATTATCAGAATTTATACCAGGAAACTCTGAAATTTTTAATAATGAAATCTTATTTAAAAAACTTATATTGATAAATAACTCGGTTTTCAAAATAATAAAAAGTTTGGTTTTCAGATCTAGAAAAAAACTTTCAAATATTGTAAATAGATCTGATCACAACCCTCACATAGGTTTACTATTTTCTTTTCTTACACTTTTCAAAAATCTGCAAACGGATATTAATAAAATTTCAAAAAATCATTTAGATTTTTATTATAAAGAAATTCTGGGCTTAAAATTAAAAAAAGCTAAACCTAATTTTGCATATGCTGTAATTAATATAGATGAAAATGCGAAAAACGTAAACATTGGAGAATCTGAAACTATTTTTGCGGGTCAATATGATGATGGTACTGAAGTCAGATACAAATTAGAAAATTCAATTTCTTTAAACAATGCTAAAATTTCATATTTGATGTCAATTTTTGTAAGCAAGAATGAAATCTTTGAATATAATTCTAGATACAGAATAATATCATCAATATTCTCCAAAACAATAGCTGAAAGTCCCGCCGAGGTTGACATTTTTAATGAAAACAATGATGTTTTCAATGCTTTAGGGATTGATCAGAATTTACACAGTGATGATGATCCAAAAATGGATAATGCTAATGTTGGTTTTATTATTGGCGCTCCATGTCTAAGTCTTGGAAAATCTAATCGCGTAATTTCAATAAAATTTAAATTTGACTCCAAGTCAATAACCCACTTAACAGATTTACTTATAGATTTTTCAAATAATAATCAAATAAATGAAGATGAAACATTTTCAAGAATTTTTTCCAATTCATTTAAATTATTTTATACATCGAAGGAAACATGGGAAGAAATAAACGATTTTGAAATAATTAGCCCAGATGATTGGTCTGAAAAGACTATAACCTTTTTAATCAGAATTAATAAATCAATGCCAGCATTTTCAAATTTTGATTATGAATCTCATAATGAAAATTTAAATATAACTTCTCCCGCTATTAAATTTTTAGTTAAACAAGATTCTTTTTATAATTCCTTCGGTTTTTTAAATAAAATGAAATTAGATAATGTTAACATCAAAACAGAAGCTTCACAATTGGGGGACTTTAAAATATTTGTTGATGGCGATGAAATTCCTGCGTCAAATGAGTTTGAATTATTTGGACCCAACCCAAATCAAAAATCTAGTTTTTATATAGGCTGTGAGGAGCTTTTTAACAAAAAAATTACTGATTTGAAATTAAAATGGAAATATTCCAATATTGATACAATTGAAAACGATTTTGAAGACTATTATAAAAGCTACAAAGCGAATATTAAGAATGAATCTTTTATTTTAGGTTTTTCTTTTCTCTCTGATTTTAACTATGTTCAGATTAAAGATTATAATACTTTTCAAATGTTTGACGAAGCTGATGGGAAAATATTAGAAAATAAAGAGTTTAATATCCCTAACATTATTAACTCTAAGATTACACCAAAATACTCTTTGCAAACCGGTTATATAGATGAATTTTCAAATGAATATGAGACAGGGTTGATTAAAGTTTCTTTGTTACAACCCAATGTGGGTTTTGGATCTAAGCTGTTCAATAAATTAAATTCACAGATTCTTCTAAACAATTCAGATCAAAAAAATGGCAATGAAGATATTCCTTCTCAGATTAATGAGCCTTTTAGTCCAAAGATAAATGACTTATATATTGATTATAAAGCAGAATCGACTTTATACTTTGACGAGTCTATGAGGTTGTCAAATGATTTTGATGAGGATAATTCTTTTTTCCATTTGTCTCCATTCGGAATCAATCGGACTTTCTCTAAAAACAACATTGAGAATTCATTATTTCATGACTTTAAAAATGAAGGTGAATTGGTTATAGGTTTTGAGTCTGAATCAAGAATTAAAAATTTAGACTTACTTTTTGAAATATTAAAAAATGAGAATGAAAATTATCAACTTAGCAGAGATGTCGATTTTTATTACTCAACTAAAAACGGTTGGAAAGAAATACCAAAACAAAATATGCTTTCTGATGAAACTTCAGGATTATTAAATTCTGGTATTATTTCGCTTATAATGCCTGATGATTTTTCCGCGGATAATTATATTTTAGGAAATGATAATTATCATTTGAAACTAGTTTCTAAAAATAAGGCCGATCAGTTTGGTTTAGTTAAGTCTATTTACACCAATTCAGCAAAGTTAATTGAAGTTATTCCAGATGATGAAAAGCTTAGATTAAAAAAATTAAGCAAAGGTTCTTTGGTTAGTTTCGAAAATAACATCGAAGGTGTTAGTTCAATTCATCAACCATTAGATTCTCCTACAATTAGTTTATTCGAAAGTCAATTATCATACTATCATCGTGTGAGTCAAATATTGAAACATAAAAATAGGCCAGTCACTAATAGTGATTATGAGTCTTTTATTATTCAAAATTTTGATTTTCTCAGTTATGTCAGAATAATTAGTAATGATGAAAATAAAATTTCAATTCTTTGTTTAAAGAAAATTAATAATATCCAAAATATTGACGAAATAAAGTTAAGTGTTTCAGAGAAAAATAAAATTAAAAGTTTTCTGATGAGATATGCCTCGGGTCACATTTCTTTTGAAATATTAAACCCAACATTCGAAGATGTATGGATAAAGTGTAGTGTGCTATTTAAGGAAATTTATGTGGGAAGAGGCTTGGAAAAATTAAATCATGATCTGTTAAATTACATATGTCCATGGAGGAACTCAGAAAACATATTAAATATCACAGATACTATCAATAATATTGATTTACTTAATTTTATTAAAAGTCTAGATTACATTTCTTATGTTTCTGGTTTTTCGGTGATTCATTTCAGTAGAGACACTAAAAATAAAATTAGGATTTATGATTCTGCATCCGAAAAAAATTATCAAGATTTTTTTAAGACAGGCTCTAAACAATCAATTTTTGTTCCACGAAATAATCATAAAATTGAAATTTTAACCGACGCTGAGTATGTCAAGCCAACGCCGATTAGTTTTGAGGATTTTGAAATTGATGAATCGTTTATAATTGGCGAAAAAAACTTTAATAAAGAAAAT
>CACOFE010000032.1 GCA_902626365.1 uncultured Bacteroidota bacterium | reverse complement strand
AGAGTTTCCTTCAGATCCAACATTTCTAACATAAATTGTATTTGCTGTAGAACTTAAGATTTGATAAACCGCTGAACCTGTAGATGTATAGAAACCTAATGCACCAACCGTAGCAAACTCAATGGTATCATATGAACCATCATTTGATAGAGTGTAAGTATCCGTGAAATCATCTAAAGGATAAGTCCAGTACTCATTATACTCATTATCTGCATCATATGCATAGGTTCCATCTGGATCAAATGCTGCATCAATTTCGGGCTTTTTACCCATAATAGCTCCATCTTCTCCGGTATCAAATGTAAATCCACCATCTGTAGTAAAGAACATTATGTCATCCACTAATCCGTGATTAACACCATTTGGATTAGGCCACTCTGCATTATTGAAATCTTCATATGCACTAGAATTCCACCAGTCTGCACCCATGGCATCACCAGGCCCAACACCTCTGTATCCAGCAACCTCATACTGATATCTCCAGCCACCTTCAGCAGATAAATAAGCAGCTAAATCACCACCAGTACAGTCCGCAAACGGATAAGGGCAACTCGAATCACAAGTTGTTGTTGAACCGTCGGTACAATTTACTCCACCATAGGTCCATTCTCCGTTTACTTTATATGCCCATGAGTCCATGTATTCCCAATATTCACCTGTACCATCAACATTGATATCTCCAAATGTTTCAACTACATAACCTAGATGGAATAACTCAATGGCATCGTCACCATTTTGTGCTATTGTATTATCTCCAACAAAGACATGATCAAAGATTTCAGATGCATTCATATATGAATCCATAGCAGCAACGTCTCTAACCACTAATATGTGTTGACCAGCAGTTGCAGAAACAGCAGGAAGTGTATATTCCTGACCATCGGACCCATTTCCGTTATTAGCAACACCAATTCCGTAAAGAGCCAAATCTTCAATATCGTCAGTGACATAAAGATGAATAGCTTTTCCAGAGGAACCGCCTTCCGGAACAGAAAAGTCAATAATACCCTGTAAAATAATAGATGATTCAACATCTCCGGGGCATTCACCTGTTCCATCTCCATAACATGTTCCAAAGCAGTGTAGTAATATTAAATTAGAAGGATCAATTTGAGGAATTGTTCTATCATTGTAGTTGTTTGGATCTGCACAATCTTGACCAGTTAAGTCTTCCTTAGTTCCCCAATCGCTTGGACTGGCAGGACTATTAAGGAAAATGTAGTTGCCACCTATCATAGATTCGGTTACCTCAACGGTTACCTCCCAAACTCCATCACCATCATCATCTGACATCGCATAAGCATTAGCGGCACCAAAGACACCACCACCTAAATACATACCATTGGCTCCAACCGTAATATTAGCTGTGTTTACAGAGAAAGTTACATCCCAAGGTGGTCCAACTTCACCAACACTAAATGTTATAGTTTCAGAAACATGTGGATCTAGGTTAGTTCCATCGTTCTGAACCAGCCACATTTCGATTATATAGACTCCAAATTCAACATCAATACTAATATTATCAGTATTGTAAAGCTCATTTTGAACTTCTCCATTGATACTCCACATGATATATCCATCACCTGATCCATCTTCGCTTAATTCAAAGTTTACAACATCAAACTCAATTTCTACTGATTCAGTATCTTCTTCAAATTCTGAATTATTGGCAGGGGAACTAATTGCAATAGCAGGATCGTTACCAATCACAAATACGGATTGAGTTTCTGAAAAGTAAGATCCACTAAAGGCAGCATCAATTGACTGAACTGACCAGTAATATGTACCCTCAGATAAATTTAAGATCCACTCAACACTATGCTCAACATTACCTTTTCCAGCTGATAATCTATATCCATTAGAAAGAGAATTAACCTTCATAATTTCATCTCCTCCATTAGAAGTGCCTATTTTAAGAGCATATGTTAGACCTTCAGTTGGTGTGTGGTCATCAGTTGAAGGATCCCAAATAAATTTCACTTTGTAAATTTCACTTTCTGGATCATATGACTCAATTGAACTCTGTAGTCCAGTAGGTGTTGATGGTCTATTATTTACAATAAAATTAGTTTCCGTATTGAATGAAGCCATAACAGAACCTGTATCTACGATATTTCCGCCAGCACTAGCTTCAACCTCAGCAGATTCATTTCTAACATTAAGATATGTTTTAATTATACTATTGTTATTGTCTGAACTACTTTCACCTGCAATTGTGAAATCTAAATCATTATCACCATCCACATCGCCAAATGCAATGGAAGCATTAACAATGTCAGATAGATCAAAATCACTTTCAATATAACTTAAACTATTAGGGTCTAATTCCATTAACTTTGTAACCTCACCTTGTCCGGTAACAGTTCCTGTGTATAACATATCTAAATATCCATCTCCATTATAATCTCCATAATCAATATTTGCATTTCTAATAGGCGTAAGACCAGTATTTTCAACCTCTGTAAAATCTAATTGGTCCCCGTCTAATCCATTATTTGCAAATACTTTAAACATTGGACCGTTAGCTCCAGTTCCAGTTAGCATTATGTCTAGATCTCCATCTCCATCATAATCAATGAAATCTAATGTACTTTCATAAGCAGCTGGAAAATCAACAGATGTTAGTGTGAAGATAGGCGCAACAGTTTCTGTGAATACCGTTTCATTGAGATATACATTACTTTGAGCTCCAAAATTACTCAAACCAGTTATACCAAAATCAATATCCTCATCTAAATCTATATTTCCAAATCCAAAGGCCCCTTGTTTAAGACCAGAAACCTGTTCTGAAATATCTAATGGCTGATCAGTTAGTGTATTTCCATTTTGTTCATACACATAGATCTTCAACTCAGAATTAGCGGATTCCGAAGTTCTACCAGCATGAATTATCTCCTCTGTACCATCATTATTTATATCAATCAATTCAATTTTTGCTTGATATAATCCAGGGGCACTAAATACTGAATTAAACCCTCCTGTGGATGTAGAATTATATAATCTCAAGAAGTTACTTTGACTATTATTCCATGTATTAACAATGATATCTAATACTAAATCATTGTTGATGTCTAGGAATTCAATGTCTGTAATACTTCTAGCATCATTGATGTAATCAAAATATTCAAAACTACTATCTCCAAGTCTAAATATTTGTATATCAGCATCTGCAGATCTTGAACCATAAACTAGATCCATATCATTATCACCATCAATATCAGTCAATTTAACAATTGGTTGATCTATTGATGAAATTGATCTGTCAATTATTCCTCCTTGATTAAGTAATTTCCACTCGTAAGTCAACTGGAATGAAGACTCTTCAGAAAATACACTACCTCTTAATCCGGTATCAACTGACTGAACAGACCAATAATAATTACCTGGATCCAGTAGGACTTCATAACTATTTGAATTAATCTGAGCTGACTTGGTTATCAATCTTTGACCAGTCTCTAGATTACTCTCAGTATTAGAAAGTTCTGTTCCCGATTCGGTAGTTCCAAGTCTAATGACATATCCAAGATTTTGAGAGAAATCATCCTCGGGCTCGTCCCAAGACAATCTAACCTTTCCGTTTCCAAGATTCTCAAAAGATAAGTTAGTGATAGCAGGTGCTGCAGTATTTGACTTGTTTTCTAAATTTGTTTTATACAATAATGAAAACTCACCATCATCATTGGTCCCGTTAAGGAATAAATCTAGGTCTCCATCCATATCATAATCCACCCACTTAGCTGTAGAACTTCTCAGCCCAATTAGGTCAATTTCTGTATTTTCTGTAAAGCCAAATGCATTACCGTCATATAACTTTGTAATAGATTCTGCATTTTCATTTTCTCCAGTAATTACCAAATCCTCATAACCATCGTTGTTATAATCACCTATGGCTAAATCTCCGTCCTTTAATCCCTCTATTCCAAACTGTTGATTATCACCTCCTGATAAAGATTTTCTATAGAATCTCATAGTTCCATCTGAATCTTGACCCATGTAATAAACATTATCTCCAAAGAATGTCATTGAGCCATCTTGAACATCAGCAAGTTGATAACTCCACCAATTTTGCTCTTGCGACTCATTGATATAAGTATTAGTTTTAATCCTAGAATCTGACTGACCTAACATATATATATCTAAATCTCCATCAATATTACTATCAGCTATTCTCATAACTCCATCAGTATATCCTTGATCACCATTAAACTGGTTATTATAATCTTCCTCGAGAATTAGCTGGGTTCCTTCTCTCTTATAGATATATTTTTTCCAGTTATTATCAGCATCCTGACCATTAATTATAAAATCAATATCTCCGTCATTATCAAGATCTCCAGAATCCATAGATGTTGAGAAAAGAGATGGTAATGTCATATCAATGCTCGGACTAAAGGTGACGCCATCTATATTTTCATATATAACTGTAGATGGATCATCATTTGGATCAAGTCCTGAAACAACTAAATCAATATATCCGTCTTTATTGTAGTCTACCCACATCAAATCACCCTCATAGGTAGGAGCAAATATTCCTGGGTTACTATTTACAAATACTCCTTCAATATTTTCATATAATCTTGTTATAACACCGTCAAAGAAACTTACACCCATAACGGCCATATCTTGATCACCATCTCTATCAAAATCACCCCAAGCAACTGAACTAGATGTCATTGCAGGAACATTTGCTAGAGCCGTCTCATCAATAGCTAAATCAATTTCATTATTCAGAATTGTAAGAGTAATATCTTCAATGGTATTTGACTCATCTACAATAGCATTTACTGGTTCTAAAATTGAAATTTCAATAGTTTCATCCGACTCTTCACCCGGTGAATTTAAATCATCTTCAATTCCATTAAATACAATAGATCCTGAAAGATTTCCTGGTTCAATGATAATTTCAGGGGCAAATTTATATCTGTTAATTTTATAAGTACCTTGTACAGTCTGAACAAACAACAATAATTGTCCATTGGAGTCAAATGTATAATTATAAATATCATTAACATCTTCTCCGAGTTGATATTCCAAAACTGAATATTCGAAGTTCGCACCACCAGATGGAGCTTCTCCATTAACAAACTGATTGCCGCCAATTCTAATTACTTTATGTCTATTAGTGTTATTGTCATATATTCGAGCATAAAGTACATCATTAAAGAATTTTATATCTCTAAATTGAGATCCGTCATAAAAATTACCAATCTGATTTAATTGCCCATCAACTAGCTTAAACAGATATTCTTCCCTGGCAAGATATATTTCTTCTTCACTATTAACAGCTATATATCTTAAATAGTCACCAGGCCAATCGGTAAATTCAGCAATTGTAACAGCATCCTGTCCTTCAATTTGTGAATTAACATTTAATGTATATCCTATATTATCATAATAATAAGTAACAATGGTAAATAGTTTATCGTTTACAAAATCAAATGATTCTGCATATTGAGAATTACTATCTCCGAAGGTTGCACCAATAGTAGCTTGTTCTCCAGTATCTAAATTATATTTATGCATATAACCCCAATCTCTTAGATATAAGACATTATCTCTTACTATAAAATGCGTAGCAGCAAGGTCTAAATTTAAAGTTTCGTTAAGAGTGTTGTCAGCATTATATATTTCAAGATGATTATAATGAGGTTGTAAAATAATTGAACCGTCTTGAAGTATCCCGAATTGATTTCTATAACTTTGAGAGAATTCCTTAACAAATATCTCCTCTCCCATAGAATCATATTCTACATCATAATCCAAGCCTAATCCTGCTGTACCAGCAAGCGCAATAGGTACTACTACGTTTCTAGAAGTTGCCTGATCGATTGTAGCTGTAACACTAGCAGATTCGTGTTCAGCAAACTCTAAAGGATCAGCTTCAACCGAAACTAAATTAGGATCATCATCACTTTCTAAGTTTAGAATTATCTCTGTTGTTTCAGTAGATGCATTTGTTAACTCACCAAAAGTAAATATTATGGTTTCTAGCATTTCAACTTCATCATCATCCAATTCAGCAGTAGAAACTTCAACACTTCCTGATTGTGATCCAGCAGGAATCACAATTGATAATGCTGAAACAGAATACTCGTCACTTCCAGCAGTACCTGAAATGGTAAATGGAATCGTAACATCATATCCTGAGATTTCTGATAAGGTTGCAGTCATTGTTACAGGGTCTGTAGCATTTTCTACAATGTAATCACTCGAAAGCTCAAAGGTTACTACTGGTGGTAAATCATTATCTAAAATAATTATTTCAGATCCTTGAATATCTCCAATATTAGCATTTGTTGGTGTTCCATAATTAACTGTGATATTTTCATCAAATTCGTATGAATCATCATCAATAGTATTTATGGTAATCGAACCAGTTGTATCACCGGCATCCACCTTTAACTCAGCACTCATTAAATAAGAATTTAACTGTACTACATATTCATTTCCGTTTGTGCTTTCATTAATAAGAATGATATTTCCATCAGGCGCAAATTCAAAAGACCTTGTCGCTGTGATTTCTTCACCTATTTCAATGTTGAAAGCTTGCGTTGTAAGACCAGTACCAGCGGTTAAATCAATTTGAATTAATTCCCCACTGTTATTACCACTGTATGCAAAACCGTAAAGAATACCATTCTTAATAACAACCTGTCTATCTCTGTCTATTCCGCTAGAAAATCCGTTGTAATTAATATATGAACCCTCTGTTCCGTCATCAAATAATTGTTTATAACCCCAAGTTTCTAATCTATATATGTTGCCGTCAATCTGGACTGGTCTATAGCAACAATCAAGGCTTGAACCGATTAATTCAGGAGTTGAGTCAACAGAATTCATTCTCCAAACTTGTCTAGTGCTAGTACCCTCAACATATACACCATAAACAATAACTCCTTCTTCAACACTAAATGTGTAACCATTCATATTTACATTATCGAGAAGATTGAAATCCTCTCGTTCAACTTCATTTGCAGAGATATTAGAGATATCAACCGTTGACATTCTATTATCATTAGCAATGTATATTATATCATTTTCAACAACCATGTACTGATAATGCTCACCACCTAAATCAGCAGTATTATAAGAACTTGCATCTTCAGCTACTACCATAATTTGCCCATAATTTAAAAATACATGTCTTCCGTCTGATAGAATTGCATAATGACTAAAACCAGCAAAAGGTAGTTCACCAATCAAAGACTCTTCTCCTTGTGCTGCAAAATCAGTGGTGTAATCAACTTCCGTTGTTGCACTACCTCCAAAAATGATAGGAACATAAACATCATCCGAACTGGCAGCATCAACTGTAACAGTCAATGTAGTTGATTCACCCTCGGTTAATTCTGTTTGGGAAATTTCAACCGAGCTAATAGTGGAATTATCTTCACTTAAAAGAGTTAGAGTTATTGATGTTGTTTCTGTAATTGCATTTGTAATTTCTCCAAATGTAAAGACTATTGATTCAGCAATTTCAACCTCATTGTCGTCATAACCAAAAGTACTTATTGTAATACTTCCAGTAGTTGCATTTGGAGCAATCACTATTGATTCAGCACTTAATTCATATTCATCAGCGAGGGCATCTCCACCCATTGTAAATGGAATCGTAATTTCAACACCAGACTGAACATCAGCAGTTGCTGTAAGCGTCACACTGGTCTCAGAATTTTCAACAATTGTTTCAGAAGATAATTCAAAGGTAATCATTGGCGGATTGTCATCGTCAATGATATTTAATGTTAATGGCTCTTCACTATTAATGGTAGCATTAATAGGATCTCCGGGCGTAACAATAATTGTTTCATCATCTTCAAACGAATTATCTTCAATGGATTCAAAAGTAAATGTACCCGAAGTCTCTCCAGCACTAATTAAAATTTCAGGAAATAGCTGATATGAAAACAGGCCATAAGCATAATAATCATTTTCGAATGTCCTGTTAAATTGGATTAGATTTCCTAAATTATCAAATCCAAACATATAGAAATAGTTAAAATTATCCCCATAGACAGTAGGCATAAATTCATATGTGCCATCATCTCCGTTAGCATTTACTATATCTGTCTCTATATTTAATTTTGATACCTTTCTTAAGTTTTCACCTAAATTAGCATCGTATACTTCAACCAATGCATAAACCTGATTATTATAGGCTAATACTTGAAATATATTGTAATCATAATTAATATAATTGGTATACTCTCCGTTATATAATTCATGCATTTCACTAGAATCAAACTCATATACTCT
>CACOFE010000031.1 GCA_902626365.1 uncultured Bacteroidota bacterium | reverse complement strand
CATGTCTATGATCTACAAAATGCTTAATCATATCTTTTAGATTAAGCATTTGAGGTCGTCCATTTACAAGCGCGATAGTATTAACACTAAAAGATGATTGAAGTGGGCTATATTTAAATAGCTTATTGAGTACAATGTTAGGGATAGCATCCCTTTTTAGCACAAAAACGATTCTCATCCCGTTTCTATCTGATTCATCTCTTATTGTAGAAATACCCTCTAACTTTTTATCGTTAACCAAATCTGCGATTTTTTTGATCATGTCAGCTTTGTTAACCTGATACGGTATTTCAGTTACAATTATTGACTCCTTACCATCAACCTCTTCAATTTCGGCTTTACCACGCATTACTACTTTACCTCTACCAGTATGAAAAGCTTCTTTTACCCCCTCATAACCATGAATAATACCACCGGTAGGAAAGTCAGGAGCTTTAACATATTGCATTAAACCATCAATATCAATAGAATTGTCATTGATATACTCAAGAGTACCATTAATAACCTCAGTTAAATTATGTGGAGGAATATTTGTAGCCATACCAACAGCAATACCAGAAGCACCATTAACAAGTAATGCAGGAATCTTTGTTGGTAAAACGGTTGGTTCTTTTAACGTATCGTCAAAATTTAGTTTATAATCGACAGTATCTTTTTCAATATCTGACAGCATTTCTTCAGAAATCTTTTGCATCCTAGCTTCTGTATACCTCATTGCAGCCGGACTATCTCCATCTACAGAGCCAAAATTTCCTTGACCATCTACTAGCATGTATCTTAAACTCCAATCCTGAGCCATCCTAACCATTGTGTCATAAATAGCAGAATCACCATGTGGATGATACTTACCCATAACTTCACCAACAATTCTAGCGGACTTTTTATGTGCAGAAGATGCTTTAACCCCTAAATCATGCATGCCATATAAGACACGTCTGTGCACAGGCTTTAAACCATCTCTAACGTCTGGAAGAGCTCTAGAAACTATTACTGACATTGAATAATCAATGTATGCAGATTTCATTTCATCCTCTATGTTAATCGGTATTAATTTTTCGCCATCATTCATAATAAAAAACTGTTTAATTATATCATATAAATAGTAGTAAACAAATATATGAATTAAACAAGATTATTTAGGCTAAAAATGTGTCTTGAAACATATAATTTATTAACAATTTTAGCTTATAAATTTTAACTCAGATTAGTGTTGTTTTAAAAAATCTTTATGATTATTTTTACAGAAACAATTTTTATGGATGATAATTTTTCACCAAGGGTAAAAGATGTAATCACTTACAGTAAAGAAGAAGCTCTTAGATTAGGGCATGATTTTATTGGAACGGAGCACTTAGTTCTTGGATTGATAAGAAATGGTGAAGGAAAAGCTATAGATATATTAAACTTTCTCGGAATTGATTTAAACGAGTTAAGACGAAAAATCGAATCCTTAAATCCTATCAATTTTGATAGTGAAACAAAGGAATCATCAAAGAAAAACCTACATCTAACTAGACAAGCCGAGAGAGCTCTCAAAACTACTTTTTTAGAAGCTAAACTTTTCCAGAGTTCAGTCATAAATACTGCACATTTATTATTATGTATCCTAAGAAATGAAAATGACCCTACAACAAAAATATTCAATAATATAGATATTAATTATAATGTGGTTAAAGATGAGTATAAATCTATAATCGGTAAGGATGATTTTTCTGACGAATCAACTCAAGAACCTGAACCTTCTGAATTTGAAGAAATTAAGGTGACTAAACCTACAAAATCAAAATCTTCCAAGAAGTCAAAAACACCTGTTTTAGACAATTTTGGTAAAGATCTCACTGCCATGGCTGAAAATGACGAGTTAGATCCAATTATTGGTAGAAATATTGAAATTCAAAGAGTTTCTCAAATATTAAGTAGAAGGAAAAAGAATAATCCTCTTCTTATTGGTGAGCCTGGTGTAGGAAAATCAGCAATAGCCGAAGGTCTAGCAATTCGAATTATCAAAAAGAAAGTTTCTAGAGTACTCTACAATAAAAGAATTATCTCATTGGATTTAGCAAGTCTAGTAGCTGGAACAAAATATAGAGGACAATTTGAGGAAAGAATGAAGGCTGTAATGAACGAATTAGAGAAAAATTCCGATATAATCTTATTCATAGATGAAATTCATACTATAGTAGGTGCCGGTGGTGCAACAGGAAGTCTTGATGCATCTAACATGTTTAAACCCGCATTGGCAAGAGGCACAATACAATGTATTGGTGCAACTACCCTGGACGAATACAGAAATTCGATTGAAAAAGACGGTGCTCTTGAAAGAAGATTCCAGAAAATTATTGTTGAACAAACAAATGAAGAAGAAACATTGGAAATCTTAAAGAATATTAAAGACAAATATGAAGATCATCACAATGTAATTTACACTGACGAAGCATTATTAGCGTGTGTAAAATTAACATCTAGATATATGACCGACAGACATCTCCCAGATAAAGCAATTGATGCATTAGATGAAGCTGGTTCAAGAGTTCATTTAACAAATTTAGATGTCCCACAACATATTCTTGATCTTGAAAAAGAATTGGAGGATGTAAAGCATGAAAAAAACACAGCTGTTAAAAATCAAAAGTATGAAAAGGCAGCTAGCTATAGAGATAAAGAAAAAAATATAGAAAACAAGCTCAGCATAGCCCAAAATCAATGGGAAGAAGAATGCAAGAAAAACAAAGAAGTTGTTAATGAGGAAAGTATTGCAGATGTTGTTTCAATGATGACGGGTATACCTCTTAATAAATTAAAACAATCTGAAAGCAATAAATTATCCAAGCTTACATCTTTAGTAAAAGAAAATATTATTGGTCAAGACAAGGCAATTGAAAAAGTTGTCAAGTCTATTCAAAGAAATAGAGCAGGATTAAAGGATCCAAAAAAACCAATTGGCTCGTTTATATTCCTTGGACAAACTGGTGTAGGAAAAACACAATTAGCCAAGATTCTTGCTAAAGAATTATTTGACAGCGAAGAAGCATTAATTAGGGTTGACATGAGTGAATATATGGAGAAATTTGCTGTATCAAGATTAATTGGTGCACCTCCTGGATATGTCGGCTATGAAGATGGTGGTCAATTGACAGAAAAAATAAGAAGAAAACCCTATGCAGTAGTTTTACTAGATGAAATTGAAAAAGCTCATCCTGATATATTTAATATGCTTTTACAGGTTTTAGATGATGGTTTCTTAACTGACAGTCTTGGAAGAAAAATTGATTTTACAAATTGTGTTATTATAATGACATCTAATATTGGAGTTAAGAAAATTCAAGATTTTGGATCAGGAGTTGGTTTTGGCACTACTGCAAAAAAATCACAAGAAGATTCATTTACCAGAAAGACAATAATGAATTCTCTTAAGAAAAAATTTGCACCAGAATTTTTAAATAGAATTGATGAGGTAATTATTTTCAATTCATTATCAAAAGAGAATATTTATCAAATAATTGATATTGAGTTATCAAAATTATATTTAAGAATTGACGAATTAGGCTATAAAATCAAACTATCTAAAAAAGCCAAGGATTTCTTAGCTGACAAAGGATATGACAAAAAGTATGGAGCAAGACCATTAAAAAGAACTATTCAAAAACATGTTGAAGATTTGATAGCTTCGGAAATACTTAATTCTATGATTAACGAAGGGGATACTATAAATATTGATCATTCATCAGGAAAAGAAGAATTAAATATTAAGATTCAAAATAAAAAAGAATCTAAAACATCAAAAAAATAAACTTACCCTAATCTTCTAATTTTTTCTTCAGAAATTTTGAGACTTTAGCTATGTCATTATGAAAAACTCTATCTGATGATATTTTTGGGTGAATTTTTCTTATCGCTGAAATAAATTCATTTACTGTTTTAGATGATTTATAATTGTTAAACTCTTTTGCTTGAACAGAAACAATTGTTTCAATTGCTAATATTTGATACAAGTTTTCAACTATTTCTCTCAGTTGATTTGCTCCATTTGCACCCATACTTACATGATCTTCTTGTCCATTTGAAGAAGTTATTGAATCAATACTTGAAGGAGTTGACAATTGCTTATTGGAGCTTACCAAGCTTGCCGAAGTATATTGAAGAATCATTAAACCAGAGTTCAGACCTGGATTAGTAGATAGAAACGGTGGTAAATTTCTTTTACCAGATAATAGATTAAAAACTCTTCTCTCTGAAATATTTCCAAGCTCAGACATAGATATTTTAAGAAAATCTATTGCATACGCTAAAGGCTGTCCGTGAAAATTTCCTCCAGAAATTATCTTTCGATCTTCTAAAAATATTAACGGATTATCGGTTACCGAATTAATTTCTGTTGAAATTATATTAATACAATAATTTAAAGTGTCTTGAGTTGCTCCATGAACCTGTGGAATACATCTAAATGAATAAGGATCTTGAACATTTTCTTTTTTTAAATCATTTATCTCCCCTCCTTCTAAATTATTGAGGATATTTTTAGAAACATTTATTTGACCTTCATGAGGTCTAATTTTTGAAATTAAAGGGTCAAATGGCGACAAACTACAGTTAAAAGCATCTAATGAAACACTTGCGATCAAATCAGAATAATTACAAATATTAATAGAATTAATCGTAGAATCAATAAGAGAAGCCAACATATATTGTGTTCCATTTATAAGGGCTAATCCTTCTTTTGCGCCTAGAGTTAAAGAATCAAGATTAAATTTACTTAGAATAATATCAGTATTATAGATTTCACCTTCAAATTCAACTTCTCCCAAGCCAATTAATGGGAGTGACAAATGTGATAAAGGAGCTAGGTCTCCAGAGGCACCAAGAGAACCATATTTATAAACAACCGGTAATATATTATTATTAAAAAAAAATAGAAGTCTTTCAATAGTTTGAGTTTTTATTCCACTATAACCCTTAGATAGCGAAATGATCTTTAATAGAATCATTAATTTGACGATTTTTGAATCGATTTTGTCGCCAACACCACACGCATGGGATTTTATTAAGTTTTCCTGAAGAACACATAGGTCATCATTATTGATTTTCACATTATGTAAATCCCCAAAACCTGTGTTAATTCCATAAAATTTATCATCAGAATTATTAATTGTATTTTCAAAAATTTTTCTTGATGCAGTTATCCTCTCAATAATATTATCGTCAATAGATAGTTTTAAATCTTTATTAATAATTGTGCTTATATCAGCAAATGAAATGTTATTATCTTTTATAATGAAAGAACCCATTTAAAATAATTTTGAACTAAAATTAGTTAAATTTGAATTCACAAAAAATTTTTAGAATGAAGAAAACTGCACTTCACGATATTCATGAGGAATTGAATGCTAAAATGATTGATTTCGCTGGCTATGTGATGCCAGTGCAATATGAAGGCGTAAATATTGAGCATATAACTGTAAAAAAAAATGTTGGTGTATTTGATGTGTCTCATATGGGAGAATTTTATATACACGGAGATGAAGCAGAGATTTTTCTTCAGTCAGTTTTAAGTAATGATATAAGTGTTTTAAAAAAGGGACAAGCTCAATATAATTGCATTCCAAATGAAAAAGGAGGCATTGTAGATGATCTTATATTGTATAAGTTTGAAGATAACAGATTTATGCTAGTTGTTAATGCATCTAATATTGAAAAAGATTGGGAGTTTTTAAACAATAAAAATTTATATAATGCTCAATTACTTAATGTTTCTGATAGCTTTTCACTAATTGCTATACAAGGACCTAATGCATTAGATGTTTTAAACCCCCTTTTTGATATTGAACTTAGTGAGATAAAATATTATCATTTTGAATACATTGACGGTATTATAGTTTCTAATACAGGCTATACAGGTTGTGGTGGTTTTGAAGTCTATTGTAAAAACGAAATAGCAAAAGATTTATGGGATAAAATATTTAAATCTGGAAAAAAATATGATATTAAGCCTATAGGTTTAGCCGCAAGAGATACCTTAAGACTTGAAATGGGGTTTTGTTTATATGGAAATGATATCGACGATAACACCTCTCCTATTGAAGCAGGACTATCTTGGATTACAAAAACTAATAAAGAATTTACATCCAGTAAAATATTTTTAAAACAGAAGAAAGAAGGAATTAGTAAAAAATTAATTGGGTTTAAAATGCTCGAAAAAGGAATTCCAAGAAAAGATTATGATATTTTGAATAATGAAAATGAAATAATCGGCGTTGTAACCTCTGGAACTATGTCTCCTTCACTAAACATTGGAATTGGTTTAGGTTATGTTAATATTGAAAATTCAGCTGTAAAGACGGAAATATTTATTCAAATAAGAAAGAATAGAAAAAAGGCTGTTATTGTTAATACACCTTTTAAATAATTTATATATGGGAAGAGCATTTGAATTCAGAAAGGCCAGAAAAATGAAAAGATGGTCAGCTATGAGTAAAGCTTTTACAAGAATTGGTAAAGATATTGTAATTGCAGTAAAAGAAGGTGGTCCTGACCCAAATTCAAACTCAAAACTTAGGGCAGTAATTCAAAACGCCAAGTCTGTAAATATGCCCAAAGACAATATTGAAAGAGCTGTTAAAAGAGCATCAGACAAGTCAGTTGGAGATTATAAAGAAATACTATTTGAAGGTTACGGCCCCTCAGGTGTTGCTATATTGGTTGAGACGGCAACAGATAATAATACCAGAACAGTTGCAAATATCAGAAGCTATTTTAATAAACATAATGGAAATTTAGGTACTTCTGGATCAGTCGCTTTTATGTTTGATCACACCTGTAATTTCAAAATTAATAAAGAAAATATTGATATTGAAAATCTCGAATTTGATTTAATTGACTTTGGAGTTGAGGAAGTTTTTGAAGAGGACACAAGCATCTTAATTTATGGTCCTTTTGAGGGTTTTGGAGAAATTCAAAAAGAGCTAGAATCCAAGAAAATTGAAATTATTTCATCTGGATTTGATAGAATTCCTAATAATCTAAAAGAGGTTAGCAATGAGGACAGAGATGAAAATGAAAAGTTATTAGAGAAGATTGAAAATGACGATGATGTTCAGAATGTTTTTCATAATATGAAAGATTAGTTTTTTTTATAAAAACTATACTCCTTTACTTTCCCAATTACCCCGTCGAAGAAATTTTCTATATAATCAAAATCAGATTTTTTATTTCCTGTTGGATAAAACGGCTCTGAAATTATCGTTTTTTTATTTATATAATCCATGGATAGCATAACTATTGGAACTTTTGCTTCAATTGCTATATAATAAAATCCTGACTTAAACTTTTTGACTCTTTTTCTTGTTCCTTCGGGAGCTAACGATAATCTAAACTCTTTGTTTTTATTGTAAATACTAGCAATTTGACTAACTAAATTATTATTTGATGATCTGTTGACAGGAACACCTCCAGTCCATTTTAAAAAAATGCCCAATGGAAATATGAAAAGTTCTTTTTTTGCTAAATAGCTCGATTTAAAATCAAGAGCACCTCTAATTAAAATTCCAAGATAAAAATCAACCCAATGAGTATGAGGTGCAGTAATAATTACTGATTTCTTTAAAGAGTTGAGGGATGAAAAACTATCTCCTTCAATTTTCCATCTAATCAGATATTTTAAAATAAAATTATAAATTACCTTTTTCACAAAATATTTTTATCGCTTTTTGAATATCTTCTTCTGTGTCAATCCCTATAAATGTGTCGTTTGAATTAATCATTTTAATTTTTATATCATTTTCAATTAATCTTAGAGCTTCAATTTTTTCAGATGATTCTAACTCTCCTACGTTAAGTTTAGCAAATTCAATTAAAGATTTCTTTCTAAAGGCGTATATCCCAACATGTTTATGAGCTTTAGAAATATTTAAATCAATTTTAAAAGGAATCGAATGTCTTGAAAAATAAATAGCATTATTACTTACATCTGTAAAAACCTTGACGTTATTTGGATTTTTTAGCTCTTGATCATCTTTGATTGGTGTCATCACAGAAACTATTTTAATATTATTTTCTTTATCATGTTTAAGAGTATTTAAAATAGACTCAATAGTATTTGAGTTAATAAAAGGCTCATCTCCCTGAACATTTATAATTATATCAGCTTCAATTTTAGATGCTACACCTGCTATCCTATCTGTTCCAGTTTGATAATTTGCATCATCAAATATGTATTTAACCTTATTATTTTCTAATTCAGAAACAATTTCATGACTATTGGTAATAACAAGAACGTCATCAAAGAGATTAGAGTTTACTGTTGCCTCATAAGTTCTTACTATCAATGTCTTACCACAAATTTCTCTTAATAGTTTTTTGGGTAATCTAGTTGAATCTAATCTAGCGGGTATTGCAGCAACAATTCTCATATTACAAAATTAACATTAAAAGATAAAATATTATTGTTTAAACCCAATTAGATGTAATTTACTTTTTGCTCTGGTAATTGCCGTGTATAACCATCTAAAAAAATCTTTATCCATTGCATTTGGTAAAAAAGGAAATTCAAGAAATATTGAGCTCCATTGACCACCTTGAGACTTGTGACAAGTAAATGAATAAGCAAATTTAACCTGAAGAGCATTAAAAAACTTATTATTTTTAACACCCATATGCCTCTTATATTTAGTCTTTACATTCATGTAGTCCTTTAAAATTTCCTGATATAGTTTATTTATTATATTAAAATCTAATGCGGGGGTATTAATGAATAAGGAGTCTAATATTAAAACTGTTTCAAAGGGGGAAATTTTCGGGTAATCTACCATTGATATTTTTACCTCTGCAAATTTAAATCCAAATATATTTTTAATATTATGGATTTCCTCAATTTTAATTATATCTCCGTTTGCTATGAATCCTAAATCTCTCTTATTATTTAGCCAAAAATAATTATTCTTTATAACCATTAATAAGTCACCAACTGATATTATATTTTCATTATTTAATATTTTATCCCTTACAGATCTGTTATAGAGATTTGCTCTTTTATTGGATCTTACAATTATAGCGGTTTCTTCAATTCCATATTTATTATATGAATCTTGAATTAGATTCATTAATTGTTCACCATCTTCAACTTTAACCACATCATTAAATATTTCTGAATTGAAACTTATATCTTCAAAAAGATCATT
>CACOFE010000030.1 GCA_902626365.1 uncultured Bacteroidota bacterium | reverse complement strand
TTTGCAATTCTTCCATGACTTTCTCCCTTTTTCATTCTCAATTGCCACAAATTTCCCCATGTTCTGTTATAGCCTCGATCAAATCCAAGAGACGAATAAAATCTTGGTTCTCTATCCAAATTTAATTTGGCTGTACTTGCTCCGTATTGGGCTTGTAAGTTTTGTGAGCCACCAACAGACGTTACATTATATCTATTTTGATAATCATAAGTTAAATCTTCATTAATAGGTAATCCATTTTGGGAATAAAATAATTCAGCAACTCTTAATGTTGGTGCAATCCATTGCCATGCTGCTTCTACTGATGATGCATTTGGATTTTTCATCATACATGCAGCCTGCATTTGCCACCAATCATTGTCTCGAACTGGGTTAGAATTACCCCATATTAACTCTGAATTCCATTTATCTACAATAGTATACTTTAGATCATACAATGTCTGTATAAATTCTTCCTCTTCATACTCATCTTCATAATTTGGAGGTGTAGAGGTAAACTCATATAAACTAACTCCATTTTCAAGCGCAGCGGTAATAGCATCAAGTGATGCATCCCTTGCTAAATCCCACTTATTTTGATCATATGATTGATTAAAGAAATGTTCTCCATCATCATTTACAAATCCAGAATACATTTCAGTATTTCCGTTGAATAATGGACTAGCTGCATAAGTTAAAACCCTAGATTTAATTGCCTTAGCAATAACTTGATCAATTCTGCCCAAATCATTGGAGCTAAGCACCCTTGCTGGTAGATGAACAATTGCTTCATCAATGGTTTCAACAATGTAAGCTACAGACTCATCAACTGTTCTTCTTTTTATCCTAACCTCAGTGTCACTGGCAGAAATTGGTAAATTTTCGTCTACTATAGGGATAGGCCCATAGTAAGTAAATAATAAAAAATGATAGTATGCTTTAAGGAACTTAGCTTCTGCTGCCCAGGTATTCATCTCCTCCTCTGTCATATCTACTACATTATATATGTTTTCAATCAGCACATTACAGTGTCTAATTCCTTCCCACAAAGAACCTTGATCAGACCATCCAGACCATAATCCAAATTTAGGATTAGATGCGGATTGCTGACCTTTCATTATTCTTATACCATCAGTTTCTTTTGCGATTGGTGTGGTTACCTCATCACTCATCATCATAAATGAGGTGTAAACACCATCATTTTTAGGTAAGTAGGCGTAACAAGTTGCTAAAGCTGTGTAAGCAACTTCTTTTCTTTCAAATAATAAGTCAATTTGCTGAGTTTGGTCAGGAACTATATCTAAGTATTCGTCGCAACTAAACATTCCAAATAGTAAACTAATAATTATAATTTTTTTATTCATTTTTTTTATTAAAAATTAACCTGTAATCCAATATTGTATACCTTTTGTGGCGGGTATCCTAAACCGTTACCACCCATCTCAGTGTCCCATAAATCAAATTTTGAGAATGTCAAAAGATTAAGACCTGTAAAATAAACCCTTGTATTTAAACCAGAAAATAAACCTGTTTCCCTATCGGGAAAAGTATATCCTATTTCTACATTTTTCAATCTCAAAAAATCTCCATCCCTCTGCCACCATGTTGATTGCTGTTCATTATTTGCTATTGAGTATGTTGAAAGCCTTGGCCAAAAAGCATTAGGATCAGGATTATTTATTGACCAATGATTATCGGCAATTACATTTAAAGCATTTCTTTCATTTACAAATGGTGATATATCATTAGGGTTTATAAAAAATGATGTTCTAGCAACACCCTGCATAAAGACAGAAAAATCATATCCCCTATAGGAAGCAGACACACCAAATCCATAAACAATTTCTGGTACTGTTGGTTTTCCAATTGGTACTCTGTCAAGTTCATTAACAACGCCATCATTATTTATGTCTGTATACTTTATATCACCCGGCATGTAGGAATTTGCTGAGGATGAAAATCCATTAAACTGCTCTGGGGAATTATCAATATCTGCTTGATCAATAAATAAACGCTCAGCAATAAGACCCCAGGCTTGATTAACAGGATATCCAATTCTGCTTAGATAGTCATAGGTGTAATCAGGCTCTCCATTTATTAAAACCTCATTAGTAGAATACGTAAAATTACCTCTACCTGAAAGAATTAGTCCAGAGTCAAAAGCTTTATTATAGTCAATAGATAAATCAACACCCTTAGAATCAACTTCCCCAAGATTACTACTTATTGTTGTGGTTAAGCCCATAGTTGAAGGAATGTAGTCTCTAGACATATAAATTTTCGACCTGTGTTCTGTAAAGTAATCAATTTGGAAATTTAAAGAATTAAATAAACCCAGCTCCAAACCATAATTTGTTTTTTCAGCTACCTCCCATGTTACATTTTGATTTGAGTATCTGTCTATAACGTAGCCTTGATAATAATTATTGAAATCTGAACCCCATGTATAACCATAACTATCACTTTGTAGATTGACCTCAGATAAATAGAAAAACCTATCATCAGCACTCGAAATCCCATCATTTCCAACCAGACCATGAGTAAGCTTGAGCTTAAACATATTTACATCTGGTAACTTTTCATTAAACCACTTTTCGTTAGATAAAATCCAACCTAGACCTATTGAAGGGAAGAATCCAAATCTATTATTCTTTGCAAATTTTTCAGATCCATTGTAACCAAAATTAAATTCTGTAAAATATCTAGAGTCATAATTGTAAGAAAATCTACCAGAAAGACCCATATTTCTAGAAGGTAAAGTTGCAAATGCGCTATTGCCACCAATAGTATTTAATGATTCACTAAAATTAAATACTAGTAGACCTCCAAAATCATGAAGTTCATCAAATTTCCTGTTATACTCTGTTACAAATTCATAATAAAACCTACTTGTACCTAGATTATTTACACTTGGGTTATTTAAAAATTCTGTACCCTCTTGAATTCTATACAAGTAGTTTAAAATTCCTTGATCGGTTTCTACCTCGGCCATTCCATAATAAAACGGTGTATATTCTCTTGAATTTTCATTCATCGTGTAGGTTCTAACTGATGCCATACCTCGAAATTTTAAACCTTCAGTAATGAATTTGAGATCCTGCTCAATTTGTACTTGAGAAAAGATTGTATTTGTAAATCTGTCCTTATAACCCTTAACCATATCAGCATAAGGATTAGGGAAACCACCATTACCTTTATTGCCAAACAAGGTGTGATTGTAACCTAAATTATCTTCATAGGCAAAGTATTTTGGAAAGTTCGCAGGATTTGCCTGCATCACCGATCCAAATATATCATTTGCAGAAACTGATGGACCATTGTACCTCTCAAATAATGAGTAGAACTTTACAGCAATTTTTGTGGTATTAGTCAAATCAATATTAATATTAGCCCTTAGGTTTGATCGTTTGATATCAATATTATTATTGAAATTATTCAACGGATCAACTTTTAACAATCCTGTGTCATTGTTATGAGAGACAGAAAGATAATATTGAGCAATATCACCACCACCATTCACGTTAAGGTTGGCTTTTCTGTTTAGCGTATAATCCTTGAATAGCTCGTTATACCAATTAACATTTGGATAAATATTTGGATCTCCACCGTTTAGAGTTCCATATATTTTTGAAATACTGTAAGTTAAAGGAGCTGATGCATCTCTTGTTCTTGTTGCTCTATTATATAAGTTCATGTAATCAACACCACCTAAAAATTCATTTGTCTGTGAAGGAGCAGAAATTGAATTTTCATATCTAAAAGATACTTTAGCCTTTCCTTTTTTACCCTCCTTCGTAGTAACTAAAATTACTCCATTTGCACCTCTCGCACCATATAAAGATGTAGCTGTTGCATCTTTCATGATTGAAAAACTAGCGATATTATCAGGTTCAATTCTGGCTAAATCATCTGTAGTAACTTCTAAACCATCAATTAAAATAAGTGGGTTATTCGCATAACCAAAACTAGTAACACCCCTAATGAAAAATTCTGCATTATCTGCACCAGGTTCACCAGACCTTTGATAAGAAATCATTCCAGCCAGTTTTCCTGCCATTGCATTAGTAATATTAGATGTTGGTATTTTTAGCTCGGACGGATTAATTGTGTTAATTGATCCGATTACACTATTTTTCTTTTGCTTTTGAAAAGCCACAACCTGTACTTCTTCCAAGGACTCAAGGCTTTCTATCATTATTACATCAATTTTCTTCTGATTACTAATTAAAATTGACTGTGTTTCAAAACCAATGTAAGAGAACTGAATATTTTGATTTTCATTATCAGCCTTTATAGCATAAGTACCTTCAAAAGTAGTTGAGGCACCTCTATTTGTACCCTCGATTAACACCGTAACACCTGGAAGCGGATTTCCTCCTTCATCAACAACAATTCCACTCACAAGAATTGACTGGGAATAAATTATTGATGAAATCAACAACATGTATACTAGTAGTATATTTCTTTGATTCATTTTAAGAAATCGATTTAGTTTAATCTTGAACAAAAATAAGACTAATTTAAATCTTAACAACAAAGTAGATTCAATTTTATCAAATATGTAAAATATTCAATAATAATTATAAAATTGACAATAAATAAATGGGTTGTTTGTCAAATATTTAAGCCTAAATATTAAAATTTTCTGTCAATCGAATATTTTCCAGGACCAGTCATCATTAGTATCACAAATACAGTTAAAAATAATAAAGCTTTTTCAACTCTTCCAAAGGGGTCTCCCCAGTGAACTACAAATGCAGCTATAAACATAGTTGCAGCTGGAAAAAAACTAAAAAATTTAGTCTTATATCCAAAAATTATAAAAATAGGTGCTAAAAATTCAGAGAAAACCGCAAGAATTAAAGTTGGTGCCTCACCTATCCCGATTGGGTTAGCAAAACTTAAATCTCCTTGTATTAATTTGTTAAACTTTCCTAGGCCATGACCATAGAGCATTGAACCTGAAAAAACCACTCTCAATATTAATAAAGCTATATTATTCATTTTTATTTATTTGTTTAGATAGCCAAAGATAATTAAATTTAAAAAAGAGGAATTTTATGAAAAGAAGAAGTTTTATAAAAAATATTAGCCTAGCCGGAATAGGATTGTCAGGGCTTTATACAATTAGTGGTAATAATAAAAGATATGAGACTTACATTTCAAATAGACCAGCAATTAATAAGAGAACTTATACAAGTAAAGCTGTTGAAGATCAGATTAACTTTATTAAATCCCAGATAAAAGATCCACAGTTATCTTGGATTTTTGAAAATTGCTATCCTAATACAATTGATACGACTGTAGACTATGAAGTTATTGACGGTAAGCCTGACACTTTCATTATTACAGGAGATATTGATGCTATGTGGCTAAGGGATTCCACTGCTCAAGTATGGCCATATCTACCATTAGTAAAAGAAGATGAAAAAATTAAAAATCTAATAAAAGGATTGATAAATCGTCAAGCTAAATGTGTAATTAGGGATCCTTATGCAAATTCCTTTTACAAAGATTTATCAAAGATTTCAGCTCACAACAAAGATATTCCTACCCCAATAGCAGGAGTTCATGAACAGAAATGGGAAGTTGACTCTCTTTGTTATGTTATCAGATTGAGTTATAATTATTACAAGTTAACTGGAGATAATTCGATTTTTGATGAGACATGGATAAAATCTTCAAAACTTATTTATGACACCTTTTTAACAGAACAAAGAAAAGATGGTACATCTCCATACAGATTTATTAGAAATGGTACCGCAATGGTTGATGCTCCTGTATTTTCTGGTACTGGTAGACCTTTTAAACCAAATGGCATGATATGCTCCATGTTTAGACCATCGGATGATGCAACTATGTATCCATTTTTAATTCCTTCAAATATTTTTGCTTCAATATCGATGCAACAACTTTCAGAAATATACTCAGATGAAAAAATTGATTTGATATTTTCTAAAAAATGCATGTCTATGTCTATCGAAATAGATGAAGCTGTAGAAAAATATGCTATTAAAGAGCATTTAAATTTTGGTGAAATCTATTCTTATGAAATTGATGGTTTTGGAAACAATTTATATATGGATGATGCAAATGTACCTTCGTTAATGTCACTTGCATATTTAGATTCTAAATTTGTAAATGATAAAGTATATCAAAACACTAGAAAATTTTTACTTAGTGATAATAACCCATATTTCTTAAAAGGTCTGGCTGCTGAGGGTCAAGCTAGCCCCCATACAGGTAAAGATAAGATTTGGCCTATGGGGATAATTTTAAGAGCAATGACTAGTAAAGACGATGAAGAAATTAAAAAGTGTCTAAGGATGCTAGTCAGCACACATGCAGGGACAGGTTTTATGCATGAGGCATTCGACAAAGATGATCCAAGCAATTACTTTAGATCATGGTTTGCTTGGGCAAATACTCTTTTTGGTGAGTTAATAATCAAAATTAACGATGAAAGGCCACATCTGTTAAAAATCAATTATTCGGCTTAAAACTTTATAATTTTTTCGGTTTGGCTCAACCCAGAGGCTGTTTTAATTTTTAAAATATAAATTCCTGTATTTAATTTTTCAAGATTTTTATTAATTCTCTGAATCCCAGAGTTTAGAACTCCAGAGTGTAAATTATTAACCAGTGATCCCTTTAGATCAAATATATCAATGGTAACAAACTCTCTTACATCTAACTCTAATAATATAAATAAAGTTTGAACAAATGGATTTGGGTAAACTCTTGTAAAAAATAAATCCTCATCATTGATGGATGCTGTTGCAGAGTTTATAGCATCAGGACTTCCATGATAGTTTATATTACTCCAGCTTGAAGGCAAGGAATTATCATAAGATGGATCGATCAATTCCAAAGTATAGCCGTCCCCGTTAGAAAGTGGAGGCCATGGAGATGAAGACTCATAGTAAACCTCATCTTGTAAAATGTTGTCCATATCAAATAGTCTTACTGCATCTCCGGAAGCGGATAGTCCAAAATCAAATTCGCCAATAAAAGAACTAATTTCAGGATAAAATTCTGTGAAATTTTCAGCATTTCTTACAATAACTAAATAATCATCACCATCTATGCTTGTACCGTTTGGAAAAATAAATTCATTTGAATCATTGCTGTCTTTTAAAATCCAACTTGAAATATCAATATCGTCCTGATTAGGATTATAAAGCTCAATCCAATCCCCTGTGTCAAAATTATCAGATGATTTATAATTTATTTCGTTTATCACTAGGTTTAATCCAGAACTATTGATAAAGTGCGCTTCTATATTAAAATTCTCGGTTATGTCAACTTCAATTTCAGATTCTGTTGAATTCAAATCACCACTCCAATGAGAAAATTCATTTCCTGATTCTGGAATGGCTTTTAAAGTTATTGGAACATCTTCAAAATAATCACCACTCCACTCATCTTCTTGAATTTTTAAATTATTATTTATTCTTACATATCCGAGCTCGGGAGTTTCATTAAATAATACAAATTCATGATATGAATCAAGATCAAATTGATTTAAAATGTGATATTTAGCTTCTGGTTGCCTATTAATAGCGAAATTATTCATATTATCAACAAACTCATAAACAGATTCTTCTGAAACCCATGGCTCACTCTCTGACCATCTTTCGATGTGATCAGACATCTCATCATACATGTTCTCATAAATATTAATAAAATGAGTTGTAACATTTGTCGGAAGGTATCTAGTATTCATCTCATCAGCATAGCGATTAATGAACTTATTTCGGAATTCTATATTTTCAACTAGTTTTCTCATAAACAAAGTAGCCCAAGGTGGATTAGCCCAGGTTGTTTGATTGCCTGATAAAACAAAGTCTAATGTGTCAAAAAAGTACGCATAATTTTGATCCCAGTCAGACCACCATTGACCGGCAAATCCAAAATCGGTATCATATAAAACCCATCTCCACTTACTACCTGGCACCTTCCAATATTTTATATTGTTTCCAGGATAATCCCTATTGTCCATATATATTTGGGCAATATTGTATTCCATAAAATTGTCGATATCAATTTGGTTAATGACATAATTATAATTTTCATCATCTGATAAATCATTTTGCTGAACAAACTGTCTTAACTCTACATATTCTGTATTATCACCATCGACAACCTCTGCATTAAATTCTAGCATCGTTATATCATTTGGATTAACATCATGCTTTGACGCTATCATATTTTCACTAACCTTTTCTCTTAGGTTATATAGCCCCCAATATTGTTTGTTTATATATGATGAAACTGTTTTAAAACTTTGATAGTCAATATGAGAACCCTCCATTAAACTTGTAATCGCAGCATCTCTCATATTAGTTCTCATCCAATCATTTCCAGAATTTCTTAAAACTAATGACTCAAAAGTGTCATAATCTATATTATCAAAAAATGGATGTTCAAATTCTCCAACCCCATACTCACCTCTTGCAAAAAGAGCTAATGATTTCTGGTCCCAACCTCTACTGTAAGCACCAGCGATTTTAATACCAGCATTTGCACTAAACTCTAATATATTATTTTCATAATAAGAAATGTGAACTGGTCTTTCCCAATCTTCCCAAAAATTAGCGCCAAAGTAGGGGTACCCTCCATAATCAGGCGGACCATATGCATAAATTCCATAGTCATAATCAAATAAATTATATTCATCTGTTACAAGGTGAATTATGGGATGATTGCTCTCAATATTAAAGAAGTAATTTCTGGAATTCGAGTGAAGTGAAATATAATTCTCTTTGAATGCTTTAGCTCTTACTATCGTTGTTTCATCAATCACAATTGGACCACTATATATGTTCGAATTTTCGTCTGGTTCAGTGAAATCGGTAGTATATGTTATCACGTCCTCTGTTCCATCGCCAGTAATTTCAAGATTAATTGCACTATCTATGCTTCCTCCATCATGAGAAAATGTTAGAGGAACACCCAAAACACCAGCATATTCAAAAGTATCATTTTCTTCACCTGGAGTTGGGTCTTCATATGCAACATAAACATCATTTTCAAAAGAAACTCCGTAAGAAATATTAGATGGAAGTGCACCAAAAGTTATAGAATCAACTAAATTTCCTAATGCATCATTTAGATAAACAGATTCACCAGATGATGATAATTTAAAGTCTGTATGCATAAATGACTGACCCTGAAATCCAAGAATATCTGGTGGGCTTACCCCTTCACTAGTTTCACTATCATATATTGCCGATAAAAAAGGAATTATGGTCATATCAGAAGAAGTATTGGAAATATTAT
>CACOFE010000029.1 GCA_902626365.1 uncultured Bacteroidota bacterium | reverse complement strand
ACATCAGCATCAGCCTCAGGAGCTTCCTCAACGGCTTCAGTAACAGATGGTTTATTTTCTACCTTTGGTTTTTCATCAGCCTCATTTTTTTTCTTAAAGGGCAATCCCAATTCACTAAGAAGCTGCATGGCTTCAGTATCAGTATTTGCACTTGTTACAAAAGTTATATCCATTCCAGAAATCTTATTGATCTTATCAATATTGATTTCAGGAAAAATAATTTGTTCAGTAATACCTAAATTATAATTACCTCTTCCATCAAATCCTGTACTTTTAACTCCGTTAAAATCCCTAACTCTAGGAAGAGCAGTAGTAACAAATCTGTCAAGAAATTCATACATTCTCTCACCTCTTAGGGTTACTTTTACACCTACAGGCATTCCTTTTCTTAACTTGAATGAAGCAACATCTTTTTTTGACATTGTAGCAATTGCTTTCTGACCTGAAATATCAGTAACTTCATTTAAAGCGTGATCAATTAGCTTCTTATCGTTAACAGCAGCACCAACACCTTTAGAGATAACAATCTTTTGTAATTTTGGTACCTGCATAACATTATCATAACTAAATTCTTTCATCAATCTAGTGACAACATTACTCTTATATTCATTTTTTAACCTTGGTATATAACTCATAACTATAATACTTCGTCAGACTTTTTTGAATATCTAACTTTTTTATCTTTTTCAATTTTAAAACCAACTCTAGTTGGCTGACCGTCAGACGTTATCAGAGAAATATTTGAAATATCAATAGATAATTCCATTTCAGTAATACCACCTTTTGGATTATTTGCATTTGGTTTATTATGTTTTTTAACAACATTAACTCCTTCAACGATTGCTCTATTTTTATCAGAAAAGACTCTGAGAACTTTACCTTGTGTTCCTTTTTGATTACCAGCAATTACTTTGACTATATCGCCTGTTTTAATTTTTAGTTTCCTTCTCATAAAATATTTTTAAAGCACCTCAGGAGCTAGTGATACAATTTTCATAAACTTTTTATCTCTAAGTTCTCTTGCTACAGGACCAAATACTCTAGTCCCTTTCATTTCCCCTGCAGCATCTAATAATACACATGCATTATCATCAAATCTAATGTACGATCCGTCCTTTCTTCTAACCTCTTTAGTTGTTCGAACAACTACAGCTGGGGAAACAGCACCTTTTTTAACCATACCATTTGGTGTAGCTGATTTTACAGAAACAACAATTTTATCTCCGATAGAAGCATATCTCCTCTTAGTACCTCCAAGTACTCTAATAGTAAGTACCTCTTTGGCACCTGTATTATCAGCAACTTTTAATCTTGATTCTTGTTGTAACATAATTATTTAGCTCTTTCAATTATTTCTACTAACCTCCAACATTTAGACCTACTCAATGGTCTTGTCTCCATAATCTTAACTCTATCTCCAATATTGCAATCATTTTTTTCATCATGAGCAACATATTTTTTGGTTTTCAATACGAATTTTCCGTACATAGGGTGTTTTACCTTTTTTACTTCAGAAACCACAATAGATTTCTGCATTTTGTTACTGGTAACAACTCCAATTCTTTCTTTTCTTAAATTTCTTTTTTCCATATTCAAATAGAATAAATTAATTATTGTCTCTTTTGTTTAATTCAGTCATTATTCTAGCTATAGATTTTCTAACTGCTTTAATCTGAATTGGATTCTCCAATGGAGACACAGCATGAGCCATCTTGAGCTCACCATATTTTTTCTTATTTTCAACGAGCTGTTCATTAAGCTCCTCATTTGATAATTTTACTACTTCTTGTTGCTTCATATCTCAATATTATGCTTCGTAATCTCTAGCAATTATAAATTTTGTTTTTACAGGCAACTTTTGAGCAGCCAATCTTAATGCCTCTTTAGCTATATCAATAGGAACTCCTCCTACTTCAAATAAAATTCTACCGGGTTTTACAACAGCAGCCCAATACTCAACAGCACCTTTTCCTTTACCCATACGAACCTCTAAAGGTTTCTTTGTTATAGGCTTGTCTGGGAAAATTTTAATCCAAAGTTGACCTTCCCTTTTCATATATCTGGTTGCTGCAATCCTTGCAGCCTCAATCTGTCTTGAGGTTAAAAAATTAGAATCAAGGGATTTGATACCAAACATTCCGTTAGAAAGCCTGTGGCCTCTACCAGAATTACCTTTCATCCTGCCTTTCTGAACCTTACGATATTTAGTTTTTTTCGGTTGTAACATCTTCGATTAATTTCTTTTTCTTCTATTATTCTTACCTTGTTTTTTTGAAAGACCTACTAATGGATTCAAATCTCTTTTACCATAAACTTCACCCTTCATAATCCAAACTTTAATTCCAATTCTTCCATAAGTAGTATGCGCTTCAACCATAGCATAATCAATATCTGCCCTGAATGTTGACAAAGGAATTCTACCTTCTTTGTAATGTTCACTTCTTGCCATCTCAGCTCCATTTAATCTACCGCTAATTTGAATTTTGATGCCCTCAGCATTCATTCTTATAGAAGCTGCTATGGCCATCTTAATCGCTCTCTTGTAAGAAATTCTATTTTCAATTTGTCTTGCAACACTTGATGCAACAAGAAATGCATCAAGCTCTGGCCTTTTAATCTCATAAATATTCAACTGAATATCCTTTGATGTAATCTTTTTTAATTCTTCTTTTAATTTATCAACTTCTTGACCACCTTTACCGATAATAATTCCAGGTCTAGCCGTTGTTATAGTGACAGTTACAATCTTTAAAGTTCTTTCAATAATTACTCTTGAAATACTTGCTTTGGCTAATCGAGCATGAACATACTTTCTAATTTTCTGATCTTCAGCTAATTTATCTCCATAATCATTGCCTCCATACCAGTTAGATTCCCATCCTCTAATGATGCCAATTCTATTTCCTATTGGATTTGTTTTTTGTCCCATTTATTATTTACTTATTATCTTTTGTATTCAACACAATTGTCACATGATTAGATCTTTTTCTAATCCTATGCGCTCTTCCTTGTGGAGCTGTTCTAATTCTTTTTAACATAGAAGCACTATCAACTTTTATTTCATGAATATATAAGTTGGCATCTTCAATATTAGCATCTTTATTTTTTGCCTGCCAATTTGAAATAGCAGACAATAATAACTTTTCAAGTTTTCTGGATGCTTCTTTTTGACTAAACCTAAAAATATCTAACGCCTGATCTACGTTTTTACCTCTTACCAAGTCTGCAACTATCCTCATCTTTCTTGGAGAAGTAGGGCAATTGTTAAGCTTTGCAATCGCTAAATTGTTATTTTCTTTAATATTTTCTTTCGTAATTGCCATAATTCTCTATTTATTTCCCTTGTTTTTAGCTCCTGCATGTCCTCTGAATGATCTGGTAGGAGAAAATTCACCTAATTTATGTCCAACCATGTTTTCTGTTATATAAACTGGAATAAATTGTCTTCCATTATGAACAGCAATAGTTTGACCTACAAAATCAGGTGTTATCATACTGGCTCTAGACCAAGTCTTAATAACAGCCTTTTTATTGTCTTGAATATTTTTCTCCACCTTTCTGTTTAGTTTATAGTGGACATATGGTCCTTTTTTTAATGATCTAGACATAATTATTTATTTCTTCTTTCAATAATGTATTTATTACTTTCTTTTGTTTTAGATCTGGTTCTAAATCCTTTAGCAGGGATTCCCTTTCTTGATCTAGGATGTCCTCCAGATGCTCTTCCTTCTCCACCACCCATTGGATGATCAACTGGGTTCATCGCAACTGGCCTTGTTCTTGGTCTTCTACCTAACCATCTTGTTCTTCCTGCTTTTCCAGAAACTGTCAACTGATGATCAGAATTAGAAACAACACCAATAGTTGCAAAACAATTACTTAAAACCAATCTGGTTTCACCAGAAGGTAATTTAATAGTTGCAAACTTTCCTTCTCTTGCCATTAATTGTGCATAAGATCCAGCACTTCTAGCCAGAGTTGCTCCCTTTCCTGGTCTCATTTCTATACAAGAGATTACTGTACCTAGAGGAATATTAGAAAGTGGCATAGCATTTCCAGTATCTGGTGAAACAGATTGTCCTGAAACGATTTTCTGACCAACTTTCATATCCTTTTGTGCAATAATGTATCGTTTTTCATTATCAGAGTAAGTTATCAAAGCAATAAATGCAGATCTATTTGGATCGTATTCAATTGATGTAACTTCACCAGTAACATCAAATTTATCTCTTTTGAAATCTATAACTCTGTATCTTCTCTTATGGCCACCACCCTTATACCTCATTGTCATTCTACCCTGATTATTTCTTCCACCGCTTTTTTTCATCGGCTTAAGAAGCGATTTTTCAGGTTTTGACGTAGTCACTTCAGAATATTCATTAACTATTCTGAATCTTTGTCCTGGCGTTATTGGTTTTAATTTTCTAACTGACATTATCTATTATTTTAAGCGTTAGCGTATAAATCGATCGATTCACCTTCAGCTAATTGAACAATGGCCTTCTTGATTGCATTTGTCTTTCCATACTGAATTCCAGCTTTGGTATATCTTATTCTTCTGTCAGAACGAACGTTAATAGTTCTTACTTTTTCAACTTTGACTCCATATGAAGCCTCAACAGCCTTTTTTATTTCAACCTTATTAGATGATTTGGCGACCTGAAAAGTATAACAATTATTTAGTTCACTATCATTTGTAGCCTTTTCTGTAATTATCGGTTTTATCAACAGACTCATAATTATTTACTTAAATTTTCATTTATACTCAATAAAGAGCTCTCAGAAATAATAAGTTCTTTAGCATTAAGTATTTTATAAGTACTTATTTCAGAACTAGTTACAACCTCAGAACCTTTAAAATTTCGCGACGACAAATATACATTATTATTTGGCGTACCAAATACAATAAGAGATTTTTTGTCTTCTATATTCAAAGCCTTTAAAACATCTATAAACTTTTTTGTTTTAGGTGCTTTAAAATCAAAATCTTCAATAATCTTTATGGCTTTATCTTGTGCCTTTAAAGTCAATGCAGATTTTCTAGCTAATCTTTTTAGTTTTTTGTTGAGTTTTACTTCATAATCTCTAGGTCTGGGACCAAATATTCTACCTCCACCTCTGAAAATACCTGATTTAATGCTACCTGCTCTGGCTGTACCGGTGCCTTTTTGTCTTTTAATCTTTCTAGTACTTCCAGTAATATCGGCTCTTTCTTTTGCTTTGTGGGTACCTTGTCTCTGATTAGCCAAATATTGTTTGACATCTAAATACAACGCATGCTCATTAGGCTGGATAGAAAATATTTCTTTAGGAAGAGTTACTTCTCTTCCAGTTTCTTTTCCTTTAGAATTTAATACTGCTATTTTCATTACTTCTGTATTATTAAGTAAGAGTTTTTGTGACCTGGAACACATCCTTTAACTAATAAAAGATTTTTTTCAGGCATAACCTTTAATACTCTTAAATTCATAACTTTAACTTTCTCTCCACCCATTCTTCCTGCCATTTTCATTCCCTTAAATACTCTTGCAGGATAAGAAGCTGCACCGATCGAACCAGGCGCTCTTAATCTGTTGTGCTGTCCATGTGTTGCCTGACCAACTCCAGCAAAGCCATGCCTTTTGACAACCCCCTGAAATCCTTTTCCTTTAGAAATTCCTGAAACATCAACAAATTCTCCTTCTTCAAAATGATCTACACCTACAGTATCTCCCAAATTCAGATCTTGATCAAAACCTTGAAATTCTACTACTTTAATTTTTGCTCCAGTTCCCGCTTTTTTAGCATGTCCCTTTGCTGCTTTGGTAGTACTTTTCTCTGTCTTGTCATCGAAACCTAATTGAACAGCTTTGTAGCCGTCAACTTCTTCAGTTCTGACTTGGGTAACAATACAAGGACCAGCCTCAATGACAGTACACGGAATATTTTTTCCGCTCTCATCGAAAATACTGGTCATTCCTATTTTTTTTCCTATTAACCCAGACATAATTTTATTTTTTCTTTTTTATTCTAAAAATTTAGGGTCAAAATAATTTAACCCTAAATTATTTTTCTCCATTTTTCCTTCGCGAAACGCTCCGGACATGTTAAACCAGAATTAACTGGCAGGTAATTTTATACCTTAATTTCAACTTCAACACCACTCGGCAATTCTAACTTCATCAAAGCATCAATTGTTTTCGAAGATGTACTGTAAATATCCAATAATCTTTTGTATGAACTCAATTGAAATTGCTCTCTAGACTTCTTATTTACATGAGGCGATCTTAAAACTGTAAAAAGTTTCTTGTGCGTTGGTAAAGGAATTGGTCCAGTTACCACAGCTCCAGTACTTTTAACTGTTTTAACAATCTTTTCAGCAGAATTATCCACTAAACTATGATCATAAGATTTTAATTTTATTCTAATTTTTTGACTCATATTTTTTTTAATTAAGAATCAATAGATCCATTTGCCTTTTTAATTACCTCTTCTGAAACATTCGAAGGGGTTGCCGCATAATGTGAAAATTCCATAGTAGATGTTGCTCTACCAGAGGATAATGTTCTTAATGATGTAACATATCCAAACATTTCTGAAAGAGGCACATCAGCCTTTACAACTTTTGATCCAGCACGATCACCCATGTCATTTACCTGACCTCTTCTTCTGTTAAGGTCACCAACAATGTCACCCATATTTTCTTCAGGGGTTAAAACCTCAAGCTTCATGATAGGCTCCATTATAACAAATTTTGCTAGCCTTGCAGCATTTTTAAAACCAATCTTTGCAGCTAATTCGAAGGATAACTGATCAGAATCTACATCATGGTAGGAACCATCATTAAGTGTAACTTTCATTGAATCAACTTCATATCCTGCTAATGGCCCATTCTGCATAGCCATTTTAAATCCTTTTTCAACTGAAGGAATGAATTCTTTCGGAACATTTCCACCTTTAATATTTGAGATAAACTCTAAGCCTTGTTTTCCTTCTTCAGCAGGTTCTACAGTGAATGCAATGTCTGCGAATTTACCTCTACCTCCTGATTGCTTTTTATAAACTTCACGGTGATCAGCCTTTAGGGTAATTGCCTCTTTGTATTCTACCATTGGCTCTCCCTCATTAACCTCCACCTTAAATTCTCTTTTAAGTCTATCAACAATAATATCTAAATGTAATTCTCCCATACCAGAAATTATAGTCTGGCCTGAAGCCTCATCAGTCCTAACGGTAAACGTTGGGTCTTCTTCAGAAAGCTTAGCAAGAGCCATTCCTAACTTATCAACATCAGCTTTTGTTTTAGCCTCAACTGCTATACCAATAACCGGATCCGGAAAATCCATACTTTCAAGCACAATTGGTGCTTTTTCAGCTGTTAAACTATCACCTGTTTTAATATCTTTAAAACCTACAGCTGCACCAATATCACCAGCTTCAATAACATCAATTGCATTTTGTTTGTTAGAATGCATCTGGTAGATTCTAGAAATTCTTTCTTTTTTTCCCGATCTGTTATTTAAAACATATGATCCTGCAGGAAGTTTACCAGAGTAGACTCTAAAAAAAGCAAGTCTTCCAACGAATGGATCAGTTGCAATCTTAAATGCAAGAGCGGCAAAAGGCTCTTCAACTGATGGCTTTCTAGAAATTTCTTCTTGATTATCTGGATTAGTTCCGATAATTGCATCCTTATCAATTGGAGAAGGTAAATATCTACAAACTGCATCTAATAAAAATTGGACACCTTTGTTTTTGAACGCCGATCCACAAATCATAGGAATTATTGCCATATCCATCACTGCAGCACGCAATGCATTATGAATTTCTTCTTCAGTTATAGAGTCTTCATCTTCCATATACTTTTCAAGAAGATCATCATCATAAGATGCTACTTCTTCAATAAGTAAACCTCTGTATTTTTTTGCTTCTTCTTTCAGATTATCTGGTATTTCAACAACATCAAAGGTTGAACCCATTGATTCTTCATGCCAAATAATCGCTCTGTTTTTGATTAGATCTACAATACCTTTAAAATCAGCTTCTTCACCAATTGGTAAAACTATCTGAACTGCATTTGAACCTAACATTTCTTTAACCTGATTACAAACCATTGAGAAGTTTGAACCTTGTCTATCCATTTTATTTACAAAACCAATTCTTGGTACTTTGTAATTATCAGCAAGTCTCCAGTTTGTCTCAGATTGAGGTTCTACTCCATCAACTGCACTAAATAAAAATACAAGTCCATCTAAAACACGCAGAGATCTATTTACTTCTACGGTAAAATCAACGTGACCAGGTGTATCAATTATATTAAAGTGATATCCTTTTGATTGATCATTCTTTTTTCCGTTATCAGTAGGAAAATCCCAGGTACAAGTTGTGGCAGCAGATGTAATTGTTATACCTCTCTCCTGTTCTTGCTCCATCCAATCCATTGTTGCGGCACCATCATGAACTTCACCAATTTTGTGAGACACACCGGTATAGTAGAGAATTCTTTCAGTAGTTGTGGTCTTACCAGCGTCAATGTGAGCAGCAATACCAATATTTCTTGTGTATTTTAAATCTCTTGCCATTTTGAATTAGAATCTAAAGTGTGAAAATGCTTTATTTGCTTCTGCCATTTTATGAGTATCAACTTTTTTCTTGACAGCGGCTCCTTCTTCCTTTGCAGCAGCTAAAACCTCAGCTGCAAGCTTTTGAGCCATTGATTTTTCATTTCTTTTTCTTGAATAATTTATCAACCACTTCATAGCAATTGAAATTTTTCTATCAGATCTGATAGGGCTTGGAATTTGGAAAGTAGCTCCACCAACTCTTCTACTTCTAACCTCTACATGGGGCATAACATTAGACAATGCATCTTTCCAAACATCAAGTGCAGATTTATCTTCGTCAGTCTTTTTTGATTCTACAACATCGATTGCATCGTAGAATATTCTAAAAGCAGTAGATTTTTTACCACTCCACATCATCATATTAACAAATCTAGTTACAAGTTTATCATTGAACTTAGGATCTGGAAGTAATGGTCGTTTTTTTGCCTGCTTTTTTCTCATGTTTTAATTATCTAGATTATGCAACTATTTCTTAGGTTTTTTTGCTCCGTATTTAGATCTCCTTTGAGTTCTTCCTTCAACACCAGCAGTATCGAGAGCTCCTCTGATAATGTGATATCTGACACCTGGAAGATCTTTTACCCTACCACCTCTAACTAATACAATCGAATGCTCTTGTAAGTTGTGACCTTCGCCAGGGATGTAAGCATTAACCTCATTTCCATTGGTTAACCTCACCCTTGCAACTTTTCTCATGGCTGAGTTTGGCTTCTTTGGAGTCGTGGTATAAACACGAGTACAAACACCTCTCCTTTGAGGACAAGAACTAAGAGCTGCCGATTTACTTTTCTTTGTAATTTTGGCTCTTCCTTTTCTTACTAATTGCGATATAGTTGGCATACTGTAAAATATATTTTTTTTTCC
>CACOFE010000028.1 GCA_902626365.1 uncultured Bacteroidota bacterium | reverse complement strand
AAGAAGCTCCAGCAGAAGAGGAAGAAACAAAGTAATAAGAGACTACTTTATCATTAATTTTTTAAATTTATAGATAGTGATTACTATTCTATGAATGAAAATAATTATTACTATTTAGGTAAAATAACAAGAAAGTTCAGCTTCAAGGGTGAGCTAATTATTTACCTAGATACGGATACTCCGTCTGATTATTATGGATTGAAAAAAATTTTCCTCAAGGTTGACAATAGTTTTATACCCTACTTCATATCAAAAATTTCAAAATACAAGAATAATAGTGTAAGGGTGAAATTTGAAGATGTAAAGAATGAGAGCCAAGCAATTGAGCTGATTAATTATGAAATTTTCTTACCCATAGAAGAACTACCTAAACTTGAGGGTAAAAAATTTTATTATCATGAGGTAATAGGATTTAAGGTCATTGACGTTATTCAAGGTGAAGTGGGAGAAATTACATACATAAATGATCAAACACCTCAGCATTTATTTGTCGTAAAAAGTAATGGAAATGAGATTTTAATTCCAATTAATGATGATTTTATTTTAGATTTAGACAGGATAAGTAAAATTATAAATTTGAAAATACCTGAGGGATTATTAAAAATATATAAGTGAAATTATGGGTGAAAAAATTAATGTTGATAAGGATATTAAATTAGCTGAAACTCTGCCTGCTAAATTTTACAAGGATAAAAATATCTTTGAATTATCTAAGAAAAAAATTTTTCTTAGATGTTGGCATTGGATTGGAGACAAATCTTCTTGCAAAGAAGAAAATATTAAAATACCAATTGACATTTTACCAAAGTTTCTTAACGAACCTATAATACTATCTAATTCTGATAAAAATAAAATAAATTGTTTTTCTAATGTGTGTACACATCGCGGAAATATTCTAGTCCACGAAAAATGTAAGTCAAAAAAAATAATTTGCAATTACCATGGCAGAAGGTTTAGTGATGAAGGCGTCTTCGAATTTATGCCCGAATTTAAAGAAACTATTAATTTTCCTAGAAAATCTGACAATCTTCATGACTTTCCTTTGTTTGTTTGGAATAATTTAATTTTTGTAGGTCTAAATCCAAGTTTTAGCATTGAGAAAGTTTTTGAAAAAATTAATAAAAGAATTTCTTTTCTTCCATTGGAAAATCTAAAATTAGATGAAAAGCTTTCAAAAGACTATTCGATTGATGCTAATTGGGCATTATATTGTGATAATTACCTTGAAGGTTTTCATGTTCCTTTTGTTCATAAAGATCTAAATGAAGTTCTAGATTATAATAATTACGATACAGAAATTGATGAATATTTTAATCTTCAAATAGGTTATGCAAAGAACAAAGAAGAGTGCTTTCAAATCCCAAAAGATCATAAGGATTTTGGTAAAAATATAGCTGCTTATTATTATTGGCTATTTCCAAATCTTATGTTAAACTTTTATCCATGGGGTATTTCAATTAATTTGGTTTGTCCAGAAGAAATATCAAAAACAAAAATATTGTTTCGATCTTATGTTTTTGATAAATCAAAACTAAACTTGGGTGCAAGTGGAGACTTAGATAAAGTTGAAATGGAAGATGAAGAGATTGTTCAAAGTGTTCAGAAAGGAGTAAATTCTTTTTTTTACACTACAGGTAGATTTTCTCCTACAAAGGAAAAAGGAGTTCATCATTTTCATTCCTTAGTATCTAAGTTTTTTAACGATAAATAAAGCTCAAAATAATTTAATGTTAAATAACCATTATTTAAATTTGTAAAAAATTTAATTATGAAACCTGACTTGTTTGAAGCACCAGATTATTATAACCTAGATGAACTTCTTACTGACGAACATAAATTAATAAGAGACTCAGCTAGAGAATGGGTAAAAAAATCTGTTTCTCCAATTATAGAAGAGTATGCACAAAATGCAGAATTTCCAAAACATTTAATTAAAGAGTTAGCTGATATTGGTGCTTACGGTCCATATATTCCTGAAGAATATGGTGGGCCTGGCTTAGATCAAATTTCTTATGGTCTAATAATGCAAGAGATAGAAAGAGGAGATTCAGGGATAAGATCTACAGCGTCTGTTCAGTCATCACTTGTTATGTATCCAATATGGAAGTATGGAAATGATGAGCAAAGAAATAGATTTCTTCCCAAGCTAGCTACAGGTGAACTTATGGGTTGTTTTGGTTTAACAGAACCAGATCATGGTTCTAATCCTGGTGGAATGACTACTAATTTCAAAGATATGGGAGGCCATTATCTTTTAAATGGAGCAAAATTATGGATATCAAATTCCCCTTTTGCTGACATTGCTATTGTGTGGGCAAAAAATGAAGAAGGGCGTATTCATGGATTAATTGTTGAAAGAGGAATGGATGGGTTTTCGACGCCAGAAACTCACAACAAATGGTCCTTAAGAGCAAGTTCAACTGGAGAGCTAATTTTTAATGATGTGAAGGTGCCTAAAGAAAACCTACTCCCGAATAAGTCAGGACTAGGTGCTCCGCTTGGATGTCTTGATTCAGCTAGATATGGAATTGCATGGGGTGCAATCGGAGCTGCTATGGATTGCTATGATACTGCTCTAAGATATAGTAAAGAAAGAATTCAATTTGGCAAACCAATCGGTGGATTCCAATTACAGCAGAAAAAGCTTGCTGAAATGATTACAGAGATTACAAAAGCTCAACTTTTAGCATGGAGACTAGGCACATTAAAAAATGAAGGTAAAGCTACATCTGCCCAAATATCTATGGCAAAAAGAAATAATGTCGAGATGGCAATAAAAATTGCAAGAGAAGCTAGACAAATCTTGGGCGGAATGGGTATTACTGGTGATTATTCAATTATGAGGCACATGATGAATTTAGAAAGTGTAATTACATATGAAGGCACACATGATATTCATTTGTTAATTACAGGACTAGATATAACAGGTTTAAATGCATTTAAATAAGTAAAAGTGAATATAGATTACATCCAGGGTAAAATAAATGATCAAAGAGAAAAGCTATTAAAGCACAAGCTATATAGCAATATTGAAACAATAAAAGACTTACAGGTTTTTACAGAAAATCATGTTTACGCTGTATGGGATTTCATGTCTCTTTTAAAAGCTTTACAAATCAAATTAACATGTACTAAAACTCCATGGGTTCCAAATAGTAATTCTCAAACAGCATACTTAATTAATGAAATTGTTCTAGCTGAGGAAACAGATATAAACCAAGCAGGAGAAAGAAAAAGTCATTATGAATTATATTTAGATGCGATGATTGATATCGGGGCAAGAACCGAAAATCCTGTTAAAATAATTAATGAAATTGCTAATTCTGATGATATTTTCAATACTATTAATAATATAAATATACATACTAATATTAAGGAGTTTTTAAATTTTACTTTTTCCGTAATTAAAGAAGGCAAGCCTCATGAGATTGCTGCAATTTTTACATTTGGTAGAGAAAATTTAATTCCAAACATGTTTAATGAAATTCTAAGAGAATTTGAAAAAAATGTTACTGAAGGTGATATATCTAAATTGATATATTACTTTGAAAGACATATTGAATTGGACGAAGATGAACACGGCCCAATGGCACTTGAAATGGTTTCAATGTTAGCAGAAAATGATCCAAAAAAATGGAATGAAATTGAAATTATATCCATTCAGGCACTTGAAAAAAGAATATTATTATGGGATGCAATTAACGAACAAATTGAAAATAAAACCTGGACCGATTTGAGATCATCTAATGAAGAGACATACTCTAAAGAATATAAAAATTTAAAACCTAATTTTAAATTTTAATTCAACTTACATATTTATTTTTTTGAAAAAATTATTTAATAGATTTTACAACTGATGCTTCGGCCTTTTTTAAGCTACCATCAAATCCAGCTACTCCAGAAACAGTAGTGTATTTTAGAATAAATTTTTTGTCAGGATTAATTATTTTAAAGGCAGCTTGACACATTAATGCAGCTTCGTGAAATCCACATAAAATTAGATTTAATTTTCCTGGATATGTATTAATATCGCCAATTGCAAATATGCCAGGAATATTCGTCTGATAGTCTAATGAATTATTTACTTTAATTGAATTTTTTTCAATTTCTAAACCCCAATCTGAGATTGATCCTAGTTTAGGAGTTAATCCAAAAAGCGGAATGAAAAAGTCAGCACTTAATTCAATTTCTTCATTTTCTTTTTTTACAAAAACCTTTTCTAAGTAATCTGTACCCTCTAACTTAAATACCTCCGCTGGGGTAATAAGATTAATTTTATTTTCATCCTTTAATTTTTGAACCTTATCCACGGAATCACTAGCCCCTCTAAATTCATTTCTTCTGTGTACCAAAGTAAGTTTTTTAGCAACTTTTGAAAGTTCAATTGTCCAATCCAATGCAGAATCTCCTCCTCCTGAAATTATTACATTCTTGTCTATATAAATATTTGGTTCTTTAATAAAATAGGAAACTCCTTTTTCTTCAAAAGATTCTATGCCATCAAAATTTGGTTTTCTTGGCTGAAATCCACCAAGTCCTCCAGCAATTACCACAATTGGTGCATGATGCTTTGTTCCTTTATTAGTAGTAACAATAAAAGATCCGTCATTTTGCTTTTCAAGTTTATCAGCTTTTTCTCCAAGAGTAAATCCTGGCTCAAATTGACTACATTGTTTTAATAAATTATCAATTAAATCTCCAGCTAATATTTCTGGATAACCGGGAATATCATAAATCGGTTTTTTCGGATATAACTCAATACATTGACCGCCGGGTTTTGGTAGAATATCTATTAAGTGACATTTCATTTTTAGCAACCCCGCTTCAAAGACCGCAAATAATCCAACAGGGCCAGCACCAATAATTAAAATATCAGATTTAATCATTTTAGATTTCTTCTACACTTACAACTTTCTGAATTTCCGGTACGTGCTTTTTTATAATCATCTCTACTCCAGATTTCAAAGTCATTTGATTAACGGTACATGAAGAGCAAGCGCCCTCAAACTTTACTTTAACTATATCTTTTTCAACACTAATTAATGAAATATCACCACCATCATTTTTAAGAAATGGTCTTATTTCATCTAATGCATTTTCAATATTATTTAATACTGATTTTTTCATTTTATTTATTTACAGCAGAACAACCTGCCATTGTTGTAATTTTTAATATTTCAGAAGGAGGTAAATCTTTATTCCTTTTCACCAGCTCAGAAACTAAATTTTTTGAAATCTCTTCGAAAGTTAATGAAATTTTTGAATTTTCTTGTAAAGATGCTGGATGACCAAAGTCTGATGCTTCTCTAACACTTTGCAATAAAGGTAATTCTCCGAGAAAATTAACATTCATATCATCCGATAAGTTTTTTGCTCCATCTTTTCCAAAAATGTAATATTTATTTTCAGGTAATTCATTGGGAGTGAAATATGCCATATTTTCAACAATACCTAGAACGGGGACGTTAATGCTCTTCTGATTAAACATAGCAATTCCTTTTCTTGCATCAGCCAGTGCAATATTTTGTGGAGTACTAACTATAACGCTACCAGTTACCGGTAGTGCTTGAAGAATACTTAAATGTATATCACCTGTACCAGGTGGCAAATCAACTAAAAGAAAATCTAGTTCTCCCCATGTGGCGTCAAATATCATTTGATTTAAAGCCTTTGAAGCCATTGGTCCTCTCCAAATTACAGCCTGATCAGGTTTTGTAAAAAATCCAATAGATAATATCTTTACACCATAGCTTTCGATGGGTTTCATTTTATTTTTTCCTTCAATGTTTACGCTTAGTGGTCTTGCGTCAGCTATATCAAACATAATAGGAATAGATGGGCCATATATATCTGCATCTAGAATACCAACATTAAAACCCATTTTAGACAACGTAACAGCAATATTTGATGTAACGGTTGATTTTCCAACACCTCCCTTACCAGAAGCAATTGCAATTACATTTTTAATTCCTTCAATTGGATTTCCCTTGATTTGGTTTTGAGGATTTTCTGCTTTTTCAATCTTGAAATTTATTTTTAAATCTAATTTTTCCTGAATGTTTTCAGAAATAATTTTTTTGATTGAATTCTCAATACTTTTTTTTGATTGAAGAGTTGGATTAGTGGTTGAAATATCAATCAAAAGCTCGTTGCCAAAAATATTTAGATTTATGATCTTACAATCATTTATCTGATTTTTTTCAATTAAGGAAAGTAAATTTTTCTTAGATAATTCCACGCCCAAAACTTTTTTACAAATATACGCTGAATTAAAAAAAATTACACAAAATTAATCTAATTCTTTGGAAGGATCCCAAACAACTTTTTTAAAATTTACTACCTTATCATTTTGTATTTTGACCCCTTCACTTTCAAGAAGATTTTTCATTAAAGTTGTTCCAGAAAAATGATGTTTTCCAGTTAATATACCTACTCTGTTTACTACTCTATGAGCAGGGATATCAGAATTTTGATGAGAAGCATTCATAGCATATCCAACTACTCTTGAGCTCTTTGCCGAGCCTAAATATTTAGCTATTAGACCATAGGTACTGACCCTTCCGGATGGAATCATTTTTACGACTTCATATACTTTTTGAAAAAAATCTTTTGAATTCATACAGTTAATTAATTCTAAAACTTATAAATGTTATTGCCTTATTTTCCTCTAAAAATTTTAGCTCATAAAAAGTCTTAATTTCAGTAACATATGTTGGAGATCCTGATTGATTGTATATGTTATTATTGGAATAGGTCAGCTCAAGAAAGTCATTTCCACTAATTAATCCCAGCATATAGCCATGTAAAAATTCACTATCAGTTTTAAGGTTAACTACTCCACCTTTTAGCAAAATGTTTCTGTAAATACCAATAAATTTTAAGTTAACAAGTCTATGTTTTTCCCTCTTTAGCTTGATTTGAGGATCAGGAAAAGTTATCCAAATTTCTGAAACTTCATTTTTATCAAATATATTTTCAATTAATTCAATTTGAGTTCTTAAAAAAATAACATTATCTAATTTATTTTCAATTGCTTCTTTTGCTCCTTTCCAGAAACGCGCACCCTTAATGTCTATTCCAATGTAATTTATTTCGGGATTTTCTTTAGCTAAGGCTACTGAATATTCTCCTTTACCACACCCCAATTCTACTACAATAGGATTATTATTTTTGAAAATAAGTTTATTCCAATTACCCTTGAATTTGAAATTGTTATTGACAATTATATCTCTTTGAGGTTGAATAACATTTGTGAATGTCAAATTTTCTGAAAATCTTTTTAATTTATTTTTACTACCCAAAAGAATTGATTTAAAGAACTTTTGATTTTTTTAAAGAAAAAGAAAACTCACTTCCTATACCAACAGTAGATTGGACATAAATATTTTCATTGTGAGCATCAATAATATGCTTGACTATAGCCAGACCCAACCCAGAACCCCCTTGGCTTCTACTTCTACTTATATCAACTCTAAAGAATCTTTGAAAAAGTCTAGGCATATTTTCTTCAGTTATACCCTCACCGTTGTCATTAACTTTTACAATTATTTTTTCCTCCTTTGATTCAAAACTTATCTCTGTAGTTCCTTTCTCTGATCCATAATTTATTGAGTTTGTTATAAGATTGGTAATTACCTGCTCTATCCTGTTTCTATCAGCCTCCACTAAAATTTCGTTATCATATTTTTTATTAATAATGATTTTAATATTTTTTTTAGAAGCACTTATTTCTAAATCCTCGATTATCTCATTAGCCAATTTAACTATATCAAATGATGTAACTTCTAGTTTTAGTGTTGAAGATTCTAATTGAGTTATCAGGTCTAAATCTTTAATTATGTATGTCAATCGGTCAACACTTTTTTCAGCTCTTTTTAAATACTTTTTAAGTAATTCTTTATCATCCATGGCTCCATCCAATAAATTGGATATATATCCTTGAACTGAAAAGAGTGGAGTTTTAAGTTCATGTGCTACATTACCCACAAACTCTTTCCTGTAAAGATCTTCTTTTTTTAAAGTTTCAATCTCGGTTCTTTTTAATTTTACAAATTCTCCTAAATCCTTAGCAAAGGAGTTAATGTCTGAGTCAATAACTGATGTTTGAATTAAGGAGTCTGTTTCAAATTCTAAATCCTTATAAATTTGTCTAACCCTTTCAAAAAATAACTTTCTTAATCTCAATTGAAGTATAAGAAAACTCAAAACAAAAATTATAAATGAAACCAAGACTGATTCAATAGAAATAGATAGATCATTATAATTTATTACAAAATATGAGCCTATTGCTATGTATAAGGATGATAATAAAGAAAATTTATAGGAATTAAAGTTATTATTTGAAGGCATTAATTTTGAAATTTATACCCAACTCCCTTTATAGTTTTAAAGTGTGAATCCCCAATTTTTTCTCTCAATTTTCTAATATGGACATCAATAGTTCTATCTCCAACTACAACATCCTTACCCCAAACTGACTCTAAAATAAATTCTCTTTTAAAAACTTTACCAGGCTTTGAGCCTAACAAAAATAATAATTCAAATTCTTTTCTAGGCAAAGAAATATCTTTTCCATTTAAAGAAACTTTATAACCAGATCTATCAATAGTTAAAGAACCTATTTTTATTACTTCTTCTTCATCCTGATAAATCCTTCTTAAAAGAGATTTAATTTTGCTCTTTAAAAGCTTTGGTTTAATGGGTTTTGTTATGTAATCATCAGCGCCTGCATTAAAACCAGCTACCTGACTGTAATCTTCTCCTCTTGCTGAAAGAAATACAATTAAAGCATTTCCAATTTCCGAATCATTTCTAATAATTTCACATGCTTCAATACCATCCATTTCAGGCATCATAACGTCTAAAATTATCAAATGAGGCTTTATTTTTTTTGCTAGTTTGATAGCTTTAACTCCATTTTCAGCAGTATAAACAAGATAGCCGTCGCTTTTTAATGTGTAAGAAATAATCTCAAGAATATCAGGCTCATCATCAACCAATAGAATTTTAAAATTTTCTGAACCCAAAATATAGAATTTGTTATTCTAAATTTAAAAAAAAAAAAAGGATAAAATCGAGAGTTAACATTTTAATAATATATTTTTAATCTATGCATAATTTTGAAAAAATATTTAATATTCAAAATCACTTGGATTTTAAAAAACAATGCTTGGATATATATCATTTTCAATATCAAAACAACTATGTCTATCAAAATTATTGTAATATGATTTGTGAAAATCCAATAAATATAAATGAGATAAATAAAATTCCTTTTTTGCCAATTTCATTTTTTAAAACAAAAAAAATATTATCAGTTGATAAATTTGAAAAAGTATTTTACAGCAGTGGAACCACAACAAAGTCAAGAAGCAAACATTTCATTTCTGATCTTAAACTTTATCAGCAATCTTTCATAAGTAATTTTAGACTGAATTATGGTAACATAAATCAATATACAATCATAGCTCTTCTACCAAACTATTATGAAAATAAGGATTCATCACTAATATATATGGCTGATAAACTAATCCATTTGACAAAATCAAACGAAAGTGGCTTTTATCTTGATGATTATTCTAAACTTTCAAAAAAACTAATCGAACTAGATATAAAAAACGAAAGAAAAACCATTTTAATCGGAGTTCCGTATGCTTTACTTGACTTAATTGATTTTAATCAATTTCAATTAAATAATACAATTATAATGGAGACTGGAGGTATGAAGGGAAAGCGAAAAGAAATGGTAAGAAAAGAATTACATGAAAAACTGAAATTAGGTTTTGGAGTAAAAAAAATACATAGTGAATATGGGATGACCGAATTACTTTCTCAAGCTTATTCACAAGGAGATGGTATCTTTAAAACACCGTTTTGGATGAAGGCTTTTATTAGAGATATAAATGATGCTCAAAACTTAGATTTTAATAAAAAATCTGGAGCAATTAATATAATTGATCTTGCTAATTACAATTCATGTAGTTTCATAGCCACAGATGACATGGGCAAGTTTGTTAACGATGATGAATTTGAAGTAATAGGCAGAATTGATAATTCTGATCTAAGGGGTTGTAATTTACTAATTTAAATAACAGCTTTTACAATAAAAGTTTTTTTCTTGCCTCTGTTCACAACTATATATTTATTCTTAATCAAATCTTTTTCACCAATTACATAGTCTTGATCTACTTTATTTTTATTTATAGCAATTGAATTTTCACTTAAAGCCCTTTTCGCATCTGAATTAGAACTTAAAAACCCAGTCTTTTCATGAAGTAATTTAGTAATTTCAATTCCTTTTTTAATTTCATTTAGATTAATTTCAGCTATGGTAACTCCTTCAAAAATATCCAAGAAAATAGTTTCTTCAATATCATTTATTTCGGAGAGAAAATTTTTACTAAAAAGAACTCTAGATGCTTTTTCAGCATTAT
>CACOFE010000027.1 GCA_902626365.1 uncultured Bacteroidota bacterium | reverse complement strand
ATGAATGACGAGGATTATTTTGCTGCTCTTATGGCAAATGACATTCTTGGTGGAGGAGGTGAAGGCTATTTATTTAAAAATCTTCGAGAAGATAAAGGCTATACATATGGTGCATACTCAAGTCTTGGCTCTAACAGATATGGTGTTTCCAAATTCAGAGCTGGAGCAAAAGTTAGAAATATGGTAACCGATAGTGCGGTTTCAGAAATTGTAAAAGAAATATCCAGAATAAGACTTGAAAGAGTTGATTCAGAACTTCTGAAAAATGCAAAGGCAAAATATGTTGGTAGCTTTATAAGGAATGCTGAAAACCCACAAACAATTGCAGGATATGCTCTAAATATTAAATTAAACAATCTTGAAGATGACTATTATGAAAGCTATCTTGAAAATATTAATTCCGTTACAGAGGCTGACGTAAAAAGAGCTGCAAATAAATATTTTAAAATTGCTAATACCAGAATTGTAGTTGTTGGTAAAGGTAGTGATGTTGTTGCTAATCTTGAGGAAGTAGGTTTCCCAATAAACTACTATGATCAATATGCTAATCCAATAGCAAAGCCAATATTTAATAAGGCAATACCAGAGGGGTTAACAGCCATGAAAGTAATTAATAATTATATTGATGCTGTCGGGGGTAAAAAGAATCTAAATTCAATTAATACATTAGTGATGAAAGCTGATGTTACAATCCCTGGAGCTCCTTTTGTGCCTGAGGCAACAATGAGGCAAAAATTTCCAAATAAGTATTCTCAAAAAATTGAAGCAAATATGCAAGGTCAAAAAATGACTTTGACCAAAACTACCTTCAACGGGGAAAGAGGATACACCGAAATGCAGGGTCAAAGAATTGAATTTGATGAAAAACAAATTGAAGACAGTAAAAACGTTAAAGGAATATTTGAAGAGCTTTACTATTCAGCGGATCAATTAGAACTAGTTAGTATCAATTCCGTGAATTATCAGGATGCTTACAAAGTAAAAGTTACGGTTGACGGAAATGAATCTCACAGATATTATTCTGTTGAAACTGGATTCTTATTAAGCTCTGAAGAAACAGATGATAATAATAATGTTATTACTACAAATTATGGAGATTACCAATCTGTTGATAATATTATGTTCCCATTTTTTATGGAGTTGCCAGCTCAAAAATTGGAGTTTAAGACCACAAGTGTGATATTTAATAAAGAGCTCAAAGACTCTAGTTTTTAGTACTTGTTTGTTTATTTGTTAATATAACACCAAATACTATAATAATAGTTGCAATAAATTGATAGATGGAGAATTTTTCTCCATCTATTATTCCCCAAAAAATAGAAACTATAAGCATTGAATAGGTGACGGAAGATGCAAATACAGGGCTTGCAATTTTAATAAGCTTATTAAAAATAATCTTAGCCAATGCTGTTCCAAATAAAGCCAATATGAATACATAAAATATTGAAATTTTTGTTTCATTATTATTTAAGCTCTCCAATTTAAATTCAGAAAATAAAAAAACAATAATTGCAGGAATTATTATCGCTGTAAAATGACCTACTGTAATAGTTAATGCGGAAAGATGCTGAAGATATTTTTTTATAATATTGACATTTAATGCGTATAAAAATGAACATAGAATAACTAATCCTGCATAATTATAATTTTGATCAGGGTTTAGCTTTAACCCCGAGGAGATCAAAAGATATGTGCCAAAAAAACCAACAAGAACTCCAATTATCTGTCTTTTGGTAGATTCAATTTTAAAGATAATCATACCAATTATAAGAGTATTTAGTGGCACTATTGAATTAATAATAGAGGCAACTGAGCTATCTATTTCTTTTTCGGCAAACGCAAAGAGAAAAGCAGGAAAAAAACTACCCAAAAACGCAGAAATAGTAATCCATTTCCATTCTAATTTTTTGATCGTAAAAATTTTCTTCCATGCTATAAGAAAAATAATTAAAGATGAAAATATAATTCTTAGAGAACCAAGCTGAGAAGCCTCAAGCCCCACCAATGCCTTTTTAATTAATATAAATGAACTTCCCCAAATCAGTGATAAAAGGATTAAATAAAACCACTTATTGTTTCTCATTTAGTATTCCAGTTTAGGGATTCAACTAAAACCAAAATATCATTTTTGACGTATTGGATTGTTGGAAAAATAGAATCGTATTTTGATTTAAATTTTAAATTTAAAGAGCCGTTAATAAAATTTGAAGTGCTGTCGGTTAAATAAAACTGAATCGGAGATGCAACATCTCCTCTTAACTCGAATATTTTTGCATATACCCTGTTATTTAAATCCTCATATTCTCTTATAAATATCCCATTTGATTTTTTTGAGTGTGTCTCAAGTGTCAAAGAAAAGTCACGAAAGTTATTTTCTAAATCTTCTCTTTTTGTTATTTTATTTAATGACATATCAACAATCAAATTCATTTTAGGATAGTTGAGAGAAAATTGTTTAGAATTGATTACATTAATATCAGCTGCACTTAAATTGTAATAAAAATCTATAGGTAATTTAATTTCATTGGGAGCGATATAATTTGGTTCAGGAAATTCGATTCTTAAAAATGCACTTTGCTTTGGCAAATTACTATCAAGACAAGAGTAAAATATGCTAAAAAAAATGAGCAGTAAACTAATTATTTTATTCATTATTCAATAAAGTATTTAGTTAAATAAACGGAGCTAATTTACATGCTAAAATGGTAAGTCATCAGACTCATTAACAGGGGTTGATATATCTTCTTCAGATTTGGGTTCAGGGACTGATTTTGTATTATCATCCTGATTTGGCAAGTCATTTTTGTTAGATAAAAAGGTGAATTCAGTACAATTAATTTCGGTAGAATATCTATCATTTCCTTTGTCATCTTGCCATTTTCTTGTCTTTATTCTTCCCTCAATATAAACTTTATCACCTTTTGATAAATATTTCTCACAAATTTCAGCAGCCTTATTTCTTAGTACTATATTATGCCATTCGGTATTTGACACTCTTTCGTTTGTTTGTTTATTCATATAAGTTTCATTTGTTGCAAGTGGAAATCTTCCAACACAACCTCCATCCTCAAAACGATGAATTTTAACCTCATCACCCAAGTGACCAATTAACATAACTTTATTTAGAGTTCCTGACATAATTTTAATTTTATCTAATTTACCATTTTAACTTCAGAAAAGGCCAATTTGGATCTATATTTTTCAATAAACTTATGCATTAATTTTGACATTGGATAATCCTCAAGTATCGTGGTAAATACCCCTTTATCAATATCAATTTTTTCATTGGTAAACCAAAAGGTTGATTTAATCATGATATGCGACAATTTATGTTCAATATATTCACTGTTAATCAGTTTAAGATTTAAAGTTTCGAGATTAAATTTACCTGTAAAAAATTTTCTAATTTCTGTTTTATTTTTTTTTGAAGTTGAAATATTAACAGGAAATTGATATAAATTTTTCCAAATACCATCCTCGATTCTTTCGATCAATATTTTATTATTATTATTTACCACCAAATATTCGAAATATAATGTCTTAATTTTATTTTTTTTAGCCTTTACAGGGAGTGAATCCACTATTTGTTTTTTGTATGCAACACATTTTTTTGAAATCAAACAATTTGAACATGATGGATTTTTAGGCCTACATATGATAGAACCAAAATCCATTAAACCTTGGTTGTAATCTCCATACCTACTATTGGGTAATAGTTCAATTGCTTTTTTTTTGAACACCTTTCTTGAATTATTGAGATCTATTGGGTCTTTAATTCCAAAAATCCGTGAAATGATTCTAAAAACATTTCCATCTAATACCGGGTGTTTTTTTTCAAAACATATTGACGAAATAGCACTTGCTGTATAGTCCCCAATTCCTTTTAGATTTATTAATTCTTCGTAGGATTTAGGGAATTTAGAATCTAAATCATAGTGTATATATTTAGCTGTATGGTGTAAATTTCTTGCTCTCGAGTAATAACCTAGGCCCTGCCATAATAATAAAACATCTTTTTCCTCGGAGGTTGCAAGAGATTCTAAATCAGGAAATTTTGAAATAAACCTGTTGTAGTAATATATTCCCTGTTCCATCCTGGTTTGTTGAAGTATAATTTCAGAAATCCATATGTTATAAGGATTTTTGGTTTTTCTCCATGGCAAATCTCTTTTATTTTGATCATACCATTTTAAAATTAACTTGTTAAACTTCATACGAATAATTATGATAAGTAAAGTTAATCTTTAGAAGTAATAAATTAAATTATAAAGCAATTAAATATTGAAGTAAAAAATATATATATTTGCAGCCATTGTTGAATTATTAATAATAAAAAATTGATTTATGACAAAGGCTGAAATTGTAGCAAATATTTCTGATAAGTTAGGAATTGAAAAAGTTGATGTTCAACTTACTGTTGAATCACTAATGCAAGAAATTATTAATTCTTTAGAAAATGGTGAAAATGTATATTTGAGAGGTTTTGGAAGTTTTATTGTAAAGAAAAGAGCAGAAAAGACCGCAAGAAATATAAAAAAGAACACCACTATAAAAATACCAGCTCACAATATCCCAGCTTTTAAACCATCAAAGTTTTTTATTGATGGTGTAAAAACGAAATTAAAAATTAACTAAAATATAACTTATGCCTAGCGGAAAAAAACGTAAAAGACATAAAGTAGCTACTCATAAGAGAAAAAAGAGACGTAGAGCTAATCGTCACAAGAAAAAAGATTAATTGAATATCTGTTTTTCTTAATTATTATTAATATCAACTTGAGTTCTTTGAAATATATTCATTATTACGTTGTAATAATTGCTTTTACAACAGATGAATACCCGTAAAATATTAATCAGCATTAATGCAAAAAAATGATAAAATGAACAAAGAATTGCTTATTCGTTCAAGTTCAAACAATGTTGATTTTGCCTTACTTAAAGACGGAAAACTTATAGAATTCCATAAAGATAACGATAATACAAAATTTTTAGTTGGTGATATATATCTTGCGAAAATCAGAAAAACAATGCCTGCTCTAAATGCAGCTTTTGTAAATGTGGGATATAAAAAAGATGCTTTCTTGCATTATCACGACTTAGGTCCTAAAGTCTCTACCCTTCAAAAGTTTATTAAGGGTATTAGCACTGGACGAATTAAAAATTTCTCTCTAACTAATTACAAGTTTGAAGAAGAAATAGATAAAAATGGTGCTATTGCAGATGTTCTTAGCCCCAACCAATCTGTTTTAATTCAAATTGTTAAAGAACCTATTTCAACGAAAGGGCCAAGAGTTACTTCTGAGCTATCAATTGCTGGAAGATTTTTAGTTCTTGTTCCATTTTCTAATAGAATTTCTATATCTCAGAAAATTGAAGATCAAAAAGAAAAGGACAGATTAAGGAGATTGGTCAAAAGTATTACACCTAAAGGTTTTGGTGTTATTGTTAGAACCGTTGCTAAAGGCAAAAAAGTTGCTGAACTTGACAGAGATTTACAAAATCTTTATGGTAGATGGATTGCAATGTGTAAAAAAATTAGGAACGCAAATATTCCGAGTAAAGTCATGGATGAAATGAATATTTCATCTAAAATTTTAAGAGATTTATTCGATGAAAATTTTACGTCTATCCTAGTAAATGATGAAGCATTACATATCCAGATAAAAGATTACGTACAAAAAATCGCACCAAAAAAGGAGTCGATAGTTAAGCTATATAATTCTAAAGTTCCAATTTTTGAAAAATTTGGAATTGAAAGACAAATTAAAACTTCATTTGGTAAAAATGTTTCGATGACAAAAGGATCTTATTTAGTTATTGAGCATACTGAAGCTTTACATGTTGTAGATGTTAATAGCGGTAACCGTTCATCATCTGCTAAAAATCAAGAAGAATCTGCTCTAGAAGTTAACTTAATTGCTGCCACTGAAATTGCAAGACAACTTCGTCTTAGAGACATGGGTGGCATAATAGTAGTTGATTTTATTGATCAAAACAAAGCAGATAACAGAAAAAAACTGTTTAACCATCTTAAGTCAGAGATGAAAGAAGATCGAGCTAAACATAAAATTCTTCCACCTAGTAAATTTGGATTAATTCAAATAACTAGACAAAGAGTTAGGCCCGAAATGAACATAAAGACTAGAGAAGAAAACCCAAGCGGTAATGAAGCTAATGAGGTTGAAGCTCCAATTGTATTAATTGATAAGATATCTGAAGAAATCGATAGGCTTTTAAATAAAGGTCAAAATAATATTAATTTAAATATTCACCCTTTTATTGCTGCTTATCTTGAAAAAGGATATCCTTCAGTTAGACTTAAATGGTACTTTAAACATAAAACATGGATTAAAATTGTACCAAGAGATGCTTATAAATATCTTGAATACCGGTTTTTAGACGAAAACGGTAAATCTATTTAAAAAAAACCCTATCAATTGATAGGGTTTTTTTTTTAATTTTTCAGCCTAATTGTTATTGGGCAATGATCACTATGGACAATATCATTAAGTATTTCTGCATCATTTAATTTGTTTTTTAAATGGGAAGAAACCATTATATAATCAATTCTCCAACCCTTATTGTTTGCTCTTGCATTTGCTCTATATGTCCACCAGCTATATTGATGAGGATTAGAATTATATTCTCTGAATGAATCAATGAATCCAGAATCAATAAATTTTTGTAACCATTCTCTTTCAACTGGTAAAAATCCTGAAACATTTTTATTTCTTATGGGATCGTGAATATCAATTGCTTTATGGCAAATATTATAATCACCTGCTATGATCAAATTTTTAATCTTACTATTTAATTCTTTAATGTAAGCTAAAAAATCATCCATATAATTTAATTTAAACTCTAGCCTATCTAAGTTTGTTCCCGAGGGAAGGTATAAGCTCATTACAGAAAATTCTTCAAAATCCAATCTAAGATTTCTACCCTCAAAATCCATATATGAAATACCTGTTCCATATTCAACATGAATTGGCTCATGTTTTGATAATATAGCCACACCACTATATCCCTTTTTTTGAGCGCTAAACCAATAATTGTATTTGAAACCTATAGATTCAAATTCAGAAATATTTATTTGATCTTCTAAAGCTTTAATTTCCTGGAAACATATTATATCAGGGTCTTCTTTAATCAACCAATCAATTAAGCCCTTATTCATTGCTGCTCTTATTCCATTAACATTGTATGAAACAATTTTCATTTGTAGAAATTTTATATCATAAAGATGATAAAATATTTTCTATTATTTTTAGTTTATTCTATAATATGCGACTAATACTGAGTTTGTTTATTTTTTTTATTTACTACATTTCATATGCTCAGGAAATGGGGCAAGACTCCGTACAAATTAAAAATTATGAAATAATCAATTATGAAAAAGAATTAAAAAAGTTTAAAGATTCTATTTCTGAAATAATTTATCCTGTTACTCTTTCCGAAAAATACTCGAAATTAGATAGCAACTTAATTATTGATAATACAGAAAATATTGATAAACTATATAAGCTATCTCAATCTAGTTTTATCAAAAAGAAGAAAGATGACAGCAAGATTGAAACAAATGGAAGTATTTTAAGAGGAGTAACAATTGGCAGTAATCAAAACTCAGTTCTTAATAGTGAGCTTGATTTACAAATTTCCGGTGAACTTAGTGATGGAGTAAAAATAAAAGCATCTATTCAAGACTCTAATATTCCGCTTCAAAATGATGGATATTCTCAGCAGATTGATGAGTTTGACCAAATTTTTATAGAAGTATCGTCTGATGATTGGGTCGTAAGAGGAGGAGATATTGATATAAATCAAGAAAATACATTTTTTGGAAATTTTCAAAAACGTATTCAAGGATTAGCTGTGAACTCTTCAATAAATAATTCTCTGAATATAGAAGTTGCTGGAGCAATCGTGAAAGGGAGGTATAAAAAAACACAAATAACTACACAGGATGGTAATCAAGGACCATATAAATTAGTAGGTCAAAATGGAGAGCTTTATGTTCTAGTAGTTTCTGGAAGTGAATCAGTATTTGTTAATGGAAAAAAAGTTGAAAGAGGTATAGATAAAGACTATACTATAAATTACAATGCTGGAGAGATTTTATTTAACTCCACATTCCCAATAATGTCAGACATGAGAATCCAAGTAGAATATCAAGTAAGTGAAAAAAACTTTAATAGTTTTTTTGGATTCACAAAAGTGGGGTTCAAAAAAAATAAGTTTGAACATAATATCTCATTTTATAATGAAAATGATATTAAAGACCAACCATTACTTCAAAATATTTCAAATAATCAAATAGAATTATTGTCAAATGCAGGGGATGATAGTGAACTTATGAATGTTCCCACTGGTACTTTAACCCCTTACAATGAAAACCGAATTTTATATAAGAAAGAAATAATTAACAATATTGAGATTTTTGTTTACTCGAATAATCCAGATGACGAGTTATATGATGTTAATTTTACTAATGTTGGTCAAAATCAGGGAGATTATATTTTATTGACAAACAATGCAATAGACAACATTTATGAGTACAGACCTCCAATAAACGGAGAAAAGCAAGGAAATTTTGAGCCTATAATTAGGCTGGTTGCACCTGAAAAATTACAACTATTAACATATAACTCTACATATGAAATAAATAATAATTCAAAAATAAATTTAGAATTGGCAACTAGTAAAAAAGACAAGAATTTGTTTTCATCCATAGATGATACTGATAATACTGGTTTTGCATCAAAAGTAAATTATAGATCAGATAATAATCTTTTTAAATCCAAAATTTTTACAGAGATAGATATCAATTATATAGAGAAAAATTTTCGAGTTATAGAAAGAATATATAATACAGAGTTTAACAGAGATTGGGATTTGAATGAAAATATTTTAGGCAATTATAACCAACTTTTTTCAAAGGCTATTATTGGGTTAAATAATAAAAAATTAGGATCATTAGACTATTCCTTTGAAAACCTGAATTATAAAAATTATTTTAATGGAGTAAGGAATACTGTAGGTATAATTTCTAATCAAAAAAGAAATCTGAGATTTAATTCAAATAGCAGTATTATGAAATCTGATCAAAATGATTACTCGAGTGATTTTATTAACTCAAACAATAAAATTGAATTTCATCATAAAAGTGGATGGGCTGAAATCAAATATAATTATGAAAGGAAAAAAAGCAATGGAGCCCAAAATTTATATAACCCAGACTTTGGTCAACAGGGATATGAATTTAAAAAGGGCTTTGGAAAAAAGGATAAGTCATTTATAGAAATTGGATATTTAAAAAGAAGTAATGACAGCATATATAATGGAAATCTAAATACTGTAAACGCATATGATAGCTACTTTATCAATTCACAAATAATAAATGATAAAAAGACAAAATTCAACTTATATATAAATCAAAATAATTTAAGACTGATTAATGAAAATAGAAATGAAGATTTCTTGAATACAAAACTTATTTATAATCAGAAAATTTTTAAAACCTTTGTTGATTCAAATTTATTTTTTGAAACAAATTCTGGGAATTTACCACAACAAGAATTTACATTTTTAGAGGTTGAGCCAGGCCTTGGTAACTATAAATGGATTGATATTAATAATAATGGCATACAAGAGCTAGAGGAGTTTGAAATTGCAGTCTTTGAAGATGAAGGCAGGTATATAAGAGTACTTTTGCCAAATCAAATATTCATAAGAACTTATCAAAATAAATTAAACTATTCTTTAAAATTAAATTTTTTAAATTGGAAAAATTCCGAATATGGATTTAACAGATTCTTGTCTAAAATTTCAAATCAATTCCAATATTCACTAGATAAAAAAACCAACCTTAATTTAAATCCAGAAATAGAATTAAATCCCTTTGAAATCGATGAAAATAGTCTTCTGGCTTATAACTATTCATTAAAGAATGTTTTTTATTTTAATAGAGCTCAGCAAAAATATTCATTGATATTTACTTATTTAGAAAATAAATCAAAAAATAATTTTTCTTTTGGCTTAACTAGAAATTCAAATACACAAAAAAAAATAAATATTATACATAAGATAAGCGATTTATATGTTTTTGAAGTTATAGGAAATGATCAGGTGAAAACTAATTGGAGTGAAAATTTTCAAGACAAAAATTATAACATTAAAGATTACAGCATAAATCCAAAACTTACATATTTTTCTGGAGAAAATAATCGCATAAACTTTATTTATAAATTATCTAATATTAGCAATTTAATCGGAAATCAGGAATCTCTAAAACAGCAAAATTTTGGAATTTCACTTTTTTTAAATCAAAAAGAAAAGAGAGGTTTTATTTCTGAATTCAATTATTATAAGAATGAATTTAATGGAGAATTAAACTCAGTAATTAGTTATGTAATGATGAATGGGCTACAGGGTGGGGAAAACTACACTTGGTCATTTAAATTTCAAAGAAAACTTTCAAAACTTTTAGATATAAACTTTATTTATTTAGGTAGAAAAAGTAATAGTCTTAGAACTATTCATAACGGTTCAATTCAACTTAAAGCTATATTTTAATAAAAAAAAGGAGGGTAAAAATTACCCTCCTTTTTTTATTTTAAAAACTTTGTTATCTAACAATAATCCTTTCGGTTTTATAGCCTACTGTAGAATTACCAAGTCTAATAAAATATATACCTGCTTCGGTATTTGACATATTTAGGTTGTATACGTAACTTAAATTATTGGTCTTTGTTATATTTCTTGATTCTAAAATTCTACCCCTAGTATCATAAACACTTAAGGTC
>CACOFE010000026.1 GCA_902626365.1 uncultured Bacteroidota bacterium | reverse complement strand
CTTCAAAAGTGCTTGAATCTTCATTAATAACCATCTGAACCGAATCACTAATTGGGTTTATCTCAAGAGGTTCTGTTAATAAATTTTCATTCTCACTTTTTTCTTTAGATTTTAATTGGATATTATCTTTTGTGGAATTTTTATCTTTTGAAACCATTTGCGCACTATCACCATCTTGGTTTTCATCATTACCTCCATCTTTTTTGAACTTATCTTTTTTGTCCTGATCGCTTAATTTTTTTTCAGGTTCTCCATCTGGTGGGTTATCATCTTCTGATGGGTCTTTAGCATCGTCTCCCGCTTTGGCCTTAGCATCATCTTCTTTTGCTTTTTGATCTTCATCTGCAGCAGAGTCAACATGCTCCTGATTCTTCTTTCTTTGATCTTCCATGCTGGGAGTCTTACCCTTTCTTTCTTTTCCTGGAATTGAAAGATCACTAAAATCAAACATCAATGCTTTAATAAGGTTTCCAATTGTAAAAGGCTCAGGACCAAATTCCTTTTCAACTGATGCTACCTTTCCTTCAACTAATAAAAACTCAAAATCTTTTTTAAAGAATAAGAATTTCATATGTATCAATGCGTATAATTGCCCCAATAAAGCACCATACATATCTCCAGAGAAATGAACACCCTTACTATCTGCGTGTAGCGTAAAAAATGCATCTATTATAGCCGCTAGCCTAGCCTTTATACCTACACCTATCTCAGCAATACCAAGATTTACTTCAATTAATGCAATTAAATCCAGAAAGGCTTCCAAATGAGCAATAATTGTTGCTGACCTTACTTCAAGTGTAGAAATATCAGGAATAAAGTGTTCATCAGTCTTCATCCCCATAATCATAAATGCTGACATTTTAGCTGAAAAACCTACATCGATTTCAATAGCAAAATCAAGTCCTGGAATCGGAGATGGAATAATAATTGGTGGAAACTCCTCTTCCATTTTATAATCTAGAAGTTGGAATTCTCCACCAGCTTCTAAATCGTACCCTCCATCTTCTCTGGTTGCTTGACCGTATAATTTATAAGTACCCGCAGCATCTACATATTCAGCCGTAACACTTTCAAGATAACCATTTCTAACAACCGCACTTCCTGTAATATGACCACCACCAGCTTCTTTATCTATTGTGACCTCGCCGCTAAACTTAAGAGTTTCAAAATTTGGATGAAATGCATCATCGGTTTCTATTTCTCCGTGAACTGTCCCCTTGATACCAGCATCTGGAAGGTCAACAGCCCCATCACCAATTATTTTATAACCACTACCCTCTCCATTATCATCGATTGTTACAGAAATTGTATATAATTCATTGGGTCCAACTACCAATCCGTCTAAATGCTCTAATCTTCCGTTAAGCATCGTTCCATGCATAGTAATGTGATGACCACCCACCTCTGTATCAACTCCAACGCCACCACCAATTTGAAGTGTATCCATTATTGGATTAAAATTATCATCCGTATCAACATCACCAATTATAATTCCCTCTAGGGGTCCAACTTTGAAATCACCTTCACCATGTATTGAATATCCTTCACCATTATCCACAACCGATGCTATAAGCACAAACATTCCCCCAGGACCTTCAATAGTTCCAACTAAACTTTGAAATCTGTTATGAGCCATTGTTCCAGTCATTTCAACTGAAACTCCTGGAAGAGCTGCATTTACATTAACACTACCTCCAATATCTAAGGTTTCAATTTTGGGATTAAAGCTCTTATCGGTGTCAATTTGACCTATTAAGTCACCACTTACAATACCAGCTGTAAATTCTCCGCTTCCTGTAATTGTATATCCTTCATCATTATCAACCACCGAAACCGAAAGTTCAAAAAGATTTTCAGGTCCAGTAATTGTTCCCATTAGGCTCGCAAGCTTATTTTCAACAACAGAACCTGCCATGTATATTTGTAAACCTGCTAAGTTGGTATCAACACTAATATCTCCACTAATAAGCAAGGAGTCGGGTTGAATTTCAAAACTATTATCTGTATCTATCTGTCCGATGATATTTCCCTGTACAGGACCAGCAACAAATGCACCTTGTCCCAATATTGTATAACCATCGCCATTATCAGTAACAGCTACCAACAACTGAAATGAATCATTAGGACCTGTAATGGAACCAATAAACTCAGCAAATCTACCATTTGCAATGGAACCAGTCATATCGATTTTCATTGAGCTCATCTCCTTTGAGTAGGTTATGGTTCCAAAAATATTTAATGTACCAGGGTCAATATGAAAATCATCATCAGCTTCAATCTGAGCTCCTATAGAACCCTGTATTCCATCTTTTGCAAATTGACCTGAACCGGTAATGGTGTATCCTTCACCATTATCAACTAATGATGCGGATATCAATAATGATCCGCCCATTCCTTCAACTGTCCCAATAAGACTTGCTAATCTGCCTCTTTCTAAGGCACCTTTGAGATTAATATTAAATCCTGCGACATCCTTTGCTAATTCAACATTTCCACTGATATTCAGTGATTCAGGTTGTATTTGAAAGTTATTATCTGCATCAATTTGAGCTGAAACTGATCCCTGTACCGGACCTGCACTAAAATCAGCACCACCAGTGATTGTATAACCTTCACCGTTGTCAACAACAGATGCGGTTATTACATAAGATCCACCTAGTCCTTCAACAGTCCCCTGAAGACTAGCTAATCTCCCATGCTCTAATGTACCTGCTAAATTTATATTAACGCCTGAAATTTCTTTATGAACTTCAGCTGAACCACTGATATCCAATGAGCCAGGATCAATATTAAAAGAATCATCAGCTTGAATTTGCGCAGTTGCCGAACCAGTAACCGGTCCGATAGCAAAGTCTGCACTTCCGGTAATTGTGTAGCCAGATCCATTATCAACAATGGATGCTGAAATAACATAGGATCCACCCAAACCTTCAACAGTCCCAGAAAGTGATGATAATCGGCCATTTTCAACTGTACCGTTTAAATTGATATGAACACCTGAAACTTCTTTATCAACACTAACTTGACCCTGAGTTTCGAGAGTAGACATGTCAGGGACAAATTTCTCATCAGTCTGAACACTTCCGCTTATTGTTCCTTCTAGTGGAGGTTTGACAAACGAACCGGTTCCGTTTATCAAATAATTATCACCGTCTTTTTTTAATACAACATCAATTAAAAAAATTCCCTGAGGACCCTCAATAGTACCTTTAATTCCGTCTAAGCTTAAATCTGTTGATTGACCAACAAGATTAAACTTAATGCCAGAAAATTCATTTGAGATATTTATTTCTCTTTGGCCGTCATTTAAATCATCTAATTCTTCAGGCATCCTTAATTATTAATTTCGACAGATTTACCATCTTTCATTAGCTCTCTTTTTATTCCTTGTATTATGTGCTCATCCTTTATTTTATCTTTTTTCCTTTTAGAATAGAGCCAAGCATATTGAATTACATTTTTAATGCTTCCACCACTAATTTCATAATCTTTAGAAAATCGATTAATTGATTTTTCGGGCAGATCTGAAATATCGTTTAAGAAATTACCCCATAAAGTTTTTCTTTCAAAGAAAGTAGGAATAGAAAAATTAATAGTGGATTGAATTCTTCTTGAAAAAGCTCTATCTATATTAGGTTTTAGGTTAGTTGCTAAAATAACTAAACCTGAGTACTCTTCAATTCTTTGAAGCAGATAGGCAGTTTGTTGATTTGCAAATCTATCTTTTGAATCTCCAACAGATGTTCTTTTTGAGAACAAGGATTCAGCCTCATCAAAAAAGAGAATCCAATTTTTATTTTCTGCTATATCAAAAACTCTTGAAAGATTCTTTTCTGTTTCACCAACATATTTTGAAATAACCTGCGATAAGTCAATTCTATACACGTCAATATCATTTCTGTTTCCAAGCAAGGTAGCTGTTAATGTCTTACCTGTTCCGGGAGGCCCATAGAAAAGGCATTTATATCCTTTACCAATTTTATTTTGTAAAACTTTACTTTTATTAATGTCTTCTTTATATTCAATCCAGGCATTAATATTTTCAACCTCTTCCATAATTATTGGATTCAGAACTAAATCTTTCCAGTTCATTGATGTAGACAGAAGTTTCGCCGGGAAATTACTAGAATAGTTCGGCCTGTATTTCTCTCCTAATGTAATTAATTTAACGATCTCTTCATCTAAATTAATGACTTGACTAAACTTCAAATGGTCATTCTCATTTCCAGATAGATAAATTGCTCCTATTTTATTTAACTTATAATTTTTATCAAAAATATTTTGGGATTCAAAAACATATTCAAAGTCTCTTCCATAAAAAATAAAACACAATGTCGAAAATGTGGGAATAAAACGTGATTTGTCGGAGTCTAATTTTCCTCCAAACTCTGTAAATCTTTTGTCTAGTCCTTTATTTTTTATTAAAAATTTATCGAAAACCTCAGGGAAAAATAAATTAGCAATTGAACTAATCACTATCAACCTCTCAAATTTATCTAAACTATTATCCCTAATCCATTTTGCGTAAAAGCTATTATCGTTATTTATCGGATTGGGCTCAGGGAATTCAACGGTTTTTTTATTTAGTTTAAAGTATACCTCTAACCTGTAGTCAATAAGTTTTATCAACCAATCCAATTCACTTTTTAAAGTAAATGAATTACTTTGTATTATTTTACTTTTATTTTTCATAAATCAGTATTTCCAATTTACAATAATTTTCTTTTTGAGTATACTATAATTAACTAAACCAAATCCATATTTGATATTTTTTAAAAATATATCAAATGGCTTATTAGTGACAGTTAACACATATGACTCATCTTCCTCTTTTATCAATCCTTCACGTTTCAAAAACCAATCTCTTAATGTTTGAACAGAATTAACCTTCTCCCAATTAACTATAACAGCATTAATAGCACTATCACAAACACCCATATCATAATCATTGATTTTATTATCAAGATCTAGCTCCCAATCTAAATCAACACCACATAAAATTTTATTTAATACAAAATCTTTTTCTTTTGATTCAGTTCCATTAACAATATAGTCAGTTGCTAATATAGCTTTGTCAATAGAAAGCTTATTTTTAAAATCGTTTGTTGCTTCGTCAAATAGATTGAGCCTAACAAATAAGGTTTTTAGAAATGGCCAAAATAGTATTAAGCCACTGTTGTTGATTAATATACCTTCCTCTAACTCATTTTCAATATCGTTATTAACAATTGGCATTTGAGTGTCTTTATTTTCAATTTGCTTATTAATACTCTGAATAATTTTTTGAAGAAATATTTTTTTTCTGGGACTAGTAACAAATTGAAAACTTTCCAAAACTTTTTCAGATAAATAAATTTTTTCAGGCTTAATTTCAAAATCATTGAAGAAAACTTTTGTTATTAAATCTGCTGAATTTCTTATCACATAAGAGTACTTGGGCCAAAAAAGCAGGATCTTATTCAATCTATATTGTAAACTAATATGTTCCTCATTTTCTTCGTCACTTATCAATTTAAAATTCTTATAAAAATCAAATGCAAAATCTAAATGAGATGGCAAGTCAGGATAAACCATGTTTAATATTGAATCAGCTAACTTCACTATTTGAATTGGTTCTTGATTATTATCAAATAAAATAGAATATAATCTTTGCAATTTTATGTAAGATTTTGACCAGTTAAATAGATATTTTCTAACCAAAGGGCTTTTAGTAATTAAAAGCTTATTGTAAATTGTCCTTAACTGATTTAATGTTATTTTTTTGGAATCATAAGGAAATGACTCAAATTCAATGAAATATGAGATCAAATTGAGTTCTTTGTGTATACTTTTTATATCATTTAAACCTATGTAATCTTTGTCATTTAAATTATCGATTATATCTGGTTGAGAAACATATTCATCCTCAGTGTCTTCGTCTTTAGTAGTTACACTAAAATTATTCTTATTATTAACATGGCCTAATATTTCATCTTGTGTTAATTTAATATTTAAATTTTGTTGAGATGTAGACCTTTTTGTAAGCTCTTGGTCTGTAAATTTTTGATTTAGTTTTTCACTTGATAATGGCTTTACCGTTGTATCTTTTTTTGATTGTTCTATGTTTAAGTATTCTTTAGGCATAGAATCATCTCTTAACTCATCCTCGATTAATTTAATATTTAAATTTTGACCAGCTCTAGTCTTAATTAAGGTGCGTTTCGCTGTTAATTTTTGATTTAGTTTTTTATTATACTTTGTGCTTGTAATTTGATTTTCAGACAAAAGATTATCATCATATTTTTTTTCTATAAGACGTTCATTATTATAAAAATTCATGAAATATGATTTAATTTCATGATGGGTAAACGAAAAGTTAATACTATCGAATCCTAAAAAATTTAAAAATAATTGACCTAATTTTGTTTTTTTCTTAATAAGATTAAATACATCGGAATTGAATACTAAAGACTTTAGTTTTTCTAATTTATTTTTTTCAAAGAGTATTTTAAAAAAATTAATTAATTCAACATCATCAATTACATTTCTCTGAATCCAAAATTTATTTTGTTTGTTAAGTAGTAAAGTTAAATATGTATTCTCATACCTAATTTCCTCAGCAAGATTTTTAGAAATGTTATAAAACAAGTAAGAATTTTTTAGTGAATATATCATACTGAGTTGAGGCTCAGATATATTTTTTTTGTCACGATCTTTGATTTTAAATATTTTTTCTTTTTTAAATGAAATATGTTTAATCATATCATTGATCATAACATTGAAAAAAGCTGACTCATCGAAATTGTTAGTAAAAGAAGAACTTATCCATTTGAAAAAATTTAATCTACTGAGTAATTTTATTTTTTGTGTTGAAAGTTTAGAGATTTCAAATTTTTGATGAAAAGAAACAAACTTCTTTTCAATATTGAAAAAATCATTATTTATATTTTCAATCAGTTTTTTAATTTCTGCCGACTTTTCACCAGAGATTGACATATCAGCGATTACAACAAATAGCCTATCGTCCTTTATATTTAATAAACCTTCTAAAAAATAATATTGATTTGAGAATATTTTATCTTCAATTTGATTTTTTTTCAAAAAATCAAACTTATTATCAATGACGACTTTTAAATAGTTTTCAACGAACTCAAGATTGGAAATTTGTTTTTCATAGAAAAAATATCCTTTGCCTTTTTTAACCGATTTATAATAATGATTGAATTTTGTTAACAATTGATCATCTGAGACACTATTCAATTTAAAATCATCTGAAATAACGTCTTGTATAGGTAAATTTTGATATTTAATTTTAGTGTAATCTAATATTGATTCATAAAGAATATATGATTCTTGATTATTAATTTTATTGAAGCTTTTCGAGAACAACTTCTTTGTCTTATTTATTTTTTTAAAAAAAGCGTAGTCGGTTATCTGATCTCTTAACAAAGTGTTTATTTTATCAGTACCTAAAAGACTATAAATTTTTTTAAAAAATTTATAGTCTTTTGTTAGCTCAATGAGTAGATTTTTATTTTGATTTTTTAAAAAAGCATCGTTTAGTAATTCTTTGTTAAACCACCAGGGTAAAATTTTGGTATTATAATACTCTGCTATAAGATTGTAAATATTTCTTTCATAATTTAAATTTTCAGTTAAGCCTTTTGAAAAAATTTTTTTCAACTCTTCAGAAAGTAAAAACTCAAGATGGTTATTTAGGTTGTATAGTTCATTTATATAAATTTCTGGAAGATTTAATTCAATTCTCTCAATTTTAAGTGATTCTAATCCAGAGTTCTGTACTGACCTATTTATAATCAAATCTAAATCTGTTACGGTTTTTTTTGAAATATAGTTAGAGATTAATTCATATGAATCTTTAGATTCAGCATCAAATTCAAATAAAATTTTTTTTATTTTTATTTCAGCCATGTTTTAATTTTAAAATTAGCTGAATTAATCCCAGCGAAAGTTTATCAATCTTTTTATTCTCTAACCTCTTGGCATTTTTCCATTTTAAGTATTGATTTATAAATTCCCTGTAATCATGATAGTTTAAATACAAAGTATTGCATTTTATGTTTGAGGGCAGATATTTTAAAATCATTTCTTCAAAATATTTTTTGAACTCTAAGTTTTGAAATTTAAAAGGCCATTCTGGTATGATAAGTGATATTTCATTTGAATAGTTAAACTCATCAGGAAAGGTGTTGTTTAACTTATTTTCTGCGATGATATTAACCTTTAATTTTTTTGAGTCATCTAAAATGATTTCGTCAATTAAATTTTTTGCATCTTTCCTTTTTTCAAAGGATTTTTTACTGATAAGTATTTTCTTGTCCATCGAGTCAAATATGCTAATCCTGTATGAATTATTGCCGGAGGCATTTTTATGAATTGAAAAGTTTGATCGATCTTTTAACAAGTCATTTAAATTATCTCTAAGGTTTACCAAAACTTTAAAACTGTCACTTAAAATTGATTCAAAAATTATTTTATTATCATTTTTGGAAACAGTCATTTTATAATCATTAACCTCAGAAGGTCTTAACAAAATATGCTCAATGGAAATAAAACCTTCATGTTCCAAGGTTAAACTTGTGATATTTTTAATTATATAATCAATTTTATCAACACATTCATATTCTGAATCCATTCTACATATTTTCACCAAATATTCTATGTCTTCTGATTGGTATAAGATATTATAATATTCACCTATTTTAGCTATTTTATAGCTATTTCTACTAATACCGTTAGCAAAGATGTCTTTAAAAGCATCATAGTTATTTAAATAAAAGTTTACTTTTCCTTTTGAATAGCATGTGAATGGAAGTTGAAGGACATTAACCTTAGAGTTATCTATTTTCTCAGATTTTACTTTCCATATATTTTTCTGAATAATTTCAAAATTATCTTTGTTAAAATTCACCAATGGCAAAGGAGTTTTTCTATCAATATTTAACAAAAGCTTAATTCTATTTTCAAAACCAGAAATATCTTCTTTAACTAAATAATTGGAAGCTCTGTTTCTATTCATTCCAAGCTCTATGATTTTTGAGGCATATTTTTTCTTGGCATTAATTCCGTATGCATTTACTTCAAAATCGTTTTTGTCTGGGTTGTAGAATTTATAAATATTCATTAAAATTTCAGAATTGTAACTTTCACCAAATCTTGACAACAAATGATCAATAAACATATTTCTTCTCTCAAAATACAATTCATGACTTTCAGAATATTTTTGAATATTTTTTTCATATTGGTCCTTGTCTTTAAGCAACTCATCTAATCCAAAAATATCTTTAGGGGTTTGATTATAAAAGGTTTTGCTAGAATCATCAATTGAAAATAAATTACGAATATTTGAAAGTTGAGAAACGTTACTAGCCATAAGCTGGTCAAACAAAAATAAGTAAGCCTTTAGTTGTTTCATTTGGGCAACTCTAGTATTTGATGCCATAGGATCCAACTCTTTTTCTTTCAAGCCGTATAGTGAAGGAAACTCGTTAACAATTGAATAATATTTTTCAAAATCAGATATTTTAAACCTTCCTTTTGGAATTGGATTAACTTTATATTTGTTTAAAATCGCAATTTTGTCCTCGGAAGATATTGAATCATAAATTTGATAAAATATAACTTTATCGATTGTATACTTAAAATTATTTCTGAAAAAAATCATATCACTAATTGAATTTTTTGAAAAATACTGTTCATGGCTCTCAAGCGATGGATATGTATTTTCAGAAAATGTAATAATGTCATCAAATATTTTTATACCGTTCTTATATATTTGGAAATTTTCAACTTTTGCTACACCTTCAATTCTCTTTATGATTTCAATTATTTCAGAAACATATATTTGATTTGTTTTATCATTTAAATTTTTATCAAGTATAACTCCGTTTGCGGTTTTCAATCCCTGAAATATCTCTAATGGGCTAATTTCCATATCTTCAAAATATTCAAAACCAATAGACTTAACCTTACTGTTTAATCTGTTTTCAATATCAACAAAAATTTTAGCAAGAATTTCTTCACCCACATAGAATGAATCGATTTCGATATTTGCAGTTATACTAACAATATCTTTTTCTAATATCTTAATACCACCATAATCAGTACATAGAATTCTGTTATTATTTAAGAGTTTTTTTGTCTTCTCAATTATTTTATTGAAATTTTCTTTCTTAACATTATCATTTAGTTGAATTTTTATGTCATACAACCCATGAATATCAAAATTTTTATTTGGATCTGTAATTATCCAAGCATTATTTATTTCGGAAATATTACTAATTAACAACTTTCTAAAGTCATTAATAGTTCCTGGAGATGATGGGAAAATTTTTTCAGGTGAATAAAAGAGATTATTTTTTTCATAGTCAAATTCATCTTGACCATAAATTAGAATATCTTGAATATTAAAATTTGTTTTGTATCCGATATCAGTTATAGCATAACACAATTGTTCTAGGATGGTTATCCCAGGGTCGTGATAATTATAATCAGTCCATTTATCTCCTGAAAATTTTTGAATTAAAGAAATACCTTCATTCAATAATTCATCATATCTCTGACTTTTAGTTGGATATGGATCTGTATTTAATACATTTTTTCTTTTCATCAAATATTTAATCTTGTAATATTAAATTTTAGCTGATAAGGTTTGTTGGTCTTGCTGTTAATCTCCCAATCACCAGATGTTTTCATTTCTAGAAAATAATTATGAAGCGTACCACCCCATCTAATTTTTATTTTTCTTTTACTAAAAATTTTACCTAAAAATCCATATCCATTCCAATATGCATTTAAAACTTTAATTTTGGACCTTGATTTTGAACCTCCAAAAGTTGATAAAGCTATTGCATGAAGTGCAGAGTAATTTCCAGAGTTGATTTCTCCGGAAGCAGTAGCGACAATCTCAAAAATGTTAATCGCATCTAAATTTTCAATTATTTTGTGCCATTTCCCATTTGCAGGAATACTTCCACTTGCATAAGTACCTACTCTAAAATTTGAAGCTAAAGCACCATTAATATGCAGGTCGTAAGCGGGTTCATCAGTTTTTACACCAATTTTATCTTGATTTATCCTGAGAAGAGTTTCATCAGACGAGTTATTTAAGGACAGCCCTTCAATATTCTGATGGTTGATATTAATTGAGTAATCAGCACTTTTTTTAGATTTTTTTTCAAAAAAAGATATAATTTTAGAAAAAATTCCAGTTGGATTTAATCT
>CACOFE010000025.1 GCA_902626365.1 uncultured Bacteroidota bacterium | reverse complement strand
ACACCCAATAATTAATAATAAAGTAACAAATGATATTATTTTACTAAGTCTCATCTGATAAAAATACAATAAATAAGTATGATTTAAATATTTTGTATATTTGAGATAGATCTCGTGGAAGCGAGATTTTTCTTTTATAAGAGAGAACAAACTAAAAATTATTGATATGAGTAAAATTTCATATTATACTGCTGAAGGTCTTAAAAAGTTAAAAGAAGAATTAAATCATCTTAAAGATGTTGAGAGACCAAAAGCTTCAAATGCAATTGCAGAGGCTAGAGATAAGGGAGATTTGAGTGAAAATGCCGAATATGATGCTGCTAAAGAAGCTCAAGGAATGCTTGAAATGAGAATTTCAAAGTTGGAAGAAACTCTTTCAAATGCTAGAGTAATAGATGAATCCCAACTCGATAACTCTAAGGTTCTTGTTTTATCCAAAGTAAAAATTAAGAATCAGGTAAATAATATGATTATGGATTACACAATTGTAGCTGACGGTGAAGCTGACCTAGCAAAGGGTAAAATATCTGTTAATTCTCCTATTGGTAAGGGATTACTTGGAAAATCTGTTGGCGAAATTGCTCAGATAAATGTTCCAAGTGGAGTCATTAATTTTGAAGTTTTAGAAATCACAAGATAAATGCCTACAATATTTAGTAAAATTATTAATGGAGAAATACCATGTTATAGGGTAGCAGAAAATGATGATTTTTTAGCGTTTTTAGATATTAGCCCTAATTCAATTGGTCATACATTATGTATTCCCAAAGTTGAAATTGATGATATTTTGGATTTAGACGAGGAAACATATAAAAATCTCATGTTATTTTCTCGTAAAGTAGCTAAATCAATTAAAAAGGTGATTAAATGCAAAAAGGTGGCGATGTCTGTAATTGGGCTTGAAGTTCCACACGTTCATGTTCATTTAATACCAATAAATGAGATGAAAGATGCAAATTTTTCAGAAAAGGTTGACATTATTAAATCTGATTTTACTGTAACTGCCAAACTGATATCTGATTCATTTAACGGCCTTTAATTTAATAAGCATTTTTGTTCCTTGCCCAACAATTGACTCTATTAGTTTAATTTCCCCTTTGTGGTATTCTTCAATTATTCTTTTCGAGAGAGATAGACCTAGACCCCAACCCCTTTCCTTAGTGGTTACTCCAGGGTTAAAAATCTTATTTTTTAATGATTGCTTTATCCCAATTCCATCATCAGAAATATAAATTTTCAAGTATTCATTATCTTCAATAATACTTATTTTAACCTTTCCACTATCTTTTATTGAATCAATACTGTTTTTAATGATATTCTCTAAACTCCAGCTAAATAATTGATTATTTAAATAAACAATTATTTCGTCTTTTGGATGTTCAAATTCTAATGAAATTTTGTTACTTAATCTTGCCCTAAGATAACTTATGGTTTTCTCAATTTCTTTACAAATATTTTCTTTAGTGAGCTTTGGTTTAGATCCAATTTTATTAAACCTTTCCGAAATAATATTTAACCTTTCTAAATCCTTTTCAACCTCTTCTAGATATTGATCTTTATTTGATGATGTTTTTAGTAGTTCAAGCCAACCCATAAGTGAGGTTAACGGAGTTCCTATTTGATGGGCTGTTTCTTTTGCCATACCGGACCATAACATGTTAATTTCTGCAATTTTTGAGCTTTTAAAGAATAGAAAGGCAAAAAAACCAAATAATGCAGCTATTAATAGTAAAGCTGAAGGATAAAATTTTAGCTTGTTGAGTAGGCCTGAATTACCATAGTATAATGTAGAAATATGTTCTCCAGCGAGTAATATTTTTATGGGTTCATTTTCTGAACTAAATTTTTTTATCAAATTATTTATCTCAAGAGAATCAGACTTGTTTAAACCATCAATATTATTAATTTCAATTGCACCATTATTATCAACTTTTATCATGGGGGTGGTTTTATTTTTCTTTAGAACTTCAAGTGTTAAATTTGAGATTTCCCCTTCAATATCTATTAACTCAAGAGTTGCTAAAGACCATAACTCCATTTTGTTTCTTTCTTCAATTTTGAAGTTGTTTACAAATACATAGGTATTCCATAAAATAACACCAACGATAAATGATGATATTAAGATTATTAACCAATTTTTATTAAAAATATTTTTTTTCATTGAGATTTAAACTTACTGAAAATAAATAACAGGTTAGTTAATATATAAATTAAACTTCAATAATTCTTAATTATTATCTATCTTCATATTTGCTATTAAAAAAATTTATGGAAGTACAGGGTTCAATTAAAGTTATTGGAGAAGTTCAAGAAATTAGTGCAACTTTTAAGAAAAGGGAATTAGTTTTAACAACCGATGAGCAATATCCTCAAACATTGTCAATAGAATTTGTCCAAGACAAAACAGATCTTTTAAACAGTTTTGAGGTTGGTCAAAATGTTAAAGTTAATATTAACTTAAGGGGAAGGGAGTGGGAAAATCCACAAACAAAAGAGATAAAATATTTTAATTCCATTCAGGGTTGGAGAATCGAATTAACTGAAAATAAATCAGATATAAATGAAGATTTACCTCCACTTGATAATTTAAGTCCATTTGAACCTGCATCCGAAACAAATGATGAGGACTTAGACGATCTTCCGTTCTAAAACTATGTTGTCAATTGATGAATTAAATAAGCATAACGAAAGAGAAATTTTTCTGTCAATATTAAAGGAAAAGTTATCCAAGAAACGCTATAAAAAAATTATCCAAAAAAGCGACTACAATAGAAAAATCATCGAATTACAAATTGATTTAGTTAACCTTCAAAATTGGATTAGTAAAAATAATAAAAGAGTATGCATAATTTTTGAAGGTAGAGATGCTGCTGGAAAAGGTGGTGCAATCAAAAGGTTTGTAGAACACTTAAACCCAAGAAATTCACGTGTTGTTGCTTTAGCTGAACCTACACAAGTTGAAAGAGGTCAATGGTATTTTCAAAGATATTTAGAACAAATTCCAAATCCAGGTGAAATAGTATTCTATGACAGAAGCTGGTATAATAGGGCTATAGTTGAGCCGGTTATGGGCTTTTGCGAAAAAAGTGATTATGAGTTATTTATAAATCAGGTCAATGATTTTGAAAAAATGTTGATTGATGATGGTGTAATACTAATTAAGCTGTGGTTCTCTATTACTAAAGATGAACAAAAATTTAGATTTGTAAATCGCTTATCTAACCCTCTGAAAACATGGAAATTTAGTGAAGTTGATATGGAAGGTCAGAAGAGATGGGATGTATATACCGATTATAAAGAAAAAATGTTTTTGAAAACAAATTCAGAACATGCTCCATGGAAAATTATTGACAGTAATAATAAATTAGAGGCAAGGATAAATTCAATAAAGTATGTACTTTCTAAATTTAAAAACTTTAAAAAACCTTTCTATTCAACAGAAAAGCCAAAACATATTAAAAAAGATAAACAGGTTAATTTTTCAAAAAAAGATTTAAAATTTTTAAATAAAAATAAAGGACTTATTGATTTACTTTCAAGAGATAATACATCTCTTTCTAAGACTCTCAGGTATGTAAAATTTGAAAGGGATCTTAAAAAGCTTCAAACAGAAATGATCAAGCTCCAAAATTGGGTTTCAGAAAAAAATAAAAAAATAGTCATTTTATTTGAAGGAAGAGATTCAGCTGGTAAAGGGGGAGCCATCAGAAGGACGATACAAAACTTAAATCCTAGGAAACTTAAAGTAGTAGCACTTCCTAAACCTTCAATGTCAGAAGAGGGGCAGTGGTATTTCCAAAGGTATGTTGAGCACTTTCCAAAAAATGGTGAGATTGTTTTTTTTGATAGATCATGGTATAATAGGGCAGTTGTTGAGCCTGTTAATGGTTTCTGTTCAAAAGAACAATATGAAAATTTTATGAGACATGTAAATGATTTTGAAAAAATGATAATAGATGATAATATTCTTCTTCTAAAATTTTATTTTTCAATTTCAAAAGAAACCCAAAAAAAGAGATTTAAGGAGATAAAAAATAGTTTATTAAAGAAATGGAAATTTACAGATGTTGATAGTAAAGCTCAAGATTTGTGGGATGAATACACCAAATTCAAAGACAAAATGTTCAAGAAAACTAATACAAAAATAGCTCCATGGAATATTATACTTGCAGATAGAAAAATAGACGCTCGTAAAAGAGCAATTAAGTTGATTTTGGACAATATTCCTTATGACAAATCAACTGATATTCACTCAAAAGAAATTAAATTTTAAAATCAAATATTTCTTATGAATTCCATTAATTTCAGAGAATTATCTATTGAGTAATCGCCAATAAATGTTCTTCTTAGTTCTGAAAGATGAGCACCTGAACCTAATTCTTTCCCAAAATCATGAGCAAGTGATCTTATGTAGGTTCCTTTGCTACAAGTCAGTGAAAACTCAATTTCTGGAAAATTGACAGACTTAATTAAAAAATCATGAATTATTATTTCTCTTTTTTCAACTTTAACTTTCACACCTTTTCTAGCAAGCTTATATAGTCTAACTCCATCTTTTTTAACAGCTGAAAAAACTGGTGGTTTTTGATCAATTTTTCCGACAAATTTTTTTGCTGTTTCAATTATTAAATTCTCATCGATATGATCAGTAGGATAGAACACATTAGGTTTGGTTTCCAAGTCATAAGAAGGGGTAGTAGAGCCAATAGTGATTTTTCCTGTATATGTTTTATTTAGTCCTGAAAACTCGTCAATTCTTTTGGTCATTTTACCAGTACAAATAATTAATAGGCCCGTTGCAAGAGGATCTAAAGTGCCCGCATGTCCAACTTTAATTTTTTTAATATTTAACTTCTTTTTAATAGAATTTCTAAGCTTACTAACCACATCGAATGATGTCCAATTTAATTCTTTATCAATAAGAATCATTTCACCCGTCTGAAAATCTAAGCTCATATATTTAAATAATAAGTATTGACAATAAACCTAAAATAAAACAATAAAAACTAAAATATATCAGGTTATTATTTGCAACAACTTTTATCATTAGTTTACAAGCCAATATTCCTGTAATAAATGAAGAAATAAAACCAATCATTATAATCCCAAATTCAATATCATTATTAAACATATCTCCAGATAATACATCTTTCAGAATTGCACCTAATATTACAGGAATAACTATTAAAAAAGAAAATTTTGCTGCCTCACGTTTATTATTTCCTAAAAAAATTGAAGTACATATTGTTGCTCCAGACCTAGAAATACCAGGAATAACGGCAAGTGCTTGTGATAAACCTATAATAAATGCATGTTTATTACTTATTTTAAAATTTTTTGCTTTTGAGATTTTTGTAAGAAAAAGTAATACTCCTGTGATAATCAGCATTACTCCAACCAATTTCATATTCCCTGAAAAAAGAAATTCTATTTTGTCACTAAGCAAAAAACCAACTATTCCAGCTGGTATTATAGCAATCAAAATTTTTATAACATATAGTTTGCTATTTTTATCTTCTTTGCTTAACATACCAAAAAATAAACCCGTAATATCCTTCCTAAAGACAATAATGGTACTTAGTGCTGTTGCAAAATGTAAAACGGAAGTCATTAGTAGGTTATCAGAAGGTAATTGATCCGTTTCAAGTAATGTCCTTGCAATTTCTAAGTGACCGCTGGAAGAGACAGGTAAAAACTCGGTTAACCCTTGAATAATACCAAGAATGACAGCGTCAATTTCATTCATTTTTATTTTTTTGGAGATTTAAGAATAGCATATACTTGAATCCCAAAACCTATTAATATCATTGCAGGGGCAACTCGAATTCTTCTAAAGCTGTAAATTTCTTCAGAGAATACATTAGGATCATCACTTCCTCCACCATACATTAAAATAAAGCCAACAATTATAAAAAAAATGCCAATTATTACATATTTATAATTTGTTTTATCAAATAAAAATTCTTTTTTCTTTTTCATGATTAAACATCTAAATTATCGGCCTTTATTTTTAAAATATTTTGTGTTGCTAAGAACGTACTAATATAGCTAATAATTAAACCAAAACTTATGATAATTATAAATAACATAATTAATGATTGTAATTTAATATTTTCAACAAAAGAAATATTTGAATCAATATAGTATATGAATAAAATTAGTATAGATATTGATATTAATGAAGAAATTATACTCAATAAAATATTAGTTCTTATAAATGGTCTTCTTATAAAACTTTTAGTTGCCCCGACAAGTTGCATTGTTTTTATTAGTTGTCTGTTAGAATAGATTGAAAGCCTTATTGAGCTATTAATAACTAAAAATGTAATTATCGATAAAATCATAATTGAAGGCATAAGCCATAATGAGACTCTTCTAATATTATTATTAATTGAATTAATTAAATTTTTATCATAGGTGATTTCATCAACATATTTTTTCTTACTAATTATAGCAGAAATACTATCTAAAGAAGAGGCTTCAACAAATTCACTTTTTAGATTAATGTCGATGGAATTAACAAGTGGATTAAACCCTAGTTCCTGAATAAAATCTTGTCCATATTCTTCTTTCATAATCAATAACGCATCATCTTTAGAAATGTATTTTAATTTTTGAATGTAACTACTCATCAAAAGTTCATTTTGCAGTTGAATTATTTCTATTTTTTTAGCATTTTCCTTAAAGAAAATTGAAACCGAAAAATCTTCTTTAAATGAGTTTGCAATTGAATTAGAACTGATGAAGAAAATACCAAAAAAACCAAACAAGAATAATACTATAGACATTATTACTGTAATTGAAACATAAGATGTAAAAAGTCTTCTATTTTTGATATTTCTCATCAAATTGAAAATTTATTAATGATTTGCACATAAAAGTAATGAAGAAATCAATAATTAAAAAGGTTTTCTATTGTTAGTATAAAATGTAAATTTGTTTTTTTGGGTCAATATAAATATGATGGAATACAATTTTAGAAGTATAGAAGAAAAATGGCAAAAATATTGGCATGAAAAAAAGATTTATAAAGCAAACAATAAATCTGATTTACCAAAGTATTATGTTCTTGACATGTTTCCATACCCGTCTGGATCGGGATTACACGTCGGACATCCTCTTGGATACATTGCATCAGATATAATTTCAAGATACAAAAGAACAAAGGGCTTTAATGTTTTGCACCCAATGGGGTTTGATTCATTTGGATTGCCTGCTGAACAATATGCAATAAAAACAGGTCAACATCCCAAAATTACAACTGAGAATAATATCGTAAGGTTTAAAGAACAATTAAACAGACTAGGTTTATCATATGACTGGAGTAGAGAGATAAAGACTAGTGACAGCAGCTATTATAAGTGGACTCAATGGATTTTTTTAAAACTCTATAATTCCTACTTTGATAAAGAAAAAAATAAGGCAGTTAATATTTCTGAATTAAATATCCCTGAAACTTTAAGCGAAAAAGAAAAAATAAGATTTATAGATAATAAGCGATTAGCATATATTGATACTATAGATGTTAATTGGTGCGAAGAATTAGGTACAGTGCTTGCAAATGAGGAGGTAATTGGTGGGTTAAGTGAAAGGGGTGGATATCCTGTTATTCGCCGACCAATGAAACAATGGGTTATGAGAATAACTGATTATGCTGATAGACTCCTGGATGATTTAGATACTTTAGATTGGCCTGAATCTATTAAAACATCACAAAGAAATTGGATAGGTAGATCATCTGGCGCCGAAATAAGTTTTAAAGTTGATGCAAATAATGAAATTGAAGTATTCACTACACGACCGGATACTATTTTTGGAGCTACATATTTGGTGCTTGCACCAGAGCATCCGGTTGTTGACTCAATTGTAACAGAAGATCAAAAAAAAGAAATAAACAAATACAAAGAAAAGGCTTTGTCAAAAAGTGATCTTGAAAGACAGGAGAATCAAAAAAATAAAACAGGTGTATTCACTGGGTCATATGCGATTAACCCTATGTCAAAAAGTAAAATACCAATATGGGTTTCTGATTATGTTTTATATGGTTATGGAACTGGAGCAATAATGGCAGTACCAGCTCATGATGAAAGAGATTTTGAGTTTGCAAATAAGTTTAATCTTGAAATATTAAAAGTTATAAAAAGTGATGAGGAGTTTTACTCCGGGTCAGGTGAGATTATTAACTCGGGTGACTTTAATGGAATGGATAGCATAAAATTTAAAGAAGTAGTTACAGAGATTTTAGAAAAAAATGGACAAGGAAAAAAGACTATAAACTATAAGCTAAGAGATTGGATATTTACAAGACAAAGATATTGGGGTGAGCCTATCCCAATTTTACATTCTGAAGCTGGTACAAAAGCAGTTGACGAAAAAGATTTACCTCTTGAGCTACCTGAGGTTGATTCATATCTCCCAACAGATGATGGTATGTCACCTTTGGCTAGGAATATTGAATGGAAATCTGTCTCGATTGACGGCAGTAAATATTTTAGAGAAACCAATACCATGCCTCAATGGGCTGGGTCTTGTTGGTATTATTTAAGATTTTTGGATCCAAATAACCAATCAGAGTTTGCTTCGGAAGATAGTATAAAATATTGGATGCCAGTTGATTTATATATTGGTGGGGCAGAGCATGCCGTTTTACATTTATTATATTCTAGATTTTGGCATAAGGTGTTATATGATTTAGGTTACGTTAATACAAAAGAACCATTTAAGAAGCTGGTCAATCAAGGAATGATTTTAGGAAATAGCGCTTATATTTTTAGAAAAACTAATCAGACTGGATATGTTTCATCTGAATTGGGAAATAAATATAGCACTCAAAAAATTCTGGTTGATATTAAATATGTTAACGAAAAAAACGAATTAGATATAGAGTTATTAAAAAAAGAAAATCCTCAATTTAACGAAGGAGTTTTTGAGTTTGATAAAGTTTTTAAGGTTCATAGAGAAGTTGAAAAAATGTCAAAATCAAAATATAATGTTGTTAATCCTGACGAAATATGTGAAAAATTTGGGACTGATACTCTGAGGATGTATGAAATGTTTCTTGGCCCACTTGAACAATCTAAGCCTTGGAATACCGCCGGAATTTCGGGTGTTCACAATTTCCTAAAAAAGTTTTGGAAACTTTATTTTAATTCCGATGAACTAAGAATAGATAATTCAAAACCAAGTGAAGATTCATTAAAAATTTTACACAGATGTATTAAAAAGGTTTCTTCTGACATAGAGACTTTTTCTTTCAATACGGCAGTCTCAACATTAATGATAACGGTGAATGAATTAACTGCACAAAAATGTAGAAGTAAAGAAATTTTAGAACCGTTATTAATAGTGTTATCCCCTTTTGCTCCTCATATTTGTGAAGAAATTTGGCAGCAAATTGGTAATACAGAATCTGTAATTTTCTCAAGCTTTCCAGATTACATTGAATCATACTTACAAGATAACACTAAAATATACCCTGTTTCAATTAATGGAAAATTAAAATATAAAATTGAATTATCCACTGATTTAACAAAACAAGAAATAGAAAAAGCTATTCTTTCCGATGAAAATTTTATAAAAAAATTAGACGGGAATAAACCCAAAAGAGTTATAATAATTCCTGGAAAAATTATAAATTTCGTTGTATGATGATTTATATTGTATTATTTGTTTCATTTTTACTTGCCTTTTGTGGTTATATTGTAAATGAAAACAACGCAGATTTATTATTAGCTGGTTATAATACTATGTCAGAGGATGAAAAAAGTAAGTTTGATTTGGTAAACTATTTAAAGTTCTTTAGAAGATTTATGATTAATGTTGCTATTTATTCTGCTATAATTTACTTTTTATCAACATTTTTTTTTAGTGAAGATGTTAGTGCTATAATTTATGCAGTTTCATTATCAGTTCCATGGCCATACTTTCTTATAATTTCCAATAATAGGTTTATTAAATAATTTAATTTTCTCTTTTTACAACAAAAAGACCATTTTGTATATCGCTAATTATAATATTTCTACTTTGGTGGAAAGGGTAAACACTCCATGCTCCACTAAACCCAGACCCATCTCCTTGAGGATAAGAATCAAAATAACCAACTTCACTCATCTGTTTTGATTCTATTTGACTGATATCAATTTCTCTCAAACCTGCTTTATAGCTTGCTAAATAAAATCTATTCCCAACAATGTAACCATTATGATCAATTGCCAATGTTGGTCCGTAATAATCATAGTGTAATTGTGGATTATCTAAGTCAGTTAAATCTAAAACTATACTTCTTGTATTAATTCCATCAGCAGCTTCATCCAATTCGTCTCCAACAATAAAATATTTATGATCTTCTGTTAACCATCCTTGGTGCGTATAATGTGTATTTTCATATACTATAGTGGAAATAAGTATCGGATTTGATTTATCTGTAACATCGATAATATCTACATGTTGTGCGTCACTTCCTATTATAATTTCCTTACCTATGTGCTCATTATCAGGCCCATTATACACCACTGCTTGAGCGTCGTGACAATAGCCGGCATCGCTGAATCCGCCTTCCATAACAGGGGCTAATGGATTTTGGATGTTTACAAATATTGGGCCTCCATCAAATAAGCCACCTTCATGTCCTGGGTCTCTTGTAAAACTTCTTCCAGGATCTTGATTTCCAACGGGATATGCGTAACCTGTTTCTTCATTTATGACAATATTATGTGCTCTTCCAAAATCCGTAAAATGCGAATCTGGAGAAAAAACACTTGGAATATTTTCTGTATTTCTTAATCTTGTCAAATCAAATATCTGCATTCCGTGGTTTGATGCTTCACTTACAATATATGCGTGATTGTTATAAACTTTTATATCTCTCCAGATACTGTTTACAGAGGCCGTAGGAATAACTCCAATTAATAATAAATTATCTGGGTCACTCATATCAACAAAGGATGTATGGGATGATAGACCAACAATAGCATATTCTTTTCCAGTTTCAGGATCTTTCCACCCCCATGAATCATTAACCCTAGTATTTTCAACAAAATCAATACTGAGATTTTCAATAGATAGATGACCAATTAAATTATATCCATTACAAGGATATTCACCGGCAAAACCATCAATACAAGGCAATGATGTAAAATCAACAAGATCACATGAATCTCCGATACCATCCTCGTCATTATCAATTTGATTTGGATTATAATTTACAGGGCAATTGTCTTGAGCATCTATAATGCCATCATCATCAATATCTGAGCACATATCTCCAATTCCATCTCCGTTACTATCTACTTGATTTGGATTTGAGATTAAGGGGCAATTATCAATTAAATCG
>CACOFE010000024.1 GCA_902626365.1 uncultured Bacteroidota bacterium | reverse complement strand
AATTGAGCCTGAAAACTTTTTTCTAAGATAATAGGAGCAAGACCTGCGATTGTAGTTACAGATGTCAGGAATATTGCTCTAAATCTTTCCCTTCCCGCTATGAAAAGAGATTCGTCAAAACCCATTCCTTCTTTTAAATTCGAGTTAAATTTTGAGATAAAAACAAGACCATCATTAACAAGTATTCCGATAAGGGCTATTATTCCTAATAGAGATATTACATTTACTGGAAAATTGTGAAATAAATGTCCCCATGCAACTGTTGTTAAACTAAATGGAATTAGCATCAAAAGTAAAAATGGTTGACTATATGTTCTAAAAGTGAAACCAATAACAGTAAAAATTAAAAATAACGCTAAAGGAAATACTGTGTATGCTGATTTAATTGTTTTATTAGCTTCTCTATATTGACCCTCAAAGGATACACCTATCGAAGAAAATTTATTTTTGATTTCAGGAATTAAATTACTTTGTAATTCAAAAACAATGTCAGCAGCACTAATATTTGGATCACTTAAATTAGCATTAATTTGAATTTCTCTTTTACCGTCAAGATGGTTAATAGCAATATCACCTCTTTTAATTTCATAGCTAGCAATTTCTCTAAGTGGAATTCTATTTCCTGATGGCGTAATTATTTTCATATCATCAAGCGTTTGAATTGATGATCTAGAAATTTTATCAAATCTTATCCAAATCTTTACCTCGTCTTCACCTCTTTGAAGTCTCTGAATTTCACTTCCAAAAAAAGCAGATCTAACCTGACCCATTACATTAACTAAGTTTAGGCCAACTTGATTTGCGTCTTCCTTGAGTTTAATATTAATTTCCTGAGTTCCTTCCGGGTCATTATGAGATATATCCGTTAGGCTCGGGTTACTTTTAAGGCTCTCAACAAGTTCGATTTTTGCGCTTTTAAGCTCAGAGACATTATTACTCATAATAGATATTGAGACTGGACTTCCTCCAAAATTAGCAGCATCATTAACAATGAACTTTTCAGCACCCACAATTTCTCCTGTTTTTTCTCTGATTAATTTTGCCAGCATTGATGCTCTTAGGGATTGCGGTCTTTCCTCACTATCTAACATATAAATTTCTAGAGATGCAGTTGAAGAACCACCAACATCCCCAAAACCTACTATCATGGACATGTTGTCAGCAGATAAGCCTATATTTTTATTTATATACTCAATAAGGTTTCTTTTGTCATCCTTCATGTAAATATCTTCAAGTTCTTTACCTGCTTCAATTACTTTGCTTTCAACATAAGAAATTATCGAGTCAGTCTTTTTTTCATTTGTTCCATAAGGCATTTTTAGGTCAACTGTAACAATATCACTTGCAATTGTTGGAAAAAAATCGAGCCCTATAATTCCACCCTGTACAGAACTTATAGTAAGCATTAATGCAACTAGAAATCCTGATAAACTTAAGAATCTATACTTTAGAGAGAATTTTAATAAAGGGGTATAGACAATATCCCTAAGCCAATTCATTATTTTATAACCTCTTTGATTTATATTTCTCATAAACTCAAAGAAATCAAATGCGTTAGAATTTTTATTTTTCTTACTGTCTTTCAAAGCTTTTGAATTTGCTAAGTGAGCCGGTAATAATAGAAGTGCCTCTATTAATGAAACTAGAAGGGTTAATATAACAATCATAGCAACTTCACCAAAATAATTGCCAACATCACCATCAAGAAGAAGTAATGTTGAAAATGCAATGATTGTAGTTACAATTGCAGAAACAATTGCAGGTAATACTTCTAATGTTCCATCTACAGCTGCTTGTTTTGGTGTTTTGCCCTTTTCGTAATGTCTATATATATTTTCTGCAATTACAATTCCGTCGTCAACTAAAATTCCAATAACTACTATCATCCCAAACAGAGACATTAAATTTATTGTTATGTCAAACTGTTCAGCAAATATTAACATTCCTAAAAATGAAATTGGTATACTGAATGCTACCCAAAATGCAAGTCTAATATTTAAAAAAATTGATAGTAATATTAATACTAGTAAAATTCCTATACCTCCATTTTCCAGCAGCAAATTAGTTCGTTGCTTTAAAACAATTGAATAATCTCTTAGAAGGGTAAGTTTTAGTTCATTATTTTTCAAATTAAAATCATCTATATATAGATTTATTTTTTTTGCAGAATCTAATAAGTCTTCACTGTTTGTACTTGAAACTGATATAATAACAGCAGATTTTAGATCTACAAAACTAGAATTTGATGTTTCAGAAAATTGATCTCTAATTACTGCAACATCGCCAAGTCTAATAATTCCACCCTCATTATCATTCTTAATAACTATATCATTTAGTTCATTTGCATAGTAATTTTTGTTATTAGATCTGATTAAATATTCCTCATCACTTGTTTTAATGTTACCACCACTGATAAGAATATTAGAGCTTTTTACAGCTTTGGAGATGTCAGCAAATGTCAATTCATATTCAATCAGTTTTTTGTCATTTATAGCAATTTCAATTTCTTCGTCAGGAAACCCAGATACTTTTATTTGAGATATTCCGTCAATATCTCTTAAATCATTTTCTATTTTTTTTGAAATATTTTTTAAGGATAATAAGTCAATATTATTTCCTGTAAGTGAAAATATAACTGTTGCTTCCTGCTCTTCAATTTTTGAGACGATAACTGGTTCAAGATCAATTGGAAAAGAAGAAACTTTGTCAACTGCGTTTTTTACTTCTAATATTATTGCGTCAATTTCATAATCGGTGTTAGTTTCGATTAATATGCTTCCTGAATTCTCTCTTGATGTCGATGTAACACGTTCAATACCAGCAATACCCTCAAGGTTATCTTCAATTTTTAAAACTACTCCTTCTTCAATCTCACTTGGTGAACCACCAGGAAGTGCAAAATTTATCGAAATATATTTTGGTTTTATCAGCGGAAAAAAAGATGATTTTAATGCTAGTGTACCAGCAATACCAAAGATTATAAAAAAAATGATTAAAATATTAACGGGAATTTTGTGATCTACAAAATATTTGATAATTCCTCTCACCTTTGAACAACTTTAATTTTCATTCCTTCATAGATATCGCTAACATTAGATGTAATCAATCTAGTACCATCATTGATACCTGTAACTATAACATTTTCTTTATTATAAAACAATGGTGTAACATTAATTTTTGATATTTTGTCGTCTTCATTTGCAATAAAAACATAGTTATCATTTATCAGTAATGATCTGGAAATAATTTGACTATTAGGAATTATTCCCATCGGAATTTTAAGCTCAACGAATTTACCCTCAAACAAGTTCTTATTATTGAACTCAATAAATATTTTAATTGTTTGGGTCATTTCATCAACTTTTTGGTTGATTCTTTTGATTTTACCAGTTATAGTGTTTTTGTTCTCATTAGATATAATTGAAACACTTTGATTTAATTTAATTTTTTCAATGAGATTGACAGGAATATTAACACCAACTTCAAAGTTGTTTGGGTCAATAAACTCGCCTAGTACCTGATTCGGAACAATGTATCCTCCCTCAGAAATATTTCCTTTAACTAGAACTCCATCAAAAGGTGCTTGCATTTTGTATTTTGACAATCTTTCTTCTAAATTCTTTACTTTGTAGTATGCAGATTCTATCCCTCTTCCGACCAAAAATAAATTTTCCTTTTCACTGGAAGAATTAGGTAGTTTTGAAATTGGATTTTCAACTGATAAATTATCGAAATAGTTTTTCCATTCATTGAAATTTTCAGTGTAATCGATTTTGATATCTGGTAAGACAGATGCGATTAAGTTTTTTAATTCGCTTCTTGCTTGTTTTACTGTCGAATTAAATTCAGCAGAATTAATTTCAATTAAAGTTTCACCTTTCTTAAAGCTTACTCCTTCCTTAAAGCTTTTATTTCTGTTTTTTTTCTTAGTTCCTTGTACTTCACTTATTATGCTTATTCTATTTGAAGACTTTAATTTACCGTTTCTTTCTATTTCTATTTTATTTGAACCATTTTTAACCACTTCAACATATACGGAAGTAAGTGAATTATTGTTGTAGGTGGGCTCAGTTTTATTTAAATCAATTATTAAATTAGAAACATAAATTCCTACAATTAATAATAACAAACCAAATCCTATCGAAACTAAAGATTTTCTCATATATATGGATTTGCAAATTTAATACCAAATGGTTCGTATTTTCTTATTCTTATTGTTAATTATTACTTAAATTTTGGTTTACTTAGCAATATGACTTTTCAAAAAGAAATTATTATTGGTCCTTACAAAAGAGGTTTTCATATTATAACTAATAAAATTGTCAACGAATTACCTGTAATGTCAGGAATTGTGAATGTATTTATTAAACATACATCGGCAAGCCTAACAATAAATGAAAATGCTGATCCATCTGTTAGAGATGATTTTGAAACGCATTTTAACATAATGATTCCAGAAGATGGAGATTATTTTAAACATACACTGGAGGGACCCGATGATATGACTTCACATATAAAAAGTAGTTTACTTGGCACATCAGTAAATTTCCCTGTGAAAAATGGTATACCTCAGCTTGGTACTTGGCAGGGGATATATCTATGTGAACATAGAAATAATGCTTCAAAAAGAAAACTAATTATTACCCTAATTGGTAATTAGTTAAAAGATGAAATCAACAATTTTTTCAAGCTGCATTCCTCTTGATCCCTTTATCAGTAAATTTGAATTGATAATATTTTTGAAGTCTTTGTTGTCAAGTAATTCTTTATAATTTTTACAGCTTATAAATTTTTCTGTAAAACTAGTTTTAGAAAAAATTTCTCCTATTAAAAAAACCCTATCGATTACTAAGCCTTCACAATAATCTACAATCTCTTGATGAAATTTATCCTCTTCTTTACCAAGTTCATACATGTCTCCCAAAATTAGAATCTTATTTTTCAAATCTGATTTATTAAAAGATTGAATAGCTAAAGTCATGCTTGTAGGGTTTGCATTATATGCATCAAGAACAATTTTATTACTGCCTTTTTTGACTATTTGCGATCTATTATTAGATGAAATATAGTTTGATATGCCTACTTTAATTTTTTCAATACTAATTCCAAAATAATAACCGATAGTAACTGCTGAAACAATATTTTGTATGTTATAACTCCCAAAAAGTGTACTTTCGATAGCGGTATTTTTTACATTCAAAATTATATTTGGATTATCTGAAATTACAGTGTATTCAAAATCAGATTCTCTTTGACTAAATCCAAATTTATTAGAGTATTCAGATAATATATTATTTTGTTTTTCATCATCCGAATTATAAAAAATAAAACCGGAATTACTAATTAGAAAATCATATAATTCACTTTTTCCTTTTATTACCCCCTTTTCACTTCCAAACCCTTCCAAATGTGCTTTTCCAAAATTTGTAATATATCCATAGTTGGGTTCAGCTATTTTTGAAAGTAATTTAATTTCACCAATGTGATTGGCCCCCATTTCAATTATTGCGAATTCTGTTTCATTTGAAATTTCTAACAATGACAGTGGGACTCCAATGTGGTTGTTAAGATTTCCCTTGGTACAAAAGGTTATAAATTCTGTTTTTAGTACAGAATTGATCAGCTCTTTACTGGTTGTTTTTCCATTACTTCCTGTAATACCAATTATTTTGGCATCTATTTTATTTCTGTGAAAATTTGCAAGTTTCTGTAAGGTGTCCAGACAGTCTTCTACATAGATATAGTTCTTTTTATCATGAAAATATTTTTTTTCATCTACTATTGCACACATGGCGCCATTGTCAATCGCAGATTTTGCAAATTCATTACCGTTAAAGTTTGCTCCTTTAAGAGAAAAAAATATGCAGTTTTTATTTATTTTTCTGGAGTCAGTAACAACTCCACTTGATTTTGTGAATATTTTATATAGATCCTCGATAGACATACAATAAATGTATAAAAAAAGCCCTAATTAATAATTTAGGGCTTTTGGGGGATTAAATATTTTGATTTAATTTCTTGATCTTTTTTTCATGTCTAATGATTTTCCACCTAATCTAGACATTACACATCTAAATCCAATAAAGTCAGTTGCTTGATCTTGGTGATAAAACCTTCTTTGAGCTGGATCAAGCCAATAGGCTCTATCTTTCCATGACCCACCTTTATAAACTCTTACCTGATCACTAATTAGTGTAGTTTCTCCCGTATCTGAAATAATGTTCAAATCAGGTGATTTATACATTGTTTGAGTTTCACCTTCTTCATTATAAGCTCTTGTTGATCTCACATCTCCATCTCTATAGTCTACATTATAACTCTTATCAAATTGAGTTCTATTTTTCAGGTCTTGATCTTCTAAGTCCATTGTCATAATTTCACCTTCTCTTACAACGGCTACTCTCTTACCATTAGAAAGTGTTTTATATTGCGTTTCTTCAGCTAAGACCACTTCATTATTACCGTCATCAATAACAAACTTTTTATAATCATTTCCTCTATAGTAATTGAAGTCATTAAATTCATCATCTACGATTGGTCTATAAACATCAGCTACCCATTCAGCAACATTACCTGCCATATCATACAGTCCAAATGCATTTGCATCATATGATGCAACCCTATTGGTGATGTCAGCTCCATCATCAGACCATCCAGCAATTCCACCATAGTCACCATCACTATTTTTGAAGTTTGCTAACTGATCACCTAAATTTCTTCTTTGACCAGTTCTAGTATATTGTCCTTGCCAAGGATATTTTTTTCTTGCTTGATATACATTAAACTCTCTTACTTCTTTAAGACCTAGAGCAGCATATTCCCATTCAGATTCAGTCGGAAGTCTAAATTTAGGAGTAATCAAACCCGTTTCCCTATTGGCTGAAGCAGGAGCCATTGAATCTGCAGATACTCCAGCAATATTAGCCATTCTATTGGATTCTTTTCTACTTGAATTTCCCCTAAGTAATTCTGACCAACCCTCAATATTATCATCTCCACCAAAACTTTTGTTTGGAATTTGAACATAGGCATCTTGGTTAAAATTACCAGATTTAATGAGACTGTCATTATTGGCTATTTTACCACCTTTGTCAGTAAGAGTTGCTCCTTTGGAAAGCCATCCGCTATTTTCTAAAATTAATTCTTGATATCTATCAGTTCTCCACTCAGCATATTCATAAGCTTGAATCCAACTAACACCAACAACAGGATAATCCGAAAAAGCAGGATGTCTTAAATAACTATTTACCATTTCTTCAGCATAACCAAGTTTATTTCTCCAAACAAGAGTATCAGGAAGAGCACCTAAATAAATGTTGTAGTTTTCGTTTCTTTTCAACCAATCCAAATATTCTAGATACATCACATTAGTAACTTCAGTTTGATCCATGTAAAAGGATTGTACATGTTGTTGGTTTGGTGAATTATTCCAATCTCTCATCGGATCATCTTGAACACGACCCTTTGTATATGTTCCACCCTCAACTAAAACCATGTTGGGAGGAGTCTGTTGTCCTTTATAATTTGTATTATATTGAAATCCGCCTTTTTTGTTGTTAATTGCCCAGCCTGTAGCGGAGGAAACATTTCTATTATTTGAAAATTGAGATTTGTTACAACTTTCGAATGAAAAAAGTATAACAAAGCTGAATAAAATTGCAGCGTAAAATTTAAATTTTCTTTTCATAGTAAATCTTTTTACCCTTAATAGAGCTTCCAAATATAATAATTAATACTCATTTCACAATATATTTAATCATATTGATTTCTTTAAATTAACGGAGAAGCTATTATTATATTATGTTATTTTTGCTTTTTCTAACACTTAGATAATATTTAATACACTATAGCGTTTTGCAATTTATGAGAATTATTACATTTCTTAGTCTCATTTTAATTTCTATCAATTTATTTAGTCAATCCTCACAAATTGACATAGATTGGTTTGGAGAAGAGCAATATAATATTGGTAGTTTATCTCTTATTGTACCCAATTCCAAAAATTTTAAAAATAACTATAGTTACGGGGATTATTATAAAATTGTTAAACAATGGGAAAGTGATAAGATAATTGATGAGTCATCTGTTGAAATTTCAAATATTATTTATTCAGATATTGATATTAGCGAATATAATGGACTAGAAAAGATAAATTTTTCTAATGAAGCCAACTTTAGATTTAATTCATCAATTTCAAAGAACAAAATATTCTCTTTTCTTGAGCTAGAACCAATAATTTTTGAAGATGGTAAATATAAGATAGTTGAAAGTTTTATTGTTAATTACAGCTTTTCTGAAAGATCAAAAAATAATAATAACTCAATTCAGTCATCTGTGATGAGAAACGGGGATTGGTACCAGTTCTTTGTAGATGAGTCAGGTATTCATAAGATTGACAGAAATTTCTTAGAAAATTTAGGTGTTAATACCCAATCAATTGATCCAAGGAAGATTAAAATCTTTGGTCATGGCGGGGAAATGTTAACAATGCAAAACACAGAAAGTTTTTTGATTGATCCCTTAGAAAATTCAATCAAAATTATAGGAGAAGAAGATGGTAGTTTTGATTCTGACGACTATATTCTTTTTTATGCTTCAGGTCCTGGTGCTTATAATTCAGAAAATAACACAAATCTTAACCTTTATGAGGATAAAATATCATATTTTTTATCCATAGGTTCAGAAGATGGGTTAAGAATTAGTGATTTAGTCGAACCAGAAGGAGAAACATCCTTTTCGATAGATTATTACACAAATTATCAATTTTATGAGAATGATGACTATAATCTTGCAAAAATTGGAAGAAGATGGTTTGGAGATAGATTTGACTATGAAAATGTAAAAACATTCAGTTTTGATGTAGATAACTTAATTGTTGATCAACCAGTAAATTTGAAAATTAGTGCTGCAGCTACTTCAGAAATTGTTACTTCAATGTCAGTAGAATTAAATGGAACACAATTATCCACAATGGTTTTTGGTTCAATCGGAGACCCAATTTTAGCTACGGGAGATAGTTTTTCTTCTAACATTAATTTGAATTCATCTCAAGCAAACATTACATTAACTTATAATAACAACGGAAATCCTGCTTCATCTGCATACTTAGATTTCATATCAATTGAGGCTATTTCTAGTTTGAATTTTAACGGAGGACAATTAATCTTTTATAATGATGATTTAGATTTTGAATCTGAAATTGTAAGTTATCAAATTTCAAATAGTAATAATATATTAAGTGTTTGGGATATTTCAGATTTATCAAATGTTTTAGAATTACCCCACAATCAAGAGAGCAACTTAACATTTAAATCAGTTTATTCGTCATCTAACAGGTTTGTTGCATATGATGGAGTAGATTTTTACACTCCAACAATCGAGGATAACTCTCAAATTTCTAATCAAAACCTTAAAGAAAATATTTTCCTCAATTCTCTTAATGAAATTGAACCTGTTGATTACATAATTATTGCTAGATCCGATATGCTGTTTGAGGCAGAAAGATTGGGCAATATTAATAGGGATGTAAATGGGTTAAATGTAAAAGTTGTTGAATTGCAAAAGATTTACAATGAGTTTAGCTCAGGTAATCAAGATATTTCAGCAATTAGAAATTTTATAAGATATGTTTATAATAATTCTTATAACAATAATTCCTTAAAATACTTATGTCTTTTCGGGGATGCATCCTATGATTATAAGAATAGAATTCCAAATAATACCAACATAATCCCTTCGTGGAATTCTTTAAATAGTTTTAGCCTATCCAGCTCTTATGTTTCTGATGATTTTTTTGGTATGATGGACATAGGTGAAGGAACGATGACAAACTCAAATAAACTCGATATAGCAGTTGGAAGAATTTTAGCTGATTCAAATAGTAGAGCTAAGGATTTGGTTGATAAAATTGAAACCTATTATAGTCAAAATTCATTTAGTGATTGGAGAAATAAAATTATTGTTGTTTCAGATGATGTTGATGAACCTTGGGAAAATATAATTCAATCTACATCAAATGATATTGCGGATTTAATCACTGAAAATAAACCCTTTTTCAATGCAAAAAAAATATTAGCTGATGCATTCAATCAAGAAACATCATCGGGTGGGGAAAGATATCCAGAGGTAAAAAGTCAACTAATTAATGGTATGAAACAGGGTGCACTTGTTGTAAACTATTTTGGTCATGGAGGAGAAGATGGCTTAGCTAGAGAAAGAATATTCGATAAAATTGATGCAGTCGATATTACTAATGATAAATTTAATTGTTTTGTTTCGGTCACATGTGAGTTTACAAAGTTTGATAATCCAAATCGTGAAACTGCAGGTGAATACTTATACTGGAATAAAAATGGGGGATCTATCGCATTGATTACAACTACCCGTCAAATTTTTGTTTCGGTTGGTGTGAATTTTAATTTAACCCTTGAAAATTATTTATTTTCATTAGATTCAGATTCTTATACAACAATGGCAGAGGCCTTGAGATTGACTAAAATTGATCCCTCAATATCCAATTCTGATCAAAGAAGGCTTGTGTTTTTTATTGGAGACCCTGCAATGAAACTATCGATTCCTGAACCTCAAATAATAATCACTCGTATAAACGACATTCCCATAGATGAATTTGAATCTAATATTCGTGGTCTTGATTTAGTTAATATAAAAGGAAATGTGCTTGATTCAAGTGGTCAAATAATTGATGATTATCTGGGAGAATTAACCGCAACAGTATATGATAAAGAAATAGAAAGATCGACCTTAGGAAATGATGGTACAACAGATAATTCTGGCAATCCAATTTTATTAGATTTTAAAACTTTAGGTGAAACTTTATTCAGAGGAAAATCAAGTATTAGCAATGGTGAATTTGAATTCAATTTTGTAGTACCTAGAGATGTTGGAATGCAAGTAGATTTCGGGAAATTTAGTTTCTATTCAAAGGAAAATAATAGTTTGCAGGATAAGAATGGATATGATCTATCCGTATTAATGGGTGGCATTAATGAAAATGCAGATGAGGATAATATAGGTCCTGAAATTGAATTATTCATGAATGATGAATCGTTTATCAATGGAGGCATTACAAATGAAAATCCAAATTTGATTGTAAAGCTTTTTGACGAGAATGGAATAAACACATCAAGTGGTGTTGGTCATGATATTATAGCAACTATAGATTCTAATCAGGAAAATTCTTATGTTTTAAACGATTATTATGAAGCTAATATTGATGACTTTCAAAATGGCACAATAAATTTCCCTTTAAGTGATATCAGCCCAGGAAGTCATACACTTCGTTTAAAGGCGTGGGATGTTTATAATAATTCCTCAGAGTCTGAAATTGAATTCACAGTATTTGATGAGGATCAAGACTTAGTTATTGAAAATGTGCTTAATTATCCAAATCCCTTTATTAATTATACAGAATTTTGGTTTAACCACAATAGTTCAACAGCTTTAAACGTTACAATACAAGTATTTACTATTTCTGGAAAACTTGTAAAAACAATTCTTGGTACAACAGAATCATTTGGTAACAATAGTTTTTCAAGAGATTTCTATTGGGATGGTAGAGATGATTTTGGTGATAAAGTAGCAAAAGGAGTTTACATTTATAAACTAAATGTAAGATCAGAATCATTAAACAAAAGTGTATCAAAAATTGAGAAACTAGTAATTCTTTAAAACAGTATATTTGCTAACAATATGAAAATGAAAAAATATATTTTATCCCTGACTATAGCTTTTATTGCTGTCAATGTTAATTCCCAAACATCTACCGAAATTATTCCAGCTCCTAATGATAGTAGGGTAATTACAACCGGAGTCCCATTTCTGTTGATTGCATCAGATGCAAGAGCCGCAAGTATGGGTGATATGGGTGTTGCCACCTCTGTTGACACATATTCTCAGTTTTGGAATCCATCAAAATATGTTTTTTCTGAGACTAAATCAGGATTTGGTTTAAGCTACACACCTTATCTAAGTAAGCTTGTTAATGATATATCACTTGGAAATTTGACTTATTTTAACAGAATTAATGAAAGAAGTGCGTTTGCGGTTAGTCTAAGATATTTTTCACTTGGAGAAATTGAAATTATACAGGATGAGTTTTCACAAGCATTAATCGAAAAGCCGAATGAGATGACAATGGATATTTCTTATTCTTTGAGATTAGCTGATCAGTTTTCAATGGGT
>CACOFE010000023.1 GCA_902626365.1 uncultured Bacteroidota bacterium | reverse complement strand
ATTTGTGCTTTCCAGATCAGAATTGTAATGGGTTAATTCAAAGTAAGTTGTTAAGTGTGAATAAAATTTAAACGTAGCATCGGCACTATCAAGATTTTCTCCATTTAATCTAAATCTTATCTCAAAATTTGAAAAGTTAGTTATACCACTTTCAAAAATTCCATCAAAGTTAGTATCGATAATTATTTGGTCATTTGGATCAAGTAAAGTAATGGTTTTGTTAAATGGAACTTTTAAGCTAAACCACTCTTGATTACCCATGGTGTTTGTCGAAATTGGATTTCCGGTAACCGGATCTACAAATGAACTGTAAGTAATAGCTAAACTAATTTCGCTATCAAAAGTTGTTGAAGATGAAATATAACCATCTTGCTGATTATTTTCACCATCTATTGAAGCTGGTGGAGATACTGTTTGCCAATTTCCAATTTCGTCTCCGATCCAATTAGCAAGTAAAATGTCTGATGATTCTAATCCGAAGGTATAATTATAAATTCCATCAATTGTGCCACCTGTATCACCAGTTAAGTCTATTATTTTGTCACCTAATGATTCAAAACAATCTAGTAATCCATCATTGTCATTATCAACATCTATATTATCATTAACACCATCATTATCGTAATCTTCTGGGCAAGCACTCACAGGAATATTATTTGAAAGGAGTGAACCTTCACAACCATCGATCAAACCTGAAATTTGATAATATCCTGGTTCATTAGGGGTGAAGTTATTGGAATTAGCACCAGCAATTGGCTCATCATTATAATACCACTGATACTGATCATATGTAGAAATACTACTTAGGTTTAATGTAAGATTAGGAATACAAAGGTTATCCTCATTATTTAATGTTTCAAGTATAATTTCAGGTCTGAACTCAAACCCAGAATAATATCCTCCAAATGTTGCAAATGTATATGCTCCAAATGTTGCGACGTATACTTGTGATGTAGATTCAACGGTAATGTCCCCAATAAGTCCCTCTATGGTGTAGCTTTCATAAATTTGGTTTGCACTAACAATTTCAGGTATCGCTCCATAATTTGAAATTGGATTTCCGTTGATTGAAACACTTGATCCAGCTTCTGTTACTATCGTTACAATTCCACTAAATTCTTCATCACCTATCTCATTTACACCAGGAATATTATTTACACTTTTTGGAGTCTTACAATTTAAGGGTGGAACATAAAATAGTCCAATATTTGCTTCACCCCCAGTAATTGTTGAATTATTTGCACTCCATGGTGCAGCAACCCTAGAACCTGCTCTAATTCCTCCAATTACTTGGTATGCAAAAACAGGATTAGATGTTTCGACATACATATTTAGAGATTGGTTTACTGATGGCTCATCATCAGAGGATAAATTAGGATCATAGGGAAATCCATTATCATTAACATTTCCATTAAAATCATAACTTAATATAGGAAAGCTTTCTCCAAATTCTGAGGAGTCAATAAAAACGAATTGACCAGCTTGAAGTGTAGTGTAAATTGTACCATTCACATAAACTTCAGTGTTGTCTTCATGAGCAACAATAAGTGGTCTTTCTACTTCATCAGGCCCCAAACCCCTAACAAATATATATTCATTCCCAATAATATTTGATGGTACAATTTGATCAATACCAATGTCCTGACCTCCTCCAAGACTATTGTCAATATTACTTCCGTTAAATGATCCAGTATTGACAGCAATTGGTTTATTGGATTGTATTAAGCTTCCGATTAGAGCAGTAGCATTATCACCATTAGTATTTGTTGGAGTTGGATCAACGGCAATTGAATAACTCTCGCCAGCATTTAGTAAAACATTGGTAGAATTACTAATATTTACACCTTGTCCAAATTCTGAAAAATCAACTGTTGTATTATCTTGGATAGCAAGAACGGAAATAAAATTTAAAAAAGCAGCACCTGAATTTCCAGAATATTGTCCAGGGATTTCAAAGTTTCCTGCTCTAAATTCGGTTCCTAAAGCAGCAATTCCTTTACTTACTAGTGCGGCAGCCTGATAGCCAGGAGTTTCACCGTCGCTGGAGCACGAAAAAAGCCTTGCAGAAGCATATACCAAGCCTTCAGACTCTATAATAAAACCTTTATTAGTAAAGGGTGTTGAGGATATATTTGAAGCATTTATAATTAGATTTGTATCATCTCCAGTTCCTATATAATATGACCATGGCTCACTGTTACTTATTAGGTTAGTTTCTGTTATTCCGCCTATGTGTTTTATTGAAACACTTATTTGAGTTTCACTTGGAGTAGAAATGTAAATATATTGTTGGCAGGGTAGTGAAACCCCCCAACTAGCTTGTGTAGTAACAGGAGGTATATAATGACTTTTACTATATTGAGCAATAGTATTATTATAGCTTAGTGCTATTAATATTATAAAAATTATTCTCAATATCTTCATAAAACCCATCTATATAAATAACTTAATTTGGTTAAAGTAAAAGTCTAAAAATAGATAACAAAAACAAAGCCAATTACAAGGGGCTAAAGATAATAAAAAAAAATACCCCTTAAATTAAGGGGTATTTGTCATTATAATTCTACTTAATTATATCAAAACTTCTTTTAATGAAATTTGTTAATTCCTCTCCACTGAGAAGACCGTGAGAAAGTTTTGCCAAGTCTATACTTTGAGAAATTAATCTTTCTTGTTTTTTCTTAGTTTTTGTTTTTATAATCTGAGAAATTAAGTCTGAGTTGGTATTTATAACTAAATTGAACATTTCAGGCATATTACCAGCTCCAAACATTCCGCCGCCGCCACTTTGCTGCATCTCTTTCATTCTTCTCATAAATTCAGGATTAGTTATAATAAAAGGGTTCTCTTTAGAATCCATAGATTCTAATTTTATAACAAACTTTTCGTCATTAACAACGTTTTTTACAATTTCCTCTAATTCCTTTTTTTGATCATCATTTAGTTTTGAGACCTTATTTTTGTCCTTGTTGATTAGATTGTCTATGTGATCTGAATCAACTCTTGCAAATTGAATTTTTTCTTTAGAGCTTTCTAGTTTTTGAATTAAATGGCTAACTATTGGAGAGTCTAATAAAAGAACTTCATAACCCTTATTTTTAGCCTTTTCTATATAACTATGTTGCGCTTGCTTGTCAGATGAGTAAAGTATTACCAGTTTGTCATCTTTATCTGTTTGTTTAGCTTTGATTTTGTTATATAACTCTTCATAAGTATAAAATTTATCATCAACTGTAGGGTAAAGTGCAAATTTTTCTGACTTTTCAAAAAACTTCTCCTCACTGAGCATCCCATATTCGATAACAATTTTTATATCATTCCATTTATTTTCAAAACTATCTCTATCATTTTTAAATAAACTAGCTAGTTTATCAGCAACTTTTCTGGTTATATAGGCTGAAATTTTCTTTACGGCTCCATCAGCTTGTAAGTAGGAACGAGATACATTTAATGGAATATCTGGAGAATCAATCACACCCCTTAAAAGTGTTAAAAATTCTGGAACAATACCCTCAACATTATCGGTTACAAAAACCTGGTTTTGATAAAGTTGAATTTTATCTTTTTGAATATTTACGTCATTAGTTAATTTTGGAAAATAAAGAATCCCAGTAAGATTGAATGGATAATCTACATTAAGATGGATATTAAATAATGGATCCTCAAATTGCATCGGATATAGCTCTCTGTAAAAACCTTTATAATCCTCATCTTTTAAGTTTTTTGGCTGCTTTGTCCAAGCAGGGTTTGGGTTATTTATAATATTATCAACAGTCTTGGTTTTTGGCTTGTCACCTTCCTTGGCATCTTTTTTTAAGGGAAGAGATTCTTCCTTGGTTCCGAATTTTATCGGAATTGGCATAAACTTATTATACTTAACAAGCAACTCGGATATCTTATTTTCTTCCAAAAACTCCTTGGAATCTTTATCTATGTGCAAAATTATTTCTGTACCTCTATCTTTTTTGTTGCCTTTGTCCAATGTGTAGTTTGGAGATCCATCGCATGTCCAATGAGCTGAAGGTTTATTTTTGTAAGATTTTGAAATTATTTCGACTTTTTTAGCTACCATGAAAGCAGAGTAAAAGCCTAAACCAAAGTGACCTATAATACCGGAATCTTTTGCACTATCTTTATATTTTTCCAAAAATTCTTCAGCACCTGAAAATGCAACTTCATTAATATATTTTTCAATTTCCTCAGCTGTCATTCCGATTCCTTGGTCAATTATATGTAGTTTTTTTCCTTTTTTGTCAACTTTTACTTCTATTAGAGGATCTCCAACATCAATTTTTTCTTTCCCTATACTTGCAATATGATTAAGTTTTAAAGTAGCATCGGTTGCATTACTAATTAATTCACGTAAAAATATTTCATGATCACTGTATAAAAACTTTTTTATCAGTGGAAAAATATTTTCAACTGAAACATTAATATTTCCTTTTTTCATAGTATCAATTTTTTAATTTATTTAATATTGTCAATAAAAATGCCAAAATAAACTAAATGACATATTGGCATTTTACTGATTAATTTAGAAATTTTTTAGATTATCTTTTTGAAAAAATATATAGGCCTGTCATTGTGAGTAGTCCATTTATTGGTAATAATTCATAGCCAAATATATATAGGTTTTCTTTAGCATAAATATTTGCACATTCCCAAGTATCTAAATTACATTCCATTAGTGCTTCGAGGTTGTAATAAGAAATTAGAGTAGGACTTATGTTAATCAAATAAGTTAAAATAGGCGCAAGAATAACCACAAAATAAATCATATTACCTCGTAATTTTCTTTTAGTATATAAACCAAATGCAAATAATCCAAGAAGTGGACCATATGTGTAAGATGCCACAGTAAGTAAACTGTCGATTACATTGCTACTTAAAACATACTTAAATATAATTATGGTTATCATTAACAATAAACTCATCAGAAAATGTACAACCTTTCTTGTTTTTTTATTTTGTTTCTCATCTTTACCCATTTCTAAGAAATCGACACAAAATGAGGTTGTTAGAGAAGTTAGTGCACTATCTGCACTACTATAGGCTGCAGCAATTAAACCAAGCAGAAAACTAATTCCCAAGACTAAACCTAATTCACTGTTTAGTGCTATTTCTGGAAAAAGCAAATCGGTTCTTATTTGACCATTCATTGATGGAATCTTAATGCCATTTATATCTTTATAAGTGAATAACAGGCTGCCTAAAAACATAAATAAGGCAGTTACTAAAACCAAAACAATGCTAAAACTAATCATGTTTTTTTGAGCATCCTCAATAGATTTACATGTTAAATTTTTCTGCATCATGTCTTGATCAAGCCCTGTCATGCATATTGTCACAAAAACTCCACCAATAAATGATTTAAAAAAATAATTTCTGTCATTTATGTCTTCAGTAAAAAAAACTTGGTTGAATCTTTTAAATTCATCAGAAAAGAAATACTCTGATAAACTTAAATCAATACTATTCAAAATAGAAATAATAGATATAATTACCGCCAAAATCATAAACAAAGTTTGTAATGTGTCGGTCCATACAATGGTTTTTATACCACCTTTGAATGTGTATATCCAAATTAGGGCAATTGAAATTCCAACTGTGACAGGAAATGGTATATTCCAGTTATCAAACACAAATTGTTGAAGAACAATGGCTACGAGAAATAAACGAAAAGAAGCGCCAAGTAATCTTGAAATAAAAAAATAAAATGCTCCAGTTAGATGCGCAGACTTACCAAATCTTATATCCAGATATTCATATATCGAGGTTAAATTTAGCTTATAATAAACAGGCAGTAATATGTAACTAACAATTAAATAGCCTACAAAATATCCAAATACAACCTGTAGGTAACTAAATTGGGAGCTTTCAATCCAGCCAGGCACAGAAATAAAAGTAACACCTGACAATGATGCGCCAACCATACCAAATGCAACTACATACCATTTAGAGTCTCTTCCTGCATTAAAAAAAACATTATTACTATCATCTTTACTAGTTTGATAAGAAATAATATAAAGCGCTAAAAAATAAATAGCAATTATTGAAATAATAGTTCCTGAATTCATGATAATTTTTGCTTTTCTAAGTTAACTATAATTTTTAATGTTTTTTGAAAAAAAGAACAAATCAAAGGAAGAGTGCCTTCTTAAAATTTGTAAGTTTGTCTAATGGAGTTTTCCTCAAAATTTATTGAAAATGCGGTTAATGAAATTTCAAATTTACCAGGTATAGGTAAAAAATCTGCATTACGTTTGGTTCTCTTTCTATTAAGACAACCTGAATCCCAATCTAAAAATCTAGCAAATGCAATTTCAGAGATGAGATTAAACGTAAATTTCTGTAAAAATTGTCATAATATTTCAGATTTGGATGTTTGTGAAATATGTTCAAATCCTAGAAGGGATCAATCGGTCATTTGTGTGGTTGAGGATATAAGGGATGTAATGGCTATCGAAAAAACAAGTTCATTTAATGGTCTTTATCATGTCTTAGGGGGTAAAATATCTCCTATCGATGGAATTGGTCCGGATGATTTAAATATTGAATCGTTAGTTGAAAAAGTAAAGAACAATCCAATAAAAGAGGTGATTTTTGCGTTAAGTACCACAATGGAAGGAGATACAACTAATTTTTACATCTACAGGCAAATTTCTGATTACAATATAGCCACTTCAACAATTGCTAGGGGTATTTCAGTTGGGGATGACTTGGAGTATGCAGATGAGATAACATTGGGCAGAAGTATTACAGACAGAATTCCATTTGAAAAATCACTAAAAAGTTAAAATTGAAAGTTTCTGTAATAATTGTAAGCTACAATTGTAAAGCATTCTTGGATTATTGCGTTCAAAGTGTAATTAAAGCTTTAGATAATATTGACGGAGAGGTTATTGTATTTGATAATTCGTCTTCGGATGGTACAATAGAATTTATAGAATCGAAAAACTACAATTTGAGGCTAATTAAATCTGAAAATAACATTGGATTTTCTAAAGCTAATAACAAGGCTGCAAAATTTGCTAAGGGTGAATTTTTATTTTTTCTAAATCCTGATACCATTATTCCTGAAGATATTTTTCATCAATTTTTTAAATTTAAATTGGATGATTTGGGGATTTTTGGATTTAGAATGATCGACGGAAAAGGGAATTTTTTAAAGGAGAGCAAAAGAAATCTGCCAAACATTAATATTATTTTAAAAAAGCTATTAGGTTTTGATGGTAAATATTATTCTTCCCTATATGAGTTTGATTCAGGTTCTGTTGATGTTTTGTGTGGTGCAAATATGATTATCAAAAAATCTATATATAACAAGGTTTGTGGATTTAACGAGGAATATTTTATGTTCGGTGAGGATATAGAGATTTGCTATAAAACTAAAAAAATTGGAATGAATAATTTTTATAGCGCTACTTCGACATTAGTTCACTTTAAAGGCGAAAGCACCAAAGATGACATAAATTATCTTAGGAATTTCTATGGAGCAATGAGAATATATTTTAAAAATATATTTTCTTCAAATCAATTTTTATTGACAATAATTTTACTTATTTCAAAATTCTTAGTCCTGTTTAAAAGTATTATGCCAAAAAAACAAATTGTAGAAATCCAAACTGAAAAAAATATATTAATTGGTGAAAAACCTATCAATAAATTAAATGATTTGTTTGGTGAAATATCTTTGGTAAATGAAATTGACAGCAGTCAAGATCGATGCAATATCATTTTTGATTCTAATTATCTTAGCTTTAAACAGATAATTAGTCATATTGATAATTTACAAAATGGGAAAAAAATAAAATTTTGGTTTTTACCAGAGGATTATTCTTATGTTATTGGGTCTTCTGGAATGAATCAAAAAGGAAATATTATTTTTTTTGATTAAATGAAAATTAAAATCATGAATTGGACTATTTTCACTAATTTTGAGTACTTAATTCAAATCTATTTTAATGTCTAAATTCGAGTTGAAATTGCCTAAAATGGGAGAGAGTGTTGCTGAGGCTACACTGACGGCTTGGCTAAAAGATATTGGAGATACAATTGAATTCGATGAGGCAGTGGTAGAAATAGCAACCGACAAGGTTGATTCTGAAGTTCCCTCTGAAAAAAAGGGAGTCTTGATCGAAAAATGCTTTGAAGTAAATGATGTAATTGAGGTTGGTCAAACTATAGCGATTATCGAAACTGATGAAATAGAAATTTCAGCAGAAACAAATACTGACAATAATATTCAAGAAGAAAACACAAAGTCAACTGAAGATAAAAATATTCCTGAAAAAGAACTTGCTGAAGAAATAACTGAATCGTTAGAAAAATCTGCAGATATTATACTAAAAACCGATAAAGTGTCAACCTCTAATAAGGGTTTTTTATCTCCTTTGGTAAAGAATATGATTAAGAAAGAAGGTATTACATCTGATGAGTTAACCAAAATAAAAGGAACTGGAAAGGATAAAAGAATAACTAAAAATGATATATTATCCTTTTTATCTAATAGAAATGTAATCCTTCATAAACCAATTGAGTCAGATTCAAATATTATTCAGCCAGAAAAATTAGATGTTTCTGATTTTAGTGATGAAGTAATTGAAATGACAAAAATGGGGAAAATTATTTCCCAGCATATGACAGATTCTGTTAAGATATCTGCTCATGTTCAGTCTTTTATCGAGGTAGATGTAACTAACATTTATAATTGGAGAGATCGAGTAAAGTCTGGTTTTGAGAGTAGAGAAGGGCAAAAATTTACCTTTACTCCTATATTTATCGAAGCAGTAGCGGTTGCTTTAAGGCAATATCCGATGATGAATATCTCTGTTTCAGATGATAAAATTATTCTAAAAAAGAAAATAAATATTGGAATGGCTACTGCACTTGCAGATGGAAATTTAATTGTGCCTGTAATTAAAAATGCTGATCAGTTAAACCTTGTTGGTATGGCAAAATCGGTTAATGATTTAGCAAGTAGAGCTAGATCCAATAACCTAACCCCTGACGATGTTGCTGGAGGAACATACACGGTGACAAACGTTGGGGTATTTGGAAGTATTATGGGTACACCTATTATCAACCAGCCTCAGGTTGGAATATTAGCTTTTGGCGCCATTAGAAAGATGCCAAGTGTTATTGAAACTGAAGAGGGAGATTACATTGGTATTAGAAAAAAAATGATAATTTCTCATTCTTATGATCACAGGGTTGTTAACGGAGCATTGGGAAGTAAGTTTATAAAAGCCGTTAAGGATTACTTGGAAAACTGGAACTCAAATCGCGAAATATAAGCACAATGAAAATAATTTGTGTTGGAAGAAACTATGCTGATCACATTAGAGAATTAGAAAATCAAAGGCCAGAAAATCCTGTTTTATTTCTTAAGCCTGATTCCTCTTTAATTTTGAAAAATAGACCATTTTTTATCCCTGAATTTTCTGATGAGATTCATTATGAAACAGAGTTAATCATAAAAATCTCCCGAATTGGAAAACATATTCAACCTAAATTTAGTCACAAGTATTATAATTTTATAGGTTTAGGTATAGATTTTACAGCAAGAGATTTACAGTCTCAGCTTAAAAAAAACGGATTACCGTGGGAAAAATCAAAAGCATTTGACGGGTCTTGTTTTGTTAGTGATTGGATTGATTTATCCGAAATTGAAGATATAAATAATATTAATTTTAGATTAGAGTTAAATAAAAATGTTGTACAAAACTCAAATACATCTTTGATGTTGTGGAAAGTTGATGAACTTATTTCATATATTTCAAAATATTTCACATTAAAGATTGGTGATATTATATTCACTGGAACCCCATCCGGAGTTGGAAAGGTAAGTGTTGGAGATGAATTAGTAGGCTATCTTGAAGAAAAAAAATTATTTAATTTAAAGGTAAAGTAGGAAATATTGGAAGATATATCAATAATAATAGAAAAATTAAGAAAGGCAAATCTGACAATTTCTGTAGCCGAAAGCTGTACGGGAGGCAGGATTGCCTCAAACATAGTATCATTCGATGGTGCTTCTGATTTTTTTTTAGGTGGAGTTGTCACATATTCTACGACTTCAAAGATTAGAATATTAAATATTGATAAAAAAAGAATCGAACTATATGGAGTTGTAAGTCCTGAAATAGCAAAAGATATGTCTAATGCTGTAAAGGATTTGTTTGGATCTGATATATCAATTTCGATTACAGGGAATGTTGGCTCAAAGTCAGCAGATGGTTTATCTCCTATTGGACAAGTTTTTATTTCCATTAATTTTATGAATAAAGTGGATGTTTGGGAATTAAATTTGAAAGATAATAGAAACTCGAACATTGAAACCGCCGTTTCTAAAGTGTTTATACTACTAAATAATATTTTAAAAAATTAAAAAATTTAACTTGCGAATAACAAAAAAATTGTAAATTCGCGCCTTAAATTATATGTTTTACTGAGAAAAACTTTTATATGGCACGTGTATGTGATCTTACTGGTAAAAAGAGAATGGTTGGAAACAATGTTTCTCACTCCTTGAATAGAACAAAACGAACATTTGATACTAATCTGATCAAAAAGCGTTTTTATATTCCTGAAGATGATAAGTGGATTACTCTAAAAATAACAGCATCCGCTCTAAAAACAATTAATAAAATTGGAATTAAAGCCGCTCTAAAAGATGCAAAACTTAAAGGTTTTTTAAAATAATTTTAAATGGCAAAAAAAGGGAATAGAGTTCAGGTAATTTTAGAGTGTACGGAGCATAAGGATAGTGGTATGCCAGGAACCTCAAGGTACATTACAACTAAAAATAAAAAAAACACACCTGACAGAATCGAATTAAAAAAATTTAATCCGATTTTGAAAAAGATGACTGTTCACAAAGAGATAAAATAAAAAAATTATGGCAAAAAAAGCTGTTGCATCATTACAATCAAAATCAAAAAGGCTAACAAAAGCTATAAAAATGGTTAAATCACCTAAAACTGGTGGCTACTCATTTGTCGAATCTATACTCCCACCTGAAAAGGTCAATGAATTTTTGAGTAAATAACAAATTTCTTTTATTTTAATTTTTTTATTTACTAAATTTCTTTTATCCTATATTTATGCTGTAATTACATAACATTATACCATGGGTTTATTTGATAAGTTTTTTTCTCTTTTCAAAAGAAAGAAGGATAAAGAACCCCCATCTGAAGATAAAGAAGAAACTAAATCTGAGGAATCAAAAGAAGAAACTCCCTCCGAAATTACTGAAGATAAAGCGCCAGAACCAGAACCTGAGCCAGAACCTGAGCCAGAACCTGAGCCAGAACCAGAACCTGAGCCAGAGCCTGAAGGCTTTTTTAAAAAAATATTTTCAAAGAAAAAAAAGGATTCTTTAAACAAAGGTTTAAAAAAGTCAAATCAGTCGTTTTTTTCAAAATTAAATAAGTTAGTTGCTGGAAAATCTAAAATTGACTCAGCAGTTCTAGATAATTTAGAAGAGGTTTTAATTTCCAGTGATGTAGGAGTCAGTACTACGTTAAAAATTATTGATAAAATTGAATCAAGAGTTGCAGAGGAAAAATATTCAAATTTAAGTGAACTAAATATTCTTTTAAAAGCTGAGATAGCATCTTTGCTAATTGAAAATGAAGAGGAATTAAACGAAACAAACACTTCTTTTAGCCATAAACCACATGTAATTATGGTTGTTGGAGTTAATGGTGTAGGTAAAACTACAACTATAGGAAAATTAGCTAATAAGTATAAAAAAATGGGTCTAAATGTTGTAATCGGAGCTGCTGACACTTTTAGAGCAGCTGCTATTGATCAACTAGTCACCTGGGCTGAAAGAGTTGATGTACCTATTGTTAAGCAGCAAATGGGTAGTGACCCAGCCTCTGTTGCTTTTGATACTTTAAATTTTTCTAAATCTAATAATGCTGATGTTGTATTAATCGATACCGCTGGAAGGCTTCATAATAAGGTTAATTTAATGAATGAGCTATCTAAAATAAAAAGAGTAATGGATAAAGTAATTGATAATGCTCCTCATGATGTTATGTTAGTTTTAGATGGTTCAACCGGCCAAAATGCATTTATTCAAGCAAAAGAATTTACCAATGTAACCGAAGTTAGCTCTTTGGCAATTACCAAACTTGATGGAACGGCAAAAGGTGGTGTAGTAATAGGAATTAGTGATGAATTTAAAATTCCTGTAAAATATATTGGAGTTGGTGAGGGACTTGAAGATCTCCAAGACTTTGATAAGCTAGAATTTGTTGACTCCTTTTTCGACTAGAATTTGAGAACAAAATATTCAGATAATAACAAAATAAATGTTATTACACTTGGGTGTAGTAAAAATACTTACGACTCAGAAGTGCTTATGGGTCAACTTAGGTCAAATAATAAAAATGTTGTCCATGAAGAAGATGGTAATATTGTTGTTATTAATACCTGCGGTTTTATCGATAACGCCAAACAACAAAGTATTGACACTATTTTAGAAAATGTTAAGAAGAAAAATGAGGGGTTGATTGATAAAGTTTTTGTTACTGGTTGTCTTAGTGAAAGATATAAACCAGATTTGAAAAAAGAAATTCCTGATGTTGATGAGTATTTTGGAACAACAGAAATGCCATCTCTACTTAAACATCTAGGTGCTGATTATAAACATGAATTAATTGGTGAAAGACTCTTAACAACACCCAAAAATTATGCTTACTTAAAAATCTCAGAGGGATGTGACAGACCATGTAGTTTCTGTGCAATTCCGCTTATGAGAGGAAAACATAAAAGTACTCCCATTGAAGATCTTGTTAAAGAGGCAAAAATTTTAGCAGAAAACGGAATAAAAGAGCTTATTTTGATAGCTCAAGATTCAACATACTATGGAATTGACTTATATGGTAAAAGGAATTTATCAAAGCTATTAAAAGAGCTTGTAAAAGTTGAAGGGATTGAGTGGATAAGATTACATTATGCCTTTCCAAACGGATTTCCTTTAGATGTTCTTGAGGTTATTAATTCAGAACCTAAAATCTGTAATTATATAGATATTCCATTACAACATATTTCTGATAAAATTTTGAAATCTATGAAGAGAGGGGCTTCGATGGATAAAATTAACAACCTCCTTCAAAATTTTAAGAATAAAGTCCCTGGAATAGCGATAAGAACAACTTTAATTGTTGGTTATCCAGGTGAAACAAAGGATGATTTTGACTTATTGAAAAAATGGGTTAAGAAATCCAAATTTGATAGGCTAGGATGTTTTACTTATTCTCATGAAGAAAACACTGGTGCTTTCAATCTTATTGATGATGTTCCAGATGAAATAAAACATAAAAGATTAAATGAAATAATGGAAATTCAATCACAAATTTCTTGGGAATTAAATCAAAATAAAATTGGAAAAACATTTAAGGTTCTTATCGACAGAAAAAGAGGTCGTTATTATGTTGGCAGAACACAATATGATTCGCCAGATGTTGATAACGAAGTGCTGATAGAAGCTAAATCAAATTTCTTGAGAGTTGGGCAGTTTGTCAATGCTAAGATAATAGATGCTTCAGATTTTGATTTATACGCTGAAGTTTAGTTTATATAAAAAATAGAGTTTACCAAAAATAATTTTCCGTTTTCCCAAAAACTTCTAAATAGAATGTTATCAGCAAAATAAATAACATTACCTCTTCCAATTCTCTCATGACCAAAGACCAGAGAATTCTTAAAGTTGTCTTTAATATTATCTCCGACAAATCCTATTGTTGAGTTTTCAT
>CACOFE010000022.1 GCA_902626365.1 uncultured Bacteroidota bacterium | reverse complement strand
TTCATAAAATCATAGATATACAGAAGTTTTGTGTTTTGGTTATTAAGAATATTAGCTATTAAAATTGAATCCATTGAATCTGTTGACTCGTCAAAATTCATTAAACTTATTTCATTTATTTGATTCCACTCTTCGTCAACAGTGTAAAATGATGCCATTTGATCAGCACTAAAATTAAATGACAGCAAAATAAGTTCATGTAAATCAGTTAGATTTGAATTTTTGTCTATTTCAACATCCCTAAGAATGTCTTCATTTGTATCATTGTCAAGAATTACCCTAAGTCTATAAATCATCTGCTTTTAATTTATTTTCTGTTAAAAAATTTTGAAGTAATATATAAAATTGAAGTCCAAAAATTATACTAGCAAATACTAAATGTGCAGTTTGAGTTCCAAAAGGAAAATCAAAATAAAACATTGAAGCCCCCGTAAATATTTCCAATACTAGAAGCAGCATGACATAATTTATATACTTGTTGCCAAGTTGTAATTTTTTATTTATTAAAAATAAAGCCATGTTTACGGAAATAACTATTATTGAAAATGTTCTATGATATTCATAAACAAAGGGAATATCATTAAGCCACATAGATTTGTCATATGCAAATAATTTAGCTTGTTCATCCACTATTTGTCTCACCTGAGTACCTAAAACAATTTGGATTAAAGTAAGGAACAATCCAAATAGTATTAAATATTTAAATGTCTTATTTGTTTTAATAAAACTTTTGCTTCCTGAGTAGACCAGATAGATTAGTAGCGCAACGATAAATAACGCCATTAACATGTGAAGAGTGATTTTGTATGCAGCTAAATTTGAATCAACAACTGTTTTTCCAAGCCATGCCTGAAAACCCATTGCAAATAATGTGATTATTGCAATCAATGTTAAATGTCTGAACTTTTTAAAATAAATAATTGAAATAATAGTAAAAATAAGTATTGGAATACCTGAAATTGCTCCAATCAGTCTATTAATATATTCAATCCATGTGTGAACAGGGTTAAATATTACATAATCATGTTTTTCATATACTTGCCAATTATTTAAGTTTATAAAATCATCACTGGTAAAGTCTGATTTTGCAACAAGTAACTCTTCTTCATTGTATAAAATCATTTGACCCTTTGAGTATTCGTTATTTGCTTTAAATAATATTTGTGATACTTCGGTGGGTGGAACATAAAATCCAAAACATTTAGGCCAATCAGGACAGCCCATTCCTGAGCCAGTCATTCTAACAAATGCACCAGCGATTATTACTAAATAAACAAGTAATAGAGATAATTTTGTTAAGTTATGAAATTTACTTTCCATGAGATAAACCTAACTTTCCCCCCTCTTCTAACATTAGTTTATATGCTTCCTCATAATTATTTGCGATAATTCCTTCGAGAATAGCTTCTTTGATAGCTTCTTTAATTATTCCAATTGTTTTACATGGTTTAAGATTAAAAGTGCTCATTATTTCAGCTCCAGAAATAGGTGGCTGGAAATTTCTAATATTGTCTTTTTCTTCTACCGTATGTATTTTTTCCCTTACAATTTTAAAATTATCATGATATTTTTTAAATCTATTTTTATTCTTTGTTGTTATATCAGCCTCACATAGGGTCATAAGGTCATCTACTGACTCACCAGCATCGAATATTAACCTTCTAACAGCCGAATCAGTAACATTTTCTTGAGCTAAAACAATTGGTCTAGAACTCATAAGTACTAGCTTTTGTACATATTTCATCTTTTCATTCAAAGGCATTCTAAGTCTCTTGAACAATTTATATACCATTTTACTTCCTTCAAATTCGTGACCATGAAAAGTCCAGCCTATTTTTTTGTTAAATTTTTTTGTTGGAGCTTTTCCTATATCATGAAGTAAAGCAGCCCATCTTAACCATAGGTTATCTGTATTTAAACAAATATTATCAAGTACCTCTAGGGTATGATAAAAGTTGTCTTTATGCTTTTGACCTTCGATTTCATCTATGCCTTTTAAGCTTGTTAATTCAGGAATAATTATTTCTAAAATACCTGTTTGATCCATGATTTTAAATCCCTTAGAGGGAGTTTTTGATAAAATGATTTTATTTATTTCTTCAACAATTCTTTCATTGGTAACTATGCTAATCCTATTTTTTTGCATAGCCATAGTTTTGACTAAATTATCGTGAATTTCAAAATCTAGTTGGCAAGAAAATCTTATTGCCCTTAACATTCTTAGCGGATCATCAGAAAATGTAATATTGGAATCTAACGGGGTATTAATGACTTTTTGTTCTATATCCGTTAAACCATCATGTAAATCTACTAATTCACCAAAGTTTTGATTATTAAGTGAAATTGCAATTGAATTAATTTTAAAGTCTCTTCTATTTATATCATCTATAAAACTTCCAGTCTCAATTATTGGATTTCTACTGTCATTAGTATAAGATTCTTTTCTTGAACCAACGAACTCTATTTCATAATCATTGAATTTAAAATAAGCAGTTCCAAAATTTTTGAAAATTGTCACGGGAATTTTAGGATCAATTTGCTTGGCAATTTGTTTTGCAACATTAATTCCATCACCAATAATTAATATATCAATGTCTTTAGAGGGTCTTTTTAAGAAAAAATCTCGTACAAAGCCTCCAACCACGAATGAGTCAATATTATTGGCAGAGCAATAATTTGAAATTTCATGAAATATTGAATTTTTTATGGCTTCTCGAAATACCATTTCTATCTGATTTTATAAAAACTTCCAAACTCATCTAACTTTAAAACAGTTGATGGTTTAGTACACCAGTTATCTTTAGGTAAATTTACGATATAGTCAACTTGTTTTAAAATATCATCATTAATTTCTTCAAAAGACAAAGGGAATGCTTCCTTATGTATATTTGCTGAGGTTGAAATAAGCGGTTTTTTCATCATAGACAGTAAATCTATACAAAAACTGTTTTCTGGTACTCTAAATCCTATAGAACCATCTTCAGAAAGGATGTACTTACATAAATTTCTTCCTTTAGGGTATATTATAGTTGTTGGCTCACTTGTGCTTTCTAATATCTTACTAATCTCATTTAATGAGCTATTTGTGTATTTAACAATCATATTGATATCTTTCACGAGGGAGAGCATGGGTGTTTTTAAACTTCTTTTTTTTAATTGATAAATTTTCTCAATAGCACCACAATTTGTTGCATCACACCCTAAACCCCACACAGTATCTGTTGGATATAAAATAATCCCACCTTTTTCAATAAAATCATAAGCTTTGTGAGCTTCGTTATTTATTATATTGCCCATTAATAAATATATTTACACCAAAAATATAAATACCTTTTGAATAATTCCTTTTTGATACAAGATAAGTACAGAGAATTTACACCTGCAATAAATAAAATAATTAATGATTTTGATTCAAAAGGTGAATTAATAAAAGGATCTAGAAATACAATCAAAAAAATTAATATTGAAAACTTAGTTATCAATATTAAAAGGTTTAAAAGTCCTAATATTTTTAATAAAATCATCTATACTTTTTTTAGATCAAGCAAAGCAAACAGATCTTATAATTATGCTGAAAAATTAATTGATAATGGGATAATGTCACCACAGCCAATCGGTTTTTACGATATATTTAAATTTGGCCTAATCCATCAAAGTTATTATGTTTCAGAAAACATTGATTATGATTATGATATGGAATTTGTTTTTAAAAATATTGAACTAGATTTCAGGGATGATATTATTAAAAAATTTACATATTTTACTCATAATCTTCATGAAAATGGAATTATGTTTTTAGACCACTCAAGAAGCAATACACTTGTAAAAAAACATAATGATGATTATAGATTTTACTTAATAGATTTAAACAGAATGAAATTTAAATCTCTTTCCACTGAGGAGAGATTTAAAAATTTTAGAAGGCTAAAACTAAATGATGAGATTCTAGATAAAGTTAGTGGTTTTTATTCTGAAATAGTTAATATAGAAAAGCAAATTATTTTTGATAAAATAAAGAAATACTCAAATGATTTTGAAAATGGAAGAAAATGCAGGAAAAGATTAAAGAAATTTTTTAGATTGTAGAATGAAAACAAAGTTTTTAGGTATTGATTATGGATTAAAAAGAACAGGAATTTCAATTACAGATACCGATAAAATTTTTGCATTTCCCTTAGAGACAGTTAATACATCAGAATTACTTACTCATCTCAAAACTTTAATTGAAAAAGAAAATATTTCAAGAATTATTATTGGTCAACCAAGGAGGTTTTCCGGAGAATATTCTGAAGTTGAAAATTCAATTATTAAATTTATTACGACTTTATCGAGTTTCTTTGATAAAAAGGAAATATTTCGTTTTGACGAAAGATTTACCTCAAAAATTGCTAAGAAGTCTTTAATTTCAAGTGGAGTAAAAAAGAAATTAAGGTCAGATAAATATTTAGTTGATAAAATAAGTGCTTCAATAATTCTTCAAGACTATTTACAATCTTTAAAAATCAATTCCTAAAATTTAATATTGTAATTTTGAAAAAATTTTTTCATGGTATTACCAATTTTTGGTTACGGTTATCCACTGCTTAAAAAAAGGTCTGTAAATATTGACAAGAATTATCCTGACTTGAAGATATTGATAAGAGACATGTACGAGACAATGTATAATGCCTCAGGTGTTGGATTAGCTGCACCACAAATTGGAAAAGGAATAAGACTTTTTATTATTGACACTTCTGCATTTGATAATGAAGAATTTGAATTAAATTCAGGTTTTAAAACTAAATCTGTCAAGAAAACATTTATCAATCCTGAAATTATCAATGAATCTGGGGATTTAAAATTATTTGAAGAAGGCTGTTTAAGTATTCCCAACATTAGAGAAAGCATAAACAGAAAATCAGAAATCAAGATTAAATATCAAGATGAGAATTTTAATATTCATCAGGATAGTTTTGATGGAATTGTGGCAAGAGTTATACAGCACGAATATGATCATTTGGAAGGTGTTCTATTCACTGATAAAATTTCACCTTTCAAAAAGAAATTGATCAAAGGAAAACTTAAAAATATCATGACAGGGAAGGTGCCAGTTGATTATGTAATGAATTTCTTTAAAAACCAGTCTTGATTTTAAATAATTACACAAAAGAAATTTCCTATAATTTAAAGCTTTCCTATCCAATTATTTTAGGTTTGCTAGGTCATACGCTAGTAGGTATGATTGACAACATAATGGTTGGCAAATTGGACCCCACGAATCTAGCGGCAGTTTCCCTAGGCAATAGTTTTATTTTCATAGCTATGTCAATTGGAATTGGCTTTTCTGCAGCAATCACTCCAGTAGTTGCAGAAGCTCATAGTAAGAATGATAATAATGACTTAAGGAAATCATTTGTAAATGGTTTTTTAATGTGTTTGATTTTGGGGGTTTTTCTTTACTTAGCTATTTTATTATTTAAACCTTTACTTTTTATGCTTGACCAACCAAAAAATGTGGTTAATCTAGCAATCCCATACCTTGAAATAGTTGCTGCTTCATTGGTACCTCTATTAATGTTTCAAGCACTTAAACAATACAGCGATGGTTTGTCGTTAACCGCGAATCCCATGTACGCTACTGTTTTAGCCAATATCATTAATGTAATTGTAAATTATGTTTTAATATTTGGAAAATTTGGTTTTCCTGCTTTGGGTATAATCGGAGCAGCTATAGGAACTCTTACCTCTAGAGTAATTATGTTTTCTTTTTTATTCTTTTTGCTTTTCAAAAAAAATATAATTAAAAATTACATTTTAGAAATATTAAAATTTGTTGTAGACAAGATTATGATAAAGAAGATTCTTTCTCTTGGTTTTCCAACCTCTCTACAGATGTTGTTTGAAGTGGGCATTTTTACAGCTGCTATATGGTTAAGTGGTTTACTTGGAGAAATTACACAATCTGCTAACCAAATTGTATTAAATATATCCTCTATGACTTTCATGATTGCAAGTGGTCTTGGTGTAAGTGCAGCAATCAGATCTGGTAATCAAAAAGGGCTTGGTAATTACAAGGAGCTAAAAAGAATATCTTTATCTATTTTATTCCTTGGAATTTTATTTGCATTTACCTTTTCTCTTTTAATTTTTATTTTCAGAGAATATCTGCCTTACATATACATAGATATTACGGACATTTATAATTACGAAAAAAATATTATGATTGTCGAAAAATCTGCTAAGCTATTTATTATAGTAGCCTTATTTCAGCTTTTTGATAGTGCTCAGGTTATTATTTTAGGAGCCTTAAGAGGTATGCAAGATGTCAAAATCCCAACTGTAATAGTATTTATCGCATATTGGATTATTGGGTTTCCAATAAGCTATTATTATGGAGATATTAATCAATTCCAGGAAACCGGAATATGGATGGGCTTATTATGTGGTCTTTTATTTTCTGCTGTTTTTTTATATTTAAGATTCAATTTCCTTACAAACAAAAAGATAAATAGTTTTGGATAAAATAAAACAAATTGATACTGAAATACTGATTTATCTGAATAATTTGGGTTCAGAAGCCTGGGATCCATTATGGATTGCAATAACAAATAAATTCACCTTTATACCAATATTCATTTTAATTGTTTACTTACTTTACAAAAAAAATGGAATTAATGGATTATTTATAATATTATTTTTTATCGCATTATTAATATTATTCACTGATCAATTTACAAATCTTGTAAAAGACTCAACACAAAGATTGAGACCTTGTAGATTAGACGATTTACAAAATTTATTAAGGGATATTAATATAAGGTGCGGAAAATATGGGTTCTTTTCAGCTCATGCTGCAAATTCAGTTGCAGTTACAATTTTCATATTAAATTGTTTTAATAGATCTGTTAAAAAATATATCAAACCAATTTTAATAGTATGGGTAATAATTTTTTCTTACAGTAGAATTTACTTAGGGGTTCATTATCCCCTAGATACACTATTTGGTTTAACTTTTGGCTTATTTTCAGGTTTCTTATTTAAATATATATACAATTATTTTAAATCTCGGAAAGAATTTTCCGGCTAGCTTCAAATATTGAAATTTTTTGTTCTTCTATTTTCTTTATCAAATTATTAAGCTTGATTTTGATAGATTTCCTATTAAAAAATGATTTCCTCAGAGAATAATCTATAATTTGAAGTAACCATGATTTATTTTGATTTATTCTGTTTTCATAAAAATAATTGTTCTTTTTAGTCAAGTTCACATAATTAGTAATACATTCCCAAATTTCTGCTAAACCTTCACCTGTTAAACTGCTACACGTTAATACGTGAGGTTTCCAATTTGATTTCTTCTTAGGAAATAATTGTAACGCTAGCTTAAATTCATTTTTTGCCTTGATCGAATCTTTCACATTATCACCATCACACTTATTTATTGCTATTAAATCTGACATCTCAATAATTCCTCTTTTAATACCCTGCAATTCATCTCCTGAGCCAGAAATTTTTAATAAAAGAAAAAAATCTACCATTTCTGCTACACTAATTTCGTTTTGCCCAACTCCAACAGTTTCAATTAAAATAATATCATATCCAGCAGATTCACATAAAAAAATTGATTCACGTGTATTTTTTCCTACTCCACCTTGGAAATTTGAGGCAGGACTAGGTCTTATGAAAACATTTTTATTGGTAGATAATGTTTCCATTCTTGTTTTATCACCCAAAATACTTCCCTTAGTAACACTGCTAGATGGATCTATTGTTAAAACAGCTAATTTTAAGCCTAGATTAGTTATATGGTTTCCAAAAGACTCAATAAACGTACTTTTTCCTGCTCCTGGCACACCAGTTATACCTATTCTTATTGAATCCTTGTTTTTAGTTTTTAGCTTAGCTAGTATTTTATTTGCTAATTCTTGGTCAGAGTCTATATTACTTTCAGAAAGAGTAATCGCTTTTGATAATGCTGTAATATTTCCTTTTTTGATTTGATCGCAAATTTCTTTCGGGTTGATATTTCGTTTAATATTCAAAATCTGGTTAATTATTTTTAGTTATTAACCAATCACCACCTGCAATTAATTTTTCAGCATGTTTATATTTTAATGTTTTGCTTTCCCCGTTTTTTATGTTTTTAATTGTAACCTTATCATTTCTTCCAACTTTTGGTTGAGTCCTGACAATTGTTTCGATTGGACTATTTGATTGTCTGTTTGTAATTGCCCTGTTTCTTTGCCTTAGTTCTTCAGTATTTGGTATCTCTTCTTTTGATGTATTTACATTTAATGGTTTTTTAGAAGTAGCCTGCTGAACATCTCTATTATTATCTGTTGCTATTTCAGCTTTGAATAAAAATGATAATATTTCCTTATTTACAGAATCTATTAGTGATTTAAATAATTCAAAGGCTTCGAATTTATATATTAACAGTGGATCTTTTTGCTCATGAACAGCAAGTTGAACGGATTGTTTAAGTTCATCCATTTTTCTTAAATGTGTTTTCCATGAATTATCAAGAATAGCTAGGGAAATATTTTTTTCAAAGTCAGTGACCAACTGATCACCATTCGAATTATATGCCTTTTCTAAATCTGTTATTACCTGAAGATTTTTGATTCCGTCGGTAAAAGGAACAACTATTCTTTTGAATTTTTCTCTTTGTTTTTCATAAACATGTTTAATCACAGGGTATGCAAGTTTTGCATTATTTTCTATTTTGTTTAGATAGTGATTTAAAACAACAGTGTAAACTTTATCAATAATATCATTTTCTTGCATAGACTCAAATGACTCAGCATTAATGTCGGTAGTCACAGAAAAATATTTAATCAGTTCAAATTCAAAGTTTTTAAAATCATTTGATACTTTGTTTGCAAAAACTATATTTTCACAGGTATCATATATCATATTGGAAATATCTATTCTCAGTCTTTCTCCAAACAAAGAATTATTACGTCTTCTGTATATAACTTCCCTTTGTGCATTCATTACATCATCATATTCAAGCAATCTTTTTCTGATTCCAAAATTGTTTTCTTCAACTTTTTTCTGTGCCCTTTCAATTGAGTTTGTAATCATGGAATGTTGTATGACTTCGCCTTCTTCTAAACCCATTCTATCCATCATTTTAGCAATTCTTTCTGTTCCAAATAATCTCATCAAGTTGTCTTCCAAGGAAACATAAAATTGAGAGCTTCCGGGGTCACCTTGTCTTCCAGATCTACCTCTTAATTGTCTGTCAACTCTTCGGGAATCATGTCTTTCTGTACCGATTATTGCTAAACCTCCACTTTCTTTTACAGTTTCTGAAAGTTTAATGTCAGTACCACGACCAGCCATGTTAGTAGCAATAGTAACTTGGCCAGGTTTTCCTGCCTCTGCCACAATATCTGATTCTTTTTTATGAAGCTTTGCGTTTAAAATATTATGTGGAATTTTTCTGATTTTCAGCATTCTTCCTAAGAGCTCACTAATTTCAACAGAGGTTGTTCCTATAAGAACAGGTCTTCCACTTCTTGACAGCTCTGTGACCTCATCTATGACCGCGTTATATTTTTCTCTTTTTGTTTTATAAACCAAATCTTCTCTGTCACTTCTTTGAATTGGTCTATTTGTAGGGATTTCCATTACATCAAGTTTGTAAATTTCCCAGAATTCGCCTGCTTCTGTTATTGCAGTACCGGTCATTCCTGAAAGCTTATTGTACATCCTAAAGTAATTTTGTAATGTAATCGTTGCAAATGTTTGAGTAGCAGCCTCAATTTTGACATTTTCCTTAGCTTCAATTGCTTGATGTAAACCGTCACTATATCTTCTTCCGTCCATAATCCTACCAGTTTGCTCATCGACAATCATTACTTTGTTTTCCATTACTACATACTGAATATCTTTTTCAAATAAAGCATAGGCTTTAAGAAGTTGGTTTATGGTGTGAATTCTTTCTGATTTAATGCTAAAATCCCTGTATAACTCATCTTTTTCTTTTGCTTCATCCTCTTTAGAAAGACCTTTATTTTCGATTTTTGATATTTCTATTCCAATTTCAGGCATAATGAAGAAATCTGGATCATCCTTTCCGGATAAAAATTCGATTCCCTTGTCTGTTAATTCTATTTGATTATTTTTTTCATCAATTACATAATAGAGCTCTTTATCAACTTTTGGCATCTCTCTATTATTATCCTGCATATAAAAGTTTTCGGTTTTTTGTAGTAATTGTTTTACTCCTTCTTCACTTAAATATTTTATTAAAGCTTTGTTTTTAGGAATTCCTCTAAAGACTCTTAACAGATTAAATGAACCTTCTTCTTCCTCACCAGAGTTGATCTGGTTTTTTGCATCAGCCAATGTATTGATCAGTAATTTTCTTTGGGTTGAAACAATTCGCTCAATCTTGGGTTTTAGCTCATTAAACTCGTGTTTATCCCCTTTAGGAATAGCCCCAGAAATAATCAGTGGAGTTCTTGCATCATCTATTAAAACAGAGTCAACCTCATCAACAATTGCAAAATTGTGTTTTCTTTGAACTAAATCATCGGGTGAATTAGCCATATTATCTCTTAGATAGTCAAAACCAAACTCATTATTGGTTCCATAAGTAATATCAGAGTTATATGCGTTTTTTCTTTCTGCAGAATTTGGTTTGTGATAATCAATACAATCTACACTTAATCCATGAAATTCGAATATAGGTGACATCCAAGCACTATCTCTTTTTGCTAAATAATCATTAACGGTTACCAGATGTACACCCCTTCCTGTTAGTGCATTTAGGTAAACAGGTAATGTTGCGACAAGCGTTTTTCCTTCACCTGTTTGCATTTCAGCTATTTTGCCTTGATGCATGGCAACTCCACCAACGAGTTGAACATCATAATGAATCATGTCCCAAACAATATTTTTTCCAGCTGCATCCCAGGTGTTTTTCCAATAAGATTTATTATTTTTTATTTGTATATAATCTTTGGTTGTAGAAAGCTCCAAGTCATAATCATTGGTTTCTACGATAATCTCTTTGTTCTCTACAAATCTTTTAGCTGTTTCTTTTACAACAGCAAAAGCTTTTGGAAGTATTTTATTAAGTGTTTTCTCACTTATTTTGTATGCATCTTCGTTTAACTTATCAATTTGATTAAAAAGTTCCTCCTTTTTATCAAAATCATTAATATCATCTATTTCATTTTTAATTTTTTCTATCTCCAAATTAATATCAGAGGTGGCATTTTGAATCTCTTTCCTGAATATTAAAGTTTGACCTCTCAATTCATCATTTGATAAGCCATTCATTTCCTTCTCAAAAGAGTGGATTTTCTCAATAATCGGATTGATAAGTTTTAAATCTTTTTTTGATTTATCTCCTACAAATAATTTAAGAATTTTTCCTAGCATTAGTTTAGATAATAACTATTTAAAACAGGTTAAATATACGACATGTTTGTCTATTTTAATTAAGAAAACTGTATAAGAAAGTGTTAAATAAAAATAGAATGAATTAATATTCATCTTCATTCCAAAGGTAATCTTCATCGGTAGGGTAGTCTGGCCAAATTTCTTGAATTGATTCGTATAAATCGCCTTCGTCTTCAATTGCTTGAAGGTTTTCTACAACTTCTAACGGGGCTCCAGTTCTAATTGAATAATCAATCAATTCATCTTTGGTAGCTGGCCAAGGTGCGTCACTTAAATATGATGCAAGTTCTAGAGTCCAATACATGATTAATTACTTTTTTTTGCAAAAATAATTTTTTATTAGAATTACACAAGAATTTGTTAAAATATTAATTTACAAGATATAATTACCAGTAAGTTTCCTCGACATTATCAGAGTGTTTAATATGTCTGCTTAACACGAAAAAAAAGTCTGAAAGTCTGTTTACATAAGATAAAATATATGGATTTATCTTGTAGAGATTATTTAACTCTGAAATTCTTCTTTCAGCTCTTCTGCAAATTGATCTGCAAACATGACAATATGAGGAAATCTTATGTCCACCAGGGATAATAAAATTTTTTAGTTTGGGTAGATGATCATTCATATTGTCAATATTAGATTCAATATCTTCAATGTCTTTTTTTTCTATGCTTACCTTTTCTGAAAAATTATTATCACCAGCTGAGGCCAGTATAGATCCAACAGAAAAAAGTTTAAGCTGGATATTATGTAAAACCTTCTTAATTTTTTTGTCCTCAACATAGTCTTTTAGCAGTCCAATGAATGAATTTAGCTCATCAATTGTTCCATATGCATCTACAGACAAGTTATGTTTATCGACTATTTTACCTCCGATTAATGAAGTTTTTCCATTGTCACCCTTTTTTGAATAAATTTTCATTTTATAGTTCTATTAATTCGATGCACTAAAAACGAGTATCTGATTAATAGAGCAACAAATATTGGTAATAAAGTTAAATTATATTTTTGAACCCCCGTAGTCCAATGAAAAAACAAGAGGATAATTAGTATGATTAATAATTTGATATATCCAATGGACCAATTAGGTATTTTATTTTTATAAATTGCGAATATTAAAGCAAAATTTAAGGGAAAAGCCCATAGAAAATTGAAATTTTGAGCCCCAGCAAAATGGTTGCTAAAGAACCATAGATAAATAATTAGAATTCCTATTGACCCTGAAATTAAAAAAATTAAAAAATCTAAACTCTTATTCCATTTATTGCTTTTAAAATTAAATATTGTAATAGCGACTATGATTAACGATAATATGAGGTTTATTAGTAGGGGAGACGGGAAATTTTCTCGGTAACTTATTTCTGATTCCGGACTGTAAATAATGTTTTTATTAATAATACCACCATCATACAAGTCTAAATAGTTCATTAAATTTTCAGGAAGAAAAAATGTTTCTCTTGTATTGATTTTTTTGTCAATTATTGCTCCCAAGCATAAATCAATTCCAAGTGCTGCCCATGAATTTTCATTTATTTTTCTGTGAATTAGTTCCCTGTATGTTAGAATAGCTTCAGATTCTAATTTGTCATCTTTAAATTTATTATTTGTTTTATCAATAACAATATCAGCTGCTCTAGTTGTACAATTGTCTCTAAAATAATCATATATGTAATACGGATCATTTAATTTTTCAACCAATAAATCAATAATTATTTTAGTTGAATTTTGATCAAGATTTAGCTGATGCTCAACTATATATCTTTTTTGTCTGATATAATTTTGGATAAGATTGCTGTAATTCTGTATAGCAAGTTTATACTCAGGTCTACCTTTGACAAAGTTTGAATAAAAGTTTGGCGAATTAAAATCATAAACGCCAAAATTAAACACTATATCATTTTTTAACTGTGCATCTTTAACTCTTATTGCTGTGTGTCCAAAGGCATCGACTAAACTAGGTCCTTCTCCGATCGATAGAATACTTATTTTGTAACGATTTTTATTCTCAATTTCATTTGCATAAATATTTAGTGAAAAAAATATTAATGCCAATGCAAAGAGGGTGTTTATGTAAGTTTTATTCATCTTAACATATTAAGGTCGAATTTCAAAGAAAAAATATTGGAATATAATGCGGTTGATTGATTTCCAATATCAGTAAATGCATAATTAATTTCGATACTATTCATATTAAATCCAATGCCAAAATTTGGTTGAAAGCTAAGCTTTTCTGATGAATCATATTGTATTTCATTCTGAAAATTACCTACCCCTAATCTTAAATATACTAAATCAATGTATCCCAGCTCAAAACCCAATGCAGGGTTAATACTAGCAATTTCTGTCGAAACTATGTCATTAGTTTCTTCAAACACAACAAAAAGATCAAATGCACCTAATAAACTATATTCATTGTTAAGTGAAAATTCTTTTGAAATACCAAATTGTAGTTTAGGCAATGTTATTTCTGATTTTTCAGGAATTTGCTGGTTTTGACCTTCAATTGCATTTTGAATATCATTTAGTCTGTCTTCATCAAAAGACCAACTATTATAAGTGGTTGTTATATCTCTCGCCATTAGACCAAACTTCCAACCTTTATTATTTTGATGCTGAATGCCTAAATCAAATCCAAAACCCCATGAGTTTGCAAAATCTCCAATTATTCTTCTTATTATTTTCACATTTAGACCATAATTTAAATTTAGAAAATTATTTTTTTTAGCATAGCTAAACAAAAAAGCATAGTCTGCAGTAGAAAATAATTCTATTCTGTTAAAGTCAATATTTCCTTGATTATCAATTAGTTGAGTGGTGTCCATTATGTCATCAACTCCAAATCTTATTATGGAAAAGCCTATTGCGGATTGGTCATCCACCTTCTTTGCATAAGATATGTAGTTGTAATTTGCAACATTTGCAAAATAATTGGAATGCATCAAGGAAATTTCATCTCTTTCAATATTTAGTAAACCTGCAGGGTTCCAATAAGTTGAATTCACATCATTAGTGGAGGATACAACTGCATTTGCCATCCCTATT
>CACOFE010000021.1 GCA_902626365.1 uncultured Bacteroidota bacterium | reverse complement strand
ACTAACCAAATTAAACAGTTTAAAATCCTACGCTTTTTATCTATTTTTTATAATCTCCTTTATTTCAACTAGTTATGGGCAAGAAGGTGATCCTGTTGCTGGTAAAGCCTTATTTAATACTAATTGTGCTTCTTGTCACAAGCTTGACCGAAAAATGACGGGTCCTGCTCTTCGGTATGTTGAAAAAAGGTTAGCCGAGGATGAAGGTCTAGACAGAGAATGGCTCTATAAATGGATCAGGAATAGTTCTTCATTAATCAAATCTGGCGATGATTATGCCGTAAGAATTTATGAAGAATACAATAAAGCTGCAATGACTGCTTACCCTCAGCTTACTAATGCAGACATTGATAACATTTTGGCCTATACTGCCCAGGACAAAGCTGTACCAAAACCAGCTGCTGTTCCAGCCCAACTAACTACAGGACCTTCAAACAATACAGGATTAACAGATGAAATAATTTTAGGTGTTTTTACTTTACTCTTTTTACTGTTATCAATCGCACTAGTAATTGTTACAACTGCATTAAAAAATCTTGCAAAACACAAGGGTGTAAAAGTTGAAAAAAGTAAAAAGGGCAAGCCATTATGGAAATCTTATTTAGAAAATCAGTTTTTAATGTTTTGTACTGCATTATTCTTTTTGCTTGCCAGTGCATATGAGTTCTATGGCTGGACAATGCAGGTTGGAGTAAATCAGGGATATATGCCTGTACAACCAATACATTATTCCCACAAAATACATTCTGGGGATAATAAAATTGACTGTAATTATTGCCATTCTTCTGCCAGAGTTAGTAAGCACTCTGGTATTCCATCACTAAACATATGCATGAATTGTCATAAAAGTATATACGAGTATAATGGTGAAACCACTGAAGAATACACGAAAGAATTTTATGACGCTGAAATTCAAAAATTATACAAGGCTGTTGGTTGGGATGATGAGGCCCAAGAGTATACCGGAGTTACTTACCCAGTAAAATGGGTAAGAATTCATAATTTACCAGATTTCGCTTATTTCAACCATTCACAGCACGTAAATGTAGCTGGTATTGAATGTCAGACATGCCACGGCCCTGTAGAGGAAATGGAAATAATGTATCAACACTCTCCATTAACTATGGGTTGGTGTATTAATTGTCACAGAGAAACTAATGTTAAAGTCAAAGACAATGAATATTATGACAGAATCCATGCAGAGTTGTCAAAAAAATATGGAGTTGAGGAACTAACAGCTGCTCAAATGGGTGGATTAGAATGTGGTAAATGTCATTATTAATTAGATAAAATTATAGATGTCAAATAATAAAAAATATTGGAAAAATTTAGCGGAACTTAATTCTGCAAATAACGATGTATTTGATGATCTACAAAATAAGGAATTTATACAAGAAATTCCAGTTGATGAGTTTTTATCTGACAAAGATAATCTTGCTAATAGTTCCACCTCAAGAAGAGATTTTCTTAAATATATTGGTTTTAGTACGGCAGCGGCAACTCTAGCAGCATGCGAAGGTCCTGTCGTCAAGTCCATTCCTTATGTAGTACAGCCAAAAGAAATTATCCCGGGAATTGCAAACTACTATGCAACAACCATTGGAAACGGTTACGATTTTGCTAATATTCTTATCAAAAGTAGGGAGGGAAGGCCTATAAAAGTTGAAAAAAATAAGTTAGCACCAGATTCAAAATCGGCTAATGGTAGAGTGCACGCATCCATACTTGATCTTTATGACAATGCTAGATTGGCTCAACCAACCAAGGACAATATGCCTATTTCGTGGTTTGGATTTGAATACGAAACAAAGTCAGAACTTGAAAAAATTTCAGCAAGTAATAAAGAAATTGTTTTATTAACTCAGACATTTGCAAGTCCTTCGACTAAGAGCTTAATTGAAGAATTCAAATCAAACTATAAAAATGTCAAACATATAACTTATGATTCATTCTCTGAATCTGCGGCTTTAAATGCTTATGAATCTAGGTATGGTGTTCGAGGCCTTTCAAATTATGATTTTTCAAAATCTAAAGTTATAGTTTCAATTGGTGCAGATTTCTTAGGCGATTGGCAAGGAGGTGGATTTGACTGCTCATACGCTAAAAGTAGAATACCTGATAATGGAACAATGTCAAGACATATTCAATTTGAATCAAATATGACACTTTCTGGAGCGAATGCTGATTTAAGAGTTCCCCTAAAATTAAGTGAGCAAAAACTTGTTCTTATTGAAATTTATAAGTCTATTGTTGGAAATAAAATCCAACTCAAATCTGATATTTCCTTAAATGAAAAAACAAAGAAAATAGTTGATGCATTAATCAGAGAAATTAAATCAGCTGCTGACGGTTCAGTTATTATCTCTGGTATCAAGGACGAGGACTACCAATCATTGGTTTTAGAAATCAACGAAAAGCTTAACAGTTATTCTTTCAAACCATCGGATACGATTCTAACAAGAAGTAGTGATGATCAAAATATTTCTAGACTAATCTCTGGAATGAATAATGGAGATGTGGGTGCTTTAATAATGTCTGGTGTGAATCCAATATACTCCCTACCTGATTCTAAAAAGTTCTCAGAAGGATTAAGTAAAGTAGATATGTCAATATGTTTTTCAATGAAAAATGATGAAACAGCATTGGCTTCAAAATATGTAGCTGCTACAAATCATTATTTAGAATCATGGGGAGATTTTGAGTTGGTTTCTGGTGAGTTTTCTTTAGCACAGCCTGTAATAAGAACATTATTTGACACAAAACAGTTCCAAGAATTATTGCTTATATGGTCGGGAAATAAAATATCAATCCATGATTACATAAAGAATTATTGGAAAGCCAATATATTAGGATTAGATTCCTGGAACAAGGCACTTCATGATGGAATTTATTATAAAAATTCATTATCAGGTTTATCTAAGCGAACCAAAAACTTTAAGCATTATGGTAAAACATTTATAATTAATTATAATAACTCTGCTAATTCTTTTGAGTTAAATATTTACCCAAAAACGGGAATGGGCGATGGTAAACATGCCAATAACCCCTGGCTTCAAGAATTCCCTGATCCATTGACCCGAGCAACTTGGGATAACTATTTGACCATTTCTGAATTTGATGCAAAAGAAATGGGGTTGTATTTAGAGCCTAGTACATTTTTCAATCAATCAAGTAATAATGCTAATGGTGGTCTTAATGGTAAGTATGCTATTATAAAATTAGGAGATAAAGAGATTAAAGCACCTGTACTAATACAACCTGGTCAGGCAAGAGGTACCCTTGGCTTGGCTATTGGATATGGAAGATATCAGGGTGTTAAGCCTGAAATGATGGTTGGCGTCAATGCATTTACCTTATATAATGATTTTAATCCTGTTCAATCTGTTGAAATTATTCCAACTAATGAAATTCATGAATTTGCTTTAATTCAATTACAAAATACTCTTATGGGTAGGGGTGATATAATAAAAGAGACTACACTTAAAGAATTTAACACTAAAAAAGTTGAAGTTTGGAATAGTCAGGCAGTTGTTTCCTTAAACCATATTGAAACTCCTGTTTCATCCCCTGATGTTGATTTGTGGCAAGAATTTGACAGATCAATTGGTCATCACTTTAATCTGTCAATTGATCTCAATGCTTGTACTGGGTGTGGAGCCTGTGTTATTGCATGTCATGCTGAAAATAATGTTCCGGTTGTAGGAAAGACAGAGATTAGAAAGAGTAGAGATATGCACTGGCTCAGAATTGACAGATATTATTCATCAGAAGATTCCTTCTATGACGATGATATGAAAAAAGATAACATAAGTGGTTTAGGCAGTTCATTAAGTTCGTTTGGAGAATTAGAAAATCCATCCTAATCCACTTTTTTCTGCCCATGCTCTCTCCAAAATTGGAGCCGAGTCAACAAAAACTCGACCATTTATATCACCTGTTTTTTCTTTAATGTATTCAAATAAATCCTTTAATTTGTTTTTAATTACGAAGTGATAGTCATTACCATAAGCATATTTTGAAATCTTAAAATTTGAATCCTCACAAGTTTTTTCTGTGTAATAATTATACGTCAATGATATCACACTTTTTGCCCCTTCAACAATCTTTGTAGGGTCTAATCTCATATCAAAGTTTCTTTCCATATAAGACATTTCTCCATTCATATTTTTATTTAACCAGTTTTCGAGCTTAGGAGCTTCTTCTTCCAAAAATCCGGCCTTACTAATTCCGCATGACATAAAACCTAGAGTCTTTGCTTTGGTTTTAATATCAATTGTAAGACTATCTATATTAGAATGATTATACATGTAAGTCTAAAAAAGTCCTTTTTGAGATGACTTAATTTCTTTGTTTAAATGTTTAAATGCTAATTCAGTAGCTTCACGTCCACGAGGGGTTCTCATTATAAAGCCCTGCTGAATTAGAAATGGTTCGTAGACTTCCTCAATAGTTTCAGGATTTTCACTCACTGCTGTTGCCAAAGTCGTAATTCCAACTGGACCACCACCAAACTTATCAATAATTGTACTTAATATCTTATTATCCATTTCGTCAAGACCACTTATATCAACATTTAATGCCTTTAAGCTTGATTTTGTAATACTAATATCAATTTTACCATCTCCCTTTATTTGAGCAAAATCCCTGACTCTTCTTAGGAGTGAATTGGCAATTCTTGGTGTACCTCTACTCCGACCAGCGATTTCAATTGCAGCTTCCATTGAGATACCTATGTCCAATATCTTTGCACTCCTTTCAACTATCGTTGAAAGTAATTTAGAATCATAATAATTTAACCTATTTGTTATCCCAAACCTTGCTCTCATGGGGGCTGTAAGTAATCCTGATCTAGTTGTTGCACCAACAAGGGTAAAGGGTTCTAGATTTATTTCTACAGATCTAGCATTGGGGCCTGACTCTATCATTATATCAATTTTATAATCCTCCATAGCTGAGTAAAGATATTCTTCAACTATAGGACTAAGTCTGTGAATTTCGTCAATAAATAACACATCTCTCTCTTTAAGATTTGTCAATAGACCCGCTAGGTCAGCTGGTTTATCTAACACTGGGCCTGATGTTACTTTAATTTCAACATCCAGCTCTTTTGCCAGAATATTAGCTAGTGTAGTTTTTCCTAGTCCTGGTGGGCCATGAAATAAAGTATGATCCAAAGCCTCGTTTCGTTGATTTGCAGCTTCAACAAATATTTTAAGATTATTTATAACATGCTCTTGGCCTGAAAAATCGTTAAATGAAATTGGTCTTAAGTTATTTTCAAATTCTCTCTCATTTTCAGAAAGATTTTCTGGAGACGGGTCAAGGTTTTCATTCATAAAAACAAATATAAAGAAAAAGCCTTTCTAAAATTAGAAAGGCTTTTTCTTTATTCTGATTAGATAATTAATATTCTTCTTCACCTTTCTTCAAAGGGATGTGTTGAGGAACAAAATCTTCTTTGTATCCTGGCTTGCTATAATCATATGGCCATCTGTGAACCTCAGGGATTTTACCCTGCCAATTTCCATGAATGTGTTTTTGAGATGCAGTCCACTCTAAAGTTGTAGACTTCCATGGGTTTTGTGGAGCTTTCTTACCATAGAAAATATTATAAATAAAATTATATAAGAAAACAAGTTGTACTGCAGCCCCCATTAAGGCAAACATTGTAATAATCTGATTAGTATCTGCAAGATCATCAAATAGAGGGAAATTTGAATTGGTATAATATCTTCTTGGTAGCCCAGCCATTCCAATAAAATGCATCGGGAAAAACACACCATATGCTGAAATAGCAGTTACCCAAAAATGTAGATAACCAAGATTTTTATTCATCATTTTTCCAAAAAGTATTGGATACCAATGATATATTCCAGCCAGCATTCCATAAAGTGCAGATATACCCATTACTAAATGAAAATGGGCAACCACAAAATATGTATCATGAACATTTATATCTAAAGCACTGTCACCTAAAATAATTCCAGTTAAACCACCCGTAATAAATGTTGAAACAAATCCAATAGCAAAAAGCATGGGTGTGTTAAATTGAATATTTCCTTTCCAAAGAGTTGTTATATAATTGAATGCTTTGACAGCTGAGGGAATTGCAATTAATAAGGTTGTGAAGGTAAATACAGAACCTAAAAAGGGGTTCATTCCTGTTACAAACATATGATGACCCCATACGATTGTAGATAAAAATGCAATTGCCAAAATAGAAATAATCATGGCTTTATAACCAAAAATTGGTTTTCTAGCATGAGTTGCTATTACCTCGGAAGCTATACCAAGTGCTGGTAATAATACAATATAAACTTCAGGATGTCCTAAAAACCAAAATAGGTGCTCAAATAAAACAGGAGACCCACCCTGATAATGTAATACTTCTCCTTGAATAAAAATATCGGAAAGGAAAAAGGAAGTTCCAAAGCTTCTATCCATAATTAATAATAGGGCTGCTGATAAAAGTACTGGAAATGAAATTGCACCAATGATAGCAGTAACGAAAAATGCCCAAATTGTTAGAGGCATTCTTGTAAGTGACATACCCTTTGTCCTTAAATTCAGGACGGTGACGATATAATTTAACGAACCTAACAAAGAGGATGCAATAAAAAATGCCATTGAAACCAACCATAAAGTCATTCCTAAACCTGACCCTGGTTGTGCCATTTCAAGAGCACTTAATGGAGGATAAATTGTCCAACCTGCAGCTGCCGGTCCAGCTTCAACAAAAATTGATGCAACCATTAAAACAGTAGATAAAAAGAATAGCCAGAAGGCAATCATATTAAGAAAACCAGATGCCATATCACGAGCACCTAACTGTAATGGAATAAGTAAATTACTAAAGGTTCCACTTAGCCCTGCAGTAAGGACAAAGAAAACCATAATGGTACCATGCATTGTTACAAGAGCTAAATAAATATCTGCGTCCATAACACCCTCTGGAGCCCATTTTCCCAATAAAAAATCAAAAAATATATTTGGTTCTTCTGGCCAGGCAATTTGCATTCGCATTAATGCTGACATTAGTATTCCAATTATACCCATGAAAAAAACACCAGTAAATAAATATTGCTTAGCAATCATTTTATGATCTTGACTAAAAATATATTTAGTTATAAATGTTTCTTTGTGATGATGAGCGTGATGATCTTTATCAAATTCTATATATTCTGCCATAGTTTTAATTTTGCGCAATTAGCGAATTCTTAAATAAAGTTTGTTGTTCATACCAAGAGTCAAATTCTTGTTGGGTTTCAACAATTATTTTCATTTGCATATTATAGTGAGACTTTCCACAAATTTTGTTACACAATAATAGATAATCAAATTCATATGGGTCTAGGGGTTCTTCGCCTTTCAAAGCTAATTCTTCGCTTTTCTCCTCTCTAATGTTATTGATGTTAATTACTTTATCAATCATAGATGGATTTTGCCTCATTTCTTCTGTGGTTACTGTCGGAGTAAATGTAAATTTAGTAACCATCCCAGGGACACAATTCATTTGTGCTCTAAAATGTGGCATGTATGCTGAATGAAGAACATCCTGTGATCTCATTACAAATAATATTGGTCTATCAACAGGTAAATGAAGTTCTGTTGTAATTACATCATCTGCTGCGTTCGGATCATTTTCATCAAGTCCCAATATATTAGCTCTGTCAATATCAATAAGCCTAACATTTGATTTTCCTAATACGTTATCATCTCCAGCGTATCTTGCTTTCCAATTAAATTGTTGGGCATAAAGTTCAATAACCATTGGATCATTATCTTTTTGCATGTTCATAACATCGGACCATGTTAAAAGACCATAGGTAATGAAACCGGTCAATACAATTGCAGGGATAGTAGTCCACAATAACTCCAGTTTGTGATTATCGGTATAAAATAATGCTTTAGATTTTTTACTTCCCTTGTATTTATATGCAAAGAAATATAATAGAAATTGAGTAATTGTTTGAACTATAAAAATCAAAACTAAAGTCCAAATCATCAATGTATCAATTTGTTGACCATGCTCAGACGCAGCATTTGAAATAAGAGGGAATTTTCCATATTTGACAAGAGAAAATATTGTTATAGCGTATATAAAAGCTAAAAAGCCTAACATTAGCTTTGCCTGAGTAGAATTATCTTTTTCATTAGCAATTTGAGAATCATCTATCTTAACCCCAGAGATCGCCCTTGACAAGTCAAATATTTTAATCATTTGCCAAATGGCAATTGTTATGAATATTAATATTAATACAATAAATAGGGTTGTCATATTCAATTATTCAATTTAGTAATGAAAGTTTTCGCTTTCCTTAATCATTGGATTTCCTTTTGCTAACAATTCTTCTTTAGATAACGCATAAAAAACAAGCAGCAAAAATAAGCCTAAAAATATTAATATGGAACTAAATTCTGCAATTCCGAATCCATATCTGTCAATAACAGTTGCAGGCATAATCATCATGTAAACATCCATGTAATGTCCAACTAAAATTATAACCCCTGCCATTACAATAAATATTGGAATTCTTTTGTAGTCACTATTCATAAGAACTAAAAATGGAAAAATAAAATTTAAACAAAACATAGTGAAAAATGGAACAGGATACATTTCAATTCTAGTGACAAAATATGTTACTTCTTCTGGAATATTTGCATACCAAATTAACATGAACTGTGAGAACCAGAGGTAGGCCCAAAAAACACTAAAACCAAACATGAATTTAGCTAAGTCATGTAGATGACTATCATTAACATATTTCATTAAACCTTTGCTGTTTAAATAAATGGTAATTAGAGCAATTACCGTAATACCACTTACAGCCATACTTGCAAAAACATACCAACCAAATAGGGTGCTAAACCAGTGTGGGTCAACACTCATAATCCAATCCCATGACATCATGGACTCTGTATACATAAAGAAAACCAAAAACCCAGCAGAAATCTGAAAGTTTCTTTTAAAATTCTTATTGTCATTTGATTTATCTTGGGCCAAAGAAAATTTCCTGGAAAAATATCTATACAGTGACCAACCACCTATATATATAAAACCTCTTAAAATAAATGCATTTTTATTAAGCCAACTTTCTTTTCCTTGAATGATTTTATCATGAGCAACAACTTCGGGATCCATCCAAATAAAAATATGCTTATCCCCAATAATTGCAATTAATAAAACTATTAGAGCTCCAGGAAGCAAATAGTAAGTGATTGCCTCCATTACCCTAAAAAGAACCGGAGACCATCCAGCCTGTGATGCATATTGAATAGCATAAAAGGCTAAAACTCCTAAGGATATCATCATAAAAAAGAATGCAGCAACATACAACGCAGCATAGGGTCTATTGTGAATCTGGTGTAAAACATGTTCAGCATGTTCATTTTCATGACCGTGAGCTTCATGGCCATGAGCTTCATGATCAACTTGATATTTTGCATCTTCATATACCCCCTCATTATGATGTATTTCATTCTGATGATTCATCGAATGAGTGTGGTCAGAATGTGATCCATGATGAGATTCTTCAGCTAATAAAGTTTTAACTTCCTCAATTGTTAAATGAGATTTTGAATAAGAATAGAACCATCCTAATGAGCCTAAGATTATTAAGGATAATGAAAAAATTTTAAATCTATTTGATAAAGTGTACATATTAAATTCTATTTACTTAAATCCGATTTTAATTTCATAACATATGATGTAACCATCCATCTTTCTTTTTCATTTAGTTGATTAGCATAGGAACCCATTGTATTCTTGCCATAATATATAACGTGATAAGTACTTCCAGAGGTTATAGCTCTACCGGGGTCAGCATAGCTAGGTATTCCTAGAATCTTTTCTCTTTTCACAAGGATACCTTGTCCAGCGCCTTTAGCTCCATGACACACACCACAATAGACAGTATAAAGTTCTTTAGCTTTCAACATATCCTCATCACTTAACTCATAAGGATTTTTTAACTCAATCTTTGCCAGGTCATAACCCTCGTTGGTATCTTCATACTCATATAATGAATAACCTCTAGGAATTGTTCCCTCAACTGGTAATCTGGCAGATAAACTATCGGCAAATAAATTATTTTCGGTATATGCCTCATAGCTTAAGGATTCATACATGTTAGGCATATATTCAAAGTTTGGAACACCTTTATCCCCCCAACATGATTGAAGTAAGACAGCTAATAAAATTGATATTTTTATATTAAATTTCATTATTAGTGTTCATTATTTTTTATCTCATTAATCTCAACTGCTCCAGACTCTCTTAATAATTTTTTTAATGCACCCACGGGCTTGTTGGTATGAATTTCTACTAAAAAATGATCATCAGTCGTTCTGGGATCTGGATTCTCAGCTTCCTTGAGAGGCCACATTTTACTTCTTAAATAGAAAGTTATTACCATCAAATGTGCTGCATGAAAGACCGTCATTTCAAACATAATTGGCACAAAAGCAGGCATATTTTCTAAATAGCTAAAACTTGGTTTTCCACCAATATTTTGTGGCCAATCAACTATCATTATATAATTCATCATTAGTGTTGCAACAGTTATCCCTATACATCCATATATAAATGCTGCAATTGCAATTCTGGTCGGTTCAAGACCCATAACTTTGTCCAATCCGTGAACTGGGAAAGGGGTATAAATCTCTTCAATATCATAATGATTCTCTCTGATTTTTTTTACTGCAGATAACAAGATATCATCATCATTATATAAAGCATGAAATATTTTTCCTGATCCCATATTACTTTTTAATTTTAATAATTTTTGAAGTTCTTTCATCAGCTCCAGTACCCACTAGTGATTTTCCGCTATCTCTCAATTTTTTATATTTTTCACCTGAACTCTTTAATATTGTTTTTACTTCGGCCTGAGCAATAACTGGAAAAGTTCTAGCGTACAATAAGAATAAAACAAAAAAGAATCCAATAGTACCAATGAAAATACTTATGTCAATAAATGTTGGAGAAAACATGGTCCATGAGGAGGGTAAATAATCCCTGTGTAGAGAAGTTACAATAATAACAAATCTTTCAAACCACATTCCGATATTAACCACTATTGAAATAAAAAATGAGAACATAATACTTGTCCTTAATTTTTTAAACCACATAAACTGTGGAGAAAATACATTACAACTCATCATTGCCCAATATGCCCACGCATATGGACCTGTAGCTCTATTTAAAAATGCGTACTGTTCATACTCAACTCCCGAATACCAGGCAATAAATAGTTCAGTTATATATGCTACTCCAACAATAGAACCTGTAATCATTATTACAATATTCATTAATTCAATGTGCTGAAGTGTTATATAAGCCTCCATATTACAGACTTTTCTCATTATAATCAATAATGTATTAACCATGGCAAACCCTGAAAAAATTGCTCCAGCCACAAAATACGGCGGGAATATAGTTGTATGCCATCCTGGAATAACAGAAGTTGCAAAGTCAAATGATACTATTGTATGAACAGAAAGTACGAGTGGAGTTGCAAGACCCGCAAGAACAAGTGATACTTCTTCAAATCTTTGCCAATCCTTAGCACGACCAGACCATCCAAAGCTTAATATACTGTAAATTCTTTTTTGAAATGGCTTTACTGCTCTATCCCTTATCATAGCAAAATCTGGTAATAAACCAGTCCACCAAAAAACAAGTGAAACAGAAAGATAAGTTGAAATGGCAAATACATCCCAAAGGAGTGGTGAATTAAAATTAACCCATAATGAGCCAAATCCATTTGGTATCGGCAGCATCCAATATGCAAGCCAAGGTCTACCCATGTGAATAATTGGAAATAAACCAGCTTGTATTACAGAAAATATAGTCATTGCTTCAGCGGATCTATTAATAGCCATTCTCCATTTTTGTCTGAATAAGAGCAATACTGCTGATATCAAGGTTCCAGCATGTCCAATTCCTACCCACCAAACAAAATTTGTTATATCCCATGCCCATCCAACGGTTTTATTTAATCCCCATACTCCGATTCCTGTAGAAATAGTGTAAATAATACAACCAAGACCCCATAAAAACATTACAAGCGATATTGAAAATACAATCCACCATTGCTTATTAGCTTTGGTTTCAATGGGCTTTGCAATATCGACTGTTACATCGTGGTAGGATTTCTCTCCAGCGACTAATGGTCTTCTAATTGGTGCTTCGTAGTGGGATCCCATATTGTTTTACTTATTAAACATTATTTTTAGTATTTCTAACTTTTACTTGATAAACTACATTGGGTTTAGTTCCAACAGCATCAAGTAAATGATAAGCTCTTTTATTGTTCTTGAGTTCTGCTATTTTGCTTCCCTCTTCGTTTATATCTCCAAATCTCATTGCACCACTAGAGCATGCTGATGCACAAGCACATGTATCATTAAACTCACCAGCGGCAACAGGTCTTCCTTCATTTTTTGCTTTTAAAATTACCGCTTGTGTGTTTTGAATACAGAATGAACATTTTTCCATTACTCCTCTGGATCTTACAGTAACATCTGGGTTAATTACCATTCTACCTAAATCATTATTCATGTGATAATCAAATTCGTCATTACCATTATATAAGAACCAATTAAACCTTCTCACTTTGTATGGGCAGTTATTCGCACAATATCTTGTTCCTACACATCTATTATAAGCCATGTGATTTTGCCCTTGCCTTCCATGACTTGTAGCTGCTACTGGACAAACCGTTTCACAAGGTGCGTGATTACAATGTTGACACATAATGGGTTGGAATGCAACCTGTGGATTTTCAGATGGATTTTCTAATTCTCCAAACGAACTTAATGAACTGCCTAAACCACTTATGTTATCTTTTTTCATATCATCGTCATAGAAGGAATCTTCTGATGAATAATATCTGTCAATTCTGAGCCAGTGCATATCTCTACTCTTTCTAATCTCTGTCTTTCCTACAACCGGAACATTATTTTCAGCATGACATGCAATAACACAGGCTCCACACCCAGTACAAGCATTGAGATCAATTGACAGATTAAAGTGATGACCAATTGATCTGTCAAATTCTTGCCACAAATCAACATCAGGGGATGAAACAGGAGTTTCAATATGGTTTAAGGAAACAACTGCCTGACTATTCCAAACTTCAACTTTTTTAGTGTTAAATTCTTTAAGTGTAGTCTCTTTTATTATATCACCCCTACCCATAAGAGTATTTTGTAATTGAATTAAAGCAAATTCATGAATTTCATTAGTTGGAATAATTTCAACAGATTGAACAGGATTAAAATCATTATATAAGGTAAATGCATTGACGCCAACCATCATTTCAGGCTTAACACCCTGATATCTTCCATATCCAATAGCCAAGCCAAGGGTACCTCTTGCCTGACCAGGTTGTATTAGTACAGGTGCTTTAATCTCTTTATCTCCTAATTTTATAATAGCATACTTACCATTAAGACCACCATTAGCATTATTACTTGATTGATTGAAAAATGTACTAGGCTCTAAATACAACCCCATTTCTTTTGCATCAAATTCAGAAATGGTCAAATAGTTATCCCAAGTTGCTCGGGTCAATGGATCAGGGAATTCTTGAAGCCAGGGGTTATTGGCATGTTTACCATCGCCCATTCCCGTTTTTGGGTAAATATTTAACTCAAAAGAATTAGCAGAGTTATTATAATTAATTATAAATGTTTTACCATAATGCTTAAAGTTTTTGGTTCGCTTAGATAAACCTGATAATGAATTTTTATAATAAATTCCATCATGAAGTGCCTTGTTCCAGGAATCTAATCCTAATATATTGGCTTTCCAATAATTCTTTATGTAATCATGGATTGATATTTTATTTCCCGACCATATAAGCAATAATTCTTGGAACTGTTTTGTGTCAAATAATGTTCTTATTACAGGCTGTGCTAAAGAAAACTCACCAGAAACCAACTCAAAATCTCCCCATGATTCTAAATAATGATTTGTAGCAGCTACATATTTTGAAGCCAATGCTGTTTCATCATTTTTCATTGAAAAACATATTGACATATCTACTTTACTTAATCCTTCTGAGAACTTTTTAGAATCAGGTAGGGAGTATATTGGATTCACACCAGACATTATTAAAGCACCCACATCTCCATTATTCATTCCAGAGATTAGTCTAGAAATATTTTGATCATCACTACTTCTTGTTAGAATCGTATCCGATGGTTTGAAAGAATAACTGTTAAGCTTTTCGTTGATTTCTAAAACCAATGATTGGTAGTCCTCGTCCTTGATACCAGAGATAATAACTGAACCGTCAGCAGCTGATTTAATTTCTCTGATTAATGCATCAACTATTTTCTTTGTTTTTTCATTTAAGGAAATATCAGATTTGAGTTGGATTTTATTTCCAACAATAGACTTATAAATTTCAATAAGAACAAGTTTTTGCTCACTTAATTTTAGGGGAACTCTTAAATCAGCATTCGCTCCAGAAAGTGTCATATTTGATTCAAATTGAATATGTCTTGACATTGTTCCATTATCAGGTATTCTACTTTTAGCGTATGAGCAGTCAAATCCACCTCCTTGCCAATCGCCTAAGAAATCTGCACCAATTGAAACTATAACTTTAGATTTTGAAAAATCATAATTTGAAAGGCCTCGAACACCATACCTAGATTCATAAGCATTTAAAGCCGCAGATTCAGAGAATGAATCATAAGTTATATGTTTGACATTTTTATAGTTTGATTTGAATTCTTCAATTAAGCTCTTAGTCGAAGGACTTGCAAATGTCTGAGTTAATAAAACAATTTCTTTATTACTTGCTGAAATTTTTTCAAGTTCTGACTTTGTTTCGTATTCAAATCCAAACCACGAAATAGGCATATTGTCCTTGGTTGGTTGAGCCAATCTAGCATTGTCATAAAGATCAAGTATGGATGCGTGCACTCTACCATTAGCCGATTTTGAATCTGGTGCTAACTTATTTTTTTCAACTTTTATAGGCCTTCCCTCCCTACTTTTGATAAGAATATTAGCAAAATCGTAACCGTTTCCAATGGTTGTTGCATAGTAGTTTGCAATTCCCGGGATAATTTCTTTTGGCTGTACTACATAAGGAATGGACTTGACGACAGGACCTTCGCATGCTGCTAGAGTTGCCGCTGCCGTACTAAAACCAATATATTTAAGAAAATCTCTTCTTGAGGTGGAACTATTAGCAAGATTATCTTTGTCAGATAAAAACTCATCAACTGGAATTTCTTGTATAAATTCCTTATTTTGTAGATCATCAAATACATCGTTATTTGCAGAATTAAGTTCCGCTAAATTTTTCCAATATTTTTTATTATTTGACATCTATAATTTTATCTAATTAATAATGACATTTACCACATTCTAATCCACCCATTTGAGCAGCTGTTAGTTCCTCAACTCCATATTTTTTTGACAACTCTGCATGGATTCTGTCATAATATTCATTGTCTTTGACTTTAACATTAGTTTCTCTGTGACAATTAATACACCAACCCATAGTTAATGGAGAGTGTTGATACATTATTTCCATTTCCTCTACAGGGCCGTGGCATGTCTGACATTCAATACCAGCTACATTTACGTGCTGTGAATGGTTGAAATAAGCGAAATCTGGTAAATTATGAATTCTTACCCATTTTACTGGGTAAGTAACTCCGGTATACTCTTGGGCCTCATCATCCCAACCAACAGCCTTGTATAATTTTTGAATTTCAGCGTCATAAAATTCTTTCGTGTATTCTTCAGTGGTTTCACCATTATACTCGTATATACTTTTATGACAATTCATGCATATGTTTAGTGATGGAATACCAGAGTGCTTACTAACTCTGGCAGAAGAATGGCAATAATTACAGTCAATTTTATTATCCCCAGAATGTATTTTGTGGGAATAATGTATTGGTTGTACAGGCATATATCCCTGATTTACTCCAACCTGCATTGTCCAGCCATAGAACTCATATGCACTGGCAAGCAAAAAGAATAATGCAGTACAAAACATTAAAAACTGATTTTCTAAATAAGATTTCCATAATGGCTTGCCCTTTTTACTTTTTTCAACTTTTACACCCTTGTGTTTTGCAAGATTTTTTAATGCAGTTGTAACAATTACTAGTGCGATTGATAACAGTAAAAAGAGTAAAGTAAAAACACCTAAAATTATTTCATCTGTTAATCCTGTATTGTTTGAAGGTCCTGTAGTTAGTTGGGCTGGAACAGCAGCTGGTTTTGGTACAGCTTTGTCCTGGGCAGTATAGGCCAAAATGTTATCAATGTCTGCATTAGTAAGCTGAGGGTAAGCAGTCATTGCAGCTTTATTGTATTCTTCATAAATTCTTACGGCATAATCATCGCCAGATTTGATTAATGAAGAACTATTCCTGATCCATTTATAGAGCCATTCTCTGTCTAGACCTTCATCCTCGGCTAACCTTTTTTCAACATACCGAAGAGCAGGACCCGTCATTTTTCGGTCAAGCTTGTGACAAGAAGCACAATTAGTATTAAATAAGGCTTTACCAGCAACAGGATCACCTTCTTGCCCATAACTAGTTGAAATAAAGGAGATTATAAAAAATAGATAAAAAGCGTAGGATTTTAAACTGTTTAATTTGGTTAGT
>CACOFE010000020.1 GCA_902626365.1 uncultured Bacteroidota bacterium | reverse complement strand
TTTATATGTTGCGCATAGATTTGGGTCTATTAACGGAGGAATTAAAACTCTTTTTGGACTTGATATAGCAAATACTAAAATTGAGATGTTTTATGGACTTTCTGATAATTTTCAGGTTGGATTCAGTAGAGAGTCATTAAAAAAAACGTATACAATAAATTTCAAAAATAAAATAACAAGCCAAGAATCTAATTTTCCTTTAAATATTTCTATTTATAACAGTTTTAATTATAATTCATCTGATTTCCTGGCTCCAGGAATTGATTTATCATTTTCTGATAGATCAATATTTTTATCTCAATTATTAATTTCTAATAGAATTAGTGAAAAGCTTTCCTTTCAGCTGACCCCATCATTCATTAAAAGAAACTACAATGAGGAAAGACTTCTGTTTGAAAACGGTGAAGTAGTTTTCGAAAATGGGTTACCAGTTTTTACAACTTTTGAGAGAGAATATAATTATGCTTTAGGACTGGGCACCAGCTACAAAATTAACAAACGAACTGCATTAAATTTAGAATATTTTGCAAACTTAAATAGGGTTGAAAATTCATCAAATTCTGACGCAATCAGTCTGGGAATAGATATTGAAACCGGAGGTCATGTATTCCAATTAATATTTTCAAATACCCAAAGCATTGATGATGTATCAGTCATTTTGGATGCTGAAGGAGACTGGACTAAACGTCAAATATTCTTTGGATTTAATATTTTAAGAATATTTTAGAATTACTCTTTAATAAATCTCTTGACAGAGGTTGTTGTGCCGCTAGTTACTTTTATTACATAAATACCTCTGGTTAATCCTGAAATATTTAGGCTGGTTTTTCCATTTGTAACATTCGAAACTTTATTAATATTTTGTCTTCCAAGTAAATCGTATACTTCAATTGATATTTGAACATTACCAATATTTTCTAAAGATATATTAACCGTGTCAGAAGCTGGTACAGGGGAAATATTAAAATTAAATAAATCTTGTTCTTCCACTGATGCGGTCGCAGTAACAGTTACAGTTCCGTACATTGAGTTTGGGTGTGGGTCACATATATATGTTGTTACACCAGGAACGGTAAACGTATGTGAAAACTGGTAACCTGGTCCAAAATAACCACTGTCGAACATTTCCACACCTCCAGTCGATCTGAGATTGTGTGTTCCTGAACCCCATGTCCATGTAACGGTATCATCAACAGCGATCGTAATCTGCTGATTAGTACTTGACATATTCCAATTTAATTGATGATTTGTTTGAGAATATAATAAGTTAGTGAATAGTAATATTAATAGTAATTTATATTTCATGTTAAACAATTTGAATGTATAGTATACAACTTCTATACCAAAATATATTTGGGTTTTTGGCATAAATATTGAACTTTACATTTAAAATTTAGAAACAAATTACCTACAGTTAATGAAAAAAAAATTAGAAAACAGAAGAGAGTTTTTAAAAAAAGTTTGTCCTACTATAGCTTTCGCTTTTTTTGGACTATCATTTTTAGAAGCATGTTCTACTGGGGATGATTCCGATAACGATAACTCAGGAGGAAATGATCAAAATGGTGGATCAGACAATAATGACAATAATAATAATAATCCGTTAGGATTTAGTTCGTCGGGAAGTATATTTACAATTGATTTAACTCATCCAAATTTTTCAAATTTATCTTCTGTTGGGGGTTGGATGAATGGATATAGTATTGGACTAAGCATGTTGTTTTTAAGAATTAGTTCAGATCATATTCAAGCCTATACAAACGTATGCCCTCATCAAGGAACTCAAAACCAATGGTCATTACAATCTGGAAATATTTTCAGATGTGCCAATCACAATTACTCATTTGATAGTACCTGTGAAACCTCAAGTTCACTTCCATGTTATTCTACAAATATTGATGGTGATAATCTAATTGTTGCTACCTAATCCGGTTAGCTTGAAAAATTTATTTGGAGAAATTATATATTGCAAAAGTTGCCAACCAATGCTCTCCTCCGTAACCACTTTCAAACATGATATTATAACCTTCCTCAGAGTGATTTTTTGCAATTTGTAATAATAAATTTTTATCACTATTCTTTTCAAGATTTATCGCAATATCTTTTAAAGTCCATGCTCTATGAAACATCAAACCAATTAAGTGACCGATTCCTGGATCTTCTGGATCTAGTACTTCGGGAGGATTAATTATATTACCAAAACTACTTTCATCAAATGAAGGTAAAAATTTATACAACCATTCATTAAACTCTCTTTTTTCAAGTATTTGAGACATTAATGCAGCTTCAGCAAGGCAAGGAGAGAGAAAATCTGTACCCGAAGGCTCATATTGTACAGGACAATTTATATCTCCCAGAAAATTTTTAATACTATATTCCTTAATCTTGTTAAATAATAAGTTGTCATTTGCGACTTTAGAATACTCTATCATTAGTGAGAATGAAAATGCAGTATTTGCATGTGTTCCTGGTCTAAGAGGAGTTGAAAGTTTATCTAAAAATAGTATGGTTCTTTCACTAAGGAGATCTACAAGTGGTTTCATATTATTTGCCCATATCTGAGCTTTATCATAATCCCAAGAAAGTAGTTCTGAATATAATTTCATTAACCAAGCCCAACCATATGTTCTTTCAAATCCCTTTGCAAAATCTTGTTTAAAAAATTGAAATTCTTTGTTTAAATTTTCCTCACTTAGATTTTTATCAAGTTTTGATAAAATAATATCTCTATCAGCAATTTCTGGAAAATCCTTTAATATTTTAACCATTGCCCAATGACCATGAACGGCAGAGTGCCAATCCCAGCATCCATAAAACGAAGGGGTTAGTTCATAGTGTGGTTTTAACCAACTTTCATCAATATATCTGTATCCAATTTTGTATGGATATTTTTGATCAACACATTTTACAGAGAGTGAAACTAGCTCATTAGCTAATTTCTGATTAAGCTTGATATTTTCAATTTTTTCTTGTTTACTGTCTAAACATGCAGAAAAAAGCAAAAGAAATAATAAAACATATATCTTATTTTTTTGTGACATTAAATAAAATTATTAATTAAAAAAAGGTAGTGATTTTAAATTATTTTGCATCTTAAAAATAAAAAAAACCCTTTCATTTTGAAAGGGTTTTAGATTTAACTCGCGGTCTGGACGGGACTCGAACCCGCGACCCCATGCGTGACAGGCATGTATTCTAACCAACTGAACTACCAGACCTTTTTTTGCGTGAGCAAATATACATTTGATTTTGATTAGAACAAATATTTTCTTTTAAATAAATTTTGAATTAATACTCAGGACATCCAAAACAATCTTTGTTGTTTAGGAAATCATAAGTTATTGAGAATTCAGATATACCTCCATCTCCTCCAATTTTACTTAAATTAAAGTCATAAGAATACCCAAATTTAAATCCTTCCCATGCCATTCCGATAATAGGATTTATCGAAGTTATTAAATGACTTTCTTCAGAAGTTTGAATTGGATTAGTTGTAGCAGTAAGAGCAAAAGAGAATCTATCAAAAACATACTGAAAACCTAAATCAAATCTGTCATATTTAGCTTGCTTCATAAAATTTGTTATGAAGTAAACACTACTATCATTGTTGTACTGTAAGACAGGCAATTCTAGTGAAGCATGAACTGATATAAATATATCCAATGGAATATCCCCTTGAGAAACCATTGATACATTTGGTCTATTTAGATGCCTTAATGTAATACCAATCCAATGATTATCATTATTGAATAAGAAAGAGGCTCCAATATCAACATATCTAGCATTCTCACCCAGTACTATTGGATCAAATGTATTAGAATTAATTATATTTTGGAATATATTGATTTGATCTTCAAATAATAAATTATCAAATCCGAAATCTTTAGTTGCAAAACCAAAGGTTAAGCTTGGTCTAAAATCCCAATCATAATTAATTTGAACTTTATATGCCCAACTTAAATTTAACTGCTTTAAAGAATAGTTTGTAAATGTTTCCTGATGATTCATTAAGCTGATACCAACACCACTGTTTAGATCCGGATACCAATCATCAAAATATAAGTATTGAGAATTAAGATTAAAATCAAAACCAGACCATTGTTGATTTTTATAAAGTAATCCAGCTTTTGTGGTTTCATAAAATCCAGAAAAGGATGGATTAATACTCTCAGGAATCATAAATGACTGGGTAAATGCTGGGTCCTGCGAATATGATTTCACAGAAAAAACAATTGCCAATATTAAGATAATTCTTTTCATCATAAATTTTACCTTAGTAATACAAATACACCTCTTAAATTAATTTCCTCATTATATATTGTAGTTCCTTTTACAACAATTAAATAATTCCCATTTTCAGCTAATTTACCATCTAAGCTTCCGTCCCAACCATTAAGTTCTAGATTGTTCTCATAATAAATTAATGATCCAAAAGTATCATATATACTCATCTCAATACTATTAACACAAGCATAAACAGGTCTCATGGTGTCATTAATACCGTCATTATTTGGAGAAAAAGCTGTTGGCAATACAATATCATAACCATCTGTAACCTCAATTTGTTCAGAATAGGTATCAACACATCCATAAGCGTACTCTACAGTCTGAGTGACTGTATATTCACCAGGATTTAAATATTGATGAGATACCACATCGCCTGAGACTATAGAGCTTCCATCTCCAAAATCCCAAGTAACAGAGATGTAATCACCTGAGGAAGTATTTATAAATTCAAGTTCATTGTAAACACTTATTCCACAGTCGATATTTCCATTACTATCATATGTAAATGAGGGCTCTCCGATTTCTTCAAAATCGATTATTATTTCTGTGTTTACTTGACAACCAATTTGATCTGTCACTAAAACATTATAAACACCATTTTGATAAGCAATCATGAAAGTATTATCACTAATATCAACTGCCCCTCCTGACCAGTTTACGGTGTATGGTGGGAAACCACCAGAAATGGAAATAGAGTTCTCTTGAGTTACCAAATTATTTTCACAATAAGGAATAACTTCCGAAGTCAAATCAACAGTCAAATCCTCTTGCCTAAGAACTATAAACACTTCAGAAGTACTTGAGCAATCATGTAAGTCAGTTACTGTTAGGGTATATTCACCAGGGCCGATATTGGTTAAATCTTCCGTTTCTTCACCTGTATTCCAAAGGAATTCATAATCTCCATATCCCCCAGAGGTTGTTACGTTGATGCTTCCACTATTTGGATCCTCACAATCATAAGCATTAGTTACTTCACCAACTATAATTATTTCACTAGAAACACTAATAGTAAAAGTTTGTGGTAAACCTATACACGTATTTCCTTCAAAGGTATAAGTTGGTATAACACTGATATTTGCCACTTGTGTTGTTAAACCACTATTTAGTGCAGTAAATGAAGGAATATCTCCATTTCCAGATTCGGGAAGACCAATTGAAATATTATCATTTGTCCATTCGTATGTTGTTTCACCGTCGGTGTTTGAGGTTGAAAAATCAATAATTGAGGTTATTTCATTACTACATAAAAATATATCTTCAATAACATTCATCTCAGGTGATGGGTTTACTGAAATCGTAAATGATGATGCCTCACCAGTACAAACTATTCCATTGTTATCATAAGATGGAGTAACTGTAATTGTTGCAAAAATAGTAGAGTCTGTTGTGTTAATAGCCTGGAAGCTAGGAATTCCACCTTGACCGGAATCAGATAACCCAATTTCTGTATTATCATTTGTCCAATTATATGATGTTAATCCATCCGTATTTAAGGTTTCGAAGGTGTAAACAGGTGTAAAATCTCCATTACACAAAACAGTATCATTTACTGAAACATCATTAACTTGGGCGGATGGATTAACAGAAATTACAAAGTCTTCTGAGTTTCCTTGACAAATAACACCATTATTTGTGTAGGTTGGTGTTACAGTAATAGTTGCAGTTTGAGCAGTGGTTGAAGTATTTATAATTTCAAAAGGCTCAATATTTCCGGTTCCTGATGCTGGTAAACCAATGGATTCATTTGAATTAGTCCAATTATATTCTGTAGTGCCTTCTTCATTTGTAGTGGTAAATTCAATTAATTCCGTCAAATCTCCATTACAATAAAATAAATTATCTATTTCATTTACTTGAGCGCCCGGATGTACTGTAATTGCAAAGGTTTCTGCTTCACCCAAGCAATCTATACCGAGATTTGAATAAGTTGGTGTCACAGTAATGGTTGCTGTCAAAGGGGTCGTACCCTCATTAATGGCTACAAAGGAATCAATTATACCATCACCACTTTCTCCCAATCCAAATATATCAGGTGTATCATTAACCCAAGAATACGATGTTACAGAAAGATCTCCTAAATTAACCGTGTCGAATATTATTGGATCTGTTAATTCACCATCACAAATTTCTATATTTTCAATCTCATTGACTTGAGCAGATGGATTAACCGTAATCGTAAATTCTTTAGACTCACCAGGGCAACTTATCTCATTATTTGTATAGGTAGGTGTTACTACAATAGTCGATACAATTGGCTCATTTGTATTATTTGTTGCGTTAAATACTGGCACATCTCCATCACCGGCTGTTTCGGTCAAACCAGTATCTAAATTGTCATTAGTCCAATTAAAACTAACAACTCCATCAGTATTCTCAGTTGCAAAAGAAATCAGTTCAGTTGTGTCACCATTACAAAAAACATAATTTTCTGGTTGAATAAGAGTAGCATCAGGATTTACCGTGATTGTAAATTCAATAGGGGTTCCAACATTTGAATTCCCCTCAAATGTAAAAGTAGGAGTTACCTCAATGGTTGCAGTTTGAGCAGATAATGATGTATTAGTAGCTGTAAATCCACTTATCGTTGAAGAGGATCCACTTGCAGCTAACTCATTATTAGAAATTGAAATATTATTATTTGACCACTCATATGTTGTTGTTCCTCCTGTATTTTGAGTAGAAAAGATTATGTCATCTACCTCATCCAAATTACAAACAACTATATCGTTAATCGGATCAACCTGCGCAGTTGGATTAACGGTGATTGTAAATTCTTCCGTAGGACCGGAATTACTATTACCTCCATTTTCAAATGTTGGTGTAACAACAACAGTTGTAGTGATCGGACTGGTCCCAGTATTTGTAGCAGTAAATCCAATATCACTATTACCGCTTAATTCTAAGCCAGTAGTGTCATCCGTGTTTGTCCAGGTATAAGTAGTAATTCCTCCTGTGTTTATCGTCGAGAATGGAATATTTATTTCGTCTCCGTCTGAAACAACAATATCAATATTTTCATTTACCTGTGCAGTTGGATTAACGGTTATTTGAAACGGGGTTGCAGGACCTGTACAACTTACGCCCCCATTCTCAAATGTTGGAGTGACTGTTATTGTTGCTATTACAGGATTAGTTCCTGTGTTACTTGCAATGAAGGGTTGAATATTTCCAGAATCAGAATCTTGTAAATTAATTGAGGTTAAATCGTTTTCCCAATTAAATGTTGTATTTCCATTTACATTTGTTGTTGAGAATTCAACTAAAGATGTCTCAAATCCGTTTGAAACAATCTGATTTTGAACAGCGTTTACTTGACCTGTTGGGTTTACTGTAATCACAAATTCGATTGGGTCTCCAACATTAATGTTACCTCCATTTTCAAAACTTGGTGTTACAACTATATTTGCCGAAATGGGAGTATCAGTAGTATTTGAAGCAATAATATTAATATTTCCCTCACCTACATTTGAAAGACCTATTGCTGAATTATCATTAGTCCACGAATAAGTCATATTTCCACCGTTTACATTTGTTGTAAACTCAATTAAAAGTTCTTCTTCATTACACACTGTTTGATCATCTACAGGGTTAACCTGAGCCTTAGGATTCACAGTCACAACATGATAAAATGGAAGACCTTCACAATCAAAACCGATGTTTCCTGATGCTACAGCTGTATAGGTAACCGTAAGTGGATCTGTAGTAGTATTAAATAATGTCTCTTGTGGGATTGAATTTGTTCCTGAGGTTGTTGTAAGACCTGTAATTCCATTGTCGGCTACGGCAGTCCATGCAAAAGTAACACCGCTTGTTGGACTGGTCAGATCAACAGCAACAGTTGTATCACCGCTCGTTATAAATTGGTCATCTTCGGAAAATACTACCTGAGGAGAAGGATTAACAATTATTTTAAATGTTGTAGAATCTCCATCACAACTAATATCATTGAAGGTATAAACTGATGTAACTGTGATTTCAGCTTCAATTTGTTCAGTTGTACTATTATTGGCAACAAAACTAGGAATATCACCTGTTCCATTACTAGAAAGTCCTATCCCGGGGTTATCATTATCCCAAGAGTATGTTATCACACCTTCATTCAGGTTTTCGGTATTTTGATCTAAAACTGACGAAAAGTTAATTTCGAGAGTATTATCACCATTACATAAAATTTGACTTGGGACCGTGCTAATACCAACCGTTGGATTAACCGTAACAACCACATCAAATGGATTTCCTTCACAACCACCAGTACCAACGGTTGGGATAACCGTATATGTGAGTGTTGCTGGAAAATCAGTAGAATTAGAAAGCAATTGACTTATTGATGTTTCATTAGTTCCAGAGGAACCACCAGTTACAACACCAACAGGATCACTCACAGGGACAGACCAGCTGTATATTGTTCCTGTTGGAACAATTTCAGTTGGTGAATCATCAGTTGGCGATATTTCTAAAAGGTCACCATCACAAATTGTTATTTCTTTATCAGCAATTACAGGAGTTGGCTGAATAGTCATTGTATATTCAAATGAATCTCCTGTACAACCATCAGCATTGGGTGTAATGGTGTAAACTAAATCTTGGTCAACATTTGTTAAATTACTTATTGATTGTGACGGAATGAATGCAGTTGTACCACTTTCTTCATAACCGTTTAAATTTTCATTTTGACTAGCTACCCAGGCATATGTTGTTCCTGTAACATCAGATTCAAAATCAAACTGGCTTGAAGCTTCATTTGAGCATACTTCTTGGGTAGATGTTTCATTTGTAATTGTAGGGGTTTGACTCAAAGTGATTGAAACAGTGTCCGATGAAGGATTATTACAATTTGAACCAACCGATACAGTAATTAGATATGTTCCAAAGTTATTTAAGCTTATCTGAGGAAATTCATCTAAAGCAGTTGTCCCATTTAAAAATGTATAGTCTGAACTAGTAATACCAGTGCCTGAAACAGTCCACAAATAATCCGTAGGCGCTAAAAACCCAGTAGAATATACAGGAGATATTTCAGATGAGAAATCTATATCTAAACTAGACAATGAACAATCGGTGAATTCAGAAATTGGAAATTCTACTTTTGGATCTCCTAAAACATCAAATTGTTCGGAATGCGTGTCCGACCCACATTCTGTAGTAACTGTCAGATCGACTGTATAGGTTCCAATCTCAGTAAAAGTGATTACAGGATTTTGACTATTTAGTGTTGTTAGATTTCCATTATCATCATTTCCTAGGGTATATCCAGAATTCGGAGACACTGCCCATACATAAGTAGGGATTTCATTTGGTAGAACTGGGTCACATGTTGCCTCAACAATATTTGAATTATCTGTAAGTGTTATTTGCTCGTTTTGACAAATATTACCAATTGGATTAAAATCAGCGTCGGGTATATCTTCGATATTTACTGTTTTAATTAGACTATCTTCCTGTAAACAACCTGCAGGGTTTCTCGCAATCAATTTTATTTCCCAACATCCAACTTCATCTACATCTGATGCTGGAATAATCAAATCATTATTAACCAACCAAGAACTATTCAAAAGAAATGCGGGTAAAAAATCGTTAAAACTTGGTTTTTTCACTTCCCATTCCAAAATAATATCACCATCACATGAACCGTCATTTGTCGGGTAAGATCCAGGGATTGTAGCATCTTCTGCAACAATATCTTCATTTTGACACTGTTCTGGATTCAGATTAAAGTTTGCCTGTGGAGATTCAGCTGTAGCAATCTCTTTTACGGTTCCAAGTCCATTCTGGACATATGTATCACACTGAGGAGAACTACCTGTGGTAATAACACCTTTATTATAAAGTTTTTTAGATACTTCAAAGCTTGAGCTACCACTAGCATTACAGGATGGTTGATTAAAAACGTGAGTAATAGGTTCTGGAGGAGTAGCACTGTAAAGGGCTAATAACTCTGCCTGTGTATATATTAAAGGAGCTGTACCATCACCAAAATTTATAACATAATATGAACCCATATAATTATTGGTAATTCCCAAATTAGAAATATCAACGGTGAAAGTAACCTTTTCTCCAACACATACTGTTTCTGATGATGCATTTCCTAAAACAGTAGTACTTGTGTGATATATAAAAGTATAGCTAAAAAAACTAACATTTCCGTCTGAATCCGTTTCTTGAACTTCAAAATTATAAGTTCCAACGGTTAGGTTGTCTGGAATTTGAAAAGTATTTCCTGTAAATGGAGGTATTGATGTTGATTCACCTGAATCGATATTATACAATGTGACAGAGATAGAATTTGAAGAATCAGAAGGATTTATAGAAAAAAACCTGTATGATGACGGCATATTGCCTGTTGACGAATTATAATCTTGACTCATTGAACCAGCATAAGGATTAATTATGTTTGAACCGTCATTCAAGCACTCCGTATAATTGGTGTTAGATTGAATTCCAGATTGAATTCCAAGTATTGAATCAAATGAGCAATTCTCAACATTGAATAAGTTTGTTTCGATACTAATTACGGGTTGTGTTGATCTAATTCTTAATTTATATTGACCTGCTGATAATCCTGAAGGTAAAATACCGTTAATAAGTGGCGTGTAAAAATCATATACTGTATTTAAAATTGTTGGGTTTGTAAAATCACCCCCAGGGGCTGATAATTCTAAAACAAAAGAATTATTAGAAGAATCTTGTAAATTTGATGTGTTTTCAAGATTAAATATTCCAGTTGGATTAATATGCACAGAAACTCCACTTCCAGGGCAGTAATCAGCTGAAGTATTGAAATTTACAATATCTATAGTTTGTGCAAATGAAAGCACAAAGAAAAACATGAATAATATGGTTAGCCTTATTCTATGCATGTTCCTAAGTTAGCCTACAAATATATGCGATTTTTTTTAGATGAGCTTATCTATAGCTGCAGCATAGTCATTTTTGGACGAGACTCCAACCTTTCTGTCGACAAGCTCTCCATCCTTAAAAACAAGTACAGTTGGAATATTTCTGACACCAAATTGTGCAGCATATTGTTGATTTGAATCAATATCAATTTTACCTATTATGGCTTTTCCATCATATTCTTCACTTAGTTCATCGATGATAGGACCTACCATTCTACATGGTCCACACCATGCTGCCCAAAAGTCAACCATAACTGGCTTATCACTTTTTAATACTGTTTCTTCAAAATTGCTGTCTGTAATTTCTAATGCCATAATTTTAAGTTTTGATGCTCAAAAATAAGTAATTTATCTAATTTAATTTGTAAAAAATATTTTTTACTTCTAGATCGCTTAAAAGTTTCGGTGTTATATTTATCTTTTGTTTTTCACTATCCATTTCTACAATGATTTTTTCTTCGTCATCATACACATGAAAGCTCAAATTATGAGTACCATTGTGCTCACTTAGAAGAGATTTAATTGAGTCTATTTTTTCATTTTTTATATCATCTAATTTAAGCTGAATTGATATCTTTTTAGCAAATGTCTTTACAACATCTTGCAACAATTTAAAATTGGTATATTGAATTCTTGGCTCACCTCTGACTCCTGTTTCTTTATTTAGCCATCCTTCAACTATTTTAGTCTTAATATGAAGAAAATTATTGAGGGTTAGAAAATGCTTAAATCTTAAGTATTCCTCACCAAAAATTCTAAAATTATATGAATCAACATAATCCTCTAAAACGAAGAATGCCCAGCCCTTGCCTTGTCTACTGACTCTGTGCTCAACCTCGGTAATAACTCCCGCAACACTAATTTCTTTATTTACAAACTCTTTAGGAGATTTAAATACACTAACATCACCATTGCAAAAGGACTCCATCTCGACCTTAAAATCATCTAATGGATGACCTGAAATATAAATTCCAACAACCTCTTTCTCTTTAGTCAGCTTTTCGATCGTAGGCCATGGTTCAACCTGAGGTATATCTGGATTAGAGACCTGCATATCATTTGTTCCTGCAAATAAGCTTACCTGAGAGGAATTCTTATTTTCTTGAAACTTATTTCCATGTCTCAAGATTTTTTCTATAAATGTAATTCCATCTCCATTATCATGAAAATATTGAGCCCTGTTAATTTTAAATGAATCAAACGCCCCCGCTGCTGCTAAACTATCGAAGGCTTTTTTATTTGCAGCCCTTAAATCAACTCTTTGTGAGAGGTCAAATATTGATAAATAGGGACCATTTAACTTCCTTTCACCAACAATGGCTTTAACTGCTGAAGCACCAACTCCTTTAATTGCTCCCATACCAAAACGTATTGCATTATCTTTATTTACAGAGAACTTATAATATGATTCATTTAAATCAGGACCTAAAACCTCTAACTTCATTCTTTTACATTCACCCATAAAAAATGTCACATTTTTTATATCATTCATGTTATTGGATAATACAGATGCCATGTATTCAGCAGGGTAATTAGCTTTTAAATATGCAGTTTGATATGCAATCCAAGCATAGCATGTTGAATGAGATTTGTTAAAAGCATAACTTGCAAATGCCTCCCAGTCTTTCCATATCTTTTCTACTTTTTCTGTCTTAAACCCTTTCTTTTTAGAATTTTCTAAAAATTTGGGCTTCATTTTATCCAGTACATCCTTCTGTTTTTTACCCATAGCCTTTCTAAGAATATCCGCTTCACCCTTCGAAAAATTACCTATTTTTTGTGATAGCAACATTACTTGCTCTTGGTAGACTGTAATGCCATATGTATCTTTTAGGAATTCTTCCATTTCTGGAAGGTCATAAACTATTTTCTCATCGCCGTGTTTTCTTTTGATGAAGCTTGGGATATACTCCATTGGACCTGGTCTATATAAAGCATTCATTGCAATAAGATCATCAAAAACTGTAGGTTTTAAATCTTTTAAGTGCTTTTGCATTCCAGGAGATTCATATTGAAAAATCCCAACTGTTTCACCTCTTTGAAACAGTTCAAAAGTTTTTTTATCATCAATTGGAAAATTATCAGGGTCTAATTCTATACCGTATTTAGCTTTTACAATTTTGACGGTGTCTTTAATAAGGGTTAGGGTTTTTAAACCTAAAAAATCCATTTTAAGTAAACCTGCTTGCTCAACGACTGCATTATCAAATTGTGTAACGAATAAATCTGAATCTTTAGCTGTTGCAATAGGAACGAAATTTTTAATATCATCTGGTGTTATTATTACACCACAAGCATGAATTCCCGTGTTTCTTAGTGAGCCCTCCAGAAGTCTTGCTTGTTTAATAGTTTCAGATTCAAGGTTATCAGACTGAGATATACTAAGTAATTGATTTATTTTGTCTAGATCATCTGCTCTAAATTTATTTCTTAGTTCTTTATGATCTGTTTCGAAAATAGAACTTAGCTTAGTCATATTTGGAATAAGTTTAGCAATTCTATCAGCGTCCCCTAGAGGCAAGTCTAAAACTCTGGCGGTATCACGTATTGATGACTTTGCTGCCATAGTTCCATAAGTTATGATCTGAGCTACCTGATTTTCTCCGTATTTCTCAATAACGTAATTGATCACCTTATTTCTTCCAATATCATCAAAATCAATGTCAATGTCAGGCATGCTAATTCTATCTGGATTAAGAAATCTTTCAAAAAGTAAATCGTATTTAATGGGGTCAATATTTGTAATCCATAGGCAATAGGCGACAACTGACCCAGCAGCAGAACCTCTACCAGGGCCAACTGACACATTCATTTCCCTAGCTTTTCTAATAAAATCCTCTACAATTAAAAAATATCCTGGATAGCCGGTGTTTTTAATAGTCTCAAGCTCAAAATCAATTCTTTCCTTTAATTCTTTACTAATCTCACTGTATCTTTTCTTAGCTCCGATATATGTCAAATGCCTTAAATAATTATTTTCACCCCTTTTGCCATTATCAGCAATATCTTTTGGATCTATAAATTCTTTTGGAATTTCAAATTTTGGTAATAAAACTTCATTAGTGAGGTCAAATGATTCAATTTTAGAAACAATTTCGTTTGTATTTTCAATTGAGGATGGAAGATCAGAGAAAATTTCTTTCATTTGATCCTGTGTTTTAAAATAGTACTCGTTATTTGGTAAGCCATATCTAAAACCCCGACCTCGCCCCTTAGGGGTTGAAAGTTTCTCACCATCCTTAACGCATAATAAAATATCATGGGCATCTGCACTAATATTATCCAGGTAAAAAGTATTATTTGTAGCTACCAGTTTTACTTTATGTTTTTTTGAAAATTCTATCAAAACATCATTGACTGTATCTTCATCATCTTGTCCATGGCGGTTTATTTCCAAATAAAAATCATCTTTAAAATTATTTTTCCACCAAATCAAAGATTCTTCTGCTTCTTTTTTTCCTGTATTAAGTATCTTGTTTGATATCTCACCATAAAGATTTCCTGAAAGGACGATTAAATCATCTTTAAAATCTATTACCAAATTTTTATCAACTCTAGGGATATAATAAAAACCTTTGGTGTATGCAAGTGATGATAGTTTTGAAAGGTTATTATAGCCATTTTTATTTTTAGCTAGAAATACAACTTGATAGCCATTATCCCTATAGTTTTTATTTAGATGGTCTTCACAAACATTAAGAACACATCCAACGATAGGTTTAATTAAGCTTGTGTTTTCTTCAGGATTATCACTATTTTCCTTGATTTGTCTATTTTTCTTTTTAATTGCATCGACAAATCTAAAGGCTCCCATCATATTTCCAAGGTCTGTTAATGCAACGGCTTTCATATTACATTCGTGTGCTTTATCAATAAGGTCTTTGATTTTAATTGTAGATTGAAGCATTGAGAATTGACTGTGGTTATGTAAATGAGTAAAGTCTACATCCTTGAGATCAGTAATTTTATATTCTTCAGTCTGTTTGACACCTAATTCGTCCTTACTTTTTTCATATTTATTCTTTAAATCCTCAGATTTTTTCTTCAGATTAACATGCTTAATTCCAGCTTTTTCTATTTTCTCTGGATTATTTTGAGAAAATTTTTCAAAGTAATCATCTTGAACCTGTAATTGATCTTTTTTAAAATTTTTTATTCTTATCAATTCCAAGAAACATCTGGCAGTCGCCTCAACATCAGCTGAAGCATTATGGGCGTCTTTAAAAGGATAAGCAAAAAGGAATTCGTGTAACTCAGTTAAAGTTGGTAATTTAAATTTACCGCCTCTACCCCCTGGAAGTTTACATAGTTCAGCTGTTGATTCTGTACATGTATCAAGTACATCCGTTAACTCTAAATTAGAAGCTAAATCTCTTCTGTAAAACTCACAACCAATTACACTTAAATCAAAATTTACATTATGCCCTATTATGAACTTTGATTTTGAAATTGAATCATTAAATTCATTTAAAATATCATCTATATTAATTCCTTCTTTTTCAGCTAACAGAGTTGAAATACCATGTATTTTTTCAGATTCAAATGGAATATCGTAATCATCTGGCTTTACAATGTAACTTTTACTTTCAATTAGATTTCCCAATTCATCATGAACCTGCCAAGCTAACTGAACACACCTTGGCCAGTTTTCAGTATCTGAAATAGGAGCTTTCCAATTTTTAGGTAAACCGGTTGTTTCGGTATCAAAAATTAAATACATTCTGTTTTATGGTTTAATCCTGATTTTCAGAATTTATAGGAATTTTATAAAAAATTCCTTCAGAAACATTAACTGTATATTCTCCAGTGCCATTGTAAGCATCAAAATGAAAATTACCACTAATAGTATTATTTAGACTATCAATCTCTTGTATCTGAATGAATCCGTCACTCAAATATGCAATACTTCCAATACCATTGTTATGAGTAGAATATTGCAATGTATCCTGAAATACAGCAAAGTTGTCAGTCCAACTATATAAATTATATTGATCCACTTGAGGAGAATCTACTACAATTGAAATTACTCCAGTCTGATTAGCTCCTGAAATTGATAACTGGTTATTTTGAATTGATACAGAGTAGTTTTCTGCGATCCATTCATTACTACCATTGACTAATGCCTGAAATGCAGGTGTATTATTTGTGAGATCGTCTTCACAACTAAAAGAAAATAGTACTAATATTATTATGAATATTTTTTTCATTTAAGAATATCGATTAGAGTAAATGTAATACAAAAATTCCAAAGAATTGTCTATGAATTAGAATTTTATATTATATTTGCCAGCTCATTAATAAACTTGGTCGAGAACCTTAAAATTTAATAATTATGTCAGTAAAAATAAGACTTCAAAGACACGGTAAAAAAGGAAAACCTTTTTACTGGATTGTAGCTGCAGATTCGCGCTCAAAAAGAGATGGTAAATACCTTGAGAAATTAGGTACTTATAACCCCAATACAAACCCAGCAACTATTGAGATTGATGTTGATAGTTCGGTTAAATGGCTTCAGAATGGAGCTCAACCAACAAAAACAGCCAGAAATATTCTCTCTTACAAGGGAATTATGCTCAAGTATCACCTTTTAGGAGGTGTTGCTAAAGGTGCTTTTGACGAAGAAGAGGCAGAAAAGAGATTTAATGCTTGGTTAGAGGAAAAAGCTCAAAGGATTGATAAAAAGAAATCCGAACTTCAAAAGTTAAAAGAAGAGCAAAAAGCCAAGGCATTAGAAAATGAGAAAATTGCTAATGAAGCAAGAATTAAAGCTAAAGAAGAAGCATTAGCTGCTCCAGCAGAGGAAGCTCCAG
>CACOFE010000019.1 GCA_902626365.1 uncultured Bacteroidota bacterium | reverse complement strand
ATTTTTAATCTCATTAATTATGTAATCGTGATCTAGCCCATATTGCGGTATGCCTTTATCCCATAAAAAATCATGCTTCATAATTATTCTGCCGTCATAGGAAATTAATTTTCTAATATCTCCTACAATTTTATCAAATAGTAAATCTTTATCTGTTTTTAATAATTGTTCTTGTCTTGTGCCACCAACCATTACTGTCATTAAATCCTTATCTGACGGTGCTACATGAGGAAATATCCTACTATTAAATATAATTCCTAAAAAACTTTTATTATCTGATGGTTTTGTTAGCACACCAAATCCGCTTATATCATTTTTAATTTTTTGTTTTTCTAGACCTAAGTGCAATACATAAATTGGACAGTAAGATATTTTTTTTAAAGTTTGAGACAGTTTTTTGTCAAATATGATCTCCGATAGGGCATAGGCAGGAATTGTGCAGATTAGCTTGCTGCATCGATATTTGATATCATTATTAACGGTAATTTCATATAAATTTTCAATTTTAGAAATTGATGTTATTTTACTGTTAAACCTGATTTTATCTTTAATCTTTTGGTGTATTTTATCGGTTAAGTCGCTGAGGCCGTTTTTAAAGTTGAATGACTTAGGTGTTATATTTCTTGATTTTTTTTTAATAAAACCTAAAATAACACTACCATAATTTTGTTCCACCTCCCATATTTTCTTAAGAACATGTTTTATGCTCATTTTGCGAGTATTTCCGGCATAAACACCTGTCAGAAACGGTTCTATTAATACATCATGAAACTCTTTGCCAAATCTTTTCTTAAAAAAATCATAAACAGACAAACTGTTGTCGCTCTTTTTGATAAAAATTTCAAAAAAAATGCGAATTTTAGCACTTAAACTTAAAATATTTGACTTTATAAATTGCCCAAATGACTGAGGTATTTTAATTAGTTTCCCTTTTTTGATTAAAAATCTTTTATTATTGTTTTTGTTTGGATAAAGAACATCATTTTTTATTTTAAGGTCCGATATTAAATCTCGTACACTCTCATTATTTATAAGAACAGTATTTGGGCCATTTTCACAAATAAAACCCTTTTTATTTCTTGTTGAGATATTTCCTCCAACATATTTACTAGACTCAAAGATCAAAAACTCTTTATCTCTGTTATTTAAATAATAACCCAATGTTAATCCAGAAATTCCAGCTCCTAAAATTATTGTATCAACTTCATTTAAAGACTTGTTATCCATAGTCTATGTCGATAATTCTAGTTTCGCCCATTTGGAGATTAGTTTTGCCCAATTATCATCATCGTTTAGGCAGGGAACGTAATAGTAATTTTCACCCCCTGCTTCCAAAAATTCTTCTTTAGCTTCCATTACAATTTCTTCAAGTGTCTCTAAGCAGTCTGTTACAAAGGCAGGTGTAACCACAACCATATTTTTCTTACCTTCCTTTGCTAATCTTTCTAATTCACTATCTGTGTAGGGCTTCAACCAGGGTTCATTTGCTAATCTTGATTGAAATGAAATGCTATATTTTTCTCTCTCTAAGCCCAAGTATTTAGCAACAAGTTCCGTTGTAATAGTCACTTGATGTTTGTAGCATGTTTTATGGGCCTTTGAATCTACAGAACAACAGTTTTTTGCCTTATAACAATGAGTGTTTGTAGGGTCAGAGATTTTAAGATGACTCACTGGGATACCATGGTATGAAAACAGAATGTGATCATACTCTATATCTTTTATTGTGTCCTTAATTTTTAGGCTGAGTAATTCAATATATTTTGGGTCATCATAAAAAGGTTCAATAACCTTTATTTTATTATCTGGGAAATTGATTTTTACTTCTTCTTTTACCTTTTCAACAACTGTTTCGTATGATGACATTGCATAGTGGGGGTAAAGTGGTAAAATTATGAACTCATCAACTCCTTTGTCATTTAATTCCTTTAAACCATTATAAATACTTATTGAGCCGTAGCGCATTGCTAATGCTACAGGAATCTGAATTAGGTCAGAAACTTTTTTAAATAATCTTCTAGATAAAACAATTAATGGGGAACCTTCTTTCCACCAAATTTTTTTGTAGGCCCTTGCGGATTTTTTAGGTCTGAAATTTAAAATAATTAGTTTAACAAGAATCCATCTAAAAATATAGCTTTTACCAATAACCCTTTTATCCATTAAAAATTCATCCAAGTATTTTTTCACGTCACTAATCGAGGTACTATCTGGTGATCCTAGGTTAATAAGTAATAATCCTTTCATTATATTGTTTTAGAATAAGTGCCTATTTTATTATTTAACAGAGGGTCAAATTCCATAGCAATATTTCTAATAAATAATCTTGCATCATGTGAAATTGAAACAGTATCATTTTTAATCCTCATAAGATTTAGGTTTAAAAAGTCATCAAACTTTTCATCTTTGAAGTCTAAAATTTCTTTTATATTTTTTGAGTTTGTATTAAATCTTTCAGAAATTTCTGAAAAATCAACATAATAATTACACATGATTGAATTTATTACATCTCTAATTATTTTTTCGTTTTTATTTAGATTATAACCACGAAGAACAGCGGTATTTTTTTCATTGATTTTTTTTATGTACTGAGCTGCGTTCTTGACGTTTTGACTATATGCTGAGAATAGTTGCGAAATCGAGGATGCGCCAAAACCATATACTTGACCGGTTGTCTTGGTTGTACAGTAACCTTGAAAGTTTCTGTGTAATTGGTTGTTTTTAAGTGCTAAATAAAACTCATCATTTGGTCTACAAAAATGGTCCATGCCAATTGCTACATAGCCCGCCTCAGTAAATTTTTTGTAAGCATTTTCATACATTTTTGCTTTTTCCTCTGCAGAGGGAAAACCAATATTTTCTAATATTTTTTGTCTAGGTAGAATTGAAGGAACATGAGCATATGAAAATGTTACTATCCTGTCTGTATTTAGTTCAATTGCTTTATCAATAGTTTTGTTGAAATTATCTACTGTTTGCAATGGCAACCCATAAACAAGATCTATATTAGTCCCTGTAAAACCTTCATCATGAATTTTCTTTATAATCTGATCAATTGGATGTTTTGGCCTTCTTCTATTTATTGCATCTAAAACTTTATCATCAAAGTCTTGAATACCAAGTGATATTCTATTAAAACCAAAATTTTTCAAAAGTTCAATATGTTTAAAGTCCAAGTGTGCTGGACTACATTCAATAGCCATTTCATACTCATCACTTAAGTCAAAACACTCTTTTATTTTATCTGTAACTTTTTCAATATATTTAAGTGATATTGCATTTGGAGTACCACCTCCCCAGTGAATTTGTGTTAGTTTTCTATCGTCTTTGATGTATTGCGAAACAAATTCAATTTCTTTTAATAAAGCATCTATATATCTTTCTAGAAAAGGTTTGGTAAATCCCGATTCAGTAGTACATCCACAAAAGTGACAAATCTGTGGGCAAAATGGTATGTGTATATAAACAGAAACATTTTGTGGATTTTCATTGTTTGAATTTATTACTGAATTAATAAAATCTTTGTCATCATAATTTTCAGAAAAATGAGTAGCTGGGGGGTAAGATGTATATCTTGGCCCTTTTTTATTAAATTTTTCCAGTAATTTCTGATTTATATTCATTTTATCTGTTCCAGTTATGGTTTTTTACCCAGTCGACTACAAAATTTACATTTTTGACATCTATGCCTGGGATAAATCCATGGCCTAAATTAAAAATCCAATTAGTATTTTTTTTACCAAAACCACTTAAGCTAATCAGATATTTTTCGATTTCCTTTTTATCAGAGAAAAATAATCGAGGATCCATATTTCCTTGTATCCCAATATCACTACGTAGCAATGTTCGTGCCGTTTCAATCGGTATTTGCCAATCAACACTAACTATATCGCATATGTCCTTGTTCAGGTGTTTTAATCCTAAATTGTAATTTTTAGGAAAGAATATTGTTTTGCAATTTTTATTCATTGCTGCATTCAATATTTTCCTTGAATAAGGGAGAATAAATTCAGTGTATAGTTGTTCTGGAATAATACCGCAATAAGTTTCAAATAACTGGAAGCAATCAATTCCACAATCAACTTGCTTATTTACATATTCAATAGATGCTTCAGTAATCATTTCCATTATTTTAATGCACTTTTTTCTTTCCTTATAGAAGAGTTTTATCACATGGTTAAAATCTTTATTCAATTCATTTCTTCTAAACATAAACAGAAATGTTGTAAGGGGTCCACCACAAAAACCAATGAGAGGAGTTTCGGGTCTTTGAAATTTTATTTCTCTAATATTATTGTATATATAAACAAGTTTTTGGGGATTAAATTTTAAATTTTCAATATTAATATTTTCATCCAAAGCATTGTGGAATTTTGGACCTTTAGCGGTAAACTCAAGTTTTAACCCTAGTGCTTTAGGAATCACTAATATGTCAGAAAACAGAATTCCAGCATCAACTCCTAAATCATCTAGCGGGAGTAGAGTTACCTTAGCGGCTAGTTCTTTGTTCTGCATCATTTCGTCAAAACTGTAAGTCTGTTTTATTTTTAGGTAAGAGGGTAATATCCTGCCAGCCTGTCTCATAAACCATACTGGTGGACGAGATGTAATATTTCCGTTAATATTTTCAATGAATATATTTTTTTTCATTAGATCGATTGAAGAGATTTTTTGTTTGAGTAAATTATTTTATCAATATCTTTTTCACTGTATACAGATGAAATAAACATGCATTCAAATTGTGACGGAGGTAGGTATACACCCTCATCTAACATTGATTTGAAGTATTTTGCATATTTTTCCAAGTTACATGTAATTGCGTCATTATAATTTTCAATTTTGTTATTGTCTGTAAAGAAAAGGGTCATCATTGAGCCTGCTCTATTAATTATAGCATTAGTCCCCGTTTCATGAATATTTTGTAAGAATCCTTCATGAATTTTCTTTGATATTGATTCAAGTTTTTCATATAATTCATCATTTAGCCTGTTTAACACGGAAAGTCCTGCACTCATTGCAAGAGGGTTTCCTGAAAGAGTACCTGCTTGATAAACTGGTCCATTAGGGGCTAGGTAATCCATAATTTCAGACTTTCCGCCATATGCACCAACCGGAAGACCACCACCGATTATTTTCCCTAGAGTTGTAATGTCAGGTAAAACACCATACAGCTCTTGTGCACCTCCTTTAGATAATCTGAACCCGCTCATAACCTCGTCAAATATTAATAATGATTTATTTTCATCACATAATCTTCTTAAGCCTATTAAAAAATCTTTTCTAGACTCTACAAGACCCATATTACCAGCTACAGGTTCAATTATAACTGCGGCAATTTTTTCTGGATTCTTTTTAAATTGCTCTGAAACTGATTCAAATGAATTAAAATCTGCTATGATTGTATCTTTTGCTGTATTTTTTGTGACACCTGGACTATCGGGAAGACCAAGAGTCATCGCGCCAGATCCAGCTTTAATTAAAAAACTATCTCCGTGGCCGTGGTAATTTCCAGAAAACTTTAATATTAAATTTCTAGAAGTATATCCTCTTGCTAATCTTATTGCACTCATCGTTGCTTCAGTCCCTGAATTCACCATTCTTACTTTTTCGATTGATGGTACTAATTCAATAATTTTTTTTGCCATTTCTGACTCAATAATTGTAGGTGCACCATAAGTTGTTCCTTTTCGTAAATATTCGCTTATTTTGGATTGGGTAATTTTATCAGCATGTCCAAAAATAAGTGGCCCCCAGGATGAAATACAATCAATGTATTCGTTTCCATCAAGATCATAAAGTTTACTTCCATCTCCGTAATCAAAAAAAACAGGATCACAATTAACACTCTTAAACGCTCTTACAGGTGAATTTACTCCTCCAGGAATTAATCCTCTTGACTCTTTAAATGCTTTAATACTTTTATTATAAATCATTAGCTTTTAAATATTTTGCAATTTCTAATGCATGGTAACTTATTATAGCATTTGCTCCAGATCTTTTAATTGAATGTAAAATCTCCAAAATTGTTTCAATGTCGTTAATAAAGTTGTTTTCTGAAGCACTTTTCACCATTGTATATTCACCACTGACATTATATGCAATTATCGGAACATTAAATTTTTTTTTGATTCTATATATGATATCCAGATATGAAATAGCTGGTTTAATTATTATCACATCAGCACCCTCATTTATGTCTAGTTTGACTTCATTAATAGCTTCTTCAGAATTTTTAAAATTCATTTGGTAGGTTTTTCTGTCACCAAAATTTGGGGTGCTTTTTGCAGCTTCTCTAAAGGGGCCATAAAATGCCGAGTTATATTTTACAGAGTAGGGGAAAATAGGAATCTTTTCAAACTTGTTATTATCTAGTATCTCTCTAATTACTCTAACTCTTCCGTCCATCATATCTGACGGAGCTAATGCATCAGCACCACTTTTAGCTAAAACCAAAGATTGACTAGAAAGTGTCTTAAGTGTCAAGTCGTTGTCAACATCATTGTCAATTATAGTTCCACAGTGTCCATGAGTTGTATATTCACAATTACAAACATCCGCAATTACAAAAAGTTTATCATCAAATACTTTTTTTAATTCAGAAATTGCCTTAGGTACTATGCTATTGGAGCTACAGGAAATTTCACCTGTTTCATCTTTTTTATTTGGAATTCCGAATACTATTATAGAATTTATTTTGTTTTGAATTAGTTCATTGCAAAATTCTATTGTGCGATCAATTGAATATCTAAATTGTCCTGGCATAGATTCAATAGGTTCTTTTATGTTTTGGCCTTCGGTTATAAATACAGGACATATTAGGTCAGCAGCATTAATGCTAACATCTTCAATCATGTTCCTCAGAATTTTATTATACCTGAGTCTTCTTAATCTAGTCAATGGAAATTTCATTTTTGATAGAAATATTTAATTAATGATTCAGAGATACCTTCATAGGATTGCATCTTAGAGGTTAGCATACAATCAAAGCCTTTGCTATTAACATAGTCTGTTGTGGTCTTCCCAATACTTATTATTTTAGTGTCCTCAGGATTATAAAATTGAATAAATGAGTCAAATGCTGATGGACTCGTAAAAACAGTATATGTCTCTTTAGTTTCTATAAGTTTTAATAATTCTTTGTTTACTTTATTCTTTAAATTTGTTTCATAGACATTTACCCTTTCTATTTCGCAAAAGTCTTGAAGTTTTATTTTAAAATCATCCTTTGCAATTTTGCCTTGAATTAGAAGAGTTTTTTTTCCGTTAAGCAACTTATTATTTTTGAGTTCTTCTGCCATAATATCAGAATAGTTTCTTTTTGATATATAGGCTGACTCATATCCATATTCATTTAAAACTTGGTTTGTTTTATTCCCGATACAAATAAATTTCATATCTGAAGAAACTTTCACCCTGTTAAAAAAATTTTTTACACCATTTTTGGAGGTGAAAATTATATAATCATATTTTTCAATATTATTCACTGTAAAATCTAGTGGACTAATATCGATTAATGGAAAATGATGAATAATTATATCACTCTTGGAGAGTTCATTAAAACCACTTATATCACCCTCATTTGTCAAAATTATTTGAGTTGATATTTTGTTAGAAATTTTAGATATCAATTTTTTTGCTAGTTTTTTCCCAATATCAATGTGATTACCGATTTCCTTAGTTATTTTCCCTGAAATGTATTTTTTTTCTTTTGCATCAAATACTTTGCCCTTAATTTCAACCTTGTCACCATTTATAATACATAAAGCAGCATCAGGGGATGAGCAGCCTCCACCTACGCTTTTTAAAAATTTCCTTTCTTCATTAATACAAATTTGGGTTGATTCATCTTGTATTTTTTTTAGAACTGAAAATGTTTTTTTGTCATCCTTTCTGAATTCAACAGCCAAAGCTCCCTGGCCTGCAGCAGGAATTATTTCATCAGATTTGAAATATTTGGAAATCCTGTGTTCTAGCCCTAATCTTTTCAAACCAGCAGCAGCGAGTATTATTCCCTCAAGCTCACCATCGTCTAGTTTTTTAATTCTAGTTTCTACATTACCTCTTATACTTTCTACCTTAACCCCATTGTAAATTTTTTGAATTTGCTCTTTTCTTCGAATTGATGAAGTTCCGATTATTTTAATATCATGGGTTTTTTTATTCTCAAGTCCTTTTTTTAATACAAGTACATCCATCGGGTCTTCTCTTTTAGTTACAGTGAAAGAGCTAAGATTATCATTTCCTTCTGATGGTAAATCTTTTAAACTATGAATAGCAAAATCAATAGTTTTTTTTTCTAATTCATTTTGAATTTCAGAAACAAAAAAACCTTTATCTAAAATTTTAGTTAAGTCTTTATTCAATAATATGTCACCTTTAGTTTTAATTTTTTTTATTATAAAGTCCGTAGAAGGGTTTTTTTCTTTTAATTTTTTGATAACATAATTTGTTTGGGTAATAGCAAGATTACTTGACCTAGTACCAACAATTAACTTATTAATCATCAGTGAAAATTTTATTTATAATTTTTAAAGCATCAGTGTTCTTCCCATTTTCACTGACACTTAAAATCTTTTTTACTAATCTATCTGAAAATTTATCATAGATTTCCTGTATTTCTCTATTATTATTTTCCAAATTCACGGTATCAGACATTAAGTTTTTAATTTCTTTTTTTATAGAAATTATACTTGGTCTTAATTCTCTAGAATCTAACCATTGGTTATATTCAATGACATATTTTTCGATAAGTTTTTCGGCTTTTTTAACTTCCGAAATTCTTCTGTTATAATTTTCGTTTACTTTATCTTTTAGTTTATCAAGATCAACTAGCTCTACATTATTGTAATTGTTATTAATAATAATGTTTCTTGGAACAGACAAATCAACTAAAATTATTTTTTTATTTCTTTTTGAATCAATATGCACCAAATCTTTATCGGTAAGTAGAGGTTTTTTGGATGATGTACTAAAAATAATAATATCCACAGATTCTAGTTTGCTTTTCCATTCTGAGAATTTTACCAGATTTAAATCAAACTTTTCAAGTAGGTGAGTGGTATTAGCTTCAGTTCTATTGGTTATATATATTTTTCCAAACTTTTTTGAGAAAAGTTGCTTAATTGAAAGCTTTGAAGTTCGACCTGCTCCAACACATAATATTGATAAATCCTCAGAGTTGTCAATATTTCCAATTTGATCAATAGCGGCTGAACTCACAGAAATTCCGCCTTTATCAATTTCTGTATTTGTTCTTATAAATTTGCTCGCTTCTAATGACTTTTGAATCATTCTTTCAATAGCTGGGCTTAGCATTTTGTTGTCTTTACAAATATTGTAAGAAGCTTTTATTTGTTCTACAATTTGGAATTCTCCAATTATCATTGATTCAAGTCCACTTGACAGCCTGAATAGATGTTCTGAAATTTCAAAAGAACCCTCTTTTTTCTTGATGTATGGTCTTAAACCATCATTAAACCTCTTTAACTTGCTTAAAGTCATAATAACTGAGTGATATGTTTTATTATTACTTGCTTGATTTTTAGCTGTTTCAAAATAAATTTCAGTTCTATTACAAGTTGAGATGATAAAGAGACCTTTTAGCGTTACTCTTTCATTAATTTCGTTAAATATTTTTTGATACTCCTCAGGATATATGTAAAATAATTCGCGAATTTTTACCGGTGCTATTTTGTAATTTAAGCTTATTAATCCTAACATGAAGCGTGTATGAATTTGCAAAGATAAATGCAAATTTTATATTTAAAGTAACGCTAGAAGTTCTTTTGTTTTGTTATGAGTTCAATCTGTTAATTGATTTTGATTCTAAATAATATATCGTTTACAGATATATTTGTAACACACATTAAATTTTTTTTATTTTTTCCTAATTTTTATTTAGATTGAATCTAAACTAATGTGTATATTTGCAACTTGAAATTTAAAAATTTAATCAAATTATGAAAAATTTAATTTACAAGTCAATGTTATTATCATTGGCAATTTTCGTTTTCTCATGTGACAATGATGACAACGATAATGATAACGGTGGTAATAATATTGTTGCCCCTACGTCATACGAATTTTCAAGAGATGGAGAATCTTCTGTTAGTTTCTCTGGTCAAACAACAAGATTAACTCAAGCGGAAGAATTATACGCTGCATTAAATTCAAGTGAAGCTACTGAAAGTGGTTTAGACTTAATGTTTAATGGAGATGCGAATGGTTCAGCTGGTTTTGCGGATGCATCTTTAAACGGTACATCAAAAATCATTGGTAGTAAAACTGCTGCATCAACTTTAGCTGGTAGTGCTACAACTAAACAAATGTTTGATGATATGATTGTTGATTATGCAAATAATGTAGTTCCGAATTGGACAAGTGATGCAGGACCTGGACAGCCAGGTGCAATTTCAACTCCCGATGGTGCTTCAACTTATCATTTAAATGGTGCAGGTCAGGAAATTGATCAGCTATTTTTTAAGGGATTAATTGGTGCCTTTACATTAGATCAAATCGTGAACAACTACATACACCCAAATCAGTTAGATTCTGGAACTAGAATTGAAGACAACGACAATGATGTTCTTTCTGGTGACAATAATTATACTGATATGGAGCATAAGTGGGATGAAGGTTTTGGATACTTATATGGCCTTGAAGGGGACAATTTATCAAACGCCGGAGCTAGTCCATCTGGTTCTGGAAGTTTATTAATGAAATACTTCAAGAAAGTAAATGATGAAGGCGGGTATGAGCCAGGAATTGGTCAAGTTGTATATGACGCATTCATTATGGGTAGAACAGCTATTGTTAATAAGGACTATGATCTAAGAGATCAACAAGCTGCCATCATTAAGGTTGAGTTATCAAAAGTTATTGGTTACTATGCAATTCACTACATGAATGATTATGTAGCGAAGCTAGAAGCTGGTAATGTTGCCAAGGCACATCACTCTCTTTCTGAGGCATGGGGATTCCTTTTAAGTTTACAGTTTACTAATAATGGAAATGATGAGCCATTTATGGACAAAGCTACTGTAGAGTACTTTTTAGCAAATTACATGGGTGATTTCCATAATATGAATCCAGCTGTGTTGACTGCACCTGCATCATCACAATACCCTGGAATGATTGCTTTAGTAAAACAAGCATTCGAGGCTAATGGTGTTACTTTAAACATAGACTAAAAACTTGATGAATTGGTACATGACTTACCAATTTATTTTTTTTGTTTTCTAAATTTTGAGAGGGAAGTAGTGGTCAACACTATTTCCTCTCTCTGTTTAACCTAATATTTATTTATATTTACATTATCATGAAAAAATTTAAACTGTTTTTTTTATTTACCTTTTTTGTTATTCTGTCCTGTTCAGAAAATGAAAACAATTCATCAAGTGATGGTTATGACAGGTCGTCACTTCTTATAAATGTGGTTGATAACATAATAATCCCTGCACATCAGAATTTTGACAGCCAATTAGAGCTATTCGAATCAGCTGTTAATTCTTTTGGTCAAGATAGATCTATATCAAATCTAGAACTGATGCAAGATCAATTTATAGAAGCCTACAAAGCATGGCAACACATAGAAATGTTTAATATCGGTTATGCAGAAGAAATATTTTACGCATCAAAAATGAATATTTATCCAGCTAATATTACAAGAATAACGCAAAATATTAATTCTGACAATGTTGATTTGGATGGTAATTCAAACCAGTTTTCAGCCCAAGGTTTTCCTGCGGTTGATTATTTATTGTTTGGACTAGGTGAAACTAATGATCAAATTCTAAATGTTTATGTTACTGATAATAACTTAACATTAGGATATTTAAACCTATTAGTTTCAAAGATGGTAAATAATACAGATTCTGTTATCAGTTACTGGGAAACAAACAGACAGTCTTTTATAAATTCAACAGGAAATACTTCTACCTCTAGTTTAAATAAACTAGCTAATGATTTTGTATACTTTTATGAAAAGGGTCTTCGGGCTAATAAAATCGGAATACCTGCTGGTGTTTGGTCAGGACAATTACCACAAAATGTTGAGGCGTACTATAAGTCAGATATTTCTAAAATATTAGCAATTGAAGCATTGCAAGCTAGTGCAGATTTTTTTAACGGAATTCACTTCGGAGACTCTCAGACTAACGGGGAAAGTCTTTATGATTATTTAGCCTACTTGGATGACACCAATTATTCAGATTCTTCAATGTTTATTGGACTTGAAGACGATATAGTTGATTCTTTTGATAACTCAATGATTAAAATCAATGTTTTAAACGATAACTTTGCTTTACAAATTGAAACTGATAATATGAAAATGCTTGAAGCATATGATGCAATTCAGCAAGGTGTTGTTAGGCTTAAAACAAATATGTTATCCATTCTAGGTATTGCTGTCGATTATTACGATGCGGACGGAGACTAGATAAAGATAAGATGATAAATAATTTATCAAGGTATTTTAAACAGGAATCATTACCTTACTCTCTTGCATTATACAGAATTGGTTTTGGTATTCTTGTAATGTTTAGCCTTGCTAGATTTGCGCTTAATGGATGGATTGAGTCTTTATATTTAGAACCAGATTTTCATTTTTCTTATTATGGTTTTTCATGGATAAAACCAATTGGTATTTATACTTATCTTATTTTTTTGATATGCTTTTGTTCGGCATTATTTGTTACAATTGGATATAGATATAGGTATGCCATAATAATACTTTTTTTAAGTTTTACTTATATAGAATTGATGGATAAGACTACTTATTTAAATCATTATTATTTAGTAAGTTGTATTTCTTTTTTAATGATATTCTTTCCTTGCTCAACCTATTTTGCATTAGATGGTAGGAAGAATATAAAAATTCCACAATGGACTATTGACTCATTAAAATTTTTGATAATAATAGTTTATATCTATGCTGGTCTTGCAAAAATCAACTCTGATTGGTTGATTCATGCGCAGCCATTAAAAATTTGGTTAAGAGCAAAATATACTATCCCAATAATTGGTGAAACTTTGCTGCAAAAAAACTTTTCATATTATTTATTTAGCTGGGGTGGTATGATTTATGACTGTATAATTCCTTTCTTATTATTGTATAAGAGAACTCGATATTTTGCATTTTTTATGGTCATTGTTTTTCATATAATGACAAGAATTTTATTTCCACCGATTGGAATGTTCCCTTATATAATGATATTTAGCTGTATAATATTTTTTGACAATGGTCTGCATAAAAAAATTCTTGACTTTATAAGGTCTATTTTTAGATTAAAAATTATAAATGATGAAAAATTCATTTCTGACCCTAAAAGCTTTACGAGAAATAAGCTAGTTATTCCAGTATTATCCTTATTTTTTCTTTTTCAAATCATATCACCATTAAGAAGCATCTTATATCCAGGTGAATTACTTTGGAATGAGCAGGGATATAGATTTTCATGGAGGGTTATGCTTATCGAAAAAACAGGTTATACAACCTTCAAAGTTGTAGATAATAGTTCAAATAAATTTCAGCTAATAGATAATATGGAATTTCTTACTCCTTTTCAAGAAAAGCAGATGAGTTTTCAGCCTGATATGATTCTGGAGTATGCACATTATCTTGGAGATACATTTAAAAAAAGAGGTTTTAATGATGTTTCTGTATATGCAGATAGTTATGTAACCCTTAATGGTAGACCCAGTAAAAGATTTATTGATCCTAAAGTTGATTTATATAAACAAAAAAATGATTTAAAACATAAAACATGGATTATTCCAATAAAAGATGACATCAAAAGTTTACTTTAAAATATTACTTGTTTTTCTACTCTTTTCAGAGACAATTATGTCTCAGCAAATTTTCTCAGGGTATATAATTGATCAAGAGACCAATGAAGTTCTCAGTGGAGTAAAAATATACTCTAAATCTGATGGTCTTTTGGAAATTTCAGATGAACAAGGGTTTTATTCATTTGAAGCTTATAAGATTGATCTAATCAGTTTTTATTTGGAAAACTATGAGCTAAATGAAAAAACATTAGATCAGAATGAAACCATATATCTTAAACCACTTGTGGAAAATTTAGATGAAATTGAAATTATTGTTAGAAATGAAAAGATTTTTTCACTACAAAGATTAAATGCAGTTGAAGGCACTAGTATATTCGAAGGAAAGAAAAGTGAAGTTGTATTGGTTGATCAAAGTATGGCAAACCTAGCGAGTAATAATTCAAGACAGATTTACTCACAGGTGGCAGGTTTAAATATTTTTCAAAATGATGATGCGGGTTTACAACTAAACATTGGGGGTAGAGGCTTGGACCCAAATAGAACATCAAATTTTAATACTAGACAAAATGGATACGATATAAGTGCCGATGTTTTGGGATATCCTGAGAGTTACTATACTCCGCCTTCAGAGGGTTTGAGTAATATACAAATTGTTAGGGGAGCGGCTTCTTTGCAATATGGTACACAGTTTGGTGGCTTAGTTAATTTTGTGATGAAAGAGCCCAAAAAAAATCAAAGAGAAGAATTTATAATAAGAAACTCTGTTGGAAGCAATAATCTGTATACAAATTTTACAAGTTATATAGGCTCTAAAAATAAATTTAGATACTATGCCTATTTCAATTTTAAGCAAGGTGATGGTTTTAGAGATAACTCTTATTTTAATTCAAAAAACTTTTTTATTAAAACTATTTATGATATCAATCAGGAATCAAAATTATCATTTGACCTAACCTATTTTACATACTTAACGCAACAAGCAGGAGGATTAAATGATCAAATGTTTTCAAACAATCCTTTTCAAAGCAATAGAGCGAGAAACTGGTTTAATGTTGACTGGCTTTTATATAATTTGAGATTTGATCATGAATTTGATACAAAGAAATCATTATCTATCAGTTTGTTTGGGCTGAATGCAATAAGAAATGCCCTAGGGTTTAGAGTAAATAGAGTTGATCAAGTTGATAGTAACGGCCCACGTGACTTGATAAGTGGAGATTTTAATAATTTTGGCTTGGAGGCTAAGTTTTTAAATAATTATAATCTATTTAATAAAGAATCAATTTTTGTTTTAGGTTCAAAATTATATTATGCTACTAATTACAGTAAACAAGGGCCCGGATCAGATTTATCAGATCCAGATTTTGGTTTTTATAATGATAATTTTCCTACATATTCCAACCAATCTAACTACAAGTATCCAAACAAGAATATTTCCGTATTCGGCGAAAATATAATTAATATCAATAATGAACTTACAATAACTCCAGGATTCAGATTAGAATATATAAATACTCAAGCTCGAGGTCAATTTGAGAGGATTATTCTGGATGCAGCACAAAATGTTATTCAGCATGATACTATTTTGGAAAATCGAAATAATGAAAGATTGTTTTTGTTGACCGGAGTTGGTGTTTCTCAAAAACTGAAAAATGACATAGAATTTTATGCTAATTATTCTCAAAATTATCGCTCTGTTACCTTCGCGGATATTAGTACTGTTAATCCAGCATACGCTATAGATCCCGAAATATCAGATGAAAATGGTTACACTATAGACTTGGGTTTAAGAGGTAATTATGATAATCTTTTTAGTTTTGATGCCAACATCTTTCACTTAGCTTACAATAACAGGATAGGTTTTGTTCAAAGGTTATTTGATGATGGTAATGTTAAGGCCTACAGAACAAATACGGGTGATGCTAATATTTACGGTTTGGAAAGTTTAGTGGATATCAATCTAAAAAAAGTATTTGGGCTTGATTCTGCATACATATTTAATACATTTTTAAATCTTTCAATAATTGATTCTAAATATGTAAAATCTGACGAACCTGGTGTAGAGGGTAAGGAAGTTGAGTTTGTACCAAAATATAATATTAAGTATGGAATAAAATTTGGTTATAAAAATTTCACATCCTACCTTCAATACTCATATTTAGCAAGTCAGTTCTCTGATTCGTCAAATTCAGTAGAATCTAATTTAAGTGGTGTAATAGGCCAAATACCGGCTTATGATATATTGGATTTGTCTATGAACTATAAATTGGGTAAAATTAAGCTAGAAACGGGTGTGAATAATATTTTAGATACTTCATATTTCACAAGAAGAGCAACAGGATACCCAGGTCCAGGAATTATACCCTCCCCACCAAGAAATTATTACTTAACCATTCAATACAAATTTTAGAATGGAAAGAGTAATAGTTGTTTTTGATGGTTTTTGTGTGTTGTGTAACAATTATGTAAGGTGGGTTTCAAAAAGAAATCCATCAAAAAATATATATTTTACCAATTTTGACAGTAACTATATAAAAAATAACTACCCAAAATTAAAGCTGGGAGATACTATATTCATTATCACAGAGGATAATAAAATATTACATAGATCTGAAGCAATTAAATACTCCTTAAAATATATTAGACTTAATTATTTTTTAAAAACTTTAATTAGAATATCACCAAACTTTGTATTAAATATATTTTACCGACTTATAGCGAGTAATAGATACTTTTTATTTGGTAAACTAGAAGTTTGCTCAACTCCGAATGATGTAAATCAAAAAAATATCTTGTTTTAATCAAATGTTGTAGCTCCTTCATTTGGCTGATATACATAATTAAACGTATAGTACCTGCTTGGGTCTGTAAATGCATCAGGATTTTCAGGAGCACCTAAATAATAACTTAAAATTTCTACTTTTGCATACCTGTTATCATGAGTTCTAAATACCAATATTTTTCCAGGTGTTGGACTAATTAGAAAAGTTGGTGAACCTGAATAAGTGTACCACCCATTTCCACTTCCAGTTGGAATAGCATAGCCACTCTCAGAATCTTGTGTCAGTAAGGAGGTATCAACAATTTGCATTTCATCCATTGTTCCTTCAAAAATATAGGCAGCTGCATTACCGTTTCTTTCTGGCTCATCATCTGTTCCTAACGAAACACCTCCATTAACAATAATTGATGTTCCTCTGAATCCAACATCCCAATTAGTTTCACTTTCAGTTTGAACTCCATCTTCAAAATTAAATTTTGTGAATGGTCCAGAAATTGATTGACCCTGACTTCCTTCTTGCGGTGCATAAAGGTCTTCAACAGTTATACTTACAGTACTGATTCCAATATTATTATCATCTTCACAGCTAAAAGTGAGTAATAAAATAATATAGACAGTAAAAAATTTGATTTTTTTCATAATTGTTAATTTATATTATAACCAACTCGGCAAAAGTAAATTCTTCCACTCAAATTTGAAATATTTTCTGAATCTAAATAATTAAAAATATTTTCTATTCCGGCCGACAAAGTTAATTTCGAATTTATAATCTTGTTTATATTTACATTTCCAGTAACATGTCCATTTACAAACTTGTCATATTTATCTAAATAGTTGTTCGAATTACTATCATACAAACCATATTTGCTTCTGTATTTAAATCTAAGGTTTGCACTGAAATTTTTGTCAAGATTATTGTAATTAATCTTAATTACACCCATGTGTCTTGATCTGTTATATAAGCCAAAATAGTCTTTTTTATTCAGTCTGAAAGCAGGAGATGTAGGTGTTAATCTTGCATATACTTCACCATTTTCAAATGCTTTTCTAGCGTCTAGGTCATATGCATATAATAGCTGATATCCAATAGAAAAGCTAAAATAGTTATCAGCTTTATATTTTGTATTAATATCAAAACCAAAAGTTGAAACATTATTTACATTATAGTATGAAAATACATTTTGACCGTTTGTTTTATTTGCAATTACACGATAATCAATTAGGTTTTTGGCTGAATTACTAAAAAGATTGGTGGATAAACTAATTTTTTCATTTATATCTCTGTCATATCCAATATTTACTCCAAAAGAACTTTCTGGACTTAGTGGGTCTTCAAATTCATCAATAGGAACAATAATATTTACAATTTGACCCTCATCAATTAGCTGATTTAAGACATCTTCAACCACGTTATAGCCAATTACGGTATAGCCAACTGTTGAATTGGAGAAATTGAAATATAGTTGTCTAAAGTCAGGTGTTTTATAACCATACCCTGTGGAAATCTTTATAGATTCGTTATTTTGTATTTTGTAAATACCTGAGAATTTTGGACTAACCTGTGATTTATATTCTTTGTACTTGTCAAATCTTCCACCTAATATTAAGTTAATCTTTTCATTAGGATTATAATCGTATTGAAAATAAATAAATGGTGAGTTTTGTTTTGGTTCTATTTCAAAATATGTTCTGTTTAAAGTTTCATATTCATTACCCAAACCAAATACAAATTCCTTTTTATTATTAATCTTATAAACTGTCTTAATTTCGGGTTTTAAAAATATCTGATCATAAAAACTTTCACTGAATCTATTACCTTGTTCATCGTCTAAAAATTCATCACCAAAATAAGATGTAAAATATACTTCAAAATCAGTCCTAATTTTCTCTGATTTGTGACTTATTGTAAAATTTATATTATCCTCAGATGT
>CACOFE010000018.1 GCA_902626365.1 uncultured Bacteroidota bacterium | reverse complement strand
AGAAACTTTTTTACCTACTAATTTAAGATTAGGTGGAGGGTTTGACTTTTTATTAGACCAGTATAATAAAGTTTCTGTGACAGCAGAGTTTGCAAAGTTATTGGTACCAACACCACCGGTTCTTGGATATGAGTATAATTTTACTGATAATAATGAAAACGGAGTTTATGATGAGGGTATCGATGAATTAGGTGAGCAAACCACAGGTGATCTTGTTGTATATAATGGACAAACTACTGATGTTGATTTTCTCCAGGGTGTTTTTCAGTCTTTTTCTGACGCACCAGGCGGATTCAGTGAAGAATTAAAAGAATTTACATGGGCATTAGGTGCTGAATATGTTTATGATGATTCTTTTGCTTTAAGAGCAGGATATTTTAATGAAAGTGAAGATAAAGGTGCAAGAAAATTTTTAGCACTTGGCGCAGGTTTTAAATTTTCCGGAACCAGGATAGATTTATCTTATCTTTTTTCAGCTTCCAGAGTTCCTAGCCCTCTAGAAAACACATTGAGATTTTCTCTCACTTTTGACTTTGGTTCTAATAGCTACTTAGAATACTAGTTTTTCTTTTAAAAATATATTATTTTGCCTTTTGCAATGGACATTCTATGTCTTATTTTTGTGGACTCAACTCTAACCTATGAAAAAGATTACGAAAGACACATATTTATCTTGGTACGAAGATATGCTCTTCTGGAGAAAGTTTGAGGACAAGTTAGCCGCTGTATATATACAGCAAAAAGTTAGAGGTTTTCTTCATTTATATAATGGTCAAGAGGCAGTACTAGCTGGATCATTGCACGCCATGGATTTATCTAAGGACAAGATGATAACCGCTTACAGAAATCATGTTCAACCAATAGGTATGGGTGTTGATCCAAAAAAAGTTATGGCTGAGCTTTATGGTAAAGCCACTGGAACTTCCCAAGGCTTGGGAGGTTCAATGCATATTTTTTCAAAAGAGCACAGATTTTATGGAGGACATGGAATTGTTGGAGGGCAAATTCCATTAGGTGCTGGTATTGCCTTTGGAGATAAATATCACGGAAGTGATGCAGCAACTCTTTGTTATTTTGGTGATGGAGCTGCCAGACAAGGTTCATTACATGAAACATTTAATCTAGCAATGCTATGGAAATTACCAGTTGTTTTTATCTGTGAAAACAATGGATATGCTATGGGAACATCTGTTGAAAGAACATCTAACACAACTGATATTTGGAAATTAGGTTTAGGCTATGAAATGCCTTGTGGACCTGTTGATGGCATGGACCCAGTCAAGGTTGCTAAAGCTGTAGATGAAGCTATAATGAGAGCAAGAAACGGAGATGGTCCTACATTTTTAGAAATGAAGACCTACAGGTATCGAGGCCACTCAATGAGTGATGCTCAACACTATAGAACAAAGGATGAAGTCGCCGAGTATAAAAAGATTGATCCAATCACACAGGTTAAAGAGATTATTTTAAAAAAGAAATATGCATCTCAAAAAAAACTAGATGAAATTGATTTAAGGGTAAAAGATTTGGTTAAGGAATGTGAAAAATTTGCCGAAGAATCCTCTTATCCAGAAAAGAATGTCATGTATGATGCAGTTTACGAACAAAAGGATTATCCATTTTTAAAACATAAAATTTAATTATGGCTGAGTTGATTAAAATGCCTCGTCTAAGCGATACAATGGAGGAAGGAACTGTCGCAGCCTGGTTTAAAAAGGTTGGCGACAAAGTTCAAGAAGGGGAGATTTTAGCTGAAATTGAAACCGATAAGGCAACTATGGAATTCGAGTCATTTTACGAGGGAACTCTTCTTTATATTGGAATACAAGAAAATGAAACTGCAAAAGTAGATGCACCACTTGCCATAATTGGTGAGCCAGGAGAAGACATAGATTCTATTTTAGGAAATCAAACAAATAAACCAGAAAAGCCTAACGAGATTGAAGATTCTGAACCTCCCAAAAAGTCTTCACCGGATTCTGAAAAAACAGTTGAAAAACCGATGAATGATGATGTTCATGTGATCACAATGCCAAGGTTAAGTGATACCATGGAGGAGGGAACTGTTGCTTCTTGGTTTAAGAAAGTTGGAGAGGAAGTAGAAGAAGGTGAAATTTTAGCAGAAATTGAAACCGATAAGGCTACCATGGAATTTGAATCTTTTTATTCCGGTACTCTTCTTCATATGGGTTTGAATGAAGGTGATTCGGCAAAAGTAGATTCTTTGCTAGCTATTATAGGCCCAAGTGGAACGGATATTTCACAATATTTAAATGGTTCTGTAAAAATTGAGTCCAAGGATATTCAAAAAGATGAATTAAAAATAGAACAAAAGGCTGAAAGTAAAATTAATGCAGATAATGACTCATCTGTAAAACGTATAGTGAATGTCAATTCTGAAAGAATTTTTATTTCACCTCTTGCTAAAAAATTAGCTAATGATAAAAATATTGATATTTCTACTATTCAAGGCTCTGGTGAAAATGGAAGAATTATAAAATCTGATATTGAAAACTATAAAGAACCTTTACTACAAGCTAAGGTTCAACCAACAATGTCTAACTCCGATATTCAAGCATATTCAGAAGTTAATCACTCTCAGATGAGAAAGGTGATTGCAAAAAGATTATCAGAATCTAAATTTTCAGCGCCTCATTATTACCTAAATGTTGAGCTTGATATGTCGGAAACAATTGCGTTTAGAAAACAATGTAACACAATTCCTGACACAAAAATATCGTTTAACGACATTATTATCAAAGCCTGTGCTGTAGCCCTAAGAAATAATCCAAGTGTAAATTCTCAATGGTTTGACGATCGAATCAGATACAATAATTATGTTAATATAGGAGTAGCTGTTGGTGTTGATGATGGTTTAATTGTTCCAGTTTTAAAAAATGCTGACAAAATGAGTGTTGCAGAGATCAGTACAACGGTAAAAGAGATGGCTGGATTAGCCAGAGATAAGAAGCTAACTCCAGAAATGATGGAGGGTAGTACATTTACTATTTCAAATTTAGGAATGTTTGGAATCGAAAGCTTTACATCAATTATTAATCCTCCAAACTCTGTTATTCTTTCTGTAGGCGCTATAATACAAAAGCCGGTTGTAAAAGATGGTGAAATTGTTGTTGGTAATACGATGAAATTAACTTTAGCATGTGACCATAGAGTCGTTGATGGGCTAACAGGTTCTAAGTTTTTACAAGCATTAAAGCCACTTATTGAGAATCCACTATCAATGCTAATTTAGCAATATCAAAATGTCTAAGAATATTATAATTACTGGTACAAGTTCTGGAATTGGCTTTGAGCTGGTCAAGATATTTTCAAAAGATAATAATAGAGTACTAGCGTTGTCAAGAAATAACTCCAAATTAAGAGATTTGAAATTGGATGGAGTTGATGCAATAGATTTTGATATTAATAATCCTGATGAGGTTAAGCTTAATGAGTTTTTAAATTCTGTAAATAGAATAGATATATTAATAAATAATGCAGGCTACCTTATAAATAAATCTTTTGAAGATACTACACTAGATGATTTTCAAAACATTTATTCAACAAATGTTTTTTCAGTAGCAATGTTAATTAAAAGAGTCATTAAATATATGCACGAAGGTTCAAATGTTATAAATATAAGTTCAATTGGTGGTGTTCAAGGTAGTGTAAAGTTCCCAGGTTTATCAGCTTACAGCTCAAGCAAAGGAGCACTTAATATTCTAACCGAAATGTTGGCTGAGGAATACAAAGACAAAAAGGTGCATTTTAACTCCTTAGCCTTAGGATCTGTCCAAACCAAAATGTTAGAAAAAGCATTTCCAGGATTTAAGGCTTCCACATCGTCTGAAAACATGGCAAAATACATATACAATTTTGCAACAGAGGGTTATAAATTAATGAACGGTAAAGTGGTTTCTATTTCTTCAACAACACCATAGATGTATAAACTCTTTGAAAAAATTCCAGAAGCTTCCTTAGAATACGTAAAAAGTCTTATTCTATCTGAAAATATTACAATAAAACTAAAGAAATCAAGAAAAACCAAGCATGGTGATTTTTCTGTTAAGAAAAATGGATTGTACATAATTACTATTAATGATGACCTAAATCAGTACAGGTTTTTAATTACCCTTATCCACGAAATATCTCACTACAGAGCATATAAAAAATATGGGCCATATATAAAGCCTCATGGGGTTGAGTGGAAAAATATATTCAAGAATTTGTTACTTCCAATAATTAATTCTGAAGTTTTCCCAAATGATATATTGAGAACCCTTGCTATATATGCTAAAAATCCAAAAGCATCATCAGATACAGACTTAAATTTAAGTTTGGCTTTGAATAGATACAATATGAATCAATATGATTATGTATTTGGCCTTTCAAATGGCTCTGTTTTTAAGGCCTCAAATGATAGGGTTTATGTAATGATTAAGAAATTGAGAAAAAGATATGAGTGTATGGATGTATTAACAAAAAAATTATATTTGTTTAGTCCAAATGTAAAGATAAAGGAGATAATTAATGAGTGCTAAAAATAAAATTAGAGTTGCAGTTAGTGGTTATTTTGACCCTATTCATATTGGACATTTAGAGTATCTAAGAATGGCAAAAGAATTAGGAGATTCTTTAGTTGTAATCGTCAATAATAATTACCAGTGTAAGCTAAAAAAGGGAAAGCATTTTATGGATGAAAATGACAGGGTTGAGATAGTTAAAGCATTGAGATTTGTTGATGAAGTTTTTCTGTCAGTTGATAAAGATAGAACTGTTTGTAAATCACTAGAAGAAATAAAGCCTGATATTTTTGCTAATGGAGGTGATAGGGCAACAAGTGAAGTGCCAGAAACTCCTGTTTGTAAAAAATTCAATATAAAAATGGTTGATGGACTTGGAAATAAGATTAGAAGCTCATCATCTCTTACAGGTTTAAACGAATTAAGCTAGCTTTTGTCCAAGTACATTTTCCTAACTTTCTTGTATAAATTAGATGAATAAACAAAATCAGTGACCGCCTTATTATCAGTTTTAAAAATATTACTTTTACTTCCATTCCATTCTAGTACTCCATTTTTTAGAAAAATAATTTTTTCTCCAATCTCCATAACAGAATTCATATCATGGGAATTTATTATTGTGGTAATATTTAATTCTTCAGTTATTTCCTTAATCAAGTTATCTATTACAATTGCCGTTTTTGGATCTAATCCAGAATTCGGCTCATCACAGAATAAATAACTAGGGTTATTCACAATAGCTCTTGCTATTGCCACTCTTTTTTGCATTCCTCCAGATGCTTCACTCGGCATTTTTTTATTGCTGTTTTCTAACTCTACTCTTTTTAGTACTAAGTTTACTCTGTCAAGCATTTCATCGAAGGGCATATTTTTGAACATTCTTAAAGGAAACATGACATTCTCTTCAATTGTCATTGAATCAAACAATGCGCTGCCTTGGAAAACAGTACCTATGCTAGATTTTAACTCCATTTTTTGATTCTCATTCATCAGCTGAAAATTACTTTTATTAAAGATAATTTGACCTTCATCATGTGTGTGTAGACCAAGTAAGCACTTTAAAAAAACGGTTTTTCCAGATCCTGTTTGTCCAATAATTAAACTTGTTTTTCCCTTTTCAAATTCACAAGTGATCCCTTTTAGAATGGGTTTATTATTAAAGGATTTTTTTAGGTTTTTAACTTTTATCATTATCCTAATAGCATTTGTGTTATTAAAAAATTGAATACAACAATTGAAACACTTGTCCAAATAAATGATTTAGTGCTCGCTTTACCAACCTCCAGAGCTCCACCTTTCATGTAGTAACCATGAAATGACGGAACGGTTGCTAAAATAAAAGCAAAAACAAAACTCTTAATAAAGGCATATGTCATATGAAATGGGATAAAATCAGTTTGAATACCCTCAATAAATGCACTCATTGTGCTATATCCTCCATAAACACAAGCAACCATTCCACCTAACATTCCTAAAAACATTGCAATTGAAATTAAAAACGGGTATAGTAGTAAAGCAATTACCTTTGGAAAGACCAAATAATTAATCGAATTTATCCCCATTACTTCAAGAGCATCAATTTGTTCTGTAACTCTCATAGATCCTATACTTGATGTAATAAATGAACCCACTTTTCCCGCCATTATTATTGAAATGATGGTTGGGGCAAATTCAAGAATTATAGTTTCCCTCGTTGCATATCCAACTAAGTAGTCAGGATAAAAAGATCCGGTTGTACTTAGTGCTAGTTGTATAGTAATTACACCACCAATAAAAAAAGAAACAAATGAAATAATACCCAATGAATTTACAACTGTGTCTTCTGTATCTTTTAAGATTAGATCCTTCATAACCCTCCATTTGGTGGGTTTTTGAAACATCTTTTGTAACATTAAGATATATAGTCCTATGTTGTGTAAAAAAGTCATTTTTCTTCTTTGGATACCAAAATTTAATTTACAATAAATATTAATAAAATATATTATAATTCGCTATTTTTGGACTCATCAAAATCAATGTAAAATTAGAATATTTAAATAACTAATTATGATTAAACAGTTTTGCACTTATGTTTTATTGATTTTTTGTTTTAATACAAATGCTCAATTCCATACACATAGTCATAACCATAAGCACGATGGTTTACACCATTGGGAGATTCCAAGTAAAGATCCTGATAGAATTATTTTAACATTTAACGGCGATCCTGCAACAAAAAGAGCTGTAACTTGGAGGACCGATTCATCGGTTAAAAAAGCTAAAGCTCAGATAGCAGTTGCTGCTGTAAATTCAAGTTTTGTTGAAGAAGCCACAAATTATGTTGCAACTACTGAAGAATTTGATTTAGGTATTTATAAATCAAATAAATCTTTGATTGTTAACTATCACAGTGTAGTATTTGAAAACTTAAATCCAAATACTCTCTATGCATACAGAGTTGGAAATGATGAAAATTGGTCTGAGTGGATTCAGTTCAAAACAGCCAATGATACTTACAGTCCTACCCAATTTGTATACTTTGGAGATGCACAAAATGATATTTTAAATCACTGGTCAAGAGTTATCAGAATGGCCTATCAAACTGCTCCCGATGCATCATTTGTAATTCATGCGGGTGACTTGGTAGATACTGCACACAAAGACAATGAATGGGCACAATGGTTTAAAGCTGGTGGGTTCATTCACAGCCAATGGACAGCGATTCCGGTTGTCGGGAATCATGAATTTCAAAGATTTGATGGATACGAAGGCTCATTACCCAGAAGATTATCGATCCAGTGGAGACCGCAATTCACACTTCCGGTTGAAGATAATTTAGACAGTAGGCTTCATGAAACTGTATATACAGTTGAATATCAAGATATACTTATTCTAGTGCTTAATTCAACAGGTCATCTTGAAAAGCAAACTGAATATATCAAACAAAAGTTGAGTAATACAGACGCAAAATGGAAGATAGTTACTAATCACCATTCTGTTTTTTCACCTGCAGAAGGTAGAGATTTCGAATATGCAAGGAAAGTATGGAAGCCATTATTTGAAAAGTACGGAGTTGATCTTGTTCTAAATGGTCATGACCATACATATGCTAGAGGACATGTGCCTGTAAAATCTCAAAATATTGATCAATCTGGAAGTTTCAAAACTTTATATGTAACATCTGTAAGTGGTCCTAAACAATACAAAGTGGATAAAGAGCAGATCAAAAATTATGGTGCTGATGGATATAAATCTGATAAAATCGGAGAACAAACTCAGTTTTTTCAAGTGATTAGTGTAGAAAACAATAAATTAATTTATAGCGCATATACCACTCTAGGAAACCTTTATGATAAAGCAATTATTACAAAAGACTTTTCAACTGGAGAAAAAACCATTTCAAATTTGATTAAATAAACTCAAAAAGTAAAGTTCTATTTTTGATTAATATCGGAGTTAAGTTTATTTATGTAATACAATATGTTTTCTTTTCCAAGATGCTTTGTGCTTGAGGTAAGAAATATTTCAGGAAGAAACTCCCAGTTTTCAAAAATTACTTTCTTGTAATTATTTACCTTATTTTCAACACCATCTTTTGGGTTGCCATCCTGTTTTAATTTATCGATTTTAGTAAAAACAATTGAGAAAGCAATATTATTTAATGTCAACCATCGCATAAATTCAATATCAATCTTTTGTGCCTCGTGTCTTACATCAACTAAAATAAATGCAGAAACTAGTTGGTTTCTGTTCAGGAAATAATCAGTAATTAGTTTTTGAAAAATTTTCTTTTCAGATTTTGAAGCTTTAGCATATCCATAGCCAGGAAGATCTACAAGGTGCCAAGAGGAATCAATTAAGAAGTGATTAATTAATCTTGTTTTTCCTGGTTTTGAAGAAGTTTTCGCTAGTTTTTTATTATTAGTCAACATATTTATTAATGATGACTTACCTACATTACTTCTACCAATAAAAGCATACTCTGGTAAATTACTTTTTGGGCAATCTTTTGCATTTTGATTGCTTATGACAAATTTCGCACTTTTAATATTCATTATTTAAGGACAATTTTTGAAGAAAGCCAATCTATAAGTAATGCATTAAATTGATCTGGGTGCTCCATCATTGGTGCATGGCCACATTTGTCAATCCAAAAAAGATCTGAGTCAGGAAGAAGCTTGTGAAATTCATCAGCAACTTCAGGAGGTGTTACATTATCATTTTTTCCCCAGATTATACATGTAGGAAGCTTCATTTTTGGTAAATCATCAGCCATATTATGTCTAATTGCGCTTTTAGCCATTGCCAATATTTTAATCAGCTTATTTCTGTCATTAACAGTTTCAAAAACTTCATCAACAAGTTCTTTGGTTGCAGTTTTTGGACTATAAAATACTTCTTCAACTTTTTTCTTAATTACATTGTAATCACCTCTTTTTGTATATCCGCTTCCCATACCCTTTTCGTAAAGTCCTGAGCTTCCTGTTAAAATTAAGCCCTTGGCTTTATTAAAAAGCTTGGTGTAATAAAGCCCAATATGACCACCTAGTGAATTACCCATTAAAACAAATTCTTTAAGTTTTTTATGGATTATAAACCTGTCTAAAAACTTTGCTAATTCTTTTACAGAAGTCTTAAGGATAGGTAGATCGTAAATCGGCAATACAGGCATTATAACTTTAAAATCCCTTTGTTTAAAAAAATCTGTAACATGATTAAAATTACTCAAGTTGCCCATGAGACCGTGAAGGATAATAATTGGGAAGCCTTCACCTTCTTCAATGTATTTATAGCCGTTTTCTTCTATAAGATTGAAATCCATATCCAGATTTTTAATCAAAATTAATCAAATTTATTCAGAAACACTCAATTAAGACTGCTGATTAACAATTAATGAACAATGTGTGTTGATTAATTATAGTTTATTTGTAACCACCTGTATATCAGTTATTTATACAATTATTTTCTATTATTTAAATCATAAAAATCGGAGAATCTTTAATTTTATTAACAATGTGGTAAAATGTGGTAAAATGTGGTAAAATTTTTATTAAATTTGAGATTACATAACTGATAAGGATTTTGAATTATTTAATTGGAACATACGAGTGTAAAATTGATGCTAAGGGAAGGCTTTTAATTCCCTCTGCATTTAAAAAACAGCTTGCACCTGTTATTCCCAAAGGTTTTGTTTTAAAAAGAGCTGTATTTCAAAATTGCCTAGAGTTGTATCCTTTGAAACAATGGGAAGAGTTAATAAAAAAGGTTAACTCACTTAACAGATTTAAGAAAAAGAATAATGATTTTATCAGAAGGTTTACTGCAGGAGTAAAATTTATTGAACTAGACAGTAACGGAAGGTTGTTGATACCTAGAGATTTGATAGAATTTTCAAATATTAATAGGGAGGTTACACTCTCTACCTCTGTTAACATAATCGAAATATGGGATAAATCAAGTTATGAAAAAGCAATTGCAGATTCTAGAGATGATTTTGCTCAACTGGCTGAAGAAGTAATGGGTGGCGATGAAGAGTGATTATCATTTACCTGTATTGCTAAAAGAGTCGATTAATGGTTTAAAAATAGATGATGAAGGAATATATGTTGACGCAACTTTTGGGGGAGGCGGTCATAGTTTAGAAATATTAAGGAGCCTATCTAAAAAGGGAAGATTAGTTTCTTTTGATCAGGATCCGGATTCGATAAATAATTCTTATGAAGAAAGTAATTTTTATTTCGTTAATGAAAATTTTAAGTACATGAAGAGGTTTTTAAAAAATTTAGGTTTTTCAAAAGTTAACGGAATACTAGCTGACCTTGGAGTTTCTTCTTTTCAAATTAATACTCCTTCTCGAGGGTTTTCTTACCGATATGATGCAGCTCTTGATATGAGGATGAGTAAGAATAATACACTTGATGCGATGAAAGTCATAAACAGCTATAACCACGAAAATCTTAGTAAAATTTTATTCGAATATGGAGATATAAAGAACTCAAAAAAAATATCAGAAGAAATTATTAAAGCTAGAACGACAAATAAAATAAATACAACATTTGATTTGAACAAGATACTAAAACCACTTTACCCTGAGAGGTATTTAAATAAAAATCTTTCTAGAATATATCAAGCCATTAGAATTGAGGTTAATAAAGAACTAGACGTACTTAAGTCATTTTTAGAACAGACAAGCGAATTATTATTACCTGGCGGCAGATTATGTGTTATTTCTTATCACTCCTTAGAGGACAGAATGGTAAAAAGATATATAACTAATGGAAATTTTTCGACAACTGCTGAAAAAGATTTATATGGAAACTTTTCTGTACCCTTTAAAAAAATTGGAAAAATGATTCAACCATCAGCTGTTGAGTTAAAAGAAAATATAAGGTCAAGAAGCGCAAAATTGAGAATAGCCGAGAAAATTTAATTAAATGAAGAATAAGTTATTTAATATCATGAGAGGATCTTTTTTAGTTGATGAAAAATCAACTTCAAATTGGATTTATATTTTTCTTTTTCTAATTCTTTCCCTGGTTATGATATCATCTTCTCATTCCGTTGACCAGAAGGTCTATAAAATAGCATCATTAAATGAAGAAATTAAATCTCTGAGATCTGAATTCGTAGATACAAGAACAAGATTGATGATTTACAAAATGGAATCATCTGTAAAAAATAGATTATCCCAGCAGGGAATAAAATCATCAAAAACTCCTCCAATTAAAATTGTTATAAATGTCAATAACTAAGAAAAAAATAACGAACAGACTTTATTTAATCAGCTTGCTTCTGATCGTTATTATTTTTTCTATTGTTTTTAAAATTATTGACTTACAGTTTTTTAAAGGAGACTATTACATTGACATTTCTGAAAAAAGAGAATTTAAAAATATAGAAATCCCTGCAAACAGAGGTAATATTTATTCTGACACTGGAAAACTTCTGGCAAGCTCAGTGCCTAAATATGATATTAGATTTGATGCCCTGGCGCCAAGCGACTCGAACTTTGATAAATATGTTGATGAATTGGCATTAGAACTCGCTTCATATTTTGGAGAATCATCAGAGATGTATGCTAATAAACTAAGACAAGCAAGAAAAGACAAAAATAGATATTTATTAATTGCTAGAAACCTTGGTTATCTAGATTTTAAGAAATTTAAAAACTTCCCATTATTTGATCTTGGCGGATTTAGAGGTGGATTTATATCCGAACAATATACCAAAAGGGATTATCCTATCGGTGGAATAGCTCAAAGAACTGTAGGTTACGAAAGGTATGATGATTTTGGCAATGCTATGAGACCGGGGCTTGATGGAGCATTTGGGCCAAAATATCTAAAAGGTGAAAACGGAATTAGGTTCTCTCAAAAAATAGGACTTGGTCAGTGGAAGCCCGTCCTAGATTATAATGAAAAAGAACCTAGAGATGGTTACGACTTACACACTACACTAAACATAGAAATTCAAGATTTAGCTCATCATGCACTATTACGTCAATTAGAATTTTTTGAAGCAGAACACGGTAGTGTAGTGGTAATGGAAACTAAAACAGGTGAAATTAAAGCGATTTCAAATTTAGGAAGAACCTCTGAGGGTAAATATTATGAAAAGTTGAATTATGCAGTTGGTGAATCTCATGAGCCTGGGTCAACATTTAAGCTAATGGCAATGGTTAGGGCTCTAGAAGACAAGGTAATTGACACCTCAGATATCGTTGATACCAAAAACGGAATCTTAAGTTTTTATGGAAGAAAGGTAAGGGATTCTAAAAAGGGTGGTTACGGGAAAATATCAGCCGCAAAAGCATTTGAAGTCTCTTCAAATACTGCCATAGTCCAAATCATTAATGATAATTATAATGAAAGACCCGAACAATTTGTTAACGGTTTATTTGATATGAAAATCAATGAACCCCTTGGTCTACCAATACTTGGAGAAGGTAACCCAAAATTTACACATCCAAGTGATAAACTTAATTGGGATGGACTTGACCTGCCATGGATGGCTTTTGGATATGGAATATCATTGACCCCTTTACAAACCCTTACTTTTTATAACGCAATTGCTAATGATGGGGTAATGGTAAAGCCAAGATTCATAAAAGAAGTAAAGCAATTTGACCAAGTAATTGAAAAATTTAACACTGAAATTATTTCAAATTCAATTTGCAGTAAAGAAACCATTGACAAGGTTAAAAATATGATGAAAAATGTTGTAGAAAAAAAACATGGTACTGCACATAATATTTATTCTGAAGATTTTTCAATGGCAGGAAAAACTGGTACTTGTCAAACTGAATATTGGAAGTCAACAGGTTTATATATTTCATCATTTGCCGGTTACTTTCCAGCTGAAAACCCTAAATATTCATGTATTGTCGTAATTCACAAACCAGATAAGAAAAAAGGGTATTATGGAAATATTGTTGCAGCTCCTGTATTTAAAGAAATCGCACAAAAGATATATTCAAATATACCAGAAGTCGAAAACTATGATGAAATAAAATTTGAGTCTATTGAAGCAATAAGTAATCAGGAATTTATATCAAAGCTAGAAAACATGGTAATGCCTGATATTTCTAAATATGAGTTAATGGATATCATTCCGATGATTGAAAACAACGGCTATAAGTTGTCAATTGAGGGGAATGGAAATAAAGTTAGACAGATAACTAAGTCTGGAACAAAATTAAAAAAGGGTCAAACAATAAAAATAAATTTGATTTGAAACTGATAAGCGAAATATTATATAAAGTTGAAATTAATTCTGTAATAGGAAATACCTCTCAAACTATAAATAAGATTGAATTTGATTCAAGGTTAATAAATGAAGGTGATTTGTATGTTGCTATAAAGGGTGTTAATGTTGATGGCCATGATTTTATTCCACAAGCAATTCAAAATGGGGCAAATTGTATTATATGCGAAAAAACACCCGACCAAAAAGTTGATGATGTAGTATATGTTAACGTTTCTTCATCTAGAAAAGCTCTTGCTATAATCTCATCTAACTATTATGATAATCCCTCTTCAAGATTGAATTTGATCGGCGTAACAGGAACAAACGGAAAAACAACCATCACCACATTATTATTTAACTTATATATGAGTTTGGGTATTAAGTCAGGTTTAATTTCAACAGTGAAGATTTCATTTGATGACAAAACTATTCAAGCTAGTCAGACTACTCCAGATTCACTTTCAATAAATCGTTACTTATCTGAAATGGTAAATTCAGATGTACGCTATTGTTTTATGGAGGTAAGCTCACATGGGATTGATCAATTTAGAATTGAAGGATTGGTTTTTAAGGGAGGCGTTTTTACAAATCTAACTCATGATCATTTAGATTACCACGAAAGTTTTGAGAATTACAGGGATACAAAAAAACAATTTTTCGATTCCCTAGGCTCTGATTCATTTGCTTTAACCAATAATGATGATAGAAATGGATTGATAATGACTCAAAATACATTAGCAGACACATATACATATTCTTTAAATTCCATCTCAGATTTTAAAGCAAAAATTTTAGAATCCTCTTTTGACGGAATGTTGTTGAAAACTAATAATTCAGAATTTTGGTCAAAGCTAGTTGGAAAGTTTAATGCATACAATATTTTATCTGTATACGCAATTGCCTCAATTTTAGGATTACCAAAAGACGAGTTGCTTAAGGCCTTAAGTTCCTTGGAGGCTGTTGCTGGAAGATTTCAATTTTATAAGAAAAATAAAATAACAGCAATTGTTGATTATGCCCATACTCCAGATGCACTTAAAAACATCTTGAAATCTATAAATGAAATTAAGACTCCTAAAAATAATTTAATAACAGTTGTTGGATGCGGAGGTAATAGGGATAAAACTAAAAGACCAGTAATGGGAGATATTGCAAGTAATCTTAGTTCTAAGGTAATTTTTACTAGTGATAATCCAAGATATGAAGATCCTGACTCAATAATTGAAGAGATGTTAAAAGGTGTAAAGTCTACAAATACGAACAAGACTATATCAATAACAAATAGAAAAGAAGCAATAAAAACGGCATGTCAATTTGCTCAGTCTAATGATATTATTCTTGTAGCTGGAAAAGGCCATGAATCATATCAAGAGGTCAAAGGTGTTAAAAGTGATTTTGATGACTTTAAGATTATTAAAGAATTATTAAACCAAAAAAATTAATTTATGCTCTACTACTTTTTTGAATTTCTAGAAAATCAATATCAAATCCCAGGTGCATCATTATTCACGTATATATCATTTAGAGCTGCAGCTGCAATTATTACTTCGTTACTTATTTCAACAATTTTTGGTAAAAGAATAATTGATTTTTTAAGAAAAAAACAAATTGGAGAATCAATTAGAGACCTAGGGTTAGATGGTCAAATTGAAAAAGCTGGTACTCCAACAATGGGAGGGCTGATAATCATTATTTCAACAATTATCCCAGTACTCCTTTTTGCTAATCTCAAGAATATATACATCATTTTATTAATTGTGACTTTGGTGTGGATGGGAATTATAGGTTTTGTTGATGATTATATTAAACTTTACAAAAAAGACAAAGACGGTTTAAGAGGTAAGTATAAAATTATTGGTCAAATAATTTTAGGATTGTTTGTTGGTTTCACTTTGTTTTCTCACCCTGATGTTACAGTCAAAGATCAGAGCCCGTTTGGGATAGAATTACAGTCAGCTGATAATTTGACTGAATATAAATCTACAGAGACTACAATTCCTTTTGTTAAGGACAATGTTTTTAATTATTCAGATTTAATAACATGGATTGATCCCGGCTTGGAATCATATACATGGATTGTGTTTATATTTTTTGTTGTACTAATTATTGCAGCTGTTTCAAATGGAGCCAACTTAACCGATGGTTTAGACGGGCTTGCAGCTGGTTCATCTGCAATAATTATCCTAACACTGGGTGTATTTACATGGGTTTCAGGTAATATTATTTTCTCCGATTATTTAAATATAATGTATATCCCTAGAGTTGGTGAGATAACAATATTTATTGGTGCTTTTGTTGGTGCCTTAGTAGGGTTCTTGTGGTATAATACTTACCCAGCCCAAGTTTTTATGGGTGATACTGGAAGTTTGACAATCGGAGGGATAATAGCAGTGATATCAATCGCGGTTAGAAAGGAATGGTTAATACCGTTAATTTGTGGAATTTTTCTTTTAGAAAATATCTCTGTTATCATGCAGGTTTTTTATTTCAAGTATACTAGAAAAAAATATGGTGTAGGAAAAAGAATTTTTTTAATGTCCCCTTTGCACCATCATTTTCAAAAAAAGGGATATCACGAAAGTAAAATAGTAACAAGGTTCTGGATTGTAGGAATAGCTCTAGCAATTCTATCAATTATAACTCTTAAAATTAGATAATTGAATAATATTATAATACTTGGAGCAGGAGAAAGTGGATTAGGTAGCGCATTGCTAGCCAAGAGAAATAAATATGATGTGTTTGTTTCTGACTCTTCAAAAATTTCCGATAAAGTAAAAAATAAACTAGTTGAATCAGGTATTGATTTTGAGGAAAATTCACATCAAAAAGCCAAGACTCTAAAACCTGATTTTATAGTAAAAAGCCCAGGTATTTCTGATGCAAATGATATTGTTAAATTTTTTATATCAACTTCTGTCAAAATAATTTCTGAAATTGAATTTGCTTTCCTCCATTGCAATTCGAAGATTATTGGAGTTACAGGAAGTAACGGAAAGACAACAACTACAACATTAGCTTATAAGTTAATTTCAGAGGGTGGCTATAATTGTACAATTTCAGGAAATATAGGCAACAGTTTTTCAAGTATCTGTGAAAATGATACTGATTTTAGCATTGTAGAAGTAAGTAGTTTTCAATTAGATGGAATAGAAAGTTTTAAGCCACACATTGCAATATTAAATGCAATCACTCCAGATCATCTTGATCGCTACAAAAATTTTGAAGCGTATGTTGAATCAAAATTTAAAATAATTAAAAATCAATCGGAGAAAGATTATCTAATCTATGATTCCGATTGTGAGATAATAGATAGCTATATAAAATCAAACAAAATTAAGTCAAAGTTGCTCCCTTTTTCAATAAAAAAAAAAGTCGATCAAGGAGCTTACTTTTTCAACAACGAAATAAATATTATAACTGAAAAAAATAAAATTAATATGCCAACAGAAAACTTTTTAGTCAAAGGAAATCACAACATTAAGAATGCAATGGCTGCTGCAACGGTTGCAAACTTATTGAAGATCAGAAAAGAGACAATCAGAAAAAGTCTTGAACATTTTCAGGGTGTTGAACATAGGTTAGAAAATGTTTTAACCATCAACAAGGTCAAGTACATAAACGATTCAAAAGCTACAAATGTAAATGCCACATATTATGCGCTTGAGTCTATGGAAGCCCCAACAGTTTGGATTGTTGGAGGTGTTGATAAAGGTAATGATTACTCTGATTTAAAAAAGGTTGTAGGTAAGAGAGTAAAGGCGATTATTTGTCTTGGTTTAAATAACATGAAAATAATGGACCAATTTGAAAACATGGTTGAGTATATAATTGATACAAAATCAATGGATGAAGCGGTTTGTGCAGCTTATAAAATTTCATCATCAGGGGATTGTGTATTACTTTCTCCAGCATGTGCAAGTTTTGATCTATTTGACGATTTTGAGGATAGGGGTAGACAATTTAAAGCAGCAGTAAGAAAATTATAATGAATAATATTTTTGAAAATATACAAGGAGATAAAACACTGTGGGCAGTTTTAATATTGCTTGCTGGTTTTTCATTCTTGCCTGTATATAGTGCGGCAAGTAATCTTGCATATGTTTCAGCATCAGGAAACACTTTTAATTTTTTATTTAAGCATTTTATTCACTTATCCCTAGGATTTACCTTCATGTATTTTATGCAAAAGATACCATATCATTACTTTAGGGGAATATCAATTCTAATGATTCCTGTAGTAATTGTTTTACTGTTATACACCCTTTTTCAGCCAAGTATCACAGATTCATTAACTAATACCAACAGATGGATTAAAATACCTTTTGTAGGCTTTACTTTTCAACCATCAACTTTGGCCGGGGTTATTTTAATGATTTATGTCTCAAGGTATTTAGCTAAAATTAAAGACATCGAAATTCGTTTTAGTAAGACTATTTTACCGCTTTGGATTCCAACATTATTAATTTTATTATTAATTCTTCCAGCTAACTTTTCAACTACAGCAATAATTTTTTGTATGGTGGTTTTATTATGTTTTGTTGGTGGTTATCCCATAAAACATTTACTAGGCATCATTTTTTCTGGAATTTTAGTTTTATCAATTTTTATTTTAACCATAAAAGCATATCCTGGGATTTTTCCAAATCGAGTTGATACATGGAAAAGCAGGATTGAAAATTTTGTAAATAAGGAAAATACTACAGAAAACTATCAAATTGAAAAGGCTAAAATAGCAATTGCAACAGGCGGTGTAAGAGGTTTTGGTCCTGGAAAAAGTGTTCAAAAGAATTTCCTCCCACAATCGTCGTCAGATTTTATTTTTGCAATTATTGTTGAGGAGTATGGCTTAATTGGAGGCTTATCACTTTTATTAGCTTACGCCTTATTTCTTTTAAGAGTGATAATAATTTCAAATAAAGCAGATAGTGTGTTTGGCTCATTATTAGTAATCGGTCTTGGTATTCCTATAGTTTTTCAAGCACTGATTAACATTGGTGTTTCGGTTGAGTTGTTTCCCATTACTGGACAGCCACTACCTTTGATTAGTAGTGGTGGAACATCAATATGGATGACTTGTATCGCAATTGGAATAATACAAAGTGTTAAAAACGGATCTAATCAAAAAATTATGAATTCTGATGAGGATAACCCATTAGAAATATTAAAAGAAACGATTTAAATGGAAACAAAGAGAATAATATTATCAGGCGGAGGAACAGGAGGGCATATTTACCCTGCTATTTCTATTGCCAATGAAATATTATTCAGGGATAAGAATACGGAAATTTTATTTGTTGGAGCAAAAAATAAAATGGAAATGAAGATAGTGCCAAATTATGGATTTAGCATATTAGGATTATGGATTTCGGGAATTAATAGAAATAATTTTTTAAAGAACATTTTAGTTCCTGTTAAATTAGTCATAAGTGTTTTTCAATCATTACTAATAATTAAAAGGTTTAGTCCAAATGTTGTTATTGGTACTGGAGGTTATGCAAGTGGTCCAATATTATATGTAGCAAATCTTTTAAAAATTCCCACCCTAATTCAGGAACAAAATTCTTATCCCGGCATAACGAATAAATTATTATCAAAGAAGGTTAACACTGTATGTGTAGCATATAATTATTTGGACAAATATTTTCCAAAAGATAAAATTAAATTAACAGGTAACCCCGTTAGATCAAGTATTGCTGAAAATTCTGATTCTTTTGAAAAGGGAATTGAATACTATGGTTTGGACCCCAATAAAAAAACTATGCTTGTAATAGGAGGCAGTTTGGGCTCAAGAGAGATTAATAAAGCTATTTACTCAATTCAAGATTATCTAAAATACATTAATCTTCAAGTGATATGGCAATGTGGTAAGTTATATTTCGAGCAGTATAAACAAAAAAATATTGATAGTGAAATCAAATTATATGATTATTTAGATAAAATCGATTTAGCTTATTCTGTTTCTGATTTTATTATTTCTAGGGCAGGTGCAAGCTCTGTTTCAGAATTAGCTATTGTTGGAAAACCTGTAATATTTATACCATCACCAAATGTTGCGGAGGATCACCAACTAAAAAATGCTAAAGCAATAGTTGAAAATGAGGCAGCTTTGTTGGTTGAGGAAAAAAATATTGATGAGTTAAAAAAGACAATTTCAGAATTAAACTCATCATCAGATTTGAGAAATAAATTATCAAAGAATATCAAAAAATCTGCATTTAAAAATGCAACAAAAGATATAGTTGATGAAATAAAAATATTAATGAATTAATGGATTTAAGTTCAATAAATAAA
>CACOFE010000017.1 GCA_902626365.1 uncultured Bacteroidota bacterium | reverse complement strand
GAAAAGTATAAATCTCAAATAATTTCGTTAGTATTTGACATTATAACTCCAAACTTATTTTATGACAAAGTACTTTCAGATGAATCAATTAATGAGGCAACGATAAATATTTCACCAAATAGGGGTTTCATAGAAAAAGAAACATTGATAATTTCAAAAGGTGAAGTTGTTGAAGGGGAGAAGCTTATAATATTAGAATCTTTGAGGAAAGAATATGAGGTTAATAGCTCATCTTTTTCTGATCTCTATTTAATTATTTCCGCATATTCTTTACTTGTTATTCTATCTCTGTTAATGATTGTTCTTTTTATTAGAAAATTTGAAAGAAATATATATGATAACAATAATAAAATTGCATTTGTTTATTTCAACATAACTCTTATTATTTTAATTACAACCTGGGTAGTCGATGTCAATTCAAATTACATATATATAATACCGCTTTGTATAATGCCATTACTTTTCAAAGCCTTCTTTGACTCTAGAATTGCTTTTTTTATACATTCTGTAACTGTAATGTTATTAGGATTTGTGGTACCTAATAGTTATGAGTTTATATTTTTAAACATAATTGCCGGAGTTGTTACTATTCTGACGTCTGACAATATTTATAAGAGGGCAAATTTGTTTATAGCTGTAGCACAGATAACATTAGTTTATATGCTGGCTTATTTTTCTTTTTATGTAATTCAAGAAGGGAATATTGAAAACTTACCTTTAAATAACTTTTCTTTATTTGTTTTATGTGGTCTTTTGACTTTATTTATATATCCACTGATATATATCTATGAAAAGATGTTTGGACTAGTTTCAGATGTATCCTTATTAGAACTATCTGATACTAATTCTAGCTTATTAAAAGAATTGTCAAATAAGGCGCCTGGAACCTTCCATCACTCGATAAATGTTGCAAATCTTGCTGAAGCCTGTGCAAATGAAATAAATGCAAATGCATTATTGTCAAGAGTAGGGGCTTTACATCATGATATAGGTAAAATTTCGAACCCATCTTTTTTCACTGAAAATCAATTATCTGAGCAAAATCCTCATGATAATATTTCATCAAAAGAAAGTGTTGAAATCATTAAGCAACATGTGGTTGATGGAATAAAGCTAGCAAAAAATGCGGGTGTTCCTGAAAGAGTAATTGAATTTATAAAAACTCATCATGGAACTAATTTAATTGGATACTTTTATAATAAAGAGGTTAAGTCAGACCCCGAAATAAACAAAGTAGATTTTAGATACGAAGGTCCAAAACCTTTTAGCGTTGAAATGGCACTTGTAATGATGTGTGATTCGGTTGAAGCGGCAACCAAGAGCTTAGATAAACCCGATAATGATAAAATCGACTCTTTTGTTGAAACCATTATAGATAAGCAAGTTGAAGATCAACAATTTGAAAATTGTGAGCTAACTTTTAAAAATATTTCAATTATCAAATCTGTTCTTAAAGAAAAATTGAAAAACATTTATCACATCAGGGTGAGTTACTCTGAAGGAAGTAATTAAAAAAAAATCAGATATAGTTGCGTTGTTGTTAATGAAAAACTATTTTTGCAACCGCATTTTATTAAATACTTTTTAGTATTGGAGAGGTGCCAGAGTGGTAATGGAGCAGATTGCTAATCTGTCGACGTGCAAACGTCGCCAGGGTTCGAATCCCTGTCTCTCCGCCATCTCGGGGTGTAGCGTAGCCCGGTTATCGCGCCGCGTTTGGGACGCGGAGGTCGCAGGTTCGAATCCTGCCACCCCGACATATTTTTAGTAAGGTCGCGTAGCTCAGCTGGATAGAGCATCTGCCTTCTAAGCAGACGGTCAAAGGTTCGAATCCTTTCGCGATCACAGAATAATCCTCACTATTGTGGGGATTTTTATTTATTAGAAGTAACTAGTAAGATATTTTTTTTAATTAATTTTTCTGGCAATTAGTAAGCCATTGACATCTAAGCAAGATCCAGGGAAAGGAAGACCTCCCCAAGATTCAAAATTAAAAGCCATAACGTAGGGAAAATAACCTTCTTTTGTAGAAGACCAGTAGATGAGATTTTCATTAAAATTTCCTAGACCTAACGAATGTACATTGCTGTAAATAATTTCCATTGAGCCACTGGAAGGTATAAACCAGTTATTATATCCATTATAATTAAGATCGTCTACTATTTTAAAGGCATAGTTGTCACTTCCAAACTCAGTACCATTAGAACTATTATCATTTTGATTACCCTCAATTATCTGCTGTGTATTTAAATCACCATCACCAATAGCATGACTTGTATCTAAATCAAATATATCACCCCAAGCTACATCACCTATATTTGAGTAATCTGTAGCAACCATAATTTCTCCATTGGTAGGATTCACATGAAAAATGAATCCACCGCCATATTCGATTCCGTAAAATGATGATATATCATTAAAATTTAATATATCTACCACTGAAACACCATTTACTAAATTTTGCTGCACTGTAAGATTAGAATTATATTCTAGTGGGTTAATTACTGGTTCGTTCTCACAATTAAAAAAAATAGTAAACAATAAAGTTAAATTGAATATGTTCTTTTTCATAGAATTATTTTAATGTAAAAGTAAAGAATATAATAACAACCATTATTAAGTAAACTTCTAATAATTTTGTAAATTTAAATTGACAAACTAATCTGATGAACGGGAGATTAAAACTAATCTTTTTTCTTTTTTTTACATTCAGCTTTAATTCAATAGCACAAAACTTATATTCGGGTACTGTTATCGATGAAAATAGTGAACCTATTTTCGGGGCATCAATAATTGTAAAAAATAACTCCAATTTTGTTCAAACAGATATTGATGGAAACTTTCTTGTAGAGGCAGAAATTAATGACATATTATTGATAAGTTATTCAGGATTTAAAAATATAGAGCTTCAATTGTCAAATGACTATGAATTAAATAATATTATTTTAAAAGAGGATATTAAATTACTTGACGAAGTTATTGTTATTGGATACGGAAATCAAAGAAAAGAAATATTAACAAGTTCTGTTAGTTCTGTTAAAGGTGATGATTTAACTAATGAGCCTATTTTGAATGTGACTCAAGCACTACAAGGAAAGGCGGCAGGTGTACAGATAATATCATCTGATGCTCCAGGAGTTGCTTCACAGGTAATTATTCGAGGTCTTGGAACAATACAAGCTGGTCGTGAGCCACTTTATGTTGTTGATGGGATTTTAACCAATAATATTAATAATATAAATACAGCAGATATAGAAACCATTAGCATTTTAAAAGATGCTGCTTCATTAGCTATTTATGGAAATAGAGGAGCTAACGGAGTTATAATTGTAAATACAAAAAAGGGTGGGGAAGAAGAGATCAAGGTTTCATATGATAATTTTATTGGAATTAGAGATATTAACTATAGGCCTGTTATGTCTAACTCAAACTCATTTGTTACATACAGTAATGAAGCAATTTTATTTAATCTTCTAAATGACTCAAACCCTAATAACGATAATGATTTAAGTGCCTTTTTTCCCTCAGATCAGTTGTATAATACTAATTGGTTAAATGAAATTAGTCAGTTAGCATTTCAAAGCAACCACAACATATCAGCTTCAGGTGGAAATGAAAATTTAAAAACTTTCTTTAGTGTTGGGTTAAATCAAGAGGAAGGGATTTTAAAGGGTAGTGAACTTGAGAGGGCTACACTTAGAAGTAATTTAGATTATAAAATTTCTGAAAAAATTAAATATTCTCATAATATAAGCTTTCAACTTGCAAATTCTAAACCAAAAAGTTTTGGTGTTTTTACAACAGCCTATAAGCAAGCTCCAATTGTTCCAGTAAGAGATGAAAACGGTAGATATGGGTCATCAGTTGCTTTTAATAATGTAGGCAATCCAGTTGCACAACTTGATCTACAAAATGAAAAGCAGCGTTTTTTAAAACTTCAAGGCGCGTTTAAAATAGATTATGAAATTATAGATAATCTAAATTTTACATCTCGTTTTTCTGTAGAAACAAACCATAATCGTTTTTATAATTTTGATAATAGACTTGAAACTTATTTGTCATTAGAACCTGGAAATACAATTGATAATTTTCAACCAACAGACCCGGAGGCTGAACATATCCCAGAAACTGTTTTATATGTAGCTCATAGTAATGATTATCGTTGGTTTTTTGATAATTATTTTACTTACATGAAAACGATTAACGATTCCCATAATATTGATGTCACTTTAGGTTTAGTAGCTGAAGAAAATAAATATGAAACACTTTACGGTTCAAGAATAAATGTACCTGCAGATGAAAATTTAAACTTTAATCTTGATTTAGGAAATAACAACGATGGTACAGAAGGTTCAGGAGGAGGTTTTTCAGAAACCAGAAAACTTTATTCATATATATCTCGTTTAAATTATGATTTTGATAAAAAATATCTTTTTAATATATCATTCAGACAAGATGCTTCAAATTTCTTTCAAGAAAAATACCGATATGGTAATTTCTATGCTTTAAGTGCTGGTTGGTACCTAAGCAAAGAAAGTTTTATGGATGAAAGTATTTTTGATATACTTAAAGCTAGAATCAGTTATGGCAAATTAGGTAATGCACAAATTCCAAGTTTAAATATTGTCCGTTATAATCAAGGTTTTTCTTATCCATTTGGAACTAATCAGGATGTTCAACAGGGTGGCACGGTAACCGCTACAGTACAAGAAGATTTGTCATGGGAATCAACATACGAATTTAATTTTGGAATAGAATTCGCACTTTTAGATTATAAGCTTAACGGAGAAATAGATATATATGAAAGAATTAATAGTAATGCTATTTTACCCTTGCAACTTCCTAACACATTTGGATTTGACCCTTTTCTATCACATGTAGGTGAAATTAAAAATGTTGGAGTAGAATTAAGCTTGGATTGGAATGAAAGTATAAATGATGATCTATCTTATTCAATTAATACAAATCTTTCTTACAATAAAAACGAACTAAGTAAAATTTCTAATCAATTTTTTACTAATCAAACTGGTGGAAATATTAATAATGGTCAGTATACCAAAAGAGTTTCAATTGGACAACCTTTAGGAAGTTTCTATTTATATGAAATAGCAGGAATTGATGATCGAGGTGAATTTGTTTATAAAGATCTAAATAATGACGGTGAGATAAATGAAAATGACAGAAGGTTCTTTGGCTCATACATTCCTTCTTTTGTATCCTCTTTTAACCTCAAAGTTATTTATAAAAACTTTGATGTTAATATTGCGACCTATGGGAGTTTTGGAAATAAGGTTTATAACGGTAAAAAAGCACAGAGATTTGGTAACGAGAACATTGAGCTATTTGTTTTTAATAATCGTTGGACAAGTGGTAGGCCTAGCACAAATACACCTCTAGCATCTAATAATGTACCTCTATCTTCGAACTATTTTTTAGAGTCTGGAGATTATTTCAGAATTAATAATTTCACCATAGGATATACATTTGAAAGAGAAAAGTCAAAATTATTTAATAATACTAGACTGTATTTTACAGCTAAAAACCCCTTAATACTAAAGAGATTTTCAGGATATACACCCGAACTACCCGGTGACCCTATGGGTTTAGCTGGAATCGAGCTGGATGCATATCCTACACTTAGCTCATATTATCTAGGAATAAATATGTCATTTTAATAAATTATTCATGAAGAAAAATAATAAGAAATTAAAAATATTAATTGCAGTATTTATTACGGTAAATTTATTTACCCAATCATGTTCTGAAGAATTTCTTGATATAGACGCTAATCAAATTACTGCAAACTCAATCACTGAAGAACAAGCTGTTGAACTTGTAAACGGTATTTATAATATTTTCTTAAGCTGGCAGGTAAGTTCATTTTCTTGGAATGGTATTACAAGTATTGCTAGTGATGATGCTGATAAAGGAAGTGATCCTGGAGATACAGGTTCAGATAAACATCTTTTAGATGCCTTAAATCATGATGCAACATCTATTTCTGTAGCTGAAGTATGGGAAGGTCATTTTAATGGTATACAAAGAGCTAACCAAGCTATTAACAGAATACAACCATTTGAAGATTTGGATAATGAATTAAAAACAAGACTTTTAGGTGAAGCAAAATTTTTAAGAGCTTTATTATATTTTAGGTTATTACAAACATTTGGTGAACTCCCACTTATTACCGATACACCAGATATTAACTCTCCTCTTGAAGAATTATTAAGTAGAGCTACAATCGATGAAACTTTTTTATTTATTGAGAATGATTTGATAGAAGCAATAGAATCTCTGCCAAATAAGAGCCTATACCCGAACATTGAATTAGGAAGAGCCACCAAGGGTGCTGCGAAAACTCTTTTGGCAAAGGTTAGTATGTATCAAGAAAAATGGGACAATGTTCTAGCTTTAACAAATGAAGTGATCGAATCAGGTGAATATAGTCTTACGGCAAATTATGAGGATATTTGGAAAGAAATTGGTGAAAATAATGAAGAATCAATTTTTGAAATTCAAGCTAAAGGTGCAATTCCATCAGTAGGGGTAGATAAATATAGTTTAACTCAAGGAGCTAGAGGTGAAGGTGGCTGGGGCTGGGGTTTTAATGTACCTAGTCAAGAGCTGCTAAATTCTTACGAAGAAAATGATCTTAGAAGAGATGCGACTATAATTTTTAGAGGTGAAACTTTGTATGACGGAAGATATGTTCCTGAATCTGTCGTTAATGAAATGTATAATCAGAAAGCTTATTCAAGTGCTTTTACAGAATTTGAGCAAACTGGTAAAAATATTAGGATATTAAGGTATGCAGAAGTTTTATTAATGAATGCTGAGGCGGCAATTCATTTAGGGGGTGATGTTTCAGGTCCTATTAACCAGATCAGGTCTAGAGCGGGCTTAAATCCATTAAATAACCCAACACAACTAGATGTCTGGAATGAAAGACGATGGGAGCTAGCTTTTGAACATGACCGATATTTTGATTTAGTAAGACAAGGCAGGGCAGCTACTGTGTTACAATCACTTGGTAAGCCATTTGTTATAGGAAAACACGAACTATTTCCTATACCTCAACAACAAATAGACCTAAGTAACGGTATTTTAACCCAAAATCCTGGATGGTAAATAAAGAAATATGAAATTAAATATTATTTATAGAATTGGTTTACTCACATTATTTTTTTGGATTATTTCCTGTACAAATCCGAATGATATTGATCCACCACCACCAGATGTTGGCTTTATCCCTGTGGACAATGTAGATTTAATCCCTTTTGAAGACTTACTAACATTAACCCAACAACAAACATTCAAATATTTTTGGGATTTTGCAGAACCTGTTAGTGGTTTAGCTAGAGAAGATAGTGAAAGACCTAATATAATTACAACCGGTGGTTCAGGATTTGGTATTGCATCATTTATTGTTGGTATTGAAAGAGGATGGGTAAGCCGTGAAGATGTAATAAACCGTATGGAAACTGTTTTAAATTTTTTAGAAGGAGCTGAAAAATATCATGGAGCTTTTTCCCATTGGTATGATAACTCAGGAAATACAATCGAATTTGGTGATATGGATGATGGTGGAGATATAGTAGAAACAGCACTGTTAATTCAAGGGTTGTTGATTGTAAGACAATATTTTTCGAACGATAATGAACAAGAAACAGAGTTGCGAAATAGAATAACAAATATCTGGGAAGATGTTGAGTGGACATGGTATACACAAGGACAAAATAAAATAACTTGGCATTGGTCTCCAAACCATGATTTTGCTATAAATTTAGATGTAAGGGGTTGGAATGAAGCTCTTATAGTTTATGTTTTAGCTTCATCCTCACCAACATTCCCAATTAATATCGATGTTTATAACAATGGTTGGACAAGAAATGGTGCTTTTGTTAATTCTGGAACTTTTTATGACATATTCTTACCTTTAGGTGAAAATTTTGGAGGACCACTCTTTTACTCACATTATTCATTTATAGGTTTAGATCCAAGAAATTTAGAAGATCAATACACAAATTATTTTGATCAAAACAGAGCTCATTCTTTGATTAATTATGATCACTGTGTGACAAATCCAAATAACTTTGATGGATATAGTGATGTCAGTTGGGGTATAACCGCAAGCACAAACTATAATGGATACTCAGCACATAGTCCAAACAATGATTTAGGTGTGATTTCACCAACAGCTGCATTATCATCTTTTCCTTACACACCCTTAGAATCAAAAAAAGCACTTGAGAATTTTTATTATAATTTGAATAATGAATTATGGGGTGATTATGGATTTTTTGACGCTTTTTCAATTCATTATAATTGGTATTCAGATAGGTATTTAGCAATTGATCAGGGGCCAATAATATTAATGATAGAAAATTACAGAACTCAACTATTATGGAATCTATTTATGCAAGACCAAGAAATTATTGAGGGATTAAATAACTTAGGTTTTATTTTTTAATGTTCAGATATGAAAAAATGTATAATAGAACTATATTATATTTAAACTTATTAAAATAAATAATTAAATGAGAAATTTTATACTATTTATCACTTTACTTATAGGATATTTTGCTTTTGGTCAATGCTCTGACCCGGTTATTACAAATTTTGAATGTGGAGATGCTAGTCAAACTGTTTCTGGTAATGGAATTAACACTGTTGTTAATACTTTTCAAGCTGGAATAAATAAATCGGCAAATATTGGTGAATACACAGATGATGGAACCAACGGATGGGATAATTTATTAATAGACTTTGAAACTGAAATAGATCTTTCCTCTAATCCTTTCTTAAGTTTTAAGTTGTATTCTCCTACATCTATTCAAGTTTTGGCTAAACTTGAAGGTGGTTCAGAAATAGAGCTATGGTCAGACTATAGTTTAGAAAACACATGGGAAGAGTTTAATTTTGATTTTAGTGATGCTGTAGCTAATGGTAATACAAAACTGGTTTTGTTCTTTAACGCTGCACAAGAATCAGGAACATCATCAGATATATATTATGTTGATGATATTAGATTTACTAACTCAACAAATAATTTTCCTATAATTTCAGATTTTGAAAGTCTAAACCCCTCAGTTCCTCTTTCAGGAAACATTCAAACCGTATCAAACCCATTCTATGATGGAATTAATACATCAACAAGTGTTGGAGAATATATTGATGATGGAACTAATGGTTGGGATAATTTGTTAATTGATTTTGACAGTGAAATTGATCTTTCTTCATATCCTTTTTTGACTTTTAAATTATACTCTTCATCTTCTATTCAAGTTTTAGCTAAATTAGAAGGAGGTACAGATGCTGAGGTATGGTCAGATTATAGCCTAGAAAACACATGGGAGGAATTTAACTTTGATTTTAGCACCTCTGTAGGTAATGGCAATACAAAACTTGTTTTATTCTTTAATGCTGCACAAGAAACAGGAACTTCGACAGATATTTATTATATAGACGATATTCGTTTTTCATCTTCTTTATCTTTAATTCAAGAAGGGATTTCTGAATTAATGATCTATCCAAATCCTGTAATTAATGTTTTAAAAATTAGATCTAATGATATTATTAATTCATATGAGTTATATGATATTCGTGGCAGAGTTATTTTAATTCAAAATTATTTAAATAAGAAAAATTTTGAAATTGATATTTCAAATCTTGATTCTGATATATATATCTTAAAAACATATTCTGAAACAAAACATGAATCCTTCAAAATATTAAAAAATTAATGAAAAATTAATTATGGATAACCTAAATTTTTTTCTTAAATATTCTCTATTATTTTTGATTTTGATGATTTTCTTGTCATGTGAAGAGGATTTTCAAGACTTTCCTACAATTAGCTATAATCCTTGTGAAATAGAGGACGTAAGCATAAACCCTAATTTTATAACTGATTTTGAATGTCAGTCAAATTTTATATTAAACAATGTAGAAACTGTACGAAATCCTTCTGAAACCCCTTTGAATACTAGTAATTTTGTTGGTTTATATACAGACACACAAGAACCAACAGATTTTATTGAAATTGACTATGGGTCACCAATTGATTTATCAACTAATACCGTTTTTAAAATTAAAGTCAAGACTGAGATTTCAGGTGAACTCAGGGTTATGTTGGATGGTGGTTCATCTGAAGCTGTTATTCAATCTCAAAATGTTCATGGCGATAATGGATGGGGTATTTATATTTTTGATTTTAGTTGGAGGCAAAATGAAAATCATACCAAATTAAAAGTTTTTTTTAATTATGGTGTTGAAGTAATTGGTAGTACACCAAACTTATATTACATAGATGATTTGTTTTTTGATACGTTTATTGATCCTTGTGAAAATTTTATTGAGAATAACAATATTTTAAGTGATTTTGAATGTCAGCAGAATCATGAATTATTAACTGTTGACAATGAAATTCAGATATTAAACAACCCATATCCTAATGAAATCAATAACAGCATTTTTGTTGGCCAATATATTGATGATGGTTCAGATGGATCTGATGCATTAACAATTAATTTTAATGACCCCATAAATCTTACAGAAAATCCTCAATTACACATAAAAATTTATTCATCCATAAGCTCACCATTATTGGCTAGGATTGTAGGTGGAGCATCAGCTATAGAAATAAGTAATAACATAACTTTGACAAACGAATGGGTTAATTATGTATTTGATTTTAGTTTATCCTCTAATGATCAAACCCAGCTAAAAATTTTCTTCAACCACAATGTAACAAACGGAACACCAACCGACATGTATTATATTGATGATTTGATGTTTCTGCCAGCACCATGTGACGAGCCTATAATTGAAAACTGTTCAAATGTTGTACAAGATTATAATATAATTAGTGATTGGAATTGTCAACAGAACTATGGTATTGAAACCACTGTGCCAAGTGTATTAAATCCGTTGATTAGCTGTGATAACAGAAGTGAGTATGTTGGTCAATATACTGATGATGGAACAGAGGCTTATGATGCCTTCATATTAAATTATGGTTCAATTATTAATTTAAACACACACAATAAATTAAAATTTAAATTATACTCATCATCATCTATTCAAGTTTTAGCAAAACTTGAAGGGGGTTCTGCTATTGAAAAATGGTCAGATTTTAGTGCTGTTAATACATGGCAAGAATTTTCTTATGATTTTAGTGACTCGATTGATAACGAAAACACTACACTTGTTTTGTTTTTTAATGCCGGTCAAAATAATGGTAATCCAGAAGATATTTATCATATTGATGAACTCCGATGGGAAGAAAATTAGAAATTGAATGACTACCAAACAATGAAAAAAATTCAAAAAGCTTTAATTGTATTATTAACCCTATGTCATTGCCTTTGTTTAAGTGCAAATAATAGTTATAATTCTGAGAAAGATATTTATCGTAAAGTAGATTCTATAATGAGTTTGATGACATTAGATGAAAAAATTGGACAAACAATAATGTATAGTGGTGATTGGAACAAAACAGGCCCATATGTTACTTCAGATAATATGAAATTTCTCAAAGAAGGTAATTTAGGATCAATGCTCAATGTATATACATCTAAAGGAACTAAAGAATTGCAAAAAATTGCTGTAGAGGAGACTCGTTTAGGTATTCCTTTACTTTTTGGATATGATGTGATTCATGGTTTTAAAACAATTTTCCCTATAAACTTAGGAATTGCTTCAAGTTGGGATCTAAAAGATGTTGAGGAGGTGGCCAGAATATCAGCTGAAGAAGCTTCAGCATCTGGTGTACATTGGACATTTGCTCCAATGATTGATATCGCAAGAGATCCTCGATGGGGGCGAATTTCTGAAGGGTCTGGAGAAGATGTTTATTTAACCAGTGAAATCGCCAAATCTTATGTAAAAGGTTTTCAGGGCGAAAATCTCTCCCATATTAATACAATTTTAGCTTGTGCAAAACATTTTGTTGGATATGGTGCTGCTCAAGCAGGAAGAGATTATCATACTGTTAATATGGGGGATAATGAGCTAAGAAATGTGTATATGCCACCATTTAAAGCTGCGATAGATTCGGGTGTTGAAACATTTATGACTGCTTTTAATGAGCTAAATGGTGTACCTGCAACAGCAAATCAATATATATTTAAGGATATACTAAGGAATGAATGGGGATTCAATGGATTTGTAGTTACAGATTACACAGCTATTAATGAGTTAGTAAATCATGGATATGCTGAAAATGAAAAACATGCAGCAGAATTAGCTATTAATTCAGGAATTGATATGGATATGATGAGTGGCGCATATAGGCGGTTTTTGAAAGAACTGATAGTCGAAGGTAAAGTAGATGAAACTCTGATAAATGAAGCGTGCAGAAAAATCCTTATTGCTAAATTTAAACTTGGTTTATTTGATGACCCTTACAGGTATTCTAACGAACAAAGAGAGGAAGAAACCATCTATCGTACTGAATTTTTAGAATCTGCCAGAAAAATAGCCTCTAAATCGTCTGTCTTACTTAAAAATATTAACAAAGCCCTTCCTCTAAACAATAAACAAACTATTGCATTGATAGGGCCACTCGCAAAGGATAAAAGAAATATTATTGGTAGCTGGGCAGCTGCAGGGGACAGAAACGGAAAAGCGATTAGCATATTTCAAGGAATAAAAGAATATTTAGATGAATCAAATATTATGTTTGCTAAGGGTTGTGATATTAACAGTAATAATTATAGTGGATTCAATGAAGCTGTAAACATAGCCAAAAAAGCAGATAAAATATTAATGGTTTTAGGTGAAGATTATAACATGAGTGGAGAAGCTGCAAGCAGAACTAATATAAAACTTCCTGGATTACAAACTGAATTAATTAAGACTTTGAGAGACGAATTACCCAATAAAGAAATTATTTTAATTTTGATGAATGGTAGACCTTTGGATCTTACAATCGAAGATTCTCTAGTTGATGCTATTTTAGAGATTTGGTACCCAGGAACCAGCGGAGGGTTAGGAGTTGCAGATATTTTATTCGGAAAATATAACCCATCTGCCAAACTTCCAATTACTTTTCCTAGAAACGTTGGACAAGTACCGATTTATTACAATGTAAAAAACACAGGCAGACCAATTTCAAATGATAATCCAACAGAAGACTATAAATCAAATTACATAGATTCACCAAATACTCCGTTATATCCGTTTGGCCACGGCCTTAGTTATACAACTTTCGAATATTCTGAAATTAAATTATCCAATAATAAAGTTAGAGAATCAGAAATATTAAAGGCAAGTTCAATTATAACTAATACAGGAGAATATGATGGACATGAAGTGGTTCAACTATACATACATGATAAAGTAGCAAGTATCACAAGACCTGTTAAAGAATTAAAAGATTTTAAAAAAATATTTCTCAGAAAAGGGGAGAGTAAAACAGTTACTTTTGAGATTAATTCCGATGATTTAAAATTCTATATTAATGGGAAACGAATGATTGAATCTGGTGAATTTGAAATAGCAATAAGCGGTACTTCAGATTTTGAATTTAATAAAACATTCAATTTAACTTTAGACTAATTAATTTACTTAAATAAGTTTACCATTAGTTTTTTTGTATCAAAAAAACTATTATAGATAACTTTTATCGTAGTATATACAGGAATAGCTATAATTAAACCAAAAATACCAAACAGTAATCCAGAAAAAATTATAACTATAAATACCTCAAGCGGGTGAGATTTTATTGATGATGAAAATATATATGGTTGAAGTATAAAGTTGTCAAGCATTTGAATTGTTGTGAAACCAACAAGCAACCAAATGGAATTAGCTAAAAAGTCATTGAAAATAAATGCGTCTATATTATTTGTTGCTGATAATATTATCATTAAAAAAATACTAATTAATGGACCCAAATAAGGAATAATATTTAATATGGCGCAGATAAAGGCAATGGCAAAAGAATTTTCAACTCCTAATATTAGTAAAAGGATAAAGTAAAGAATAAATAAGATTGTTATTTGCATTAAAACTCCTGAGAAATACCTGGTTAATAAATTTTCTATCTTAACAAATGATAATTTTAGCTTTTTTCTTTGTTTTGAAGGGAACTGGCTTAATAAAGTTCTAAAAATGTCTTTTCCATCTTTTAAAAAAAAGAAAGTAATAAATAATACAGACATAATCCCAATACTTAAACTACCAATTTGAGATATAATTGAATTAAATAATTTGGTAACAAATCCAAAATCAATTTCAGATATAAAATTAAGATCTGTAAAAAAATCAATAATACTTACATTTTTACTTTCTAAATAGTTTATTATTCCCTCACTTGTTGATTTAAATTTATTTCTAAATTCAACTGTATTAAGTAGGGATAGGTTTTTTCCTTGTTTAGTTAAAATAGGCACAAATAAGACTATGATCATAGAAATAACTGAAACAAGCATTGTAACAGAAAAAATTGATGATAAAGCTTCACTTAATTTAAATCTAGATTTTAAAAATTTGTTAAATGGATTCACCACCAAGGTTAATATTAAGGCTATAAAAATATACAGTAGACCTAATTTTATTTCAAAGAGAAATAGCACAACAAGAGCTAAGAATGATAATATTATTACCGATTTTACTAATTCTTTTGAATTCATCTTTAATTAATTGTTGAAAATATTGAACACACCATAACTCCAGCTGTTTCAGTTCTAAGCCTTCCTTCACCAAGTGAAACAGGTACAAATTTAGCTTTTTTTGCTAAATCAAGTTCATTTTGTGAAAACCCACCCTCAGGTCCAATCATAATCTCTGAATCATTACCCTTTATTAATTTTTCCTTCAACGGGCTAATGTCTGAAATTAAACAGGTGGCTATAAATAAATCAACCTTATTTTTACTTTTTGATATTATATAATCTTTAAAATTAACAGGTTTATTAATAATTGGCAGCCTATATCTTAATGATTGCTTCATTGAGGATACTAATATTTTTATGGATCTTTCTAAATTAATTTTATTTCTTTCTGAATACCTGCATATTAAAGGGGTTATTTCATTAACTCCTATTTCAGTTGCTTTTTCAAGAAACCACTCAAATCTGTCTTTATTTTTAGTTAATGAGATTGCAACCTTAAGTTTTGGTGAATCATTTTTAAATTCCACTGATTTTTCAATTTCCAAAATAGATTTATTTTTATCAGATTTAATAATTGAGCAACTATATAAGAATCCTTTACCATCTGTGATATTTACATTATCCCCAGTTTTTTTTCGTAGAACTTTAATCAAGTGACTATTTTCCTGATCAAGTATGATAATTCTTTTATTAGATTTATTAATGTTATTAGAGTAAAAAATATTCATTGCATTGGGTACTTTGATATACTATAATCAGATAATTCACCAAATTTTGATTCAATAAACTTAAAATAACCATTTATGCCGATCATAGCAGCATTATCTGTTGAATAATTAATTTTCGGGACGTATGTCTTTATACTCTCACCTTCCATTAAACCTTTCAATTCTTTTCTTAAATAAGAATTAGCAGAAACACCACCACAGATTACAAATTCATTAATCTGATATTGATCTCTAGCTTTAAGTAGTTTATCAATTAGTATTTCGACTATTGTAGATTGCAGAGAAGCGCACAAGTCATTAATATTATTTTTAACAAAATCATGTGGTTGATTATTTATGAAATTTTTGAAATTTGTTTTTAATCCTGAAAAACTAAAATTTAATCCCTTCACTTCAGGTTTCGGGAAATTAAACTTATTTATATCACCCTTTAAAGCTAATTTGTCAATCTTAGGCCCCGCAGGATAATCTAAATTCATAATTTTACCAGATTTATCAAAGGCTTCACCTGCAGCATCATCAAGAGTCGTTCCTATCTCAGTAAAATCAAAGGGACTATTAACAACCACCAATTGTGTATGACCACCAGAAACAGTCAATGCAATAAAGGGAAATTTAGGTTTTTCTGGATTATCATCAATATATATTGAAAGAATATGAGCTTGCATATGATTTATTTCTAACAATGGAATATTAAGAGAAAACGCTAAAGATTTAGCAAAAGAAGTTCCTACTAATAATGAACCTAATAATCCTGGACCTCTAGTATAAGCTATAGCATCAATATCATTTAATTTAATTTTAGATTCTTTAATTGCCTCGTTCAAAACAGGGACAATCAATCTATCATGTTCTCGTGATGCGATTTCAGGAACAACTCCTCCAAAAATTTTATGTATTTTTTGACTTGAGACTATATTTGAAAGAACTTTTTTATTCTTTAATATAGCGACTGAGGTATCATCACAAGATGTTTCAATTGCTAAAATATATATGTCTTCTTTCATGCTGTAAATTTATGGCTAGTTTTCTTAAAAAAAAAGAATTAAAAAAATGCTTATTAATAAGGATATAGATTATTATATTTATCCTCGTGAAAAAAGCATTTAACAAGATAGCATTGTTAACTTCTGGTGGTGATGCACCCGGCATGAATGCTGTAATCAGGTCTGTTGTTCGAACTTGTGTGTTTCATAAAATTGTCCCTATTGGAATTTCCAAAGGATATGACGGCTTAATTAAAGGGAAAATGTCTGAAATGAACGCAAGAAGCGTCAAAGGGATAATTAATAAAGGAGGAACTATTTTAAAAACTGCAAGATCCAAAGATTTCAGAACAAAATCTGGAAGAACAAAAGCATTCGAAAACCTAAAAAAGAATAATATAGATGGATTAATAGTCATAGGTGGTGATGGAACTTTTACAGGTGGACTAATTTTTAGTGAGGAATTTAATTTTCCTGTAATTGGTGTTCCTGCAACTATTGATAATGATATTTTCGGAACTTCTCACACGGTTGGATTTGATTCAGCAACAAATACTGTAATGGAGGCAATTGATAAGATTAGGGACACTGCCAGCTCTCATAATAGATTATTTTTTATTGAAGTTATGGGAAGAGATGCCGGTCATATTGCATTAAATACAGGAGTAGCTGCTGGTGCAGAAGAAATTTTAATACCTGAAGAAAACTTAGGCCTGGATAGATTGATACAGTCTTTAAAAAGAAGTCAAAAAACTGGAAAATCATCAAGTATTGTGGTTGTAGCTGAAGGTGATAAAACAGGTGAAAATGTTTTCCAACTTAAAGATTATGTTGAAAAACATCTTTCAGATTATGAAGCTAGAGTTGCTGTACTTGGCCATATGCAGAGAGGAGGTTCCCCAACCTGTTTTGATCGAGTTTTAGCAAGTAGACTGGGAGTAAAAGCTGTTGAATCAATTATTGATGGAAAAACTTCTTCAATGGTTGGCTTACAAAATAGTAATATTGAATTAACCCCCTTCAAAAAAGCAATTAAGGGAATAACAAAAATCAACACTGAACTCTTAAAAGTCAGTGATATAATGTCAATTTAATTAAACTAAAAAAATGAGTAAAATCAAGATAGGAATAAATGGTTTTGGTAGGATCGGTAGAATAACATTCAGAGCTATTTTAAAAAGGAATGATGTAGAGGTTTTAGCGATTAATGATTTATTAGATGTAAATCACTTAGCATACTTACTAAAATACGATTCGGTACACGGAAAACTTAATGACGATATTAGTGTTATGGGAAATGATTTAGTTGTAAATGGTAATCTAATTCGTGTTACAGCCGAAAAAAATCCATCAGACATTAATTGGGGTGAACTGGATATAGATGTTGTAGCAGAATGTACCGGTATTTTTACAACTATGGATAAAGCTGGTTTGCATTTAGAAGCAGGTGCGAAAAAGGTAGCAGTATCTGCTCCATCAAAGGATATTCCCATGTTTGTAATGGGGGTAAATTGTGATTCTATTTCAGAAAATCATAAAATCGTTTCCAATGCATCTTGTACTACTAATTGTTTAGCTCCAATAGCTAAAGTGCTTCATGATAACTTTACTATAAAAGAAGGTTTAATGACAACAGTTCATGCTGCAACGGCAACTCAAATGACAGTTGACGGCCCGGCTAAAAATTACAGGCTAGGAAGATCTTCACTTAATAATATTATTCCTTCATCAACAGGTGCAGCAATTGCTGTTGGAAAAGTAATTCCAGAACTAAACGGTAAGCTTACAGGAATGGCTTTTAGAATTCCTACAGCTAATGTCTCTGTTGTTGATTTGACAGTTATTCTTGAGAAAGAGACATCATATGATGAGATAAAGAAAACCTTTAAAAGGGCAAGTGAAAATGAATTAAAGGGTGTACTTGGCTACACAGAAGAAGCTGTAGTTTCTCAAGATTATGTTGGCTGTCCCTTAACTAGTAACTTTGACGCAAACGCAGGTATTGAGCTTAGTTCAACATTTTTTAAAATAATTTCATGGTATGACAATGAATATGGTTATTCTACAAAATTAGTTGAGTTAATACATAAAATTCATAGTAACTAACTAAAAATCTTATGATTCTAATTGTAGACAGTGGTTCAACAAAAACTGATTGGATTGCTATAGATAAAGAAGGAAAAATACTCTTTGAAACTCAAACACTGGGACTAAACCCACAGGTTCTTACAAATCATATCTTAAAAGAAAGGATTGTGAATAATTTTGAATTATATAAATTCAGAAAGGAAGTTGAGCAAATATACTTTTATGGTGCTGGATGTGGAACAAAACCTCCAAGGGTTTTGATTAAAAATGTATTTAGTGATATCTTTAAAAATTGTAATGAATTTTCTGTAAAAGAAGATACATATGCTGCTATTTATTCTACTGCTGAAGAATATTCAAAATCTATAGTTTGCATTTTAGGAACTGGTTCTAACTGCACCTACTTTGACGGAAAAGAAATTGATCAAAGAGTTATATCCTTAGGTTATATTCTAATGGATGATGCAAGTGGTAATTATTTTGGAAGACAATTGTTAAGAGACTTTTATTTTAATAGGATTCCAGATGAAACAGCTAAAAAATTTGAAAAACAATTTGATTTAGATGCAGAGTCAATTAAGGATAATTTATATAAACAGCCAAACCCAAATACATATTTAGCGACTTTTGCTAAGTTTCTGATAAACAATAAAGATTCAGACTATTGTCAATCTCTGATAAAAAGAGGTTTTGATCTGTTTATTGAAAGACAAATCTTACAATTTAATGATGCTAATGAAATACCAATTCATTTTGTCGGATCTATTTCATTTTATCTCAAGGAAGAATTGAAAGAGTGTCTATCAAAATATGGTTTAAGTGCAGGAAATATAATCCGAAAGCCTATAGACGGACTATTAAAATATCACCAAAAAAAATTATAGCATAGCTATCATTGAAATTTCAACATTAACTCCTGCCGGTAATTTACTAACTTCTACAGTTTCCCTTGCAGGTGCTGTATCTTTATCTAAATAAGAACCATATATTTCATTTACACTAGAGAAATTATCCATACTCGACAAAAAAATTGTTGTTTTTACTACATTATCAAATGTCAATGACGATTCCGCTAGAATAGCCTTCAGATTTTCCATAACCTGAGTAGTTTCCTTATTTATATCATTAGTGATTAATTCCCCGTTTTTTGGATTTAATGCTATTTGACCAGAAATGAACATGTAATCACCTGCAATAACTGCTTGATTGTATGGTCCGATTGGTTTTGGAGCATTTTCTGTTTTAATTATCTTTTTCATAATATAAATTTAATTATAAAATTTTATCTCTTTGTCTTCTCTTATCATATTTTATATCACTAAGCATACCACTTTTAATGCCGATGAAAAAATTCCAAGATTTGTTTGTGCTAAATGGAATCCAACTAAAGTTCATTCTCCAACTAAGCAAATCTCTTTCAAATCTCAATTGTGTATAAGTAATACCTTGATTTTTAAAATCATAACCAGATGAAATTCCTGCGCTCCATTTAGGAGAAAGTTCAATATCTCCGGAAAACATTAAAGAATGGGAAGAAATTTCGTTTTGACCCACTGTATTGTTGTAATTAACGGCATAAGCCATTCTTAATGACCATGGTATTTTATAATTATATAAATTGTCAGGTACTTTTTCTTTGTTTTCTTTATCAACCTTTGAAAATTCCTCAGTGGATGTATCCATTGCTCTTCCAAATAAGTCATCATCTCTACCACCGTTTCTTACTGATTCATCTATTGCAGCTTGACTTCTTTCCGAATCTTTGTCTAAGTTATCACTACTAAATGCATAATTGAATGTTAGATTTGCACTGGTTAACCTAAATAAACCTCCTCCATCATTAATTTGAAATTTATCAATCCTGTTATTATTTTCATCTAAAGCATAAGGATCAAATGTGGCTCCAAAATTAACATTCATTTTATTTTTAAATAACTGAGTACCACCGTTCATTCTTACTGGTGATAATCTTAATGAATCTGCCGCTAGGTTGTAAGAAGTTGAAAAATTTAAATTATTTAGTATAACAACTTTTTTCAATTCATTTTCTTCGCTTTCCCTATCAACAACCTTAGCCTCAACATTATTATTTAAGGATAATGCAACTGAGCTAGCGTAGTTTTTATTTGGTAAACCAAAAATAGATCCTTCAAATCTTGAATATTGAATATCAGAAGTAGTTAGACCGTCAGCACTTATAACCTCATAACTATCATAATATTTATCAAATGAAGGAGATATACCATAGCTTAAAGAAGGTCTCATAACATGCCTTATGGCCTTTATTTTACTCTTTTCTGAAAAATTATACATTCCGTAAACAGTTGTTCCTAGACTAGTCGAAAAATTATAGGTTCTAAAGGAGTCAAAACCTCGATTTTCATTTGTAATAACTTCCTGAAGTTCAACATCATATTCTCTATTAATTGTTTTAAAAACCCATGTCTCTTGTAGATTAGCACTTGTAGAAAAACTAAAATATTTTAGCAACTTAAAATTAGTACTGATTGGTATAGAATGTTGAAAACCGGATTTTGCATTTTCAAACATTTCTTTCTTAAAAAATAGAGAGTCTGTAGTTAAGATTCTATTTTCACCTCTTAAATTATATTGGAAATTTATATTTTGAATGATACCTTTTTTTGTGCCAACTTTAGGAGCAAAAGGATAAATTCTTGAAACACTTGTTTGTAGGGTAGGAAGAGTCATATTTATTGTCTGTGTATTTGTGTTTTGAGAGTGTGTAGCTGATAGACTCATATTTACTTGAGGTTCTCCAGGAAAAGTCTTAGAATAAGAAATTGAAGATGAAAGAGAGTTATTTAAAAAATTAGCCGCATTCATTTGATTAATTGACTGTTGATAGTATTTACTACTACCTAAATTTACCGATGCTGAAAATCTAGAATTGGGATTAGATTTTGAATCTTGACTGTGAGACCACCTTAAATTATATATAGAACTTTTTGAATAATCTGGAAAACCTCTTTCACTTTGAATTAAATTTTCAAATCTAAAACTTAAATTACCTCTGAATTTATATCTGTATAAATATGTATTTTCTACTCTAAAACCATAGCTACCATTCGTATAATAATCACCAAGTAGAGTTAAGTCTAAATTATCATTAATTGGCAGATAATAACCTCCATTCTGAACGAAGTATCCTCTTGAGTTTTGTTCGCCAAATGATGGAAAAATTATACCTGAACTTCTTTTATTTGATATTGGGAAATATGCAAATGGCAAACCAATTGGTGTTGGAACATCAGCAATATACATATTAGTTGGACCTGTTATTATTTTTTTTCCAGGTATCACTTTAGCTTTTCTTAGCAGGAAATAATATTCTGGATTTTCAATATCAGCAGAAGTAGTAAATTTTGCTCTATCCATATAGTAAACAGAATCATTTTCTTTTTTAGTTTTATCGGAGAGAATATTTAGTCCTGCCTCTTCTGATCTTGAGTTGAATATTATTGCTTTTTTTGTATCCATATTAAATTTGAGGGAATCCGGCCTGATTTCGTCTTGTCCTTGCTTAAAAACCGGAAGCTGAGTGTATTCTCCCAAAGAATCTTTAATTCTACCTGCATAAATTTCGTTTTTATCATAATCAACTATAATTATCCCAGATGTAATCTCCATATCTTGATAGGTTATCTTTGCATTATTATAAAGTCTGATTAGCTTTTCTTTTGGGCTGATTGACGTTGTATCTGTAGCTTCATATAAAATTTTTCCTAAAAGCGCATTGTTAACAGGTTTTAGTGAATCGGTTTTTTGAATGGTGTCGTTAACTTGAAAATAGCTTTTGGCATTAACATTGGTGTTTATAAAAAATGTATAACTTAAGAATAAAAATAATTTGAGAAAGTGTGTTTTCAAGCTATTGAATGTATATTAGTGTATCCCAGAAACAGATATAAATTTACGTATATTTTGAAGCTATAATACATAATTTATGATGAAAGTTTGTTTAATCCCCCCTTTTTTTAACCATAGTTTAACAGCCTGTGTCCTCTTTATTACATTTCTTTTCTTACCAACAGCTTTAAGTGAAATTTATTCCCAAGAACGCTTTAAAATAGTTATTGATGCTGGTCACGGGGGTAAAGACCCTGGTAGACCAAATAAAAGCGGTATAAAAGAAAAGGATATTGTATTGAAAATAGCACTAGATTTAGGAAAAAAGCTTGAGAATAGCGGTAATGAGGTGATTTATACTAGGGATAAGGATATTTTCTTGACGCTAAGACAAAGAGCAAAGATTGCAAATGATGTTGATGCTGACCTATTTATTTCAATACACTGCAATGCTTTTCATGATAGTTCAGTTCACGGCTCAGAAACATTTGTTTATGGATTACACGTAAGTGATGCAAATTTCAATGTGGCTAAAAAAGAAAACGAAATTATCTTTTTAGATGACCACTATCAAGATGACCAAGAAACATATAGTCCTACATCAACAGAATCTTTAATAGGTACAACCTTGATGCAAGAGGAATATTTAGATCAGAGCATATTACTTGCAAGTTTTGTACAAAATAACTTTACAAAAAATTTAAAAATTAGAAATAGAGGTGTCAAGCAATCTGGATTTTGGGTGCTTCACAACACATATATGCCTAGTATATTAATAGAAGCTGGCTTTATGACCAATCCAAAAGAAGGAGCTTACTTAAACTCAAAAAAGGGGCAAGTTGAGATATCAAATAGCATCTACGATGCGATTGAAAGGTATAAAAAAGCCATAAATTACTCTGAAAACCCTCTTACTGAATCAAATACTGTTGATTTAGTTACTTACAAGGTACAAATCGCAGCAAGTAAAAGAAGACTTGAACTAAAATCATACAATTTTAAAGGACTCAAAAGTCTCTCAAGAGTAAAAGACGGGTCATTTTATAAATATTTTTATTCAAGTTCAAATAGTCTTGATGAGATTAGAAAGAAAAAAAAATTTGCTAGACTTAATGGATATCCCAATGCATACATTGTTGGTTTCAAAAATGGTAAGTTATTTGATGTAGATTAATAACTTGTAATATAAATTCCTAATTTTATATATAAGAATAAAAAAATTGAAATACTCCAAAGAAATAAAAGTAGGTTTTTTAGCAATTGTAGGTATTATGATGAGTGTTTTCTCATATAATTATCTCAAGGGTATAAATCTTTTTGAAAAGAATAGAAAATTTACAATTAAATATGAAAAAGTTGATGGTCTTTCAGTTTCAAACCCTGTCACCCTCAACGGTTTTAAAATTGGAAAAGTTCAAAAAATAAACTTTAA
>CACOFE010000016.1 GCA_902626365.1 uncultured Bacteroidota bacterium | reverse complement strand
AGAAAACTTAGACCTAAGTGTTTCTAGCAAATGGCTTTCTAGTGACTTGATAAATGACATTAGTTCATTTGAAAAAAAAATAAATCAAAAACCATTTTCTACATTTTTTGGTGGCTATCTTGAGACTAGGGCAGTTTATGATTCGTCTGATTATGAGGTATTAACTGAAAGGGGGTTTGAAAATAGGACAACTCATCTAGGTGTAGATTTTTGGGTAAATGAAAAAACTTCAATTAATTCAATTGAAGACGGGATTATAAAAATAATTACAAATGATAAAACAAGTAAAGGTTATGGGGGACTAATAATAATTGAGCATAATCTTGGGAGTTTAAAATTTTATTCACTTTATGGTCATTTAACAGATCAAAAGAAATCTAAACTTAAAGTTGGAGATTTTGTTGAAAAAGGAGAAAAAATTGCTGAGATTGGGTCAGTCAAAGAAAACGGTGGATGGAGTCCTCACTTACATTTTCAGATAATGCTAACAATTCTTGATTATAAAAATGACTTTCCCGGGGTTTGCCTAGAAAGTGAAAAAAAAGTATGGTCTAGTATATGCCCAAATCCCAATCTAATTTTAAATATTGACGTGAATACTAATACTAAATTTGATGAAGATGAATTAAAAATTTCAAGAGAAAAATATTTACCAAGAAACTTGAAATTAAGCTATAATTCACCAATCTATATTGTTCGTGGATTTAATCAATATCTATATTCAAATAAGGGTAAAAAGTATTTGGATACAGTAAATAATATTGCTCATGTAGGCCACCAAAATATAAATGTTATTAAAGCAGCGAAAGATCAAATTGGGGTTTTAAACACTAATACAAGATATTTACATGATGAAATTATTTCTCTTTCAAAAAATTTAGCTGCAAAATTTCCAAAAAAGTTGTCAAAAATATATTTAGTGAATTCTGGCAGTGAAGCTAATGAATTAGCAATTAGAATAAGTAATGTAAACAGGAATTGTAAAAACTTTATTGTAATGCAGGGGGGATATCATGGAAATACTAATAAAACAATTGAGGTTAGTAATTACAAATACAATAGTAAAGGCGGGAGTGGTAAAGCAAGTAATATTTTTGAAATTCCTATGCCAGATGAATTTAGAGGAAAATATCGGGGAAAAGGAGCAGGAAAAAAATATTTTATTGAATTTGAAAAAATAATCTCAAAAGCTAAAAAAGCAAACAAAAGAATTAGTGCAATGATTGTTGAGCCAATTATAAGTTGTGGAGGACAAATTGAGCTGCCAGAAAAATTTCTAAAAAAATGTAAGAAAATTTTAGATAAGGAAAATATACTTCTAATAGTTGATGAAGTTCAAACAGGATTTGGAAGAGTTGGAGAAAAATTTTGGGGTTTTCAATTACATGATGTCATCCCAGATATAGTTACATTGGGTAAGCCGATGGGAAATGGTCATCCCATAGGGGCAGTTGTTTGTAGTGCTGAAATTTCAAAGAAATTTGATAATGGATTAGAGTTTTTTAGTTCTTTTGGCGGCAATCCCGTTTCGTGTAGAATTGCAAATGAAGTAATTCGTGAAATCGATTCAAGAAATCTTCAAAAAAATGCTCTCAAAACTGGGAAATTTCTTGTAAGTGAGCTAAAAAAATTAGCAAAAAAATATTCAATAATTGGCAATATTAGAGGAAGAGGTTTATTTATTGGATTAGAACTTGTTGACCAAAATCTAATCCCTGAAATGGATAAAGCAATCTATTTAGTAAATAGAATGAAAGAGCTTGGTGTTCTTATGAGTAATGACGGTTTAGATAAAAATGTAATAAAAATTAAACCTCCTATTATCTTTTCAATTGATGATTCAAAAAGATTAATTATGCTTCTTGATAAAGTTATGGCTGAAGATTATATGCAGCTTAATTAAAATTTTCGATTCGGGTTAAACCTCTCAATATTAATGGTGGTTTGTTTTTGGTCAACAATTTCTGAAACGATTTTCCCAGTACCCGTACTCATACTCCATCCCATCATTGCATGACCTGTTGCAATAATAACATTTTTAAGATTTTTAGTTCTTCCGATATATGGTACTCCATCAGCTGAAATAGGTCTAAACCCATAAGCAGCATCATTCCTTTCAATTTCTGTAATATTAACTGAAGGATAAAATGACTCAACAGCATCGCATATTGCATTTACCCTATTTTTCCTTATTCTGTTATTAATTGACGAAATTTCCATAGTTCCAGAATATCTTGTAAATCCGTTCATCGGGGTAATTGCACATTTAGGTTCAACCAAAATTGCAGGGCAAGAAATTTCTGTTTTTGATGAATGATTTACACTGTATCCTTTACCTGCCTGGAGAAGCAGTTCAATTCCAAGTTTTTTACATAATTCAGAAGTCCAAGTGCCGGCTGACAAAACATATTCGTCAAAACTTAAATTTTGATTTGAGATATTTACTGATTTAATTTTATTGTTTACAATATCAAAAGATTCAATTTCAGTATGAGTTATACATTTTACTCCCTTTTTTTGTATGAAATCTTTTAATTCATTAATCAACTCTCCAGGAGTTGTATGATGATCACAATAAAAATATGCCGCACCAATTGAATCTATATTTACATTAGGTTCAATAGTTTTTATTTCATTTTGATTTAAAATTTTTGCTCGCAGGCCATTATGAACTGCTAAATCAACTACTTCTTTTTCCTTTTCAAGGGATTTTTCAGTTTTACATAACATCAACAACCCTTTTTGATCGTAATGAAAACCCATATCATTATCTTTCTTAATGTCCTTTAATAACTCTTGACTCAAAAGCGACATTTCAATTATTGGAACAATTGAACTCTTTACATTACTTTCTGAACATGACTTATTAAATGCATATAACCATTTGAAAAAATCGACATTTACCCTAGGCTCAATATAAAATGGACTTGAAGAATTAAACATCCATTTTAAACCTTGCTTAATGACACCTGGTGCTGCTAATGGAATAATATGACCAGGAGATAAATATCCTGCATTAACATAGGATGCTCCACTATTCATCCCATATTTATCAATAATGGTTACATCATGACCACTCTTAGACAGGTAATATGCCGAACATATCCCAATTATACCGCCGCCTACTATTAATATTTTTTTTGACATTTTAAATTACTTGAAAACCACCACAAAATGGATCATCATCATCAACAATTATTTTATTATATCCATGAATTCTAGCCCAACCTCTTATCACAGGAGTTATTCCGCTAAATTCTTTAATTTTAGTACTTTTTTCAACTCTACAAATAAATTTAGAACCTATGTAGCTTTCGTGAATAAAAGTCTCTCCAACTCCTAGCTTATTTTCAGAAAATAATTGTGCCATTCGGGCCGAACTTCCTGTTCCACAAGGAGACCTATCGATGGCTTTATCTCCATAAAAAACTGCATTTCTGGACGAAGATGCTTTATCAATTACTTCTCCTACCCATAATATGTGAGATACATCTTTTATAGAACTGTCAAAGGGATGAATAAACTTGTCCAAGTATTTTTTATTAATCTTTTCCCTGATTTCTCTAGAATAGCTAATAAGTTGTTCAGCTTTATAATCATTTAAATCTGTGTAATTTTCTTGTTTTTCAATAATTGCATAAAAATTACCACCATATGAAACATCAAAATTAATTTTACCAAGATCTTTTGAAATTACAAATAGATTTTTTGCAGCCAAATAGCTATCTACATTGACTATTTCGACCCATAAAACCTTACTGCCTTTTTTTTCATACTTTACAATAATATTACCTGCCGGCACCTCGATATTTAAAATTCCATCAACTTTTGGTTTTATCAAATTTTCCTCTAATGCAATAGTAACAATACCAATGGTTCCATGTCCACACATTGGTAAGCAACCGGATGTTTCTAAAAATAATATGGAAAAATCATTATTTGGATCATTAGGTGGAAAAATCATACCACCACTCATAATATCATGACCCCTAGGCTCAAACATCAATGACTTTCTAATCCAATCAAAATTTTTGATAAAATCGGATCTTTTTTGACTCATTGATGTGCCAGCTAAATCAGGTTTTTGAGACAGAATTAATCTAACTGGATTTCCGCAGGTATGTGCATCAATGCAATCAAAAATGTGTTTAGTCATTTTTTGTTTCCTCTATATAATTATTTATTCTCCTCTCAAGAGTTGACAATGTTACAGTTCCGTACTCTAAAATTCTTTCATGAAATTCTCTAATATCAAATTTTTCCTTTAGTTCAAGTTTTGCTTTATTTCTCAATTCCCGAATTTTTAATTCTCCTATTTTATAAGACAAAGCTTGTCCTGGCCATGAGATATATCTATCTATTTCAGTATTTACTTCGTGTAAGGATAATGCTGTATTATTAGACATATAATCGACAGCTTCTTCTCTTGACCAACCCTTAGCATGAATACCCGTATCAATTACCAATCGACAAGCTCTCCACATTTCATAGGTAAATTTGCCAAATTGTTCATATGGTGTATTGTAAATACCCATTTCATCGGCTAAAAACTCAGTGTATAAACCCCATCCTTCTCCGTATGCAGATAAATATAAGTTTCTTCTAAATTGAGGAATACTATCACCCAATTCATTATTAAGAGCACTTTGTAGATGATGGCCAGGGACTGCTTCATGAACAGTTAAAGCGGGAATTGTATATAGAGTTCTACTTTTTAAATCATAGGTGTTTACCCAGTAATAACCAGGGTCGGTACTATTTTTAGAAGTCCCCACATATCTACCGCCTGTATATTTTGGAGCTATTGCGTCAGGAACTGGAGCAACTCCGTATGGTTTTCGAGGTAGGGTTTTAAAAAACCTTGGAAGTTGTTCATCAGCTCTTTTGGAAATATCCCTAGCATACATAAGTAGCTCTTTCGGAGTTTTAGCATAAAATTGATCATCGGTTCGAAGAAATTTAAAAAACTCATTAAAGGATCCTTTAAAATTCAAATCTTGAATAATTTTAATCATTTCTTCTTTTATACGTGCTACTTCCTTTAATCCGATTTGATGAATTTCATCAGCACTATATAATGTACTTGTTGTGTAATAATTTATCCTATTTTGATAAAATTCAGCCCCGTTAGGGGTTTCTGAAACCCCAATAGTAGTTCTTGTATTTGGGTAGTATTCTTTTTCAAAAAAATCTTTAATTCTAATAAATTGAGGGACTACACTATTTTCAATAGCTTTTTTTGCTTCAATTAGAACTGAATCTTTTTGGGTCTGTGTTAAACCATTGGGTAATGATTTAAAAGGGGAGTAAAAATAATTTAATTCAAAATCCTTAGTTATATGGTCATTGTATGTTGATTCATAACCATTAAAAATAACCAGTGGTTGTGAAACTCCCTTTTTTAGTCCTTTTCTTAAAAGGGGTAGATACTGATCAACATATTGAGGGATTGAATTGAGCTTATTTAAATAGTTTTTAATCTGGTTGTAATTATACATTGGTCTCACATTATAAACCAGGCTACTATGAAAACCAGAATCAGAAAGAAGTGGGTTTAGAAATCTTTCAAAATCATAGTATGCTACTATATCTTCTAGCACAAAAGACAATAACTCGAAAGAAATATTGTCATTCTCATCAAGTTTATTTACGTCAATATGTGATAGTTTTATTAATAGGTTTTCAGCAAATTCTTTTTCGCTTCTAAAGTATTCCTCTGAAAAATTTCCGAGTGGATAATCCTTATAATCATACGCCTCGTGGTTTTGGTATTCTTGTATTATAATTTCCAATTTTTCATTCTCTCTATCGCAAGAAAATATGAGAAACATTAGTAAGATTAATAATTTAAATTTCATAAACTTAATTATATTTTGAAAAGGCTATCACCTTCTCTAGTTGTAATTCCGTTAATATTACGTTCAATATTTAGAGGATTATTATTTTTTAATTCACTTGGTAGTAAATTTTGAGGAAAATCTTGAAAGCTCACCGGTCTTAACCATCTTTTAATAGAATTTATTCCAACTGCAGAAAATCTTGAATCTGTAGATGCCGGGTAAGGTCCACCATGAGTCATTGACGGGCATACCTCAACTCCTGTTGGCACACCATTAAATATAATTCTACCAACCTTTAACTCTAAAGCATTAATAATTTCCTGTGTTAAATAATCGTCATTATCTTCAGCTAATATTGTTCCTGTTAACTGGCCTTCCATAGATTTAATTACATTTAACATTTCATGTTGATCTTTACATAAAACAAGCAAAGAACAAGGGCCGAATATTTCTTGTTGTAAACCTTTATCTTCAATAAATTTATTTGCAGTTACAGATGAGATTACATGATTAGGAAAATTATCATCTAGCTCAATATTTTCTTCGGTTAGTACAGATACACTTTTATTTTTTTTAATATTTTCTAAACCGTCATTATACGATTTGTGAATATTTGGATGCAACATGCAAGAAGGTGATATCTTTTCGATTTCTTCAACTAGTTTATTTTTGAATAAATTAAAAATTTCAGAGTCAAAAGAAATAATAATCCCCGGGTTAGTACAAAATTGACCAGACCCAATCGTTATTGACTTAGCATATTGTGCTGCTAATTCTGAATATTCTTTTTTAAGCTTTTTGGGGAAAATCAAAACTGGATTAACACTTCCCATCTCAGCAAAAACTGGTATAGGAGTATCTCTTTTTGCAGCTAAATTATATATTGCTCTGCCTCCCCTTAAACTTCCTGTGAATCCAACGGCTTTTACGTAATGACTATTTACTAACTTTTCTCCCACCTCAATACCTTTACTATTTAAATTTGAAAAAACTCCGTTAGGCATTTTTGTTTTTTTAGCAGCTCTAATAATTGCAGCTGCTACTAATTCTCCTGTTCCAGCATGCATTGGATGAGATTTTAAAATAACCGGACATCCTGCTGCTAAAGCGGATGCTGTATCACCGCCTGCTGTTGAATATGCTAAGGGGAAATTACTTGCTCCAAAAACTAAAACAGGACCAATTGGCATCAACATCTTTCTCAAATCAGGTTTTGGAACGGGTTTTCTTTCAGGGATGGAAGTATCAATTGATACTTCTTGAAAATTTCCATCGGTAAGAAGCTTTGCAAAACTTTTAAGTTGATTAACCGTTCTGTTTAATTCAGCTTTGCACCTAGCTTGTGGAAGCCCTGTTTCTGAACAATATACATTTACAATATCATCGGTAATTAACTCTAGTTCATCAGAAATCTGATTTAAAAATTTTGACCTGTCTAATGAAGATACTTGTTTAAATATTTTAAATGCATCATTGGCAAGTTTGGTCGATTTTTCAATTTCAATATCACTAGCCTCAAAAAATGTAATGCTATTTTCAATATTTAATATTGGATTAAATGTTTTAAAACTTACAGAAGAATTCGAAGACAATTCACCTCCAATATAATTTTTACCTGTAATCATAATTAATAATTATATTTTGTCAAATCAGGCCTATTACTAATTCCATAATTTATAATAGACAAAACCTCCTCTCTTTCTTTTCCATAAAGAGGTTTTCTAGGAAGTCTTACATGTTCGGAACCAATTTCTAGAATCGATTCAGCTAATTTGATGTTTTGAACCAATTTTGGATTTATGTCCAATTCCAGCAGAGGCAAAAACCATCTAAATATTTCAACTGCTTCTTTAATTTTTCCTTGAGATTGAAGTTTATATATAGCAACTGTTTCTTCTGGAAATGCACAAACAAGACCAGCAATCCAACCATCAGCACCCATTAATAAACTTTCAAGTGCAATTGTATCAACTCCAGTCATAATTTTTAATCTAGATCCAAAACTATTTTTTAACCTTGTAACATTGGAAATATCTCTGGTAGATTCTTTAACTGCCTTTATATTATTACATTTTAATAATTCTTCAAACATATCAATTGTAACTTCTATTCCATAGTCGACAGGGTTATTATATATCATAATAGGTAGGTTGGTTGACTTAGCAATAGATTCAAAATAACTAATTGTCTCATTTCTTCCTGATTTATATCTCATAGGGGGTAAGACCATTAAACCACTTGCACCATATTTTTCAGCACATTTTACGCTTTCTAATGCTTCTTTTGTAGACTGTTCAGCAATATTAACAACAACAGGAATTTTATCATTGACAAATTCAACGGTGTTTTTGGTAAGAATATTTATTTCATCTCGACTTAAAGTACTAGCCTCACCTAAAGATCCTGCAAGCACAATTGCTTGCACGTCTGATTTTAGCTGAAATTCTAAATTCTTATTAAATAGGTCTAAATCCAGCTTATCATCAATTGTAAACTTAGTAGTAATCGCTGGCATAACACCATTCCATTCCATGCAAAATATTTTATAATGAAGATAATATTTTTTTACTAATTTTTTTGTTCAATTAGGTTATGAACAAGTCAGAAGCTATACCATCAGTTAAAAATTTATAATCTCTAGATGGATGTAATTTATTATCTGTTTTAACTAATACTCCATCCATAATTTTTAGCTGAATTTGTTGTGTTAATTTTTCTAAATTGAGATTTGAAAATTTTGATTTGATTAAATCTAAATCTAGTCCTTCAGAAGTTCTCAAACCGATCATTATTATTTCATTTAAAATATCCGTTTCAGACAAAATCTCTGATTCATATGCTATTGAATTTAATTTTATTTTTTCAATATACTTCTGATTATTGCTAATATTCCACTTTCTTTTAACTCCATCAAATGAATGAGCAGAGGGTCCAAAACCAATATATTTTCCTCTATTCCAATAAGTAACATTATTATTACATTCATATCCAGGCTTAGCAAAACTTGAGAATTCATAATTTACATATCCTAAACTTAACAGATAATCATAAACATACTCGAATTGTAGTTTTTGATCTATATCACTTACTTCTTCAATCTTATTTTTTTCGATTAATTTAATTAAAGCTGTTTTGGGCTCAACGGTTAATACATATGTTGACATATGAGGCACATCATATTTTAATCCAATGTCAATATTCTTTTTCCATATATCAAATGAACTTTCCGGAATTCCATAAATTAAATCAATAGAAAAGTTTTTGAAATTGTCTTTAATTAATTCAATTGCTTGAGTGGCAGTACTTGAGTTGTGACTCCTATTCATTAGTTCCAGATCGGAATCAAAAAAAGACTGAACCCCAAGACTAATTCTATTTATATTATTATTTTTCCATCCTTTAATATTTTTAATATTAATATCGTCTGGATTACATTCCAATGTTACTTCAGCATTCTCTGAAATATGAAATTTTTTGTTAATTGCATTTAAAATTTTCTTAGTATCATTTTCGCTAATTAGAGATGGTGTCCCTCCTCCAAAATAAATAGAGTTGATTTTCTCATTTATTTCATCAGCTCTTAAATTTATTTCATTTACAATAGAATCAATAATTGAATCTTTTGATTTTAAAGAGGTTGAAAAGTGATAATCACAATAGTGACATGCTTTTTTACAAAATGGAATATGAATATAAATGCTAGCTATGACTTTCTGATTTTATCTTTATTTTGTTTGACAAAACTTGACCATCCAGAATATTTTGATCCTTCAATTATATTTTTTGAATTATAAAAATGGCATACTGCGGCAGCCAATCCATCTGTTGAATCTAGGTTTTTTGGCAATTCTTTTATTTGAAGTAAGTTTTGTAACATTTTTGCAACCTGTTCCTTACTTGCATTCCCATTTCCTGTTATGGCCATTTTTATTTTTTTTGGGGAGTATTCGGTAATTGGAATTTCCCTTGAAAGTCCTGCGGCCATTGCAATCCCCTGCGCCCGACCAAGTTTTAACATACTTTGAATATTCTTACCAAAAAAGGGAGCTTCAATAGCTATTTCATCAGGCTTGAAATCCTCGATTAAGGCAATCGTTCTTTCAAATACTAATTTTAGTTTAAGATAATGGTCTTTGTGCTTTTTTAGATTTAACTCATTCATCTCAATAAGACTCATTTTTTTATCACTAACCCTTATAATTCCAAAACCCATTATCGTGGTACCTGGATCAATTCCTAAGATAATCTTTTCACTCATTATTAATTCTCAGTTGAAATTATTATAGGTATATTAAATATCACATCAACTTCTTGACCTCGTTTAATTGCAGGGTATAATTTAGGCAAACTTGAAACTGTGTTTTCAAAAGATTTGGTAATAACTTCCTTGTATTTATTATTTTGATCTGAAATAGTCATATTCTCAATTGAAATTTTTCCAATCTTATCTACTTTTAGAACCATTCTAACGGTATCAATAAGAGTTCTGTTAAGAACTAAATTATTGGTCTTTAAATTTTCTCTAAATGAACTAGTAATTGTTTCTACAAAGCAATTATTTTTATTTTTTACATTATTAATTTCCAAACAATTTTCAAAAACAGGATACTGATCAACATCATTCCAATTAAGTGATTTTAGTTCTTCATTTATAAATTCATCAACTGTAATTTTTTTATCAATTTGAAAATCAAATTCACATGAAATAGATAAAAAACAAAAAATAATAATCAGAGTTTTTCTCACAATTGATTTTATTAATTAATTTAATAAAGTTAATTGATTTTATTTAAAAAAATATGGATCTGTTTTTACTAATATTGTCTTTTTTAATTATGATAGCAGGAATTGTAGGAAGTGTAATTCCTGTTTTACCTGGTCCTCTAAGCTCATGGTTAGGCCTCTTTATGTTTAGCAATATATCTACAGTTAAAGTAGATAGTAAAATACTTGTTATTACGCTTATCATAGCTTTAATTATTTTTATCCTTGATTATATTATTCCAATTTATACTTCAAAAAAATTTGGGGCAAGTAGGTTTGGAATTATTGGAGCATCGATTGGTACTTTAATCGGATTATTTTTACCTCCTTTTGGAATTATATTTGGTGCTTTAATAGGAGCAATAGCTGGAGAATTATTTTTAAATAAAAACTTTGAAAAATCACTCAAAGCTGCTGCGGGAGTTTTTCTTGGATTGATAGTATCTGGATTTACCAAAGCACTAATTTCAATAGTTTTCCTTGTAATTTATATTAATCTTTTTTTGAATAATTTTAGCAATCTATTTTGAGCCACCACCTAATGTAATGGCAGGAATAATTTCAGTTGAAAATGAGTTAATATTTTTTTCCAAACCAAACCATTTAGAATTCATCCTGTCTACAAGAAGTTCAACTGATCTATTACCAATTTCGGATCCATGCTGATATATTGTCGTCAACTTTGGACTAGAATACTCGGAAATAGTTTTATCACCAAATCCTACAACTGACAGTTCTTCAGGAATTTTAATTCCTAAACCTCTGGCTATATTTATTGAAATCACACCACATAAAATATCTGCCGAAATTATTGCATCTGGTTTATTTTTTTCAATAAATTTTTGAATTTCAATATGTTTGTCTAAATTTTTTGAAATTCTTAGTATTAAGTTTTTGTCAAACTCGCCAAAAAAATCATAGGATGCTTTTCTAAAACCATTAGCTCTGTATTTGCCCACATTTAATTCATTAATTGTAGTAACAAAGCCAATTTTTTTTCTCCCCAATTCTTTCAAACTTTTTACTTCATTATATATAGCATCAAAATCATCTATAATGACTTTATCACAATTAATTTTATCAGTAACTCGGTCAAACATAACTATCGGAGTTTCTTTCATTGTAAATTCCTTTATGTGAGAAAAATCATTTTTGTTCAAAGTTTCTTCAGACATTGCTATAATAATACCATCAACATTACCACTGGACAAAATCTGTAAGCTATCAATCTCTTTTGTAATTGATTCTCTAGTAGTTACAGTTATTACATCGTAACCATTTTGATCAGCAGCATCATGAATTCCGTCTAAAACTTTTGAATAAAATCGATTTAAAATATCTGGGATTACAACACCAATGGTAAGGGTTCTATTACTTTTAAGACTCAACGCAATTTTATTAGGTTTATAATTACGTTTCTTTGCTAAATTTTTTACTTTTTCAATAGTCTGAATACTTATTTCTGGACTATCGTGTAATGCTTTAGAAACAGTCGAAACTGAAACTTTAAGCTCTTTTGCTAATTCTTTTAGTGTTACCATTAATTAGTCAAATAAAATTCTTTGTGATCTCTTACATTTGAGTCAGTTCCAATAAAAACATGAAACTTTCCAGGTTCAGATTCCCAAACATTATTATAAGAATAAAATTCTAAAAGTGAATTTTCAATTTCAAAATTTACAATCTTACTTTCTCCAGGATTTAATTCAATCTTCTCAAAACCTTTCAATTCTTTCATAGGTCTTGCAATACTACCAACTATATCTCTTAAGTATAATTGAACAACTTCCTCTCCTTTGTAATTGCCAGTATTTGTAACCCTTATTGAAGCATTTATTTTTGAATCCTTAGTCATAGTACTAGAGCTTATTTCAAAATCCGAATATTTGAATTCAGTGTAACTAAGTCCATATCCAAATGAATATAATGGACTATTTTCAACATCGGCATAACCTGAGTTCGTTACCTGTTCAATAGATGTGCTGGGTCTACCAGTATTTTTAAAATTATAATATACAGGAACTTGCCCAACATTTCTTGGAAAAGACATGGTGAGTTTTCCAGAGGGGTTATAATCCCCATAAAGAACTTGCGCTATGGCGTCACCAGATTTAGATCCTAATTGCCATGCCTGAACTATAGCAGGAATATTTACATCCTCCCAAGTTAAGTCTAGTGGTCTTCCACTCATTACAACAAGAACAATATTTTTATTTACTTTTTTTATTTCTTTTAATAGTTCCTTTTGAAGACCTGGTAAATCAATATTTGTTCTACTTCTTCCTTCACCTGACTGATGTCCTTCTTCACCAAGTACCATAATGACTACATCAGATGTGGCCGCAGCTAGTTTAGCTTTTCCAAAATCAGATTTATCTTTAAAATTTATTTTAACCCTGTTATGAAAATTAGTTTCACCATAGTATAAATCAACCCCTTTTTGATATATAGTTTTATTTCCTTTATATTTTTTCATTCCCTCAACAACTGAAACAGCTGAGTTATACTCAACCTGAGATCTCCAGTTACCAAGAGTACTATTCTTATCATTTGCCAATTGTCCAATTATTGCTATTTTTTGATTTTGTTTTTTTAACGGTAATAATCCATTATCATTTTTTAATAAAACAATTGATTTTTTGGCTGCGTCTAAAGCAACCATCATATTTTCTTCACTTCCAAGTTCAGAGTCTGATCTATCTTGATCACAATATTTATAAGGGTCATCAAATAAGCCTAATTCATATTTTACTCTTAAGATTCTTCTAACAGCATCATCCAGTAATTCCTCATTGACTTTTCCTGACTCTACAAGACCGACTAATTTACTCACGTATAAACTTGATTCCATGTCCATATCTGAACCTGCAATTACAGCCAATTCAGCTGCATGTTCACCGTTACTTGCAAAACCGTGTGGTATCATTTGATCGATTGAACCCCAGTCAGAAACTATAAATCCATCAAAATTCCAATCTCCTTTTAAAATATCTCTTTGAATATGTTTATGACCAGTAGCAGGAATCTCATCAAGAGTATTGAATGAATTCATAAATGTTCTCACGCCTGCATCTACAGCTGCCTTGAAAGGTGGCATTATAGTATTGTGAAGGGTATAATGATTAAAGTCTGTTGTATTATAATCTCTACCAGCTTCTGAAAATCCATAACCAGCAAAATGCTTTGCACATGCAACAATTGTATTAACCTCACTCAAATCTTCACCTTGGAAACCTCTAACACGTGCTTTGGCTATCAAACTTCCTAAAAAAGGATCCTCTCCAGCTCCTTCCATAACTCTTCCCCATCTTGCGTCTCTTGAAATATCAACCATAGGAGCAAATGTCCAATTCAAACCATCAGCACTAGCTTCAGTGGCAGCAATTCTTGCAGATTTTTGCATAAGTTCTAAATCCCAACTTGATGATTCAGCAAGAGGAATTGGGAACATTGTTTTATAACCATGAATTACATCATGACCAAAAATAAGTGGAATACCTAAACGAGTTTCCTCAACAGCGATTTTTTGTAATGCTCTTATTTCTTCAACTCCAATTACATTTAACATAGAACCAACCTGACCATTTTTTAATTCGTTATATCTTTTCTTTTGATAATCTCCCTCAGGCATAGGACCAGTAGCATCCCAAAAACCATTATACTGATTCATTTGCCCTGCTTTTTCAGCTATAGTCATCTGTGAAATTAAATTATCAATAAATTTTTCTTTTTCTGTCAAATTAGAGTTTTGACATGATGTAATAAAAAATAAAACAAAAAGGCTATAGATTAATTTTTTCATAATTGTTATTGATAAATTCTTATATAATCAACTTCCATAGTTGATTCGTTAAACTGAGGGTCTACATCAAACCAATGGCCACCCATGGCAACATTTAAAATAAAAAACATTTCTTGATCAAATGGCCAGCTATCTGAGTCTTGAGGTGAAGGTGAGTAAGTATAATATAGTACATCATCAACAAAAAACTGAATTCTATTTTCATCCCAATCAATCGAATAAACATGAAATTCTTCATTGTAATCGTTAACAGTTGTATAACCATGAGTCCAGGTATCTCCATGACTCATCGGAGTATGAATTGATCCAGCTATAACTGTTGGGTCGTGTCCCCAATGTTCCATAATATCTATTTCTCCACATGCTGGCCATCCAACTTCATTGAAGTTAGCCCCAAGTAACCAAAGAGCTGGCCAAGTACCACCGCCTGTAGGTAATTTGGCTCTTATATCAACTCTACCATATTGGAATTCAAATTTGTCCCTTGAAATAATTCTTGCAGAAGTATATTCATATCCAGCCATGTCTTCCCTCTTTGCTGTAATCTTTAAAACTCCATCTTCAACTTTAACATTGTTTAAACTGCTGGTATAATATTGAAATTCACCATTACCCCAACCCCATTCACCATTTCCAATTTCGTGAGTCCATGTGTTAGAATCTACCGCACCATTGTAATTGAATTCCTCAGACCAAGTTGCTTCAGGTGATTCACCTTCAACAAATAAATCAAAAGTTTGAAAAGTACTAATGTAATGACCTGTTGAAGAATATGCATAAACGTAAACCGTGTATGAATTAGTACCCTCAGTGTTATAGCTATATTCTATTTGACCATCAGTTGATTGCTCAGTAACGCCACCTCCAAATCTAAATTCATAATTTACAGCATCAGTAGCTGTAGCAGTACAAATAATTGAACCAGAGCCATCACCATTTGGATTTGCATCATTCTGACCAACAATACTAATATCCATAGTAAGATTTGAAGGAACTATTAACTCAGGGTTATTATTTGAATTATTGTTAGAATCAGCTGGTCCATCTGATGAACAAGCTATTACAAAGAACATTGAGAAAATTATAATTTTTAAATAATTCTTCATGATTGTGGTTGGAGTTTGACAAATATAAAAAATAAGAGAGAAGTTTATTCAACTTCTCTCTTATAAATTTGAATAGTAATAATTTTATTCTTGGTTAGTTATTTTAATAAACCATCCGTTAGTGTCAAAACCTACTGTCTTTAAGTATATTTCATTTGAACTTCTTGAAAGGATAGTGTAAGAATGATTTCCTCCAACATAAAACCCGGCAAAACCAGTTCCTGTAAAATTCAAGATAAGATTTCCATTGTCCTCAGAAACTGTCCAATTTGAATTAAAGTTATCTGCAGGATAATATAAATGTTCATTGTCTGAATTTGGATCTCCTAATCCTTGATTACCGAAAAAATCTTCTTCCAATGGTGGAGCTTTTCCAAAAATACTTCCCTGAGTTTGATATTCCATTGTTCCATCTGCTGTAAATACCATTCTGTCATCATACATTGCTGTATCAGCTTTGTCATATGGACCTGCATTCCACCATAACGCAACTCCATCTGGTGCCATATCATCTGCTGGGCCAACACCCATATGCGCAGGTGCTTCAGCCATAACTCTCCAACTTCCTGTTGTTAATGCGGCTACTAGATCAGCAGGAGGCTCAAATGTATATAGGACCTCAACTGAAGTTGAGCCGTTGGACATCACCCCAGCTGTTCCTGAAGCAATAACTTCAACAGTATAAACATGTACACCCGTGTTAGTAAATCTTGTTGTAAAAACCCCACTTGGAACCATATATTCCACCCCGTTTTGGATAAACTTATATGTAATAGCATCAGCAGCAGTTGCAGTAAATGTTACATAACCACTACCATCTCCGTATGGGTTATCAGCATCAGCTCCTTGAAGGGAAGCAGATATTGTTAGGTTAGTTGGACTTAATATGTCTCCAAATTCATATTCTTCTTGTTCACATGAAGTGAAAATGAATAGAGAAAAAAGTATCAGTAAAAAATTTATTCTTTTCATAATATTATTTTAATCAATTAATTGAATTTCATCAACTCTGTATGTTGCGCCAGCTGTATTCCCGAAATCATAAAATACAATGAATGAAACATATTCCAAATCAGGTGCTCCTGTAAAATCATAAACAAGAGTTTCCCATTGATTTGCAACAGTAGTTGTCATATCAACCTCATGAGTTAAACCTGCTACATTTCCAGCACTTGTTTCAAGTTTAACTTTTACAACTTTTCCGGTTTCAGGTGCATATGATTTAAGATGAATTTGACTTGCACCGTTGAAATCAATTACATCAACTGCAAAGCCCATTCCACCCCATACTTCTGCACCATCATCTTTGACAAATTGAAGAACATTTCCGGTTGTGTTTTCACCTGAAGGGTCTGGGTTTGAAATCACTTCAACACTACCAACACCACCAAAAGAAAAGCTTTCCGGAACATCTTCTTCAAAATTTTCTATTCCTTGAATATACTCTCCTATACCAACCTCAACGTCATCAAAGTGATATACTCCTGCGTCTTGATTACCAAAATCATAGAACACAATTGCAGTTATATAATCTAAATCTGGAGCTCCGGAAAAATCATATGTAAGAATTTCCCATTGATTAGCAACTGTAGTTACCATATCAAATTCATAAGTTAATCCAGAAACATTTCCAGCGCTTGTTTCGAGTTTCACTTTGACCACTTTTCCAACTTCAGGGGCATATGATTTTAGTCTTAATACATTATTACCATTGAAATTTATATGCCCATCAACAGCGAATCCCATTCCTCCCCATACTTCGGCACCTTGATCTTTAGTGCATTGCATTACATTTGCTGAAGAATTTATACCTGAATTGTCTGGATTTGCTACAACTTGTACATTGCCAACACCACCAAATGAAAAATTACTAGGAACTTCTCCTTCAAAATCTTCAAAAGTTGAAAACCCATCAAAGACTGGAGGGTCAGTAATAACAATATCCTGTGAATATTGAGTGGTAGCAGATCCACCACTTAGAGCGATAACTGTTAAGTTATATGTACCAGCTGATTCATAAGTATGAGACAATTGCTCACCTAATTGCATTGGTGTAGCATCACCCCCAGCCTCATCTCCAAATAATACTTCAAAAGATGTTGCATAATCAGCTGTTGCAGATACCAATATATTATATGAACCAGATGAACTTATCAAATTAACAACTAGGTTTTCTGGAGCAATAAATGAAACAACAATTGTAACATTTCCTTCAGCAGTAGAGCCATCAAGTGCAGTTCCAATAATGGTTGCTTCATATGTTCCTTCCATGTAAACGTGATCAGTACTATTTCCTGGGTTTATTGACCCTGAGATATCAGACCCATCACCATAATCAACATGAAAAGTAACAACACCTTCTCCCGTTGGAGTTATAGTAACTAGTCCTGTATTATCTTGAGTAATACTAACTAAAGCTGAAATGTTAGTTGGCTCTGAAATAGTGCCAACAAAATCAGCATTACTTTCATTTTCATCAACACAGCTATAGATAAAAGCGGTTAATAAAAATAATCCTAAAAAATTTCTTAAAATTCTCATATTTATTGTTGTTAGTTTAATATCCTGCGTTTTGTGTTAATCCAGAAATGTCAACTTCCTGTTGTGGAATTGGGAATACCTCATGTTTTCCCTCAACAAATCCAGTAATCAATGAAGATGCACGACCAGTTCTTACTAAGTCAAAAAATCTATGACCTTCTAGAGAAAGTTCAAATTTTCTTTCCTCCCAAATTGCGTCAGTAAGCGCAGTACCTGAAGCAGAAATATCATTATCATCATCTCCAAATGCTCTTCTTCTAACTTGATTCAAAAATTCTTGAGCAAGTCCATCATCAATACCACCTCTATTGTAAGCTTCGGCAGCCATTAATAATACATCAGAGTATCTGATAATTCTAAAATTGGTAAGATAATTTAACTCAGTTTGACCACCGGATTCTCCAGCTCTTGGAATATACTTATTATTAAAGTAACCTGTATGGTCATATCCTTCAGTGTAGCTTGCGCCAGTAGCAGCTGCAAAAGCCTCAATATCTAAAACCGTTGCATCTCTTCTTGTATCACCTTCTTCAAATGAGTTATAGAATTCAGCTGTTGGTACATTGAAACTCCATCCCTGAGCATATTCAGGACCACTCCATCCTCTTGGGCCGTTCATAATTATAGCATAGTTTCCTTCACTACAATGAGCACAACCCCAATCATACCAATTAGATTGATTTGAATATTGGATTTCGAAAACTGATTCTGGACCATTTTCACCAAATCTCAAGAACTGACTACCATAATCTGATACAAGAGAATAAACACCGATAACATTATCAAGTGCAGAAGCAGCTTCTGCAAACTTATCTTGATAAAGTAGAACTTTACCTAATAATGCATATGCAGTGTATTTGTTAACTCTACCCACCTGCGATTGAGAATTTGGTAAACTCGCAATTGCATTCTGTAAATCTAACTCGATTTGTGCATAAACTTCTTCCTTTGGAGTTCTAGTAAGAGTTCCAGCTTCTCCAGCAGTAAGTCTTGCTTCTGTAAATAAAGGTACATCTCCGAAAAATTTAACTAATTCGAAATAGTAATAAGCTCTTAGAAAATAAACTTCACCATACATAGCTTCCTTTCCCTCAAAGTCTATGTTTGCTTTGTTTTGTTCCATATAATTAGCTCTATTTACCCCTTCATATAAAAATTGCCATATCTGTCTAAGAACATTATTTTCTGGGTAATGAGTCATATCATCAATTTGCTGAATTCCAATGTAGTCAGTAGCGCTTTCGCCTCCACACAAAGAAATTTCAGATGCTATTGCACCTAATTGAATATTAAAAAATAGCCATTGTAGAACGTCATATGTTCCTACTAGAGCAGCGTCATAATCAGCTTCTTGTTGAAAATATATTTCAGAAGTGATTTGATAACCTTCAATAGCTTCATAATCTACGTGATCAGTACATCTATTTAAAACTGAAGTAACTAAAATCAGCAATAATATTGTTTTAAAATTTTTCATAATATTTTATATTAAAATTTAATATTTACACCCATTGACCAGATTCTTGGCTGTGGGTAAGTTCCATAATCAATACCAGTATTTAGAACACCACCAACTGATATTTCAGGATCATACCCAGAATATTCTGTTAGTGTCAATGCATTCTTAACCTGAACGTAAGCTCTGACTTCATCAAATCCCCATACTTCTGTTAATGAATCTGGGAATGAATAACCAAGCTGGATATTTTTGATTCTTAAATAACTACCATCTTCAACATATCTGTCAGATGCTCTGCTGTTATTATTAGAATCAACGAATGTTACTCTTGGTTCGTCAAAACTTGTTCCAGGACCTGTCCATCTTGCTAAAGTTGAGGCAAATCTATTTGTATAATTAAGATTTCTCTCATAAGCTCTGTATATATCATTTCCAACTGATGCATAAGTGAATACACTTAAATCAAATGCTTTATAATCTAGATTTAAATTCCATCCAATTGTAAAGTCAGCAAAAGGATCTCCTATTTGTGTTCTATCATTATCGTTAACAATTCCATCTCCGTTAACATCTACAAATCTGATATCTCCAGGAACTGCACCATTTTGAGTAGCATGATTATTAACTTCGTCTTGCGTTTGAAAAACACCATCAGTTAAATATCCAAAGAAATATCCCGGGGAAAACCCTTCTTCAAATCTTACAATATTTCTATAAGGAATACCATAACCTGCTCCCCATATATATTTATCTCCATTATTTATCGAAATAACTTCATTTTCAGCTGTTGTGAAATTTATATCAGATGAAATTGATAAACCTCCAACCGAAGTATTAAGAGAAATTGTAGCATCTAAACCAGTACTCTCAGTACTTCCAATATTTGTTGTAGGATATGATGGCACTCCGAGATAAAGGGAAAGATTTGGACTAAATAACAAGTCATCCACTGTCTTTTTAAAATAGTCTAAAGAAATAGAAACCTTATCATTAAAAATTCTTGTATCAATTCCAACATTCATTTGAACTTGATTTTCCCATGAAACATCATCATTAGGAATTGATCCTAAGGATGAACCAGGAGTAATTGTACCGTTAAAAACATAACTTGGGAATGTTGAAATCAATGAAAATTGAGGGTTTATATTATCATTTCCTAGGGTACCGTAACTAGCTCTAAATTTAAGGTAATCTAGAACGGGTATTTCATCAAAAAAATCTTCTTTTGAAACAACCCATCCAATTGATGCAGATGGGAAAAATCCAAATTTATTGTTTTTTCCAAAAGATGTACTACCATCAACTCTTCCTGTAAAAGAAGCATAGTATTTTTCATCATAGTCATATAAAATCCTTCCAAAGTAAGATAAGTTTCTGTTAACATATTGCCATGAGCTTGATGTTTGCTGCGTAGCATTTCCGGTAGCAGCACTTACATCAGCATAATCCCATGAGTTAAACGGAACATCTTCATTAGTTGCTGAAATGTTACCTCCTTTACCTTCACCGATTGAAAAACCAGCTACAGTTTGAAAATTATGGATTTCATCAATTGTAAAATCATAATTTCCGTAAAGCTCATATGTATAGTTAAAGAAATTAGTATTTCCTTCAAATACTCTATTGTGAGTTGAAGTAATATTTCCCTCACTATCAACAGTAACTATAGGACTCAAATCTGGATTAGCATTAGTTTGGTTATGTCCTGTTCCATAAAATTGGAAAGGAATAAAGCCTTTGTCATATATATTTACATATGTGTATCCAAATCTAGATGTAATATTAAGATTTTCCATTAGCTCGTGTTGAAGTTCAATTTTACCTTGAATCTTATCAACTTTATTTTCATTATATGTATTGTCAATTTGAGCTAGTGGATTAACAATTTCTTGAGTAATTGTTTCACTTATTCCAAATGTACCATTTTCAAATGGGCTTACAGTTGGATCAAAATTTAACGCATTTGATAACACACTTGTTATACCGTTTTCAGCTAAACTTTTACCTTTTATATTTGAATAGTTAGTATTTATTAAAAGTTTAGTTTTTTCAGATAAATCAGTATTAATATTTGTTGTGAAATTTGTTCTATTAAAGAATGACTTTTCTCCTCCAGCAACTACACCATCTTGACCGGTATATCCTGCAGATACATAATAAGAAGTATTTTCACTACCTCCTGATGCTGTAATAGAATGATTAACTATTGGTGCATCTACTAGAACTTCATCTTGCCAATTTGTACCAACACCAAAATCAGAAATATTTGGGAAAACAATTCCTTCTCCAGCATTTACACTTGACTCATTTAGAATTGCAGCATATTCGCTTGCATTTAGAACATCAATGGTTCTAACTACTTCTTGAGTACCAACTGATGTACTTAAGGTAAATTTAGTCTCAGAATTTCTTTCACCAGATTTTGTGGTAATTACAATAACTCCACTTCCACCTTTAACTCCATAAATTGAGGCTAAAGCGGCGTCTTTCAACACATTTACGGATTTAACATCACTTGGGTTTAAAGAATTTAAATCATCAATTGTAGCAGAAATTCCATCTATTACTACCAGCGGGTCATTTCCAGCGTATGAAGTAATACCTCTAATTAAAACAGTAGGTTTAGATCCTGGAGAACCACTTGAAATAATATTTATTCCAGAAGCCTGGCCCTGTAAGGCGTCTTCAACTCTTACGGGAGAAGATGCTTCGATTGCATCTGAATTTACAGTAGAAACGGCACCAGAAATATCACTTAATTTTTGGGATCCATATCCAATCACTATTACCTCATCTAATTCACTAAGATCCTTATCCATCGAAACTGAAATATTATCAGAAATTACGTCAGTTGATGAAATTTTTAAGTTCAAAGTTTTATAGCCAACATAGCTAAAAACTAATGTTGATCCAAATTCAAAATTTGATATGGTGAAATTACCATCAAAATCAGAAACAGCTCCTTGATTTTGTCCTTGAACTACGATATTAACACCTGCTAAAGGTTCACCGTCTTCAGAATCAGTAACAGAACCTGAAAGGCTTTGTGCTTGTAGGCCTGTACAAACAGCAATAAAAGCAATAATAAAGTTTAGTATTGATTTTCTCATGTTAAGATTAATTTATTTGAAGTTGAATTTAATGATTTGTCGAACTATTTTTTTGAAAAAAAACAAAAAAGAAATTTAGATTATCAAATTATTATAAAAACAGGATGATGTTTAAAAATTATTCAATTAAAAAAACGTTTTAGTAAAAATTCAATAATAAGGGTGTGTTATAACACGAAAACGTTTTCGATATACTAAAACAAAAAAGCCTCCCAAAAGGAAAGCTTTCATTGGTTTTAAAAACCACTTGTAAATTAATACAAGTTCAACACGATACAAAGATAATTAATTTTTTAATATACCAACATCATATAGTTGTTTGGCAGAATTAATTATTTCCATTTCAGCATTTTTTGGAAACCAGTCAAGTAAATCGTTAGCATTTTTTGTATGTAGTTTTTCAAAAGTACCCAGTCTTTTTGCGATTGACCTTAATGATGGGGTAAACAGTGCAAGAAATTTGAAAATAAAATTAGGAATTACTCTAGTAGGCACTTTATTAAAGCCCGCTTTTTTAAGAATCATTGTTAACTCAACCAGTTTAATTGTTTTTTCGGAAAGTAAAAATCTTTTTCCGTTTGATTTTGTTGACTCCATTGCTCTTACATGAGCATCAGCTACATCCATAACCCCCACTACACTGATTGCCATATCAGGTACAAATGGTAAATTGAATAATTTTTTTATAGTTAATCTATTCGACATGCTAAGAACTCCTGTTAAAGATGGGCCTAAAACTAATACGGGATTAATGGCGCAAGCAGTTATATCAGACTTTTCTACCATTTCCCACATTTTTTTTTCAGACTTTGTTTTACTGATTTCATAAGGAAGTAAATTTTTATTTGATAAATCTGTCCAATCATCATCACCATGCTCAGATTTATCGTTTCCATATATGGCAGCGTAAGACGAAGTTTGGACAAATTTTTTAGCACCATTTTTAATAGCCGCGTTTAAGCATCTTGTCATCCCTTCAACTGCAGGCCTCACAAGAGAGTCTTCATCAACATCTCCTGGGATTACTGGAGAGGCAACATGCAGAACATACTCGCAACCTTTTAATGCATCATCCCAACCTTCATCTTTTAAAAGATCTAAAATTGTAAAATTTAAATTTTCAAAAGCTACATTGTGTTTAGCTAATGATTTTTTAACTAATTCAATTTGACTTTCTTCCCTAACTGAGGTTACTACATCATATCCCTTTTCTAATAAAATCTTTATGCAATACATTGCAATATAACCGGAACCACCACTTACAAATACTTTTTTCATAAATTAAAATCGAACGGCTAATGTATAAATTTTTTGGTATAGTATTTGGGTTTTTTTATTTATGAAACATTTTTTATTATTATTTACATTAATTTTTAGCCAACAAGTTCTTTTCTCTCAACAGTTTTATACTGATAAAGGAGTGACAAAATTTGACGGTTCCAAAGCAGCCTTTGAGCCTATAAAGGCAAGCAATAATAATACAGTTTCTATTATAGATTCATCCAATGGTCAAATTGCAGCAGTTATACTTATTAGCGAGTTTGATTTTAGATTAGGGCTTATGCAAGAACATTTTAATGAAAACTATTTAGAAAGTAATGTGTATCCTAAGTCAACATTTGAGGGTCAAATAAAAAACTTTAGTATAAACGAATTAAATCAAGACTTTAAAGAGCATGAAATTGAAGGTGTATTAACCATTAAGGGTGTTAATAAAGATATTATAACAAAAGCTAAAATCAGAAAAATAGATGAAAAAATAGAACTCTCATCTGGTTTTTCCGTGATGCT
>CACOFE010000015.1 GCA_902626365.1 uncultured Bacteroidota bacterium | reverse complement strand
GTAGAAGATACAGATTCATATAATGGAGCAGTAACAGATTTTGACGGTAACTTTATAATAAAAGCAAAACCAAATTCAACTCTGATTATAACGTACGTTGGTTTTATCACACAAGAAATAAAACTTAATGGTAACACGAATTTAAATATCACCCTTGAAGAAGATTTATTTGGATTAGAAGAAGTTACTGTTGTTGCTTATGGAGAGCAAAAAAAGGAAAGTGTTATTGCTGCTGTTACATCTATTGATCCAACCGAACTTAGAATTCCATCCAGTAATCTTACAACATCTTTGGCGGGCAGGGTTGCTGGATTAATTTCATATCAAAGAAGTGGTGAGCCTGGAAGGGATAATGCAGAATTTTTTATTAGAGGAGTAAGTACTTTTGGATATGCCAGATCTCCACTGATTCTTATTGACGGAATTGAAACAACCTCGACTGACTTAGCTAGGCTTCAGCCTGATGATATTGCAAGTTTTTCGATTATGAAAGATGCAACTGCTACTGCGTTATATGGTGCTAGAGGTGCAAATGGTGTCATCATGGTTACTACAAAAGAAGGAAAACAAGGTAAAGTCAAATTGAATGTTAGATATGAAAAAGCATATTCAGCTGCTACCAAAAAAGTATCAATTGCTGATCCTATAACTTATATGTTATTACATAATGAGGCGCTAGCTACTAGAGATCCTCTAGGCGGAAGAATATATTCATTAGAGAAAATTTTAATTTCTCAAGACCCTAATAGAAATGAAATGGCATATCCAACTGTAAATTGGTTTGATGAGCTATTAGAAGACTATACTTTAAATAGTAGATTTAATTTTAATGTTAGCGGAGGTGGAAAAGTTGCTCGTTATTATTTAGCTGCTACGGTTAATACAGATAACGGAAATTTAAAAATAGAGCCGCAGAATAATTTCAACAACAATATAAACTTTAATAGGATATCTCTTAGATCAAATGTAAATATAAATTTAACACCTACAACTGAAGTCGCCGTAAGGTTCAACGGAAATTTTGATGACTATAATGGTCCTCTTAATGGTGGTGAAGAAATTTACAAGCAAGCGATGCAAACAAACCCAGTATTATATCCAAAATATTATTACCCAGATGCAAATTTTTTAAACTCAACTCATATTCTTTTTGGAAATTATGGACAGTTTGGGGATTACCTGAACCCATATGCAAATATGGTTAGGGGATATAAAGATGAAAGTTATAATAATGTTTTGGCTACGGTTGAGATAAAAGAAAATTTAGATTATGTGACAAAAGGTTTAAAAGCAAGAGCATTGATAAATACCTCTAGATATTCCTTTTATAATTTAGAGAGAAAATACAATCCTTTCTACTACACTCTTGCAAATTATGATTTTCAAAGTGATGTATATTCTTTAATTGCATTAAACCCTAATCAAGGAACTGAATACTTGGCATATAACGAAGGGGCAAAAATAATTTCAAACTCTGTTTACTTTGAAGGTTCTTTAAATTATAATAGGACATTTAAAGAAAAGCATAATGTCTCTGGAATGTTGGTCGGGATTATTAGAGAATTAAAATTTGCAAATAATGGAAACCTACAAACCTCTCTCCCTTACAGAAACCTTGGACTTTCTGGAAGATTTACTTATGCTCATGATAGTAAATACTTCGCGGAATTTAATTTTGGTTTAAACGGATCTGAAAGATTTGCAAGAAATGAAAGGTTTGGATTCTTTCCTTCTTTTGGTTTTGGGTGGTATATTTCAAATGAAGAATTCATGAAGAAATATCAAGATGTGATATCAAAATTAAAACTAAAAGCAACTTATGGTTTAGTAGGTAATGATGAGATTGGAAGTGCTAGTGATAGATTCTTTTATATCTCCCAGGTTAATCTTAATGACGGTTCAATGGGCTCAATGTTTGGGCAAGAATTTAGCAACTGGATAAATGGAGTTAGCATAGATAGATATGCAAATGATCAAATCACCTGGGAAAAAGCTAAAATGATGAACATAGGTCTTGAATTTGGTTTGTTTGATAAAATTGAATTACAGGCAGATTATTTTACCGAATATAGATCTAATATATTAATGGACCGAGCTCAGACACCTTCAACACTTGGATTACAAGCACCAATTCGGGCAAATGTTGGTGAAGCTTCATCCAAAGGTTTTGAATTTACTATTGATTATAAAGAAGATTTTAAAAATGACTTTTTCATTTCAGCAAGAGCTAATTTCTCTTATGCAACTAGCAAATACGAAGTATATGATGAATTAGATTTTGTTTCTGCAGGTCTTCCTTGGAGGTCTAGGATTGGATTAAATTTATCTCAACCTTTTGGCTATATAGCTGAGAGGCTTTTTATAGACGAAGCAGATATTGCCAATTCCCCATTTCAAACTTTTGGTGAATACATGCCTGGTGATATTAAATATAAGGACATCAATGGAGATGGAATAATAGATATTAATGACGAGGTTCCTATTGGCTATCCAACTACACCAGAAATAATTTATGGATTTGGAGTTTCAAGTACCTACAAAAATTTTGATCTTTCGTTTTTCTTTCAGGGTTCAGCAAGATCTTCATTTTTTATTGATGCATATAGAACCTCCCCTTTTATTGACACCAGTGGAAGTGCAATAGGAAATAATGCATTATTAAATGCATGGGCAAACGATCACTGGTCAGAAAATGACAGAAATCTATATGCCGCTTGGCCTAGATTATCAGATCAACTAATAGATAACAACAATCGTAACAGCACATGGTGGCTGAGAGATGGTGGATTTTTAAGACTAAAATCTTTAGAAATTGGTTACTCGATAAACACTGAAAATTTTGAAAAAGTTAAGTTAGAATCCTTTAGAGTTTATTTAAGTGGAACAAATCTGCTTACATTCAGCAAATTTAAAATATGGGATGTTGAGATGGGTGGAAATGGATTAGGCTATCCTTTACAAAGAGGTGTAAATTTTGGAATAAATATGAATTTTTAAAAATGAGAAACAGAAAATATTTTTTAACTATTTTACTTTTTTGTGTTCTTTCATGCGAGAAAGATTTTTTAAATGTTGTTCCCGACAACATAGCAACAATTGATTTAGCTTTCAATAATAGAGCTACTGCTGAAAGATTCTTGTCAACTTGTTATACATATATTCCTGAGCATGCTCACGTAGAACAGAATTTCTCTTTGTTAGCAGGAGATGAAATCTGGTATTATGCAGAAAATGATTTTTACATGAATAATGAAACAAGTTTTAGAATAGCCAAAGGACTTCAAAATTCTTCATCACCATATTTAAATTATTGGGAAGGTGGTAGAGGTGCTCCGCACAGCCTATTTGTTGGATTAAGAGATTGTAATATATTTTTAGAAAACCTTGTTTCTGTTCCCGGATTGGAAGAAGAGGAAAGGCAACGTTGGCTGGCAGAGGTAAAAGTGCTAAAGGCTTTTTATCATTTTTGGCTTTTACGAATGTACGGTCCAATTCCAATAATAAGAGATAATTTATATGTTGGTGCATCATTAGAAGAATCTCAAGTTCCAAGAAATTCAGTAGATGATGTCGTTGATTATATTGTTGAGCTTATAGATGAAGTTATAGCTAGTGAAGCCTTGCCTGGAATAATCAATTATATATATACTGAACAGGGAAGAATTACATTACCTGCTGCAAAAGCAATTAAAGCAAAAGCACTAGTTCTGGCAGCTAGCCCATTATTTAACGGTAATACCGATATGAGTGAGTTAGTTGATTCAGAGGGAAATTATTTGGTGAATCAGGTGTATGATCAAAATAAATGGGTAGTTGCAAAAGACGCTTTGTTTGATGCAATAACCGAAGCACATAATAATGGTCATTCTTTATATCAATTTGAAGATCAAGTTCCTATCAATGGTGATATTAATAATATTGTTAGGCAAGAACTAACTCACAGGGCGGGTATAACCGATCCTTTTAATAGAGGAATTGTTTGGGCTTTTGAGCCTGCTTGGACTGGTGATTTACAACAATGGAGTCAACCACGATGGACTGCTGACCATCAAGCATTATTCAATTATACCAAAAAGTCGCATGCGCCAACTTTAAATATGGTTGAAACATTTTATACCAAAAATGGTGTACCAATTAGCGAGGATATAACTTGGGATTATGATAATAGATTTAACGTAACATCTACAAGTGAAGATGATGAATTTCACAAGTACTATGTTGAAAATAACTATAGTACTGCAAAACTTCACCTAGAAAGAGAGCCAAGATTCTATGCAACTATTGGTTTTGATGGAGGCAAGTGGTTCTCTCTTGAAACTCCTAATATTGAGCAAATTCCATATTTAAACGCAAAAGCCGGGGCTCCCTCTGGAAAAAATGGTTTTGAAATATATTCGATTACAGGATATTTTGCTAAAAAACTTGTTCACTATGAAAATATTATCTCCCTACAAGGGTCTACCATAAAAGGATACTCTTTTCCTATAATAAGAATGGCAGATTTATATTTAAATTATGCTGAAGCATTAAATGAAATTAAAGATTCCCCAGATGCTGAAGTTTATGAATATATTCAAGCTGTCAGACATAATGCTGGACTAGATTTGGGTGGAGATATTTTAAATACTTGGGCTCAATATTCAAATGATCCTGGAAAACCAAATACAAAAGAAGGAATGAGAGAAATTATACAAAATGAAAGGATGATAGAATTGGCTTTGGAAGGGTACAGATACTGGGATCTTAGAAGATGGAAATTAGCAGAAGAATATTTTAGTAGACCTATTAGAGGCTGGAATATTGTGAGGTCAGATGTTGAAGGGTTTTATGAGGTTGAAAATATATATTATAGAAATTTCTTGAAGAAGGACTATTTGTGGCCTATTAGTCAAAATGAATTATTAAGGAATCCGAATTTAATACAAAATCCTGGATGGTAAAAAATATAAATATTATGAATTATAAAGTTTATTTAATAATAATAAGTATTCTGATTGCATCATGTATTGATGATTCCGAACATGGTCCGTATGGAGCTGATAATATTGCTCCAGGTCAAGTTACCGTAGATGAAGTTGTAAATACTGCGGGTGGAGCAATAATATACTTTACCCCACCCTCTGATGAGGATCTATTGTATGTAAAAGCAGCATTTGAAGATGAAAATGAAATTGAAAGAGAGGTAATAGTATCTGCTGTAATTGACTCGCTTAGTATAGTCGGATTTGCTGAGGAAGGAACATACCCAGTTGAAGTTTTTGCTGTGGACAGAGGAGAAAATCAATCTGTACCAACCATAGTAAATATTTCGCCTCTGGAAGCGCCAATTCACGCAATATTAAACTCAATGGAAGGAACTCAAGATTTCGGAGGAATCAATATTTCTTATCTAAACCCTACACGAGCAGATGTTTCTCTAAACATGTCTGTTTTAGATGATGATGGAAATTTAGTTTTTAGAGAATCCTTTTACACAAGTCAAGCAAACAGCTCATACAGCTTTAGAGGTTATGATCCTGTTCCAACGACATTTGTAATTTATGTCGAGGATAGGTGGGGAAATCAAACTGCAACCAGAAGTTTTGAAGTAACACCACTAGAAGATATTTTTCTTGATAAAGCTTACTGGGCAATTGAATCAATGCCTGGTGATGAAAGTTTTAGTGAATATGGTTTTTCTGCAAATCAAATTTGGGACGGATATTGGAGTAATCAATGGAATTGTGGTCATACTAATTTTCTACCCCTACCTCACCAATTGACATTAGATTTAGGTCAAACCGCTAAATTAAATAGATTTAAATTATATCAAAGAGGTGGCTCTGAATTATATAAACATGGTAACCCAAAAAGGTTTAAAATATATGGTAGGGAAAATTTAGATGGCCTCCCAATATATGACCCTGATAATCCTGGCGATGGCTGGATATATATGGGTGACTTTGAATCATTTAAGCCATCAGGATTACCACCTGGCTCTAATACTGCTGAGGATTATGAATATCAAGATAATGGTGAGGATTTTGTATTTGGATATGACGCACGACAATATAATATTAGATATATAAGATTTGTTAATGTAGAATCGTGGAATAATCAAATGGTAACTGTAATCGGAGAGTTATCTTTCTGGGGAAGTGTAATAAATTAACTTATGAAAAAAAAGAATAATAAATTATTTCTATTCATAGCTACCATATTAGTATTAGCTTTGTCTTGTGGAGACATGGACTCAATTCACCAAGATTATCTAGATGGAGAAGAAGTTTATGCTGGGAAATTAGACACTTTAAAAGTAAGACCAGGTTATTACAGAGCACAGCTTGAGGGTCAAACACAATTTTTAGGGAACTCTACTCAAATTATTATTGAGTATGATAATGAGTTAGAAATTTACGATATCATAAATGAAAACATTAGTGATGGTATATACAGTATGATTTTACCAAACCTTGATGAAAGGTCATATGAGTTTACTGTTACAACTCAAGATGAACTTGGTAATCTTTCGGTTTCTCAGGTTGTAGCTGGAAGCGCAGTTGGAGATGTTTTTGTTTCAGATCAAGACCCTAGAGAAATAAATGATTTTTCATTTGAAGATGATGGCACCTATGCAAATTTTCTAAGTAATGCACAATCTGAAAATGTAATTTTTACGATACTTGACTACGAAAATGAATTTGATGAAGTTACAAGAGATACTTTATTTTTTGAAGAAAACAGAAAAAGATTATATCAATATAAACCAAATGGAAATATTATAACCACATCTGTAATTCAATCAGGTCTTGACGGTATCGATTCTATTTCACTTAGTCCACTTAATTATACAATGCCTGAATTACCTTATTCTATATTAAATAAAAATTACTTTAGGCTTGTCGGAATGCCAAGTGACAACCCAGGCACATATAACAACGCAAATCCAAATGAATATCTTTTTGACAACAATAGCAATTGGAGTGGAGATGATACATATACCTATAACTCTGGGCCAAATAGCTTGCCGCATCATTTTACAGTTGACTTAGGAGTTAATACAGATTTACGCAGAATAGATATTCATTCAATTGATCCTGAAATTGAATCAGCTCATAATCCAACTTTAATTCAGATTTGGGGAAGAGATAATTTAGATTTTGCTGAAACGAACTCAAGCAGTGAAGACGATTTTATAAATGCAGGTTGGGTATTACTTAAAGAGCAAGAAGTTGCTGGAAATGAGACTGGGGTGTCTAGTATTATTATACCAAATAGTTCATCGCAAAAAAGATTTATAAGGCTCAGAACCATATCAACAGTAAGTAACGAAGGCGTAAAGTATACTGAACTGACTTTTTATGGTGAAAATATTCAACCGGTAGATTTGGATAAATCTGAATTTGACTTAGTTAATTTACCAAGTGATAATCCAGGAACATTCTATGGTGCAGAACCAGAAAATTATCTGTTTGATAATAATTCATTTTACTCTGGGGACCTATATGGATATCATTCAGGGGAAAATGCAATTCCTGGATTCTTTACAATTGATTTAGGTGTATCAACATATTTAGCAAAAGTAAATATGGACTTCAGACCTACTTGGAGCTTTTCTGGAAATACCCCAAATGAAATCGAAATTTGGATGAGACCAGACCTTGAAAATGCTGAAACTTTTCCAGTTTTCGAAAGCTCTGGTAATTCAGTTACCTCATCACCGGTTACTACTGACTCATTAATAAATGCCGGATGGATATTAATACATACACAATCAATTGATGGTGAAAATAGTAGTAGTATTGAATTTGATGTAAGTAGTGAAACCTTATCTAGATTTTTGAGAATTAGATACACAAATACTGTCGGCGGCAGTGGATGTCAATTTATTGAAATGGGGTTTTCAGGATTTGGAATTTTTCCGATCGATTAGCAAATGATTAATCTTAAAAATAACATACTAGCTTTTATATTTATTTTATTAATTAGCCCAATTAATGCTCAAGAATATTCTTCATTAGTAGATACTAAAATTGGGTCAAAAGGCGACGGTTTAGCATGTGGCTATAATTTTATCGGAGCTACTTATCCTTTTGGAATGGTTCAATTTACCCCAACATTTTTTTCGGCACATAAAGGATTTGTCATTACTCAGCTTAACGGTGCGGGATGTTCAAATCTTGGAAATTTTCCAATATTGCCCATGAGTGGAATCATTGAAAAATCTCCAAATGATATGAATTCTTATAAAAAGTATAAAAAGGTTGAAATAGCAAAAGCAGGGCACCTATCGTTAAAAATGAATGATAATATAGATGTAGATTTAACGGTAACTAAAAGATCGGGAATTGGTAAATTTAGTTTTGATAATTCAAATTATGGAACCCTTATAATTGGGACAGGCATAAACTCTTCACCGCCAAAAAATATAAAAGATGCTTTTGTAAAGATAACCTCAGATTCAAGCTGTGAAGGCTATACAAGAGGAGGAGATTTTTGTGGAACTGAATCCGATTATAAGATTTATTTTGCAGCTGAATTTGATAGACCTTCAATATATAATGGTACTTGGAAAGAAAAAAAACTATCCACTAAAAAAAGTAGTTCAGGAAAAAATAGTGGAGCTTACTTCACATTTGAAACTAATGAAATTGATAAAATAAATTATAGAATAGCAATATCTTTTGTTTCAATTGAAAATGCGAAAGAAAATTTAAAAAATGAAGAAAAGCATTTAACATTTGAGGAGTATCAAAGAGAAACTTCTAAAGAATGGGACAAATATCTTTCTGCCATAAAAATTAAATCAAAAAATCAAGACAGAATAAAACAATTTTACACACATTTTTATCATTCATTAATTCATCCAAATATAGTAAGTGATGTTAACGGTGAGTATATGGGTGCTGATTTTAAAGTTCATAAAACAAAAGAAAATCGTGAGCAATATAGCTCTTTCAGTGTGTGGGACACTTACAGAACTCAAGGTCAATTAATTGCTATGTTATTTCCTAAAAAAAGCAGTGATATGATGCAATCACTTGTAGATTTTGCTGAACAAGCCGGAGGCTATGGAAGGTGGATATTGGCAAATATTGAAACAGGAATTATGCAAGGGGATCCTACTCCAATTTTAATATCCAATTCATATGCATTTGGTGGGGATGACTTTGATTTGGAAAGCGCTTATAGGTATATGAAAAAGGGCGCACTGATACCAAGGCTATATTCTCAAAAACAAGAGATTCGTCCTTATTTGGAGGAGTATATTAATAATGGTCATACATTTGCGTCCATGTCTCTTGAGTATGCATCATCTGATTTTGCAATTGCTCAATTCGCATTAAATGCAGTAGCAAATAAAGAGGATTACAAGTATTTTAAAAATAGATCTCAAAATTGGAAAAACAATTATAATGCAAAAACGAAGTGGTTAAATTCTAAATTTCCAAATGGGGTCTGGAAAGATAAAACACACGACTGGCGAGAAGGTACTTACAAAAATTATTTCTGGATGGTTCCCCATAATTTAAATAAGTTAATTGATACCATTGGAGGACCAAGATTTGCAGAGAAAAGGCTTGATTCTTTATTTGTTAGACTTGATGCTGAATATGAAGAGGATTGGTTTGCAGCTGGGAATGAACCTGATTTTCAGGTACCGTGGATTTATAACTGGATAGATAAACCTGAAAAAACCTCAAAAACAATTGAAAGAATATTAAATGAAATGTACAGTAGTGAAGAGGATGGTCTCCCGGGAAATGATGATTTAGGTACTATGGGAGCTTGGTATGTTTTTGCGTCTGTGGGACTTTATCCTCTGATTCCCGGAGTTGGGGGGTTTTCGATAAATATCCCTCAATTTAATTCTATTGATATTAGTCTTCCAAATGATAAAATTTTAAAAATCAGAAAAAATAAATCAAAAAATTATTTCATAAATTCATTGAAATTTGTCGGAATTGAACAAAATTCAACTTGGATTTCGTGGGATAAAATTAAGAATGGTGGAGTTTTAGATTTTAGTATTTCAGAAAATAATTCATCTAACCTAAATTTAATCAAACCACCTAGTTACAACTAAAAATGAAGAAAATGAAGAAAATTATCTACATAATATTTGCAATTATTTTTATCTCATGTGCAGCATTTTTCAAAAGTGATGAGAAACTAATCAACTATGTTGATCCATTTATTGGATCCGGAGGGCATGGACATGTATTTGTTGGGGCAAACGTTCCATTTGGTGGAGTGCAAGTTGGACCAACAAATTTTAATAAAGGTTGGGATTGGTCATCATCATATCACCATACTGACAGTATCGTTAAAGGTTTTTGTCACATAAATGTTAGTGGAACTGGTATGTCAGATCTTGGAGAATTAACGATAATGCCAGCAACAGGAAAATTAAAAACTGGTGCAGGAACACAGGAAAATCATATGGCCGGTTATTCATCACTGTATAGAAAAAATAAAGAATTTGCCACGGCAGGATACTATAAGGTTCATTTAGAAAGATATAATATTGATGTTGAATTAACAGCAACTGAAAGAGTAGGACTTCATAATTATAATTTTCCTGAATCTGAAAAGTCTAGAATAATTATTGACCTTGGAGAAGGTAGTGCAGATAGGCCAACTGAAACCTATATTAAAAAAGTTAATGATACACTTTTTGAGGGTCATAGATTCTCAACAGGATGGGCAAGAGATCAAAGAGAATATTTTAGTCTTATAATTTCTAAACCTGTTTCCGATTTTATTATTTATGACAGACATAAAAAATTTAAAGGCATTGAAAGAAAAGGAGATTATGTAAAAGGATTTTTAGAATTTTCTACAGAAAAAGATGAAAAGATTATGGTTAAAATGGGTATTTCTACTGTAAGCTCAAAAAATGCTTTGGAAAATATGATGATTGAATTACCACATTGGGATTTTGACAGAGTTAAGAAAAATGCTGAACAGAAATGGGAAAATGAATTGGCTAAAATTAAAATTAAAACCAAAGATAAAAAGAAGAAAAGGGTATTCTATACAGCAATGTATCACACTATGATTGCCCCAAATCTTTATCACGATTTGAACGGTGAATACAGAGGTACAGACAAGATTGTATATAAGGATTCATCGTTTACAAATTACACATTATTTTCACTTTGGGATACATACAGAGCAGCTCATCCGCTTTATACCATAACACATCCTGAAAGGGTCAGTGATTTTGTTAATTCAATGATTAAAATTTATGAACACCAAGGTAAGCTTCCAGTATGGCACCTTCGTGGTAATGAAACAAATACGATGCCTGGTTATAGCGGAATTCCTGTTGTAATTGATGCGGCGTTAAAAGGATTTGATAATATAGATTTAGAAAAAGTTTTTGAAGCAGCTAAAGTTAGTGCTACCGGAGATTTTGAGCCTGGAGTTAAAGATTTGATGGAAAGAGGATATATTCCTGCCGACTTTATGGTTGAGTCGGTAGCAAGTAGTATGGAATATGCCATTGGTGACTGGGGAATTGCACAATTAGCTAAAAAGCTGGGAAAGGAGGAAGATTATGAATATTTTATAAATCGATCCAAAGCCTACAAACAATATTTTGACCCAGAAACTAGATTCATGAGAGGTAAGCTTTCTGACGGTTCTTGGAGAACCCCATTTGACCCTATTTCAGCTGAGCATCGAGTAAACGATTATTGTGAGGGGAATGCCTGGCAATATCTTTGGCTCGTACCTCAAGATCCGGAAGGCTTAATTGAATTATTAGGTGGAGATGAAGAGTTCAATAAAAAATTAGATGAGTTATTTAGTATGTCTTCTGAATTAGGAGAGGAAGCTTCAATGGATATAACAGGATTAATTGGTCAGTACGCTCATGGGAATGAACCAAGTCACCACACTACTTATATGTATGCGTATTCCGGTGAACATTATAAAATTGCTGATAAAGTTAGATATATAAATAATGAATTATATACTGATAAACCTGACGGACTTTCTGGTAATGAAGATTGTGGGCAAATGTCTGCTTGGTATATATTATCTTCAATGGGATTCTATCCAGTAAATCCATCAAATGGAGCATATGTTTTTGGTTCACCCCTTTTTGATGAAGTAGTTTTAGATATTCCTGGACAAAAGCAATTTAAAATTTCTGCTAAAAACAATAGTGATAAGAATATTTACATTCAATCTGTTTCACTAAATGGAAAGGAACATAAATATTCCTATATTACTCATAAAGAAATTTTAAAGGGTGGTGAACTTGAATTTACAATGGGGCCAAAACCAAATAAAGATTTTGGTAAAGAAAAAAAATATAGGCCTGAATCTATAGTCTATTAAAATGATAAAAAATCTGATATTATATTGTCTAACTTTTCTTTTTTGTGGTTTTATTTATACACAAACAAATGAAGACTATGTAAAATATGTGAATCCTCTAATTGGAACTGATACCTCTTTTGAACTTTCAAATGGAAATACCTATCCAGCTATCGCCAGACCATGGGGTATGAATTTTTGGACACCACAAACTGGTAAAATGGGAGATGGATGGGCATATACATATAAGTCTGATAAACTTGTTGGTTTCAAACAAACGCATCAACCAAGTCCATGGATTAATGATTATGGTGCTTTTTCGTTAATGCCATCGGTTGGAAAATTATCAGTATTAGAAAGTGAGAGAAAATTAAAATTCAGTCATGACAAAGAGATAGTTGAGCCTCACTACTACTCCGTTATTCTTGACGAGATAAATACCAAAGTTGAATTTACAGTAACTGACAGGTCATCATTTTTTAAATTCAATTTTCCAAAATCAGAAAATTCAAATATCATAATTGATGCATTTTTTAAAAATTCTGAAATAAAAGTGATTCCAAATGAAAATAAAATTATTGGAATTGCAAAAAATAATTCTGGTGGAGTTCCAGAAAACTTTGCTAATTATTTTGTAATTGAATTCAATCGTCCTTTTAAAAAATCAGGGGTTTGGGATGGAAGAGGAAATATTATTTCAAAAAATAAATTAAGCGGAAAACACGTCGGTGCATATGTATCTTTTGATACCAACGATAATGGATTGGTTGAAGTTAAAGTTTCATCTTCATTTATAAGTCATGAACAAGCCTGGATTAACCTCTACAGAGAACTTCCAAAATCAAAAAAATTCGATGAAATTTTAGCTGAAGGACGTAAATCATGGAATAATGAATTGTCAAAGATAAAAGTTAAAGCTGAAAACACTGATTATGGTTTATCAAATAAAATTAAATTTTACTCCTGCTTTTACAGAACAATATTATTTCCAAGACAGTTTCATGAGTACAATATCAATGGAAAACAAATTCACTATAGCCCATACAATGGAGAAATTTTAGAAGGTCCACTTTATACTGATAATGGCTTTTGGGATACATTCAGGGCAGTTTTTCCATTTTACACAATTTTATATCCTGAAAAACTTGGCGAAATTATGCAAGGTATAATGGTAAATCCATTTAAAGAAAGTGGATGGCTTCCTGAGTGGTCAAGCCCAGGACACAGGGATTGTATGATTGGATCAAATTCAGCGTCTATCATTGCTGAGGCTTTTCTAAAAGGAATAAAAAATTTTGATATTGATGTTGCCTATGATGGGATAATAAATAGCTCAGAGAATGAAGGACCCTTAAGCTCTGTCGGAAGAAAAGGAGCTTTTGAATATAATAATTTAGGCTATATTCCATTTGATTCTTCAATTAATGAGAATGTAGCTAGAACATTAGAATATGCGTATAATGATTTTTCGATATGGAAATTGGCAATTGAATTAGGTCGTCCAAAAAGTGAAATTGAGTTATTTGAAAATAGAGCAAATAATTATAAAAATGTTTTTGATTCGTCAACAAATTTCATGAGAGGCAAATTGAAAAACGGTAATTTTCAATCTCCATTTATTCCTGATGCTTGGGGAGGTGCTTTCACTGAAGGAAGTTCTTGGCATTACACATGGTCTGTTCTGCATGATCCTCAAGGCCTAATAAATTTAATGGGGGGAAGAAAGGATTTTGTTAAAAAACTCGATGCAGTATTCACATCTGAACCTACCTCTGATTTTTCTTATTACGGATTTAAAATTCACGAAATTTTAGAAATGGAATTGCTAAATATGGGGCAGTATGCGCACGGTAACCAACCGATTCAACATGCAATTTATTTTTACAATTATGCTCAGGAACCGTGGAAAACGCAAGAAAAAATAAGATATGTTTTAGATAATTTGTACGGTGCCGAAGCAGATGGATATTGTGGAGATGAAGATAACGGTCAGACCTCAGCATGGTTTTTATTTTCATCTCTAGGATTTTATCCAGTTGCCCCAGTAACAATGGAATATGTAATTGGTAGTCCACTATTTAATTATGTGGAAATTTCATTACCTAATGGTAGAAAGTTTATTATTGATTCAGCTGAAAATACTAATGAAAATATTTATGTTGATAATGTAAAACTTAATGAAAAACATTATAATAAAAACTGGTTACATCACAATGATATAACAAATGGTGGTAAACTAATTTTTAATATGAAAAATACACCAAACTTTGATTGGGGTTCTTCTGAAAGTAGTATCCCCTATTCAATGTCAAATGAATAAATTTGTCGGGATGACAGGATTTGAACCTGCGACCCCACGGCCCCCAGCCGTGTGCGCTAACCGGACTACGCCACATCCCGATTTGGCAAATATAAATTATATGTTATGAATAAAAAGTTAAATGTAAAAAATTTAAAACAGCGTGAAGTAGTGCCTGGGTTTCATGGTAGATTTATAAATGGTGAGAATATAACTTGGGCGTTTTGGGAAATAGAAAAGGATTCCTCAATACCTGACCATTTTCACATTCATGAACAAATAATGCACGTACTAAGTGGAGACTTTGAATTCACTGTTAACGGAATAACGAGTATTTTTTCAAACGGGGATACAATTGTAATACCATCGAATACTCCACACAGAGGAAAAGCTCTAACAAATTGTAAAATAATGGATGTATTTAGTCCTAAAAGAGAAGAATACAAATGAAAATAAATTTAAGTAATAAAAAAGCACTTGTTGGGGGAAGCAGCAAAGGATTAGGTTATGCCGTTGCAAAACAATTGGCTAGTTGTGGAGCTATTGTAACAATGGTTTCAAGAAATGAGTCTTTATTAAAAAAGAATATTATTGAGTTAAAAAAACTAACAGGAAATGATCATAATTATATTCTTGTTGATTACAATAACACAAAAAAATATAAGGAAATAATTGATAATTTTTTTAAAACTAACTCTGTTGATATTTTAATAAATAATACACAAGGTCCTCCAGCAGGTGATGTGCTAAGTGTTTCTGAATCAGATTATGAAAATACATTTAATTTACTGTTTCAAAACACTATAAGTACCTCAATGGCAGCATTGAAAGGAATGAAAAAAAATGGTTGGGGTAGAATTATTAATATGACATCTGTTTCTGTAAAAGAGCCGTTATCATATCTTGCCCTTTCAAATACAATTAGATCAGCTGTTACTAGTTGGGGTAAAACCTTGTCGATTGAGTCAGGCAAACACAATATAACTGTAAATAATATCCTGACAGGTTTCTTTCACACCGAAAGACTAAAAGAATTAAACTCAGAAAAAGCGAAAAAATTTAATATTGAAATAGATGAGGTTTTTCAAAAAATGTCAGAAATGGTTCCAATGAAAAGAATCGGTGACCCCGAAGAATTTGGCTATTTAGTTGCTTTTTTGTCTTCAGAATATGCAAATTATATCAATGGGGTAAATATTCCTATCGATGGGGGTTTGCTTAAATCAATGTGAAAAAATTACTTCAAAGTAACTGTCCTTTCAGAAGGATTGAAAGGCGTATCAATTAAATTCCCATAGGCATCTATTAATTCAAGTTTAATTTTTATTTCCCCTTTTGGTAAGCCTTTGATATAATAAGGTGCCCACTCATCAATTATAAATTCTGTATCCATAATTGTTGCTTTAACCTTATTTCCATTTGAGGAAATTTCAGTATTTACCAAATAAAAATCAAGTAATAAATATTCAGTGTCTAAGCCTTCATAAGTTCCTTTTGGTCTACTGTAAAATAGAAATTCTTTATTTAAATCCATTTTATCTTCGCCGACTTGAGTCAAGACAAAAGAATTTGGGTTTTTTACAGATTCGTGATAAGATCTGGAAAGGAATGCTAAAATAACATTACTGCTTTCTTTAAATTGTTTTGTAAATGTATCCTCATAGTGAGCTGAGTATGGACCATTATTTACAATAAAATGAATATGCTGACCTTTAGCAGAGTTGGCTAGTTGATAGTCAAAATTTTTGAGAGTCTGCATACCAAGTTCATAGCTAATTACATCAAATGAAAATTTATATCCAGCTTCAATAGCTATTGGTTCATTCAAATTAATTTTTGCATTTGGATATTCAGGAGATCCTTGGACTTTATGGATTGTAATTTCAGGCTCAATTTTACATGAGCTAAAAAATACAACAAGAATTAAAACAATATATTTTTTCATTTCGTAAAAATAAAAAAAGCACCCGATGGGTGCTTTTTTTAGAGTTAAAATTTATTCAGCAGTAGCCTCAGCTGGTACAGCCATATTATAAACAAAAAACCTGTTAACTTTTCCGTCAACAATTTCTCCGTCAATCATAGAATTAACCTTGACCTCTTCGCCTTCAACATTTAATGTAACCGCATGGCCAGCAACTACCCAAGTAGCTCCACCATTAACACCTTCGTATGGCATTGCCCAGTAAATTTCCCATTTAGGATCTTCTGCTTCAAACCAAGCAGTTAGTGCTTGTTCGTGCATTTCTTTTCCGTTAATACGGGCTCCATCTGGACCAGTTATAGAAATTGAATCAGAATTCATTTCCATAATAGCATCCATATCCCTGTTATTATGTGCATCGATATACTTAACCCACACATCAGTGATATCATCGGATCCTACAACATATTTTTCCCCTTCATCATAGGTAAAAAACCCAGCGCCTACTTGCTCAGCAGGTGCATTACACGCTGTAAATGTTACAGCAAAAATTAAAATAAATAGTTTTCTCATAGTTTTAATTATTTAAGTTAGAATTTAAAATATATTAGTTGCTTGATACCTTAACCGGCTGACCTTTTTCGCCAAGCCATGTTACCTGAAATATTAAATCCTCATCGCCTGTACTTGATGATTTATGCCAAGTGTTAGCAACTCCTAAAAAAGCTGAACCTGGTCCAAAAACTTGTTCTTTGGTTACAGTCTTTTCGCCGTCCAAATCGTCTAGTGCAGTATTTTCGTCAAACTTTACAGTTAGTTCTCCACGAACTACATACGCTACTCCGGTATATGGATGATAATGCCATCCCGATTCAAACCCTTTTTCCCATTGGGCTGTTTGTCCTGTAATTCCTGCTTCACCCTCTGGGTAAGAAAAAATATTGCCCATTGGATCAACGGATGTTTCTTCCATTGACACGCCATTTTCAAAAGGATAGTCAACATCAAATTTTTGATCTGATACTTGGTCGGACTGATTACACCCCATAAAAATAGCAATCATTAATAGTAATAATAAATTTTTCATTAGTCATTGATTTTATTTATAGTAACAATATAATAAATTTTAAGTCAAAAAAAACACCCCTGTAAAAGGGGTGTTTTTAAAAGTGGAAATATTAAATAGTTTACGGTAATACAACTGTATCAATTGCATGTATAATTCCATTATTAGCCTGAACATCAACCGCAACAATGTTACTAGTGCGTCCATTATTATCAGTTAATATTCCTTCGCCATTGTCTCCAAAATTAAAAAGTAATGTTCCTCCTCCGGCTGTAGTAAACTCCATGCCATCAGATAAATTTATAGATAATTGATTTGCTCCGGTAACTACATGGTATGTTAAAACAGCTGACAATGTTGGTTCATCAATATCATTTAAACCACTAACGCCTAGCTCGTCTAATAAATTAACAAAAGCGTCATTGACTGGTGCAAAAACTGTAAGGGGTGTTGGTGGACTAGTTGATGAATTTAATAAACCAACAAAATCCATTGTTAGATCATCTCTTGTAAGAGCCTGTACTAAAATTTCAAAGTTTGGATCAGCAAGTGCAAATGTTACTACCGTTGGTAATCCTATTACACTATCTACAATGTGAACTATTCCGTTACTAGCAACTACATCAGCAGCAGTTACAGAAGATAATCCGTTAAATGTTACACCATTATCTGTGTTTATATAAATGGACATGTTGGATCCAGAGGCAGCGCTAACTGCTTGTGTTGATGCATATCCGTTAGATAGTGAGCTAGATTGAACTTCTCCAATGAAAACATGATTTAATAAAACATTCGTTAAAATATCAACTGGGATATCATCTAAACTAGCTGCATTAATACTTGTTAAGAATGCATCAAAAGCATCATTTGTAGGAGCCAACACTGTAAAAGCACCAGATGAACTGAGAGTTGCATCTAGACCAGTTACTTGCAGAGCAGAAACTAAAGTGCTTAAGCTTTCTGTTTGAGATGCTAAATCAACAATTGAAGAACCATGACAACAAGTGTCGTTATTGTCATTGTCGTCGTCACAAGAGACAGCAAAAAGCGATAACAATAGGATTGCTAAAATTTGAATATGTTTTTTCATTTTCTATTTTTTATGTTAAAGTGGACACATTTCAAATGCCATGCCAAGAATTAAATAAATAAATTGAAATAAAAAATATTAACTTTTAATTATGATTTATCAAGTTTCGAATTTTAACCCTATTAATCTTACCATTATTTTCTGGAAAATTATCAATTGCCAAAACTTCTTTTGGAATTTCATATTTACTTAAATGAGTAAGTCCTTTATTGTAGTCATCAGGAATATTTTTTTTAAAAACTAGAGCCACTACTTCTCCAAATTTATCATGGTCAATTGAACTAATTATAAAGTCCGCAGAAATATACTTTGAAAGTTTTTTTTCAATAAGTTCAGGATTTAATTTAACTCCACCTGAGTTAATTATAAAATCTCTTCTTCCAATTAATAGGAACTGGTTTTTATTGGTAAATTCAACAACATCATTCGTCTGAACCATTTCAATAGTTAAATGATTGGGTTTTATAAAAAGACAATTATCTTTCTCACCTATTTCAATTCCAGGTAAAGTTGTAAATTCTTTTTCACCCATAGAAAGATTTCTTACTGCAACATGTGTGATTGTTTCAGTCATTCCATAAGTCTCATAAACATCCGATTTGCATTTTAAAATCTTTTCCTTTAATCTATCTTGAACAGGGCTACCGCCAACCAAAACTTTTTTAATTTTTTCAATAAAAGGAATTGAATTTTCTAATTGTATTGGAGTAAAAGCAATTAGCTCATAATTATTTTTTAAATCTGAAATGGGAGAGCTGGTCACTGGAAAAAGATATAAGTCAAGACCTAGCACTAGTGATCTAACTAACATCATTTTTCCTGCAATATATTTTATGGGTAAACAATTAATAATTTTATCTCCAACTTTTAAATCAAAGTATCTAGCTGTAAGTTTTGAGGATTCAATTAAGTCTAACTTTTTTAACTTAATTTCTTTAGGATTACCGGTTGACCCAGAGGTATTCGTTAAAATATAATCTTTATCATCAAACCAGGATTTTAAAAAATTATAATAATCTTCGTTTTCTTTTAAATATTCCAAAATACCATTTGCAGAATATGAAATACCCTGTAATTTAAAGTCTTTATGTATAAGCTTGCTTTTCAATTTTTATAAAAAAAATTTAAATCCCATTCTTTACTCTCATTCAAATAAATACTGTCAGCTGAAATTTCTAATGGTGAATTTACATTGTTTTTGAATAGCATTCCTGTGCCCAATCCCTGCCTGAGTTTACTATTCTTTGTATACACCCACTGGGCAATAGCATTCAACCCTACATTTCCCTCTAATGCGCTTGTTGCCCACCATTTAATCCCATTTTCTTTAGCTAAACTAATCCAATTATCACACTCTTTGAAACCTCCCAATAAACTTGGTTTAAGTATGAGATAATCTGGTTTTATTGTATCTAATAGTTCTGCTTTGCTAAGATTTATGCCTATTAATTCCTCATCTAAAGCAATAGGAATTGGTGATAATTCACAAAGTTTTGCCATCTCTTGCCAATGATTTTTTTTGATTGGTTGTTCGATCGAGTGGATAGAAAATTCATTAAGTCTTTCAAGCTTTTCTAATGCTTCATTTATTTTAAATGCTCCGTTCGCATCTAATCTAATTTCTAAATCCTCGTGAGTAAAATCTCTTCTTATTTCTTTTATCAATTGTAATTCTGACTCAAATTTTAGAGCACCTACTTTAATTTTTATACATGAAAAACCACGATTAACTTTTTCGATTATTTGTGACCGCATGTATTTAATATCTCCCATCCAAACCAATCCATTAATTTTAATATTATCTTGGAAGTTTGAAAAATTTGAGTCATTTATCTTGAATGGAGATTCAGAAAAATTAAAATCTATTAGAGCAGTTTCCAATGCAAATTTGATGGCTGGATAATCATTAAATTCTTCAATTTCTAATTTATTGCCTGAAGAAATTTCTCTACAGATATAATCAAGCTTAGTCTCAATGTCATTAACCCTATCCAAACTTAACCCTGGAATAATACTACATTCCCCTATACCAATCCTGCTTTGATCTTTTATCACTAAATACCAACTAGGTTTATTATGCAAAACATCTCTTGATGTTCTGCTTGGCATATTAAACTCTAAATTATGTTTAAAAAAATATGCTTTCATAAATCAAGAAAATTGACATAAATATTGAAAAGAAAAAAGTTGAAATAGCAAGTTGTTTTAATAGTGGCCTAAATTCGATTGGGCTTTTTGCTTGATTGACTTTGTACAAATGAAATGATATAGGAAGGATTCCAACAATAATAAAAATCAGGTTATCGGATATTTTAAATCTAGTGACGAATGTTATTATTAGAATTATAGATAAAATAATTAAACAATAATGATACAATTTAGCATTTTTAAAACCTATTCGCGTCGGAATTGTTTTTTTATTCATTTTAGAGTCATTTTCTATATCTCTTATATTGTTCAGATTTAATACACCAACACATAAAAATCCAATAATAGCTCCCAAAATAAATACTTCATAATCTACAGATTTTGTTTGTAGAAAATATGAGCCAAACACACTTAATAATCCAAAGAATATAAATACAAAAATATCTCCAAAACCATAATAACCATAAGGAGTTTTTCCCATTGTATACTTTATCGCGGCTAATATTGAAAATATGGAGAGAAAGAGAAAAATTACAATAAATAGATAATCATTTTTAAATGAATATTTAATTAGTGAATATGAAAATGTAATTGAAATAAACACATTAACTATTATACCCTTTTTAAGTTCTTGAAGTGTGAGTTTTCCAGTCGCTATAACTCTTTTTGGGCCAATTCGGTCATCATCTGTACCTAAAATCCCATCCCCATAGTCGTTTGCAAAATTTGACAAAATCTGAAAAGAGATTGCGGTAATTATTGAAAGGATAAAAATTATATTGTCAAAACTGTAATTATAGTATGCAAAAAAAGATCCTAATATAATTCCAGAAATTGACAATGGAAGAGTTTGAATTCTTGATGCTTGAATCCAATATTTTATTTTTTTTATTGAGTGAAAGTTCAAAAAATTTGATTTTCTATTTTATGGGAATTTAGGATATTTCCTAAAATTAGGGTCTCTTTTTTCTAAAAATGCTTCCTTACCCTCCTGAGCTTCCTCAGTCAAATAATATAGAAGTGTTGCATCACCTGCAAGCTGCATTAATCCATGTTGACCATCAAGCTCCGCATTTAAACTTCTTTTAATCATTCTCAATGCCAAAGGACTTCTTTTCTGCATTAAAGCACACCACTCTAATACTGTTTCTTCTAACTTTTCCAAAGGAACAACTTTATTAACCATCCCCATTTCTAATGCTTCTAGAGCAGAATATTGCTTACACAAAAACCATATTTCTCTGGCCTTCTTTTGTCCAACATGTCTTGCAAGGTATGATGAACCAAACCCACCATCAAAACTTCCAACTTTAGGACCTGTTTGACCAAAAATTGCATTATCACTAGCGATGGTCAAATCACAAACTACATGCAAAACATGACCTCCTCCAATTGCGTATCCATTTACCATTGCGATTACAGGTTTTGGCAACTCCCTTATTTTTTTATGTAAGTCTAAAACATTTAATCTTGGGACTCCATCATCGCCGATATATCCTCCGGTGCCTTTAACATTTTGATCTCCACCACTACAAAAAGCTTTATCCCCAATTCCAGTGATTACTACTATGTCAATATCATTTCTTTCTCTGCAAATTTCAAATGCGTCAAGCATTTCTATATTAGTTTCAGGTCGAAAGGCGTTATAAACTTTTGGTCTATTAATAGTAACTTTTGCTACTCCATTATAAATTTCAAAATTTATATCCTCGTATTTTTTTATTTCTTTCCAAGAAGCTTTCATTGTAATATTTTATGTTTTTGGCTTTGACAAATATCTAAAATAATCCTTTAATATTTTTGTGCTTTTGATACTAGAGGTTTTAATTTCTAAAATCTTTGGCTTTTTAGAATTCTTGAAAAATGTTCTTAGATATAAATTAAGACCAAACTTAGTTGAAACTCGACTATAATTAAAGTTAAACATTTTTGCAATAAGTCTAGCTGAGAGATTATGCTGAGTTTCAATAAATTCTGAGAAAAGATTATTTTCTTTAAATCCGGGTAAAATTTTAAATATTCCACCTCCAGAATTATTTATAATAATAATTCTAAAATTTTTTGGAATATGGTTATTCCATAAAGCGTTCACATCATAGAAAAAACTCAAATCTCCCGTCACCAATAGAACTGGTGAATCATTTTGGACAGAACTTCCAATTGCTGTGGACGTACTGCCATCAATACCACTTGTCCCACGATTAGCAAACATCATATTCTTATTTTTTAAGTCAAACAACTGAAAATATCTTATAGGAGTACTATTAGCAACATGAATTTCATATTTTTTTGGAATCCAGTTTTTCATAATTTCAAAAACTTTTAAATCGGAAAAATTTATAACCTTCATGTATCGATTATGCAAATCAAGTTTCGAGGTATCTAATTGATTCCATTTATCAAAGTAATTTGAATTCGATTTGTTTAGATTAATATTTTCAAAAAATTTATTTGCAGTGATCTTAATGTGTTTAACTCCAGAATAAAATGAATCTTTTGAAATATTATTTCCTATGTGAAAATGTTTTGTTGGTTTATAATTTCTCAAAAATGATTTAATCTTTTTAGAAACAATCATACCCCCCAATGATATAACAATTTCAGGCGATAACTCATCAAATATAAAGTCGGAATTAGATTGAAGTTCAATCGGACCTATTAGTCTGTCTATATTGGAAATGAAGGATTCATTAAAAACATTTGAGGTATGTTCTTTCATAACAATAATTGAGGAACAGGAATTAATTTTTTGAATGGATTTTTTAGAAAGAATATCTCCATCTGAAACTCCTATAAGTATTAGTATTTTACTTGCTTTATTTATTGTATTATAATAGTTATCTAAATCTTTTACAGACAGGTTTTTTTCAATTTTCTTTTTTACTTTAACACTAATTGAAGGTGAATCAACAAACTCATAAAGGGGCTCTTCCATTGGAACATTCAAATGCACTGGCTGCATCTTATTAATTGAAAGATTAAATGCTATTTCAATTATCTCCTCATTATTTGTTTGTATAGATTTTTGTAATTTTTTAATCTTCAAAAAATCGTCTTTATCATTAACTATTTTCTGCAAATTACTTTTAATAATTTCTTCTGTTGCATGACTACAGTCCTGTTTTAGGCTATTTGAGTAAAGAATATTTTTTTCAAAGACGTTTGATTGGTTTATGGTCTGCCCATCTCCAATATTAATTTTATATTCTGGCCTGTCAGCAGATAAAATAATAAGGGGTATCTCACTGTAATAAGCTTCTGCTATAGCTGGATAATAATTTAAAAGTGCTGAGCCAGATGTACAAATTAAAATTGTTGGTTTTTTTGATTTTTGTGATAATCCCAAAGCAAAGAAAGCGGCGGATCTTTCATCAACAACACTATAGCAATTGAATTTTTTATTTGATGCAAAACCAATTGCTAAAGGAACATTTCTAGATCCAGGAGAAATTACAACATCAAAAAAATCAAAATTAAGACATGATAAAATTAATGTTTGGGCAACAGGAATTATCGGGTATTTAATCATATACAAATTTACTAAATATATACATCACGAACTATGAAATACTGCTAGCATTGTTTGAGACTTATTTACTATTTCATTCCATTCATCGGAAGCATTACTGTCTTTTGTAATTCCACCTCCAACATATATAGTGAGATTATCATCAATCATTTTAGCACATCTTATATTGACATAAATATCACATGAATTTTTTTCAAATAAACCCATAAAACCGGTGTAAAATGACCGGTTATAATTTTCCATTTTGTTTATATAACTAATTGCTTTATTTTTTGGAGTTCCAGCAATTGCAGGTGTAGGGTGAAGTAATTTAATAAGATCTGATGAAGATTTTTTTGTTTTAGCTTTTATAATTGATTTGAGATGATATAGGTTACCTGCTTTAACAGTTTGCAAAGCACCAGTTTCAATATTTGTACATCCGCTCTCGAGATCGGTAACTATTTGTTCCTCTACTATTTTTTGTTCTCTGAATTCCTTGTCTGTCCAGCTTTGATTCATTTCTTTCTTAGTGGCAGCTAAAGCAAAAGTTGTAACAACATCATTATTTAAATTAAGTAGTTTTTCAGGTGATGCACCAATCCAAATTCCTATTTCAGGATGATAAAATAAATAGCAAAAGGCATCATGATTTAACTGAATTAATTTTTTGAAGTATTCAATACATGATATAGAATTTAACTTTACATTAAAAACCGATGAACAAACCACTTTTTCTAATTCTGAGCTGTGAATATTATCAATTGTTTCATTGATGAATTTTATATAAGAATTTTTCTTTGAACTAAAGTCCTTTATGGAGACCTCATGAATCTTATTATTGTTTACCTTCAAATGAAATTTAGTTTCAGTAGTGATTTTTGGTATTAAGAAATAACCATCTTCATTTAAATCAAAAGGCATAAATAAAAAACCTTTATTGTTGTTTATGTTATCAATTTGACCGCATATTACATCTCCTTGATGACAAACTATATTATTATGACTTGGCTTCTTAAATACAACAAACGATTCGTTGTTTTTTAAGAAAAAATTTAACTCGCTAAAAAACTTAAATTCTGAAATCATTTTGTTGCTACGTATATAGTTGATGATCCAAATAATTTTGGTTTAATTAAAACATCAGCAAATCCAACAGATTTTAAAATATTACTAAACTTAGTGCCCGACGGAAATAATTCTGCAGAGTTTAACAGATAGTTATAAGCAGATTTATCTTTTGAAAATATCCATGCCATTATAGGAATATATGTTCTTGTAAATATTGAGTAAAACAATTTAATAATTCTATTTTCTGGGACAGATGTCTCAAGAATTATAAGGGTACCTTCTTTATTTAAAACTCTAAAGCTTTCTCTAAGTCCCTTTTCTAAATCTTGAAAATTTCTTACCCCAAATCCAATTGTAACAAGGTCAAAATAATTGTCATTGAACTTTAAGTTCTCAGCATCTCCAGTTTCTAATCTAACTGAATTAGATAATCTCATTTTTGATATTTTTTCACGACCAACATTTAACATTTTTTCAGAGATATCTACACCAACTACCTGGCAATTTGATATTCTTCCTAGATTAAGTGCAATATCTGCAGTACCTGTTGCAATGTCCAAAGCATTTTTAGGTTGAATTTTTTTAGCAATCTCTAATATGCTTTTCTTCCATCTTTTATGACTATCAAAAGTCATGATTGAATTTATCAAATCATACTCAATAGAGATTGAATCAAACATTTTTTCAATTTGATTTTTTTTTGAGCTTCCAGATTTTTGATTCGGTTTCAAAGTTAAAATTATAACTGTGCAAATTTAAATAACAAAAATGATTCCAGTATAATTCAAATAAAAAAAGCGCCTTTGTTAGGCGC
>CACOFE010000014.1 GCA_902626365.1 uncultured Bacteroidota bacterium | reverse complement strand
CCTCAAATAAATTAGTATCTAAGTTTTCATAAGTAAAGCTTCTTCCATTAAGAGAAAATTTTACTCCATCATTAGCTTTATATTGAGTTCCGATAATTATTAGTGAACCATCATCATCATAGTTCCAAGAGTTTGTAGCACCATCTACGACATTGGAACTTATTTGATCGTATCTAGCAAAAATTTCATATTTATCATTTATAGAATATCTATTATAAATTGAAATCCCATCTAAATTATGATTGTCTACAGGGTTTTTATAGGTTGTCCCATTTTCCATTTTATTGTATTCCGCTCCGATACTATAACCACCATATTTATAACCAGCAAATAATCCAATATTGTTTAAGGATTCTGATGACTCTGAGGCTTGAGTATCGTAGTAAAATTTCATTTTTAATTTATCAGATAAATCATATATAAGATTTAAACCAAATCTTTGGTTACCATCAGCATCTTGTGGATTTTTATATCCCTCACCATTTAAAGCAAAAATATTTGTAGTTAACTTATCACTTAATTTTATTTCTGCATTAACACCTAAGTCTGCACTTGACCCAAATTTGTTTTCGTCTTGTAAAGTTTTATATATATATCTATATCCCCAAACTTTTTCTTGATCGTTAAATTGTTTTCCGCCAATCATACCCATACTAAGTTTTACTTTTGAGCTTAGTTTGTAATCAAGTTGTGCAATTTTAACAAAGGCAGTATAATTGCTACCTGCATCATTTTTGCCTACATCATAAGTGATTTTAGCTGAAACATTGTCATTGAATTTGTATTTATATCCTAGATATACACGGTCAAGCTCAAAGGCACTGGTTTGAGTAACATCTTCGGAAAAATCATAATTGTAGTTCCAAAATACTTTAAAATGAGGTTCTCCTTTAGGTTCACTGTCAGAATCTTGAGCGAACGTAAAAAAGGTAAAAAGACTAAATAATAAGATTAATGCATTTGATTTCATAATAAATTTATTTATGACAAATATCAAGATACATCCTGGGTCCAATGTTAACTCAATGTTAAGTTATTGACAAATAATTATTTTCTTTTAATTGAATAATTATAGTTTAATCTTAATATGTGATGTGATATTGGAGATTCAACTCTAACCTGCTTTTGAAGTATATATTTTATTGTTAGAGAATTTGGTCCTTTTAAGTTTAGTTTTGTGCCAAATGAAAACCTGTACTTTTTGTAATTCTCATCAAAATTTAAATCATCTTTTGTAAAAAACTCAATACCTATTCTTGGATCAGCTTTCCAGCCTTTAATATCGTATCTAACCTCAAACCTTGTTCTAAAAAAATCATTGTTTAAAGAATCAGAATTTCCCGTTTCATTTTTTCTTTGAAATTGAAGTCTCAATCGAAAATCAAATTTTTTATAATCATACGCACCGGTCAAAAAAGCGTGATATCTATTAAATTTTTCATGGCCTTGTATATTACCTACATCATCCAATTCGTCAACCCCCCTATAACCAAATCCAGAACTTAGGTAATCATTAATTTTAATTTTTGCACCAATTTCATAAAAGGATTTGTTGTATGTGTCACCAACCGACTTTATCCTTAGCTGTCCACCCCCATAAATGTCAATATTTTTGGTTAAGCCATAATCAACTTCGATACTAGACCAGTTCTCATAAACATCATCATTTTGAGCAACTAAGGTTGCTAAGGTTCCGAGAAAAAATATTAGTGATAGTTTGATTTTCATTTCAAAATAATTTTAAATAAATATAAATGAATATTATATTATAAAAGAATTTAAAATTAAAAATGGAAATTTTAATTATAGCAATAGTAGCATTTGTAGCTGCACTTCTAACCTTTTTTTCTGGCTTTGGTTTGGGTACAATACTCACTCCTGTGATGCTTATTTTTTTCCCGCCTGAAATTGCCATATCACTGACTGGAATTGTTCACTTTTGCAACAATATATTTAAGCTTTCAATTATTGGTAAACAATTCAACAAAGAGGTCTTAATCAAATTCGGAATCCCAGCAATCTTATTTGCTTTTGTTGGATCGTATGCATTATTCTTTATAAGTAACGATACCTTATTTACTTACAATTTGCTGGGGAATAATATGAATGTTTCTTACTTACAATTTATAATCGCAATTATCTTAATAGCTTTTGCTTTAATCGACTTGATACCATTTTTTAAGAAGTTAAAGTTTAATAAATCCATACTTCCTCTAGGCGGTATATTAAGCGGTTTTTTTGGGGGGTTAACAGGAAATCAAGGTGCACTAAGAAGTGCCTTTTTAATTAAGTTAGATTTAGATAAGACAGTCTTTATAGCAACCACTGTAGTAATTTCATTTTTTGTTGATCTTACCAGAATTGGGGTATATTTTTCCAACATAAAGGATTTTGAAATATCAAATTATATAGTACTAGGTCTTGTGGCAATCCTCTCTGCAGTAGCAGGGTCATTTTTAGGTTTTAAATCTTTAAAAAAGGTTACTCTAAATTACATTAGAAATTTAGTTGCAATTATGATTTTATTAATTGCATTTTTATTATTATTGGGGGTATTATAATTTTCTATGGAATGGGAAAAATTACTGTCTCTTAAGAGACATGGAGATGACTTTAAAAGAAAAAGAATTGATCAGGATGAAACAAGACTTGGATTCGAGGTTGACTATGATCGAATTATTTTTTCTTCTGAGTTTAGAAGTCTACAGGACAAGACTCAAGTAGTTCCATTTTCACAGGGAGATTTTGTGCATACAAGGCTTACGCATAGTTTGGAAACTAGTGTAGTAGGAAGATCACTGGGGAGAAAAGTAGGAGTAGAGATTTTAAAAAAATACCCACATTTAAAAAATAAATTAGGATACCAATCAAATGACTTTGGCGCTATAGTCGCTTCAGCTTCATTGGCACATGATATTGGTAATCCACCTTTTGGCCATTCTGGAGAAAAATCAATAGGACAATATTTTATCTCTGGGCCAGGAAAAAAATTCAAGGATATTTTAAATAAAAAGGAATTTCAAGATTTGTGTGATTTTGAAGGTAATGCAAATGGATTTAAGATTTTAACACAATCTCGTCCTGGAAGAGAAGGAGGGCTAAGACTAAGTTATGCAACCCTTGGAACTTTTGTAAAATATCCCAAAGAATCACTTCCCGTAAAACCTTCATCAAATATTTCCGATAAGAAATATGGCTTTTTCCAAAACGAAAAAAATACATATGTCGATATTGCCAATGAGCTTGGATTATTAAAAGATGATGGAGGATATAATCGACATCCGTTAACTTTTTTGGTAGAAGCCGCTGATGATATATGTTACACTATAATTGACTTTGAAGATGGTATTAATCTCGGGTTGGTGCAAGAGGATTATGCTTTAGAATATTTGATAAATCTTGTAAGGGATTCGATTAATACTGAAAAGTACAATACTTTAAATAATACAATTGATCGAGTAAGTTATCTCAGAGCGTTATCGATTAACACATTAATAAATGAGGCAGTACAAATATTTTTAGAAAATGAAAATGATATTTTAAGTGGTAATTTTCATGTATCTCTATTGAAAAAAAGTAAGTATAAGTCTCAGATTTCAGACATAATAAAAATCAGTGTTGAGAAAATTTATGAATCAAAGGAAGTAATTGAAAAGGAGGTAGCTGGTTACAATATTATTAATAAACTTTTAGATACTTTTATTTCATCAGTAAATCGATATTATGAAGGAAATCAAACTAGTTATGATGATCTAATTTTAAAATTACTACCTTCAACTACGAATCTAAATCATGATAATCTTTATTCTAGATTACTTGAGATTTGTCATTATGTGGCTTCACTTTCTGACAGGAAAGCATTAAATGTTTACAATAAAATTACTGGTGTGGAATACCAATAGATAGCTATGAAAATTGAATTTGATGACAATTATTTTATGAGCAAAGCAATTGATGAAGCAAAAATTGCTTTGTCAAAAGGGGAGGTACCTGTAGGTGCAGTAATTGTGGCTGACAATAAAATTATAGCAAGAGCCCACAACATGGTTGAAGCTTTAAATGATGTTACTGCTCATGCAGAAATATTAGCAATAACTTCTGCATCCAATTACATAGGTGGAAAGTATTTAGAAAACTGCTCTATCTATGTTACCTTGGAGCCATGTCAAATGTGTGCAGGAGCATTATACTGGAGCAGAATTTCAAAAATTTATTTCGGCGCGGATGATCCTAAAAGAGGCTTCAAAAAATTAGGAACTAAACTTCACCCCAAGACAAAAGTATATGGTGGAATACTTCAAAATGAATGTAAAGATATGCTTGAAAAGTTTTTTATTGCAAGAAGAAATTTAAACTAAAGGTCGCTATTCTCTCTAAATTTTTTAAGGTTTTCACTATTCAAGTAGTAGTCATCCATCTTTTTATCTTTCCATCGATGATATGAGAATAAAGGGAAAACAATAAAAAATAAAATTAAAACTCCAAAGCCAATATACTTTTGAAAATTTTCAGATTCACTTAGTAGTCCATATAGAATTAATGATACTGAAATTGTGAAAAATATAAATATTATTTTGTTCACTTTTCTATTATCTCTTCTTAAGATTAATTTCTTTTAACTGCTCTTCTGAAATTGAGGATGGAGAGTCTATCATTATATCTCTACCTGAATTGTTTTTTGGGAAGGCTATAAAATCACGAATAATTTCATTTCCACCCATAATCGCAACTAGTCTATCTAGTCCAAATGCAATTCCTCCATGAGGTGGCGCACCATATTCAAATGCATTCATTAAAAAGCCAAATTGTTTATCAGCTTCTTCTTTTGTAAAGCCAAGACAATCAAACATTTTTTGTTGAATTTTCTTGTCATGTATTCTAATAGATCCACCGCCAATCTCATTTCCATTTAACACCAAATCATATGCATCTGCACGAACGGCAGACGGATTAGAATCAATCAAATCAATTTGATCTGTTTTTGGAGATGTGAAAGGATGGTGCATTGCGTGATATGTTTTTGTTTCTTCATCCCAATGAAGTAGTGGGAAGTCAACAACCCAAAGTGGTTTAAACTCTTCAGGATCTTTTAAGTTTAATTCATCAGCTACATGAACCCTTAAAGCTCCAAGTTGAGTTCTTACTTTTTCTTTATCTCCGCTTAGAATAAATAAAATATCTCCTTTATTAACTCCTGATTTTTCTGACCAACTTTTCAAATCTGATTGATCATAAAATTTATCAACCGATGATTTAAAAGATCCATCATCTTGAATTCTCATGTACGCAAGTCCACCAGCTCCAATCTGAGGTCTTTTAACCCATTCGGTATATTTATCAATATCTTTTCTTGTAAAACTATTTCCTCCTTTAATAACAAAACCAACAACTAACTCAGCATTGTTAAATACATTAAAGTCTTTATGTTGGGTAACATCATTTAATTCTACGAAGGTCATATCATACCTCAAGTCAGGTTTATCTGTCCCAAATTTCTGAACGGCATCATCGTATGTCATTACAGGAAATTTATCAAGATTAATTTTCTTAACCGCTTTGAATATATGTTTAACTAAATTTTCAAAAGTAGTTAGGATTTCATCTTGGTCAACAAATGCCATTTCACAATCAATCTGAGTAAATTCAGGCTGTCGATCTGCTCTTAAATCTTCATCTCTAAAACACTTAACGATTTGGAAATATTTATCCATACCAGCTACCATAAGAAGTTGTTTGAAAGTTTGTGGTGATTGTGGTAGTGCATAAAATTGTCCTGGATTCATCCTTGATGGAACAACAAAATCTCTAGCACCTTCAGGGGTTGATTTTATTAAATATGGAGTTTCGATTTCAATAAAAGAATTGTCCGACAAATATTTTCTGACCTCTTGAGTTATTTCATGTCTAAGGATTAAATTATTTTTTACCGGATTTCTTCTGATATCCAAGTACCTATATTTCATCCTTAATTCTTCACCGCCATCAGATTCATCTTCGATTGTAAATGGGGGTGTAATTGATGTGTTTAATATTTTTAAATCTGTGACTAAAACCTCAATATCACCAGTACCTATTAAAGAATTTTTTGAGGCTCTTTCAATAACATCTCCTTTTATATTTATTACAAATTCTCTACCCAAAGTTTTTGCAAGCTCAATAACATCGGCTGGAGTTCTTTCTTGATCAAAAATTAACTGGGTAATACCGTAACGATCTCTAAGGTCAACCCACATAATAAAACCTTTATCACGGATTTTTTGAATCCATCCCGAAAGTTCAACTTGTTTCGTTAAATCATTAATTCTTAATTCACCACAATTATGAGATCTATACATTTCAATAGCTTATGCACACAAATTTAGTAAGATATTATTATAATTTTCTTCTAGAGTGAATTAATTGATACAAATTTTAAAAAAGTAGCATTCAATTATCATATATCTAGTATTTTTGTAAAATGTTAACCGTAGAGGAATATCGCTCAGAATTTTTATCATACTTAGAGAATTTTGAGTCACCAACAAATCCCAAAAATTTATATGAACCTGTTTCATATATCTTAGGCTTAAAGGGAAAAAGAATTCGACCAATTCTTACTTTATTGACTTGTGATATTTTCAATGACAATCACAAAGATGCTTTAGATGCTGCACTAGCAGTTGAGGTTTTTCATAATTTTTCATTAGTTCATGATGATATTATGGATGAAGCTCCAATTAGAAGGGGTAACCAGACTGTACATAAGAAATGGGATTTAAGTACCGCGATATTATCAGGAGATGTAATGTTGATTCTAGCTTATCAACTTTTTGAAAATTATTCAGGTGATACATTTGTTTCTTTAGCAGAGCTATTTAGCAAAACAGCTATTGAGGTATGCGAGGGGCAACAAATGGATATTGATTTCTCTAAAAAGGCAGATGTATCAGCAGACGAATATTTAAAGATGATTGAATTCAAAACTGCTGTTTTAATTGGAGCTTCAATGAAAATGGGGGCAATTGTAGCAGGAGCATCTGAAAAAGATCAAAATAATATTTATGAATTTGGAAAAAATTTGGGTTTAGCTTTTCAAATTCAAGATGATTTTTTAGACACTTATGGCGAAGAAGCAAAGTTTGGGAAAAAAATTGGTGGAGATATTCTTGAAAACAAAAAAACCTTACTTTTTATAAGAGCTAAACAATTGCTCAACTCAGATGACAGTGAAAACCTAACAAAATTATATTCCTCAAAATTTACTGATGATTTAAATAAAATTTCTGAGGTTAGAAGTTTATTTGAAAAATGCAATATTCCTGAAAAAATATCTGCTGAAATCGAGAATTTTACTAATATTTCATTGAAAATGTTGGACGAATTACAAATTAGTCATGAAAAGAAAGATTTTTTACGTGATTTTGCTAATTCTCTGATGAAAAGGAACATTTAAAATATATATATTATTTACATTTGTTAAGTAAATTAAACTAAGTGGACAATTTTTCTTTTTTGAATGCTGCTCACGCAGGATACTTTTCTGACCTTTATGATCAATATCTAAAAGATCCTGATTCCTTAGAGCCTAGTTGGAAAGCTTTTTTTCAGGGTTATGACTTTGCCAACAGTGACTTTCTTAAAGATGAAATTCTTGATGGGATAAGCCCTCAAATTCCTGATCATGTACAAAAAGAATTTAAGGTTATTAATCTAATAAATGGATATAGGTCTAGGGGACATCTATTTACAAATACCAACCCTGTAAGAGATAGGAGAACTTATACACCCACTCTTTCAATTGATAATTTTGGTTTAAGTCAGGATGATTTAAACACTACATTTAACGCAGGTGAAATAATTGGGCTTGGACCACAACCATTAAGTGTAATTATTTCACATCTAGAAGATATTTACTGCCAAAGTATTGGTGTTGAATATATGTACATTAGAAAACCTGAAATTATTTCATGGATTCAACAAAAATTAAATGTAAATGATAATCAGCCAAAGTTTTCAGCCTCTCAGAAGAAAAAATTAATGACTAAACTTGTTGAGGCTGTTTCTTTTGAAAACTTTCTGCATACAAAGTATGTGGGTCAAAAAAGATTTTCATTAGAAGGCGGTGAATCATTGATTCCAGCTTTGGATATTTTAATTGAAGAGGCAGCTAATAAAGGAGTTGAGGAATTTGTTATGGGTATGGCTCATAGAGGAAGGCTAAGTACACTTGTAAATATTTTTGGAAAATCAGCAAAAAGTGTTTTTAGTGAATTTGAGGGAAAAGATTATGAAGAGAAAATTTTTGACGGAGATGTAAAATACCACCTTGGATGGACTAGCCAAAGGGTCACTGATAACAATAAACAAATAAATTTAAATATTGCTCCGAATCCCTCGCACCTGGAAACAGTTGGCTCTGTTGTTCAAGGAATATCAAGATCCAAACTTGATAAGTATTTCGAAAATGATTCTGACAAGGTACTCCCGATTATTGTTCATGGAGATGCAGCAATTGCAGGTCAAGGATTGGTTTATGAATTAGTTCAAATGGCTAGATTGGAAGGATATCAAACGGGTGGTACAATTCATATAGTTGTAAATAATCAAATTGGCTTTACAACTAATTACTTAGATGGAAGGTCAAGCACCTATTGTACTGATGTAGGAAAAGTTACTCTGTCACCGGTTTTACATGTTAATGCAGATGATGTGGAGGCTGTTGTTCATTCTGTATTATTTGCATTAGACTTTAGACTAGAGTTTAAAAGAGATGTTTTTATAGACCTATTAGGTTATAGAAAATATGGTCATAATGAAGGTGATGAACCGAGATTTACTCAGCCTAAGCTTTATAAGTTGATTTCCAAACATCCAAATCCTAAAAATATATATGCTTCTAAATTGATAGCCGAGTCATTAATGACTGATGAAGAAATTAAAAAATTAGAATCTGATTATAGGCTTAAACTGGAAGATCAATTACAGGACTCAAAGAAGAGTGAAAAAACAAGAATTACTGATTTTATGAGTGATGAATGGGCTGGATTTGAGAAGGTTGATCAGAGGAAAATGATAAAACCAGTTGATACTACATACCCAAGAATTAAATTAGATAAAATAGCTGAAAGAATTTCGAGTTTACCCTCTGATAAAAAGTTCATAAACAAAATAAAAAAACTTGTAAATAACAGACAAGTAATGTATGATAATGATATGCTTGATTGGTCCATGGCTGAGCATTTAGCATACGGCAGTTTACTTGAAGAGGGCTATAGTGTCAGGATTTCTGGTCAAGATGTTGAGAGAGGAACGTTTTCTCACAGACATGCAATAGTTAAGGTTGAGGAGAGTGAAGAGGAGATATCACTTTTAAATAATATAAACGATAACCAGGGTAAATTTACTATTTATAATTCCCTATTATCTGAATATGGAGTTCTTGGATTTGAGTATGGATATGCAATGTCAGATCCAAAGTCTTTAACAATATGGGAAGCTCAATTTGGAGATTTTAGTAATGGAGCCCAAATTATAATTGATCAATATCTTTTTTCTGGTGAAGATAAATGGAAAACTCAGAATGGTCTAGTATTATTTCTACCACATGGCTATGAGGGTCAAGGAGCTGAACATTCCTCTGCAAGAATGGAGAGGTATCTGCAATTATGTGCAAAGGATAATGTTTTTGTTGCAAATTGTACAACTCCCGCAAATATGTTTCACATTTTGAGGAGACAACTTAAGGCAAAGTATAGAAAACCACTGGTGATATTTACTCCAAAAAGTTTGCTTCGACACCCAAAGGTTCAATCAACTGTAGATGAATTTGTAAACGGAGAATTTAATTTTTTAATTGATGATAATATTGTTGTCCCTGACGATGTTAAAAGCTTGGTTTTTGTTTCGGGTAAATTCTATTATGATATTTTAGATGAAAGGGAAAGACTGGGTAGAAATGATGTAGCAATTGTAAGGTTAGAACAACTATTTCCGTTGCCAAAAGAACATATAAGATCGATTATAAAAAAATATAAAAATGCTGACGATATTGTTTGGGCTCAGGAGGAACCGATTAATATGGGTGCATATGCTCACTTATTAATTAATCTTAAAGAAGCAAGTAGTTTTAGAGTTGCTTCTAGGAGATTTTACGCAGCTACAGCTGCAGGTAGTTCTGCAAGATATTTAAAAAGACATAAAGAGGTAATTGATTATGTTTTTGATAAAAGTAAAAACAATCAAATTCCAGAATAGCACAATTTTGATTAAAATTTTTTTTAAAATATTGTTTTTTTTATTGATTATTTCATGTAGCTCAAATGATTATAATACTGAATTTCCTGATCAAAATAATGATGAAGAAGAAGAGAATGAATTTGCTGAGATTGATTATGGGCTTACTGAGTATGGAATAACTTATCAAGGCATTGATAGAGACTTTTCAATATATATTCCTGAATCTTATACTCACGATTACCCTTCTGCGATGATGTTTGTGTTTCACGGATTTGGAGGTAGTAATGATATGATAATGTATTATTCAGATTTTAATTCCATTTCTGAAAGAGAAAATTTTATAGTTGTTTATCCTCAGGGATCTAGTTTTTGGGGTTATCCTCATTGGAATGTTGGAGGATGGACAAATACTAGTTCAGCAGATGATATTGGTTTTGTTGATTTTTTAATTGAATTGATTTCTCAAGAATATAATTTAAATCAAAATAGAATTTATGCTACTGGCATGTCTAATGGAGGTTTTTTTAGTTATCTTCTTGGATGCCAACTTAGTGATAAAATTGCAGCGATAGCGTCTGTAACTGGATCGATGACAAATGAAACATTTAATAATTGTGATCCAACCAAAGAAGTACCTGTTATGCAAATTCACGGAACAGAGGATCCTATTGTAACATACGAAGGTAATTCTTCAATAGGCTCGATTGGTATTGAGCCAGTATTGTCTTATTGGAAATCAAATAATTATTGTGATGAACCAACTATTACTGAGTTAAATGATTCGAATCCAAATGATAATTTTTATGTTCATAGAGTCTTATTTGATAATGGTATAAATGGCTCAACTATTGACCATTATAAGGTGTTTGGAGGAGAACATGTTTGGTTTATGCAAGATGATATTAATTCATCAGAGTTGATTTGGGAGTTTTTTTCTCATTATGACTTAAATGGATTTATTAATTAATTTTTAAATGAAAAACACTTATATTTTCCACATAGTATTTTTGTTTTCTTGCTTCATGTCTCTAGCACAATCAACCAAAAATGAGACTGATTTTGATAAAGCCCCGATGGATAAAATTATATTGAACTCTGGAGAAAATAATTTTACTGGTAATTTATCACTCTTTCAAAACGGAAATCAAATTTATAACAATTCAACAGGTTTTAAGGATAGGAAAAATGAAGCTCCTATAAACGAACAAACACGATTTAGAATCGGTTCAATCTCCAAAATCTTTACAGCTGTAATGATTATGCAGTTGATCGAGGAAAATAAACTTAGTTTAGAATCAAGATTGTCTGAATTTATTCCTCGGGTTAAATTATCAGATCAAATTACAATTGAACAGCTTTTATCACACAAAAGCGGAATTTTTAATTATACAGAACTAAAAGATTATTATAATTTTCATCAAGACTCACTTACTTTAGATGAAATAGTAGATAAATTCAACGCTAAAAGAAGAAAATTTAAGCCTGGAAAAAAATATCAATATTCAAATTCCAACTATATTTTGTTAACCTTAATCTTAGAGAAAATTGAACAAGATACTTACGGAAGTATTTTAAAGAAAAAAATATTAGAACCCTACAAGCTTAATAACACACACTGTTGTAATAATAGATACTTAGATGATGATGCAAAATCATATTATTTTGTTAAGAATAATTGGATAGATGCTGAAAATAGTAATTTGGAAATAGCTAGCGGAGCTGGTGGAATTACATCAAATGGACGCGATGTCAATAGATTCTTAAGTTTATTATTTTCTAATAAAATTCTTAGTAAAGAAAGTGTAGACTTGATGAAGTTGAACACATTAAATTTTGAATATGGATTAGGTTTAGATCCTATTCCATTTTTTAATATTATTGGGCTTGGTCATGATGGCAGAATTGATGCTTTTTTATCTTATTCTTATTATTTTGAACAGGGCAACCTGTCACTAACTTATCTGTCAAACATATATAGAAATGATATAAATAATTTGTTAATCAGAATTCTTTCAAACTATTACAAGCTAGATTATTCCGATATAAGTTCATATGAAAAATATGAAATTACGCCCAATGATTTAAAGAGCTTTTCAGGTAATTATATAAAAAGAAAATTATTATCCTCTGCAAAAATTGAAATTATTGCTAAAGAGAACAATACATTGCGAATTAGAGTTTTTGGCAATGGAATTGATGAAATGGAATTTGGAATGCATGCAATATCAAAAAATAAATTTAGTAGTGAAATTTTAGGAATTGAAGTTATATTTGATGTAGAGAATAATAATCTTATTGCTATATTAGGAGAAGGAGAAGAACATAAGTTTAAAAAACGAAAAAAATAGTTGATATATGATTTTAGAAATGCAAATACCGTCCCCTGGTGAATCAATTTCAGAGGTTGAAATTGCTCAGTGGCTTGTTGCTGACGGTGAATATGTAGAAAAAGATCAAATTATCGCTGAAATAGACAGTGATAAAGCAACTCTTGAATTACCAGCTGAGCAGGCTGGTTCTATTACGTTAAAAGCTGATGAAGGGGATGTGGTTCAAGTAGGACAGGTTGTATGTCATATTGATACATCAGCTGAAAGCAATTCTAAAGATAAGCCCTCAAAAAATGAAAAAGCTCCTCAAGAAAAAGCTGAAGTAGAAATAGAAGTAGATAATTCTAAATCAGACTTATTAAGCCCGGCTGCGAGAAAAATTGCAGATGAAAAAAACATAAATGTAAATGAAATAAAAGGTACAGGTAAGGGTGGACGAATCACTAAGCAAGATATTCTTCTGGGTAAACCTGCTATGGGTAATGCAACTAATTCAAATAGAGCAGGGAATAGAAGTAAACTATCAATGCTAAGAAGAAAAGTTGCAGAACGACTTGTATCAGTTAAGAATGAGACTGCAATGCTTACTACCTTTAATGAGGTTGATATGTCTGCAATATTTGAATTAAGAAAAAAATATAAAGAAAAGTTTAAGGCAAAGCATGGCGTTAATCTTGGATTTATGTCTTTTTTCACCCTAGCTAGCGTTCGAGCCCTTCAAGAATTTCCAGCTGTCAACTCAATGATAGATGGCTCTGAGATGATTTCATATAATTATTGTGATATAAGTATTGCTGTTTCAGGCCCAAAGGGATTAATGGTGCCTGTTATTAGAAGTGCCGAAGAACTTAAATTCAAAGGAGTTGAATTAGAAGTTAAAAGGCTCGCTGAAAGGGCAAGAGACGGTCAAATAACAGTAGATGAAATGACAGGAGGTACTTTTACAATTTCTAACGGTGGTGTTTTTGGAAGTATGCTTTCTACTCCAATTATTAATCCTCCTCAGAGTGCAATTTTAGGTATGCATAATATTGTTGAGAGGCCTATTGCAGTCAATGGAAAAGTTGAAATTAGACCAGTAATGTACTTAGCTCTTTCTTATGATCACAGAATAATCGATGGTAGGGAAAGTGTAGGTTTTTTAGTACACATTAAGGAGGCATTAGAAAACCCTACAGAAATCTTAATGAATAATAAAATTGAAAAAGCTTTAGAGCTTAGTTAATTTAATAATGAGTTTTACTGACACTCATACTCACTTATATCTTCAGCAATTTAAAGATGATTTAGATACTGTAATTGAGAATGCTATTTCTGCTGGAGTGAATAGATTGTTTTTTCCTGCAATCAATTCGAATTACACAGATTTAATGCTTGATTTAAAAAAAAAATACCCAGAAAATATTTTTTTAATGTCCGGTTTACATCCTTGCTATGTTTCTTCAGATTATCTTAAAGAAATTAGACATGTTGAAAAGATTATTCATTCAAATGATATTGTTGCTGTTGGTGAGATCGGAATTGATCTTCACTGGGACAAGACTAACTTAGACATTCAGATTAAAGCTTTTGAAGCGCAAATAAGTCTTGCTAATGACCATGATTTGCCTATTGTGATACATTGTAGACAATCTTTTGATGAGATTTATGATGTGTTGATAAAAAATAAAGTTAAAAATGGTGGGATTTTCCATTGTTTCTCTGGAAATTTAGAAGAAGCAAAAAAAATATTAGATCTTGGAATGAAATTAGGAATAGGCGGTGTCGTCACTTTTAAAAACGGTAAAATTGATAAATTTTTGAATCAAATCGATATAAGCAATATTGTATTAGAAACTGATTCTCCATATTTATCTCCTGCCCCTTTTAGAGGTAAAAGAAATGAGAGTGCTAATATCAAATATATTGCGGAAAAACTTTGTGATATTTACAACTTATCTTATCAAGAAATCGCTGATATAACTACTGAAAATTCTAAAAATATATTTGGCGTTTAATTTCTTCAAAAATCTCAAATTATATTTTATAATTAATATTTTTTTCTTTTTATTTGTTAGCTGTGCTTAGAGAGGTGGCCGAGTGGTCGAAGGCGCACGCCTGGAAAGTGTGTATACACCAAAAGTGTATCGAGGGTTCGAATCCCTTCCTCTCTGCAGATTATGTAATTTATGTGATATATTTTTATATCTTTAACACACTAAAATATTAAACAAAAAAAAGATGAAAAGATTATTTAGTTTATTGACAATATTCACGTTAATATTTGTACAATCAAATCAAGCATTTCCTATTCAAGACGATATGGAAATGATGGAGCAGGATACGGTTCAAACAACTGATATAGTTGAATTAGAGGAGCCGGTAATGGATGAGCCTGTCGAGGAAGAGCAATTAAACTTTCACCAAGAACTTAAAAAGAGATTTATTGAAGGAGGACCTGGTTTTATGGGAATCGTTCTATTATGTTTAATTCTTGGGTTAGCTATTGCTATTGAAAGAATTATTTACTTAAACCTTTCAACATCTACAGATTCTAGTAAACTTACAAGTGACGTTGAAGCTGCTATGAAATCTGGTGGAGTTAATGCAGCTAAAGAGGTTTGTAGAAATACTCCTGGCCCAGTTGCATCGATTTTTTATCAAGGTTTAGATAGATCAAGCGAGGGGATAGAGTCTGCAGAAAAAGCTGTAATTGCCTATGGTGGAGTGCAAATGGGTCAATTAGAGAAAAATGTTTCATGGATTTCACTATTTATTGCACTGGCTCCTATGCTTGGTTTCATGGGAACAGTAATAGGTATGATTCAAGCATTTGATAAAATTGAAGCGGCAGGTGATATGCAACCTTCTTTAGTAGCTGGTGGTATTAAAGTTGCACTTTTAACCACTGTATTTGGATTAATTGTTGCGATTATTCTTCAAATTTTTTACAACTATATCATTGCAAAAATCGATAGTATTGTTAATGATATGGAAAATGCTTCAATTGATCTTATGGATATTTTAGTAAATAATAAAAAATAATTATGAACTATAATATACTTAAATACACAGCTCTAGGATTATCTCTTTTGGGTATTCTTTTTGTTTTGCTTATTCTTTCAGATTACCTTTTTGGTATTGATATGATATTATATAATGCATATGTTGTTCTTTTCATCATTGTTTCATCTGTATTGTATTTTGGAATTAAAAATATGATTGGTAATAAGTCAAACCTAATGAACACATTAAAAGGTATTGGTTCATTTTTAGCGCTATTTGTTGTTTGTTTTTTGATTGCATCAGGTGAAGAGACTTTAATGAGAGAAGGAAAGATATTATCTGCAACAAGTTCTAAATTTATTGGAGCAGCATTATTCATGTTTTACTCCCTTATACTTATTGCAAGTGGTGCAATGTTGTTTTTTGGATTTAAAAACAGAAAATAAATAATTATGGCTCGAAGATCATCTCCAGAAGTTAATGCAGGATCAATGGCTGACATTGCATTTTTGTTATTAATTTTTTTCTTAGTAACTACAACAATTGAAACTGACTCAGGAATAAGTAGAAAACTTCCTCCAATGGAAGAGTCTGAAGAAGATGTTGTAATAAAGCAAAAAAATATCTTTACTGTTTTACTAAATGGTAAAGACCAACTTCTTGTTGAGGATGAATTAATGGTTTTAGAAGATCTAAGAGAATCAGCTATTGAATTTTTGGACAATGGTGGTGGAACTGGAGAAGATGCATGTGATTATTGTAAAGGAAAAAGAGATCCAAAATCATCTGATAATCCAGATAAAGCCATTATATCCTTGAAAAATGAAAGGGAGACATCATATGCCACATATATTTCTGTACAAAATGAGTTAGTTGCTGCGTATACACATCTTAGAAATATCAGAGCTCAGGAATTATATGGTGAAAGTTATTCAGAAATGATGAAGAATTATAAAGATGTAAATTGGCCTGGTAACAGAGAAAAGTTAAAAGAAAATATTAATAGATTAAGGAAAGAGTACCCACAAAAACTTTCTGAAGTTCAGTAAAATATAATTATTGATATGTCAAAATTTAATAAAAAGAAAAAAGGAGATCTACCAGCCGTAAATACAGCTTCACTTCCTGATATTGTTTTTATGCTTTTATTCTTTTTTATGGTTGCTACTGTAATGAGAGACAATGAACTAAAAATTAAAAATGAGTTACCGGCTGCTAACGAAGTTGAGAAACTCGATAAAAAGGAGCTGGTAATGTATATATATGCTGGTAAACCAAATTTTGGCTATCAGTCAAAGTTTGGAACTGAGGCTAGATTACAATTAAATGATAAATTTTCAGAAGTTTCTGATATACCAGCCTTTATTTATGCAGAAAGGGAATCAAAGAGAGAAGAATTAAGACCTTTCTTAACCACTGCCCTTAAAGTTGATAAAGAGACTAATATGGGAATTGTTGGAGACATCAAACAAGAACTTAGAAAGGTGAATGCCTTGAAAATAAACTATACAACTAGAATCGGAGATGTCTCTTTAAATAAGCAATAACTATATTTCTTTTCTGAGTCTTGCGACAGGTATATTTAGTTGTTCCCTATATTTTGCTACGGTCCTTCTTGCTATTTTATAACCTTTTTCTTTTAAGATTTTAACAAGTTTCTCATCGGTTTCAGGTTTTCTTTTATTTTCATCTGAAATTATTTTTTCTAGAATTTTTTTAATTTCAATTGTTGAAATTTCCTCACCACTTGTTGTTTTCATCGATTCGCTAAAGAATTCTTTTAATAGTTTTGTTCCGTATGGTGTATCTACATATTTACTATTAGCAACTCTGGAAATGGTTGAGATATCCATATCTATTTCATTAGCGATGTCCTTTAGAATCATTGGTTTTATTTTTCTTTCATCTCCAGTGAGAAAATACTCCTTTTGATAGTTCATTATGGCTTGCATAGTAATAATTAGTGTTTGCTGTCTTTGTTTAACAGCATCAATAAACCACTTTGCTGAGTCGAGTTTTTGTTTTATAAATTGAATAGCTTCTTTTTGAGATTTAGATTTATTTTTTTCAAGTTTATATCCTTTTAACATTTCATCATAATCCCTTGAAATATTAAGAACAGGACTATTTCTATAGTTAAGATCAAGATTAAGTTCATTATTTTCAATACTAATTTTAAAATCTGGAATTACTTGCTCTATTGGCTTTCCTCCACCTGCATATGAGCCTCCAGGTTTTGGGTTGAGTTTAGAAATTAATGAAATTACTTCTTTCAGTTGTGTTTCGTCAATTGAGTACTTATTCATCAATTTTTCAAAATGTTTTTTTGAAAACTGTTCAAACGAATTTTCAATTATATCAATGGCTAGATCAATATATTTGGTTCTTTTTTTTCTTTTTAATTGAATGATTAAGCAGTCTTTTAGATTAAGTGCTCCAACACCAGGCGGGTCAAAATCCTGAACAATTTTGAGCACTTCATCTAATTCATCCTCAGAAATAAAAAGATTTTGAGTAAATGCAAGATCATCAATAATTTCATCAGTTTCTAGCCTGATGTATCCAGACTCATCAATACTACCAACAAGGAATTCAGCTATCTTCATTTTTTTCTCACTTAAACTTATTGGATTTAATTGTGAAAGTAAATGCTGTGTGAATGAGATACCAACCGAAAAAGGAATATTCTTTTCTTCAGATCTACCGGAATTATTTGAACTTAATTTATATGATGGTGTATCATCATAATTTAGATAATCATCAATATTAATGTCATCAGAATCAGAATAATCATCTTGATTTTCTTGCTGATTATCATCATCATTTGAATTTTGACCTTGTTCAAGAGCTGGATTCTCTTCAATTTCTCTTTGTATTTTTTGTTCAAAATCTAATGTGGGAAGCTGAATCAACTTCATCAGCTGTATTTGCTGAGGAGATAATTTTTGTGATAATTTTAATTTTAAATATTGTTTCATTTTAATTAAAACTCTGCATTTTGAGGAGTTCTTGGAAAGGGGATTACATCACGAATATTTGACATTCCAGTTGCAAACATTACTAGTCTTTCAAACCCTAGGCCAAAACCAGAGTGAATAGCGGTACCAAATTTTCTCAAGTCCATATACCACCATAATTCTTTTTCATCTATCCCAACCTCTTTTATTTTTCTCATTAAATAATCTAATCTTTCTTCTCTTTGTGAGCCGCCTACTATTTCTCCTATCCCTGGAAATAAAATATCCATTGCCCTAACTGTTTTACCATCTTCATTTAATCTCATATAAAATGATTTAATTTTTGCTGGATAATTATAAATTATAACCGGACATTTAAATTCTTTTTCAACTAAATATCTTTCGTGTTCACTTTGTAAATCGCTCCCCCATTGATCAATTATGTATTTAAATTTTTTCTTTTTGTTGGGTTTACAATTTTTTAATATTTCAAATGCTTCAGTATAAGTGATAATTTTGAAATTATTTTGGGTTACAAAAAGGAGCTTCTCAATTAAGGTCATCTCACTTCTTTCATTTTGTGGTTTTTGCTTTTCTTCAGTTATAAGTCTACTTTCCAAAAATTTCAGGTCATCTATATTATGATCAATCAGATATGAAAGAACATATTTTAAAAAATCTTCTGCAAGTTTCATATTTCCTTCAATATCCATAAATGCAACCTCTGGCTCAATCATCCAAAATTCAGATAAATGTCTTGAAGTATTTGAATTTTCAGCTCTGAAAGTTGGCCCAAAAGTATAAACTTTACCCATTGACATTGCATACGCTTCAGCTTCTAATTGACCAGACACTGTAAGATTTGTTTCCTTCCCAAAAAAATCTTTACTGAAATCAACCTGTCCATTATCGTTAAGTGGCGGATTTTTAATATCTAATGTTGAAACTCTAAATTGTTCTCCAGCTCCTTCAGCATCACTGGCTGTAATTATGGGAGTATGAACATAATAAAATCCATTTTTTTTAAAATACTCGTGTATGGCAAAAGACAAATTTGAGCGTATCCTCATTACTGCACTAAACGTATTTGTTCTTGTTCTTAAATGGGCATTTTCTCTTAAAAATTCAAATGAATGTTTTTTTGGTTGAATTGGATATGCCTCGGCATTAGATTCCCCTAATATTTCACATTCATCAACCACGATTTCAACACTTTGCTGAGAACCTTGACTTTCGATTACCTTACCTTTAATATTTAGTGCAGCTCCAGTCGTAATTTTCTTTAGAATTTCCTGATCTGTTTTTTCAAAATCAACGACACATTGTATATTACTCAAGCAAGATCCATCATTTAATGCAATAAATCGATTAGCTCTAAAAGTTCTAACCCATCCTGAGATAGAAACATTTTTATTCAAGTGCTTATCAGAATTTAATATATGATTTATCGAAATACTATTCATTTCAAATTATTTATTCAAATATATGTTTTTGAAAGTTAATATTATAATTCTCCCTGGTCTGAAAGAATTTTAATTTTTGGTTCTTTTAGCACCTTTTCATTTGCAATAGATCTTTCCAACGATAAAAGTAATGACGGTAGTAATAATAAATTAGAAAGCATTGCAAGAAGAAGGGTTCCGGAAACTAAGGCCCCTAAAGCAACAGTTCCTCCAAAGTTAGAAACAATGAAAACTGAGAACCCAAAAAATAAAACTATCGAGGTATAGAACATACTTAGACCAGTTTCTTTTACAGAATTATAAACTGATCTTTTTATTTGCCATTTATTATCCTGAAGTTCTTGTCTATATTTTGCCAGAAAATGTATTGTATCATCAACAGAAATACCAAAGGCAATACTAAAAATCAGAATTGTTGAAGGCTTGATAGGAATACCAATGAACCCCATAAGTCCAGCCGTAATTAGTAATGGTAATAAATTAGGAATAAGAGAAATAATAATCATTCTGAAATTTCTAAATAAGTATGCCATAAATAATGATATCAGAAAGATTGCTAAGCCTAGTGACCAAACCAAATTATCTACAAGAAAATAAGTTCCTTTTTGGAAAAGATAAGCTTTACCTGTTAAAAAAACCTCATATCTGTCTGGTGGTAAAAATTTATCTATTTTTTCATTTAATTCTTCTTCTATCCTTTCCATTCTCTCAATTTTCATGTCTTTCATGAACGTCGTTATTCTGGTATATTGAGCTGTACTGTCGATGTATGGTTTTAACAGATCAACATCTCCAGAGACTTCAGAATTTTTAACATATGAGGCAATAAATGATTCTTCTTGTTTGGTTGGTACTTGATAATATTTTGGATTACCATTATAAAATGCTTGCTTTGAATATTTCACTCCATTTACCAACGATATAGGAGTTGACAATTCTGGAAACTCAGAAATCGCATTTTGAACTTTCTCTAAATTTCTTATAGTTGATAGTCTGCGAACAGACTCTTTTCTACCGCCATCAATATATATTTCTAGCGGAAGTATTCCATTAAATTCCTTTTCGTAATACATTATATCATCAAAAAATTCAGTGTTTCTTGGCATATCATCAATAAAACTCCCAGAAATTTCAATTTTATATATGCCAATTATACTAACAGCTAACATTATAACAGAAACAATATAAACTTCAATCCTTTTATTTTTAACTACACCAACCATCCAATTTAATAGTGTATTTATCCACTGTCTATTTTGATGTTTTAGGTGCTCTTCTTTTGGCATAGGTAAAAAGCTATATACTATTGGAATAATTAATAAGCACAGTATAAATATTGATAATATACTAAGCGATGCAACTAGTCCAAATTCGGAAAGTAGTTTGCTGTTTGTAGTTATAAATGTTGCAAATCCAGAGGCAGTTGTTACGTTAGTCATCAAAGTTGCATTTCCAATCTTGGTAATAACCTTTTCTAATGCTATTTGCTTATTACCATGGGTATTGAGCTCTCGTTGGTATTTGTTAATTAGAAAAATACAGTTAGGCATTCCAATTACTATAATTAGTGGGGGGATTATGGCGGTTAATACGGTTAATTCATATTCCAATAGTCCAACAATCCCAAGGGTCCACATAACGCCGATTAAGACTGTAAAAATGGAAATAATAGTTGCCCTAAATGACCTGAAGAATAAAAAGAAGATAATAGATGTTACTAAGGCAGCTAGAATCAGGAACTTTCCTAATTCTGCTTTAATTGTTTGTGAGTATTTAGTCCTCACATAAGGCATCCCAGAAATTCTAACGTCTAGGTTATATTTTTCTTCAAACTCCTTAACCCTAGGTTCTAAAATATTTATAACAAAGTTTTCTCTTTTTACAGTGTTTACAACCTCTGTTTTTAGATTAATCGCTGTTCGAACAGCTTTTGATTCAGAATTAATCAAAAATTTATCATAAAAAGGTGATTTATTAAAAATCTCTTCTTTTAGTAAATCAAGTTGAGATTTATTTGAAATCGAATCTTTTATAAATGGTTCAATGAAAAACTGTCGTGAAGATTTATTTTTTTTAAGTTTTTGAAGATCCCCAAAAGCAATAACCGTCGAAACATCTTGGTGGTCTTTGAAGCTATGAGACAGATTATTCCAAGCATTTAATTTGTCAATCGTAAAAAGTGTTGAATCTTTTACAGAAATAACTATAAGATTACCCTCTTCTCCGAATTTATCGGTAAATTTTTTGTACTTGATGTTTTCTGGATGCGTTTCCGGCAGTAAGTTAGCCTCAGTATATGTAAATCTTATATTTTCCCAATTTGTACTAAAAAAATAGGTTGCTGCTGCAAGAGATAAAATAATAAGAATCCTATTATTTAAAATTAATCTTGAGATTTTTTTCCAAAATCCAGAAAAAATTGACTTAGACATTTTTTATAATTGCTGATTATAAAGATACTAATTACTAACTGTCAAAAAATGAAAAAACAGAAATTTATAAGGTCATTATTTCTTGCTGTTTTTTCTCAAAAATCTGATCTACCTTTTTTATGTTATTGTCAGTAATTTCTTGAATATCAAGTTCTGAGTTCTTTTTAAGATCTTCAGAAAAATCTAATGACTTTTTAATTTCATTATTAGCATCTTTCCTAGCATTTCTTATAGCAATTTTAGCTTCTTCAATTTCACTTTTAGCTTGCTTTACTAGCTCTCTTCTTCTTTCTTCTGTAAGAGTTGGAACATTAATAATTATATTTTCCCCATTATTCATTGGATTAAATCCAAGATTTGCAACTTCAATTCCTTTTTCAATTTCTGGCAACATGCTTTTATCCCATGGTTGTATTATTAATGTTCGACCGTCAGGAGTATTTACATTAGCAACCTGCGAAATTGGAGTATTTGTTCCGTAATAATCAACAAACACATTCGATAGCATATTAGGGTTTGCTTTTCCAGCTCTAATATTTAAAAGTTTTTTTTCGAGATGAGATATAGCATTAGACATAGAGTCCCTAGCTAAATCAAATATAATTTCTAAATCTTCATTCATAGTTAAGTTTTATAGATTGACTAATGTTCCTACATTTTCACCATTTAAAACTTTCAATAAGTTATCCTCTTGATTCATATCAAATACAATAATTGGAAGTTTATTTTCATGACTTAATGTAAATGCTGTAGTATCCATAATTTTCAAACCTTTACTAATAGCTTCTTTAAAGGTGATTTTTTCAAATTTAAATGCTTCAGAATTTTTGTTTGGATCCTCATTATAAATACCATCGACTCTTGTTCCTTTTAAAATTACGTCAGCTTCGATTTCAATAGCTCTAAGAACAGCAGCAGAATCTGTTGTAAAGTATGGGTTTCCTGTACCAGCACTAAAAATTACAATTCTTTTTTTATCCAAATGTCTTAATGCTTTCCTTTTAATATATGGCTCAGCAACTTTGTTAACATTAATTGCGCTCTGTAGCCTAGTTGGAATTCCTATATTCTCTAAAGTATTTTGAAGAGCTAGGCCGTTGATTAAAGTAGCTAACATACCCATATAGTCTCCTTGAACCCTATCAATTTTATATTCGTTATTAAATCCGCGATAAATATTTCCACCTCCGATTACAATTGCAATTTCAACTCCCTTATCATAAATCTTTTTAATTTCATTGGAGTATTTAATTAAGATCTCTGGGTCGATTCCTCCAGCTTTATCCCCGACTAAAGCCTCACCTGAAAGTTTCAGTAGAATTCTATTGTACTTCATTTGAAATAATGTATTTCAAACAAATATACTACACATTTGGTGTGAAAAAAAATAAGAAATATATTTAGCCTATAGAAACTCTAGTGTATGAAGTAATTTTAGTTTCATTACTAAAGGATGATAAATATTGTGAGACACTTTGCTTACTATCTTTTATAAAAGCTTGATGGATTAAAGTATTATCCTTGAAAAATCTCTTTAATTTACCTTGAGCAATTTTATCAAGCATTTCTTCTGGTTTTCCCTCAGCTCTAAGTTGGTCTTTAGCTATTTCAATTTCTTTTTCTATTACTTCAGAATCAACACTATCCTCATCTAATGCGATAGGGTTCATAGCTGCAATTTGCATTGAAATATCTTTAGCCGCTACTTCAATATTTTCACATTTTTCAGAAAATCCAACAAGAGAAGATATTTTATTTCCAGCATGTATATATGTTCCTACAAAAGCAGCATCTATTTTAGCAAAGTCATTTATTTGTATTTTTTCTCCAATAACTCCTGTCTGCTCAATAAGTTTTTCCTCAACAGACATATCACCAAGATTAGATTTTAATAACTCTTCTTTGTTATTACATTTTAGACCATTAGCAGCAATTTTATGCGCTAAATCGATAAAATCAGCATTTTTACCCACAAAATCGGTTTCACAAGCTAATACAATTCCAACTCCAGATGTATTATCTTCATTTGCAATTGCAATTGCAACTCCTTCCGATGATTCTCTGTCAGCTCTCTTAGCCGCAACTTTTTGACCTTTTTTTCTAAGAATTTCAATTGCAGAATCAAAATTGCCATCTGCTTCAACCAATGCCTTTTTACAGTCCATCATACCAGCACCTGTTGTTTTCCTTAATTTATTTACCTCAGCAGCAGTAACTTTTACCATGATATTTATTTTTTATCTTTTTTTGTTTTTGTCTTGGTTTTTTTCTTTTTGACAGGTGCTTCTTCAGCAGGAGCTTCTTCGGCAGGTGCTTCTTCAGCAGGAGCTTCTTCAGCAGGAGCTTCTTCAGCATGAGTATTGGATTCCTCTTGTTCCTTACCAGAGTTTCTTTCTTCTAACCCTTCCTGAATAGCAACTCCTATATGTTCTAAAATTTTTGAAATTGACTTTGAAGCATCATCATTTGCAGGAATAACATAGTCTATCCCTCTAGGATCGGAATTTGTATCAACCATAGCAAAGATTGGGATATTAAGTTTTTGAGCTTCTTTAACGGCAATTTTTTCTCTTAATATATCAACAATAAAAATTGCTCCTGGTAATCTGGTCATATTAGAAATTGACCCAAGATTTTTTTCTAATTTTTCTCTCAATCTTCCAATTTGAAGTTTTTCTTTTTTTGAAAGAGAATTAAAAGTTCCATCTTGCTTCATTCTGTCAATTGATGACATTTTTTTCACTGCCTTTCTTATAGTTACAAAATTTGTTAGCATTCCTCCAGGCCATCTTTCTGTTATGTACGGCATGTTAATCTTTTTGGAAGACTCTGAAACAATATCTTTTGCTTGTTTTTTTGTGGCAACGAATAATATTTTTCTTCCAGAAGCTGCTATTTTTTTCAATGCATTTGAAGCATCTTCTAATTTTGCTACGGTTTTGTATAGGTTTATAATATGAATCCCATTTCTTTCCATATATATGTATGGAGACATGTTAGGATTCCATTTTCTCGTTAGGTGACCAAAATGAACACCTGCTTTAATTAATTCTGATACTTGTGCTTTTCCCATTTTTTTAGTTTACTTTCTTATTTAATTAGCAATGCTTAAGTGGTATAAATTTAATTTAAGCCTTAAACATTTAGATGCTAAACTAATTCTATTAATTTATCTCTTAGAAAACTGGAATTTTTTCCTAGCTTTCTTCTGACCGAACTTTTTTCTTTCTACCATTCTTGGATCTCTTGTCAATAAGCCTAAAGGTTTAAGAAGTTCTCGATTTTTTTCATCAACTTCACACAAAGCCCTTGAAATTGCTAATCGAATAGCTTCAACTTGGCCTGTCATGCCTCCACCGTAAACATTTACACTCATGTCAAATTTGTTTACATTATCACACACATTAAATGGCTGGTTAATTTTAAATTGATGAGCAGTAGTTGGAAAATAATCTTTCCAGTCCTTGGTATTAATTGTAAAGTTACCCTTACCCTTTTTTAAATAAATTCTTGCTACAGATGTCTTTCTTCTACCAATTTTATGTATTGTTTCCATTAATTTACTTTATTTAAATCTATTGTGGAAGGTTTTTGAGCCTCAAATTTGTGATTAGAATCAGTGAAAACGTGTAGATTTCTAAAAAGATTAGCTCCTAATTTATTTTTAGGTAGCATACCTTTTACTGATTTTTCAATAATTGAATTTGGATTTTTTTCAAATTGTTCCAATGCATTTAAAGATCTTTGTCCGCCTGGGTAACCAGTATATCTTATATACTTCTTTTGCTCCCACTTATTCCCTGAAAGATTAATTTTTTTAGAATTAATCACAACAACATTATCACCACAGTCAACATGAGGAGTAAAGTTTGGTTTGTGTTTGCCCCTTAATAATATGGCAACCTTTGATGCTAACCTACCTAAAGTCTGCCCATCAGCATCAACTAATACCCAATTTTTTTCAACTGTATTTTTATTTGCCGATATTGTTTTAAAACTTAATGTATCCAAAATTCAATTTTTTTTCAATCTCTTTTAAGAGGTTGCAAATCTACAATTATATATTTTATTAGCAAATAGTTAAAGAATTTTTTTTTATGAAGGAACTAATCAGGAAATTAGTGTGCTTCAAGCCAGTTCAGACCATAATTTATATCAACTGTTAGCGGTACATTTATTTTATATGCCTGCTCCATTTCATTTCTGGTCAGATTGATGATCTCATTTAGCTCTGGTTTAAACACGTCAAAAACTAATTCATCATGTACTTGTAACAACATTTTACTGCTGTAGTTACCGCTGCTCAATTTATTTTGAATATTTATCATTGCTATTTTGATAATATCTGCAGCACTACCCTGAATTGGGGCATTAATAGCATTTCTTTCTGCAGCACCTCTAACAATACTATTTTGTGAATTTATATCCTTTAGGTATCTCCTTCTTCCCAAAATTGTTTCAACAAACCCATTATCTCTTGCAAATGATATTTGATTATTCATGTAATGCTTCAGTTTAGGATATTTTTCAAAATACTTTTCAATTAATTCTTTAGACTCCTTCCTGTTCAGATTAGTTTGATTACTTAATCCAAATGCAGACACACCATATATAATACCAAAATTTACAACTTTAGCATTGGATCTTTGTTCTTTGGTAACCTTATTTATTGGAACATTAAAAACTGCTGCTGCTGTTGATGAATGAATATCTTCTTTATTTTTAAAAGCATTTATCATATTCTCTTCTTCACTCAATGAAGCTATGATTCTTAACTCTATTTGTGAATAATCAGCAGCCATCAAAAAGTGATCCTTATTCTTAGCTATGAATGCTTTTCTGATCTCTTTGCCTCTTGATGTTCTAATAGGAATATTTTGAAGATTAGGATTTATACTACTTAGTCTACCAGTTGAGGCAACTGTTTGAACATATTCAGTATGAATTCTATTAGTTGATTTATGTAGCTGTTTAGGTAAAGAATCAATATAGGTATTTAATAATTTAGAAATACTTCTATACTCCAAAACTAATTTTACAATATCATTTTTTGATGCTAATTCTGTTAAAACCTCCTCAGATGTTGAGTATTGACCAGTTTTGGTCTTCTTTGGCTTATCACTTATTTTCATTTTTTCAAATAAAATTTCACCTAATTGTTTGGGAGATGAAATATTAAATTCTTCACCAGATAATTCAAATATTTTTTTTGTGATCTCGTTTAATTCTTCAGTTGTTTTCTTTGATAAGTTCTTTAAAAAGTTTACATCTAGGTTGATTCCCTCGGCTTCCATTAAGGCAAGGGTTTTTAGTAGAGGGATTTCAATATTTTTATAAAGATTCAGCTGATGAAACTTTACTAAATCAGACTTAAGGAGTGGTTTCAGTCGAAATGCAAGACATGAAATCTCATAATTGAGTAATTCTTTTATTTTCTTTTTGATTGATAAATTCAGATAGTTTTTAGAAATACTTATTAAATCATGACTAATATCAGGG
>CACOFE010000013.1 GCA_902626365.1 uncultured Bacteroidota bacterium | reverse complement strand
CTGGATCTTCACCAGGATGAATCTTACCAAACCCCTTACTTCTTAAGTATGCCTCCTTTGAAATACCCATATTAAAACTTCTCGGTTGGAAATCTTTTGATTTATCACCTCCCCTAATATGACCAGTTGTAATAAATGAAGTCATTGAATAACTAACTGCTTTTTGAAAATCATTAAAAGAATGGTGGGAATCGTCTACTCCTCCGAAACAATCTGAAAAATTTTTAGTTAAATTTTTGATTAGAATTTTATTATAATCAGATGGAAGAATAACATCAGAATCAAGTATGATGAAATATTTTCCTTTAGCAACATTCATCCCGAAATTTCTTGAATCACCTGGACCTGAGTTTTTTTTGAAAAAATAAGCAATATTTAAATTATTGAAGTTTTCGATAATATGTTCACACTTTTGTTTTGAACCATCTTCAACTATTACTATTTCAAAGTCTTTATCCCCAACAAGTTCTGAAAAACTCTTTAAAAGTTCATTAATCTCATCTGGCCTGTTGAATACTGGAATTATAAACGATATATCTTTTAAAAGCATATTCAAAATTAAACAATAAATACAAAAAAAAGGGGATTAGTTAGATGCTAATCCCTCATTTTTATTTTATATTATTTAAAATAATTTATGAATTTTCGATCATATCCATTATACTATCGCTAACACCCATATTACTAAACCCACCATCATTGTATAAATTCTGAAGAGTAACTCTTTTAGTTAAGTCACTAAATAATGCAATAGTATAGTTAGCACAATCCATTGCTGTCGCATTTCCTAGAGGAGACATCTTGTCAGCATATTTTATAAACCCATCAAAACCTTTTACTCCTTTTCCAGCTGTTGTTGGTGTAGGAGATTGAGAAATTGTATTTACCCTAACTTTTTTATCTTTTCCAAAGAAATAACCAAAACTTCTAGCAACGCTTTCTAGAAAAGCTTTATTATCAGCCATATCGTTGTAATCAGGAAACACTCTTTGCGCAGCCATGTATGAAAGAGCCACTATACTACCCCACTCGTTCATTGCATCATTTTTATATAAAGTTTGCATAACCCTGTGAAACGACATTGCTGATACATCTAAACCTTTATGGGTCCAATCATAATTTTGGTCTGTATAAGCTTTGCCTTTTCTAACATTGATTGACATACCAATTGAATGAAGCACAAAATCCAATTTACCACCTAATATTTCCATAGATTTAGTAATTAAATTCTCTAAATCATCTAGGGAAGTAGCATCAGCAGGAATTACAGTTGAGCTAGTTTTCTCTGCAAGTTCATTAATTTGACCCATTCTCATAGCAACTGGGGCGTTTGTTAAAACAAATGTCCCACCTTCTTCAAATATACGTTCAGCAGTAATCCATGCAATTGAATTTGAATCAAGAGCGCCAAAAATAATTCCTCGTTTTCCTTTCAATAGATTATTTGACATATTTATTTATTTTATTAAGCAAATATAATATTAATTAAGCAACTGTTTGGCATGAGTGTATGCAGATTCAGATGCATTATTTCCTTCTAACATTTTAGCGATTTCAACTATTCTTTCACTGTCATTTAATCTTGAAATCATAGTTTTTGTATATCCGTCAATATCATTTTTATAAATCAAAAAATGTGACTCACCCATAGCAGCTATTTGAGGTAAATGAGTAATCGAAAATGTTTGAATCCTAGAACCAAGCTCTTTCATAATCGTACCCATTTTTTTTGAAATTTCACCGGACACCCCAGTATCGATTTCGTCAAAAATTATAGAAGGTAGCTTTTTATACTTAGCCATAATTGATTTTATAGATAACATGATCCTTGACATCTCACCGCCAGATGCTGCATCTTTAATCTTTTTAAATTCATAACCTTTATTTGCAAGAAACTCAAAATCAATAGTATCCATTCCATTTGAATAAAAATTTTCTGTTTTAGAAAGGGTTATTTTGAATTTACTATTAACCATCCCCAATTCGTGTAGTACAACTTCGATTTCATTAGTCAAATCATTAATCACAGATTTTCTTTTTTCGTGAATTTGAATTGCTATATTATTTAATTTTAAGTTTAAATCTTCACAGACAGTTTGATGGAGCTGAATTTCATTGTCAATATTCTCAGTTGTATTAACTTTCAGAGCTAAATTATCTCTAAAAATTGACAAGTCTTTAATTGAATTTAAAGAGTGTTTTCTGAATAGGTTATTAATAATATCAATCTTATTAATTATTTTATTTAATTTCTCAGGATTTTGTTCCAGAGAATCTAAAAAATTATCTATTTCTGATGAAATATCCTCTAAATCAATTTTTATTGATGAAATTCTTTGAGATATTAAATTAAATTTTTGAGAATTATTTGAGACTTTATCAATGGAATTTTTCAACTTTAAGAGTGATGTTATTAACCCAACTTCGTCATCTGAAATAATTTGAGAACTTTGATTTAACTCCCTACAAGTTTCTTCAAAATTTGACAAAGAATTTTGCATATTTTCCAACTCATCTAAGTCTTCATCAAGAATATTAGCATTATCTATTTCATCCAAAATAAATTTGTTATAATCAATTGTCTGTATTAAATTTTGCTTCTTATCGATCAATTCATTTAATGCCTTTGATTTAACTCTAAAATCTTCATATAAATTTTTATACTTTAATATGTTGTCTTTATTATCTGAGATTAAATCAAGAAGCTCAAATTGAAATTCACTATTTAAAACTTCTATATTTTGATGTTGAGAATGAATATCTATAATCTTAGACCCTATAAGTGACAATTGACTTAAATTAACAGGACTATCATTAATAAAAGCTCTAGATTTTCCTGAAGATGATATTTCTCTTCTGAGAATGGTATCAGTGTCATAATCCAATTCATTTTCATCAAATATGGATTTTAAATTAAATGATCCGATATCAAAAACCCCTTCAATAATGCATTTTTTAGATTTATCACGATTAACCGAAAGATCAGCTCTTTTACCAAGGATTAATGAAATTCCACCAACTAATATCGATTTACCTGCCCCGGTCTCACCTGTTATTACAGTGAAACCATTATTAAAAGAAACTGAAAGATCATCAATCAGTAAATAATTTTTTATGGATAAATTTTTAAGCAATTTATTATCTAATTATCTTAAAAATAAAATTGTTTTTTATTAAAAACTAATATTTCTCCATTTATCAGAATGATTAGGGGCAATTTTTGTAAGAGTTGAAATTAAGTTTGTAACAGGAACATTAGGGCCCCCACTAAATATATCCAATATTTCGTCAGATTTTGTATCAAAAAATACCCTTAAAATATATGAATTAGGTCTTCTCCTGTTCATTTGATCAAGCATCATAATAGATTTTGCAATAGATTCTTTTGCAGCTTTTGGCTCGTTTACCATTATATCCAATCCCTTTATATGATAATCATACATTACATTTCTGTACTCCTTAAAAGTAGTTGACAGCACATTATCAATGAGGTAATATCTAGATTGTAATCCATCACCGGCACCCCAACCTCTATATCCTTGCTGTTGAGAAAAATCAAGAATTTTTTGAGCTTGCTCAAAAAAAACTGTTCCAGAGTTTAGTTGAAATGAATCAGCATCAATCCCAATAATCATATAAATATGAAAAGCAATCACAGAAATCAAATTATTTTCAAATTGATTTTCGTTAAAAGTCAAGTTTTGAAATTCTTGGTACCTAAATGAGAAATTTCTATCATTAAAATTATATGTTGGAGAACTATAAGAAGAATTAAATATTGGTCTTGAGGATTGTATTTGAATCGTACCTTGAAAAACATCGTTCTCATATGAACTAATGTTAATAAACATTGTGCAATCAATTTTTTCATTTTGCCGTACTGACTTTTTCGTCCAACTTGTATTATTAACAAATTCTGTTAGCTGAGATTGCAGAGTTTTAAAAACCTGTAAATTTTCATTACCCGTTTGACGTGCTTCTACAACTACCTCACAATTCAATTCTTGTGAAAAAATAAAATTGGAAAGCAAAAAAAATAATATTAAAAACTTACCCTTCAAATTAATTCAATTATGTGTTTAAAAATATCATTTGCTACCTCAGTTTTTTCTTTGAGTTTGTATGGTGTTTTTATTCCTGATTTACAAATCACTGTAACCTTATTTGTATCATATCCAAAACCCGCTCCATTGTCATTTAATGAATTTAGCACAATCAAATCTAAATTTTTCTTTTTCAGTTTGTTTTTTGCATTTGAAAGCTCGTCATCATTTTCAAGGGCAAAACCAACTAGAAATTGATTTTTCTTTGTTTTTCCTAACTCCATTAAAATATCGGTATTCTTTTCTAACTTGATATTAAGCTCTTTATTGTCTTTTTTGATCTTTTTTTTAGAAAATTCTTTAGGCTTGTAGTCACAAACAGCTGCTGCCATAATAACAATATCTGATTCATGATAATCATCCATAATTGCTTTTTGCATTTGTGCACCTGTTTTTATTTTTACCAAATTAATTTTATTTGAGCTTGTTATTTGATCAGTTGGACCACTAATTAGTTTTACTTCAGCACCCAGACTTAATGCAGTCTCTGCTAATGCAAAACCCATTTTTCCAGAGGAATGATTTGATATAAATCTTACTGGGTCTAACTCTTCAATTGTGGGTCCTGCGGATATCAGAACTTTCTTACCGATTAAAGAAAGACTTTTGGAATAAAATTTTTCAATAAAGTCTACAATTTCAGATGGTTCTGGCAGCCTACCCTCACCTGAAAGTCCACTAGCCAATTCACCATGAGCAGGTGGTATAAGTATATTTCCATATGATATTAGCTTATTTATTGATTCTTTAGTGGATTGGTGTTTATACATATCCAAATCCATAGCAGGAGCAAAAAATACTTGTGACTTACATGACAAATATACTCCCAACAAAAGATTATCACAATTACCATTTGCCATCTTAAATAACGTATTTGCAGTGGCTGGACATATTAGCATGAAATCTGCCCATAAACCCAGCTCAACATGATTGTTCCAAACTCCATCTTCATCATTTGATTTAAATGAAGAGTATACTGGGTTTTTTGAAACTGTTGAAAGTGAAAGTGGAGTAACAAAATCTTTAGCGGATTCCGTCATAACTACTTTTACTTCAGCTCCATTTTTGATAAGACACCTAACAAGATTTGGGGTTTTGTAAGCAGCAATTCCACCTGAGATTCCTACAAGTACTTTTTTACCGCTTAGAATAGACATTGTTATTCTTCTATTTCTTCATTACTATCTCTATGATAAACTTTATCCTCCAGCCACTCCTGAATGGCAATAGCATGAGGTTTTGGAAGTCTTTCATAAAATTTTGAAACCTCGATTTGTTCTTTATTTTCAAAAATTTCTTCTAGACTATCGTTATAAGTAGCAAATTCTTCTAATTTTTCGATTAACTCCTTCTTAACATCACCTTTTATTTGCTCTGCTCTTTTTGAGATAATAGAAATAGCTTCATATATATTTTCAGTCTGATTTTCAATAGCATCTCTATTATAAGTCTTAGTTGTTTGAGCAGCATTTGTGTTTTTGATATCCATTTTGTTTAAAATTAAATATTGTTTATTTCTGATAATTCTGAAATTTTGGACTCCATTTCATCCAAAAGTTCAGAATCATTGTAACTATTTTTAAATGAGTTAAAATAACTAACTGCATTTTCAATTCTTTCCTTTTGCCTCCATACTACACTGTTAATTGCTAATTTATACGCAGAATCAAATCTATAGTACATAGCCTTTTCTCTAAGATCAGAACCAGGAAAATCTATTAAAAAATTTTCAAAAGATTTTATTGCAGCTTGGTAATCAGTTAGTACATTGTATTGTAATGCAATATTAAATTCCTTTAATTCAAGCCTGTAATCTAATTCAAATATTAATTTGTTAGCATCATCATTAAATTCAGATTCAGGAAATGCATTAATAAACTGTTGTAATTTGTCAATTGCTATTTTGGTGTCTTCTGAGTCTTTTGAAAAGATTGGAGCCATTAAATAATAACTTTTTGCACCTAGAAAAGCCATTTCCTCAACCTTCTCACTATCTGGGTATGAATTAACAAACCTTTCCATTTGATAAGAGGAGCTATTATAATCCTTAGTATTATAAAAACACATTGCTTGCATGTAGGTCAACTTTTGAGCTTGAGGCTTGCCTCTATACTGTGGCAGTATTTGAGCAAATAACCTTGATGCTTTTGAGTATTTTTCTGCATCATATAATTCAGTACCAAGGTTAAATTTAACGGAAACTTCGTCAGAATTTAAAGCTTTCTGGTATTCGCTACAACTACTAATTAAAATTAAGATTGATATGGAATATAAAAGTTTCTTCATATGTAATTTGGTGGTCAAAATTATGAATTTATTATGGATAATAAAACTTAGTTAACCAATCTTCTTTAAACCGGTTAAATATTTTTCTAATTCTTTTCCAAAAATATCTATGAAATTTGGATTAATATCTATTATAATATCATTTAAATTTTGATTATAATTTGATAATCCAATCTTAAAATTTGCTTTGGAACAAGCTGTGGCATAATTAAGCTCAATATTATCTTTTTTATAATAACTAATTAACGCATCGAATTCCATTTCAATAAATTCCTGAAGATCTAAATTGTTTATCAAACCATTCCAACCAAAATCTTTGGATTCAAAATAAGAATCCCAGTGATTTAATTTTGTGTCATTTTCAGAAAGAAAGGCTATAAATTTGATTTTATTTTCGTTGATGCCATAATTCTTGAATATGTCTCTAAGCTTATCATAATCTTTAAATTCACCAATATTTAAAATTATACCTACAGTTTGAATTTTATTGCTATTAACAGATGATGACCTATTCTCTAATGCTTTATTTATAAACTTTTTATTAGATCTGTCTTTAAAGAATTTTACAAACATAGTTGGGTGTAGTTAAAACAAAAATAACTAATTTAACTTTGTTTTTCAATATGAGAACTTTATTCGTAAACCTTTTATTATTACTAATCTTTGTTGGTTGTTCAAAAAAAACTAATCTAAAGACAGATATTGATAATATTGAGATAAATCAAGATATCTTAAGTGATTCTTCTATTGTTAAATTTTATCTCCCCTTTAAAAAAAATCTTGAAGAATCATTAATGAATAAGCCGATTTCATATTCTTTTGAGACTTACAAAAAAAATGATGGTGAATTAAATAGTACATTAAGTAATATGTTTGCTGATGCAACATATGAAATGTCAAATGATCGCTTCAAAGAAATTTCTGGAAATAATATTGATATTATTCTATTAAATAATGGAGGTATACGTTCTATAATTTCCAAAGGAGATATAAGTGAAAAAACCGCTTTTGAACTAATGCCTTTTGAAAATAGTATAGTTGTGCTAGAATTAAGCGGAAAATCAATAAACAGAATGATTGATTATTTAAGGATGGTCAAATTACAACACCCTATTAGAGGTTTGCAAATCAAATTAAACGATGATTACAGCTTAAATGACGCAAATATTAACGGACAGAAAATAAACCCAAATAAAAAGTATTACGTAGCAACGACTGACTATCTTCTGGACGGTGGAGATAAAATGTATTTTTTAGCGGAAACAACAAAAACAATCGACATTAATTATAAAATGAGAGATGTTTTAATTGACTATTTCAAAAAAAATGATACAATAAAATTGGCAACGGATAATAGATTTATCAGAATAAAATGAATAGAAAAACCTTCATAAAAAACTCAATATTCGGGTCTGCTGCAGTTGGACTCGCTTTAAATAATTTTAGTTGTAGTTCTCATAAAAATATTACCATTCTTCATACTAATGATGTTCATAGCCATGTTGAACCTTTTTCAAAAGATCACTCAGAATTTCCAAACAAAGGTGGATTTGAAAGAAGGGCTACGTTAATTTCAGAAATCAGAAGGCAAAACCCTAATACTTTACTTTTTGATGCTGGGGATATATTTCAAGGAACACCATACTTTAACTTCTATGGCGGTGAAATTGAATTTAAATTAATGAGCATGCTTGGTTATGATGCTGTCACTATTGGAAATCATGATTTTGATAATGGAATTGATGGTTTAGATAAGCAGTTACCTAATGCAAAATTTGACATAATCTCATCTAACTATGACTTTAAAAACACGATTTTAGAATCAAAAATTAGTAATTATAAAATTTACAATAAATCAGGTGTGAAAATTGGAGTTTTTGGATTAGGTATTGAACTTGAAGGGCTTGTTTCCAAAGACTTATATAAAGAGACAAAATATTTGGATCCTATCGATATAGCTAATGATACTGCCAAGAAATTAAAAGAAACTGAAAATTGTGATTTAGTTATTTGCCTTTCCCACCTTGGTTATAAATATGAAAAGTTCCCAAATAAAGTATCTGATTTGAACCTAGCCAAATCAACAAAAAATATTGACCTAATAATTGGTGGACATACTCATACCTTTATGAATAAACCGGTAATTGTAAAAAATAATGTTGAGAACGACGTATTGATTAACCAAGTTGGTTGCTTTGGACTATATCTTGGAAGAATTGACTTCTCATTTGATAGCGATAACAACAAGATTTTTAATTCAAATCTTTTGATGATTTAAATTATTTTCTAAAACAACAAATTCTGGCCAGAAATTAAGTTACTTAATTCAGTTTCAGAAATTATTTTAATATTTAGTTTTTCTGCTTTTTCTTTTTTACTTGGCCCCATATTAGAACCTGCTACAAGGTAAGTGGTTTTTGAGGAAATAGATGATGATATTTTACCACCATTAGACTCTATTAATTTCTTTAATTCATCTCTTGAAAAGTTTGCGAAAACTCCAGAAATTACAAAAGATTTTCCAAGTAAAATAGATGAAACATTTTTGTTTGAATCGTCTATTTCAAATTGAATATTATGACTTTTAAGTGAATTAATAATTTCTATATTTTCTGAGTTTTGTGAAAATTCAATTATACTATTAGCGATTTTCTCCCCTATCTCGTCCACTGAGATTAACTCTTCAAAGTCAGAATTCAAAATATTATCAATATTTTCAAAATGCTTTGCAAGCTTTTTAGCTACTGTTTCGCCAACATATCTGACACCTAGGCCATATAACACTCTTTCAAATGGAATATTCTTAGAATCTAGTATTCCAGTTATTAGGTTATTAGCACTTTTTTCAGCCATTCTTTCCAATCCTACAATCTGATCAAATTTTAATTCGTATAAATCAGAATAATTCTTAATTAAATTAGCATTAACTAACAATGCAACTGTTTCTTGCCCCAAACCTTCAATATCTAATGCTTTTCTTGAAATATAATGTTGAATTCTTCCAATAATCTGTGGCTTACATCCATTATAATTTAAACAATAGTGATTTGCCTCACCTTCAATTCTATGTAGCCTAGAACCGCATTCAGGACAATATTCAGGAAACTCAAATTTTTCAGAATCCTGGCATCTCTTTGTAACATCAACATTTGTAATTTTTGGTATGATATCTCCACCCTTTTCAACATATACATAATCTCCAATCCTAATATCCATTGTTTCGATAAAATCAGCATTATGTAAAGAAGCTCTTTTAACTATTGTTCCGGCTAAATTCACAGGCTCTAAATTTGCCACAGGTGTGATTGAACCTGTTCTTCCAACTTGAAAAGAAATACTATTTAATCTTGTTCCAGTATTTTCTGGCTTAAATTTATAAGCCATTGCCCATCTTGGGAATTTTGAAGTGAATCCAAGAACTTCCCTTTGATGAAAATCATTTACTTTTAAAACAACACCATCAATCTCAAATGGAAGATTTGATCTGTTTTTTTCCCAATATTCAATGAATTCAAATATTTCATCTAATGAGTTACTAAATTTATAATTGTCATAAATATTAAAGCCAAATGATTTTGCATTCTCTAAAAACTGGATATGATTATTAAATAATTTTGGGTCTTCTACAGAGTATAAAAGACATTCTAAATGTCTTTCTGATACTTCTTTGCTATCCTGAAGCTTTAGGCTACCTGATGCAGTATTTCTAGGGTTCTTAAAAGGCTCCTCATCATTTTCAATTCTTTTCTTATTTAGCTGATTGAATCCATCTAAAGGCATTACTATCTCACCCCTAGCCTCAAATTCTCCTGTAATATTCTTTCTTAATTTTAATGGTACAGTTGGAATTGTTTTAACATTACTTGTAATATCATCACCTTTTACTCCATCACCTCTAGTTACAGCTCTAAGAAGTTCTCCATCTTTATATGTTAAGTTAATTGAAACACCATCAAACTTAAGCTCACAGGTGTATTCAATAGGTGTATCAATGATTTTTTTTATTCTTTTCTCCCATTCCTTTAAATCCTCAAGAGAATATGAGTTGTCAAGAGAATACATTGGAGTATTATGAACTGAAGTGTTGAAAGATTTAGTAATATCACCTCCGACCCGTTGAGTTGGGGAATTAATATCAAAATGTTCAGGATTTTCTCGCTCTAGCTTCTCTAACTCTTTTAACATCATATCAAAATCATAGTCTGATATTAAAGGATCATCAAGAACATAATATCTATAGTTATGATCATGAAGTTTTTTTCTAAGACTAAAAATTTTCTCTGATATATTCATTACATTTATCTAATTACAATACATTAAAAAAACTACTCTAAGATACTAAATTGAAGCTCATGAATTGGTCTAAAATAATTGTTTTTTTTATATTTTTTTCCCATATAAATACACTTTTTTCTCAAAAAAATGACATAATTCCAACACCTACCGAGCAAACCATAAATAATGGCTTTATGGAAATAGAAAATAGTCCTGAAATAATTACCGAATCTAATTTTAATTCAGCAGCTACACTTTTTAAAAACGCCATTAAAAAACTAGATTTAAATTCAAAAAAAACAACAAAAAATAGAATAAATTTTTCCCTTAATGAAAAACTAAATGAAGAGGAATACATTCTAAAAATTAACACAAATCAGATAATAATAGAAGCCTCAACAGAAACTGGAGCAATCTTCGGTTTTCAATCTCTTTATCAATTAATGAATCTGAATTTGAAAAATGGAGTTGTAAAACTCCAAAATCAGGTAATCAAAGACTCTCCTAGATTTAAATATAGAGGCATGCATTTAGATGTTGGGAGACATATGTATCCTGTAGCTTTTATTAAGAAATATATAGATGGCTTAGCCATGTTAAAATTCAATAATTTTCACTGGCATTTAACTGAAGATCAAGGATGGAGAATTGAAATTGAAAAATATCCTGAACTAAATAATATTGGATCCTACCGGGATTCGACATTAATAGGTCATTATACAGATAAACCATGGCAATTTGATAAAACAAGATATGGAGGGTTTTACACTAAAAAAGAAATTAAAGAAGTTGTTAGATATGCAGAAAAAAGAGGAATAAATGTAATTCCAGAAATTGAAATGCCTGGTCATTCACAAGCTGCAGTTTCATCATATCCAGAATTTGGATGTACTGGTGAACAAGTTGGAGTTGCTCCACTATGGGGAGTCTTTAAAGAAATATACTGCAGCAAAAATGAGACTTTTGATTTTTTAGAAGAAATAATTGATGAAGTAGTTGAACTTTTCCCTGGCAAATACATACATATAGGTGGTGATGAAGCACCTAAAACAAATTGGAAAGCATGTGGAAATTGTCAGAATGTAATTAATCGAGAAGAATTGAAAGATGAACATGAATTACAGAGTTATTTCATTACTAGAATGGAGAAATATATTAACTCTAAAGGCAAGCAAATTATTGGTTGGGATGAAATTTTAGAAGGTGGTTTAGCACCAAATGCCACTGTTATGTCTTGGCGAGGCGTTTCTGGAGGTATAGAAGCTGCAAAGATGAATCATGAAGTAATTATGACTCCCAATGCAACCTGTTATCTAGACCATTACCAAGCCAAAGATACTTCAAAGGAACCTTTAGCAATTGGAGGCTACACCCCTATTGAAGAGATATATAATTATGAACCTATTCCAGATGAATTAGACGAGTCTCTTCATAAATATATTATCGGTGCTCAAGGAAATGTTTGGACAGAATATATGAAGACAAGCGATCATGTTGAGTACATGGTTTTTCCTAGAATATTTGCATTATCTGAAGTAGTTTGGGCTGAAAATAGACCCTCGTATAATGACTTTGAAAAAAAAGTAATTGGTATGTATCCAATCTTAGATAAAATGGATATTAATTATTCAAAACATCTTGAAAGATTAGAAGAATGATAATTGAGGTTTGTGCAGAATCATATGAATATGCAATAAAAGCTGAGAAAGCTGGAGCAGATCGAATTGAGCTCTGTAAAGATTTACATTTAGATGGACTGACACCTGAATATAATGTAGCAAAAAATGTAATTGACATATTAAATATTCCTGTATTTATCTTAATTAGACCCAGAGCAGGTGATTTTATCTATTCTGATGAAGAATTTGAGTTAATGAAGCAGGATATTGTCAAATTCAAAGAAATAGGCTGTAAAGGTATTGTTTCAGGTGTTTTAAATGATGATAATTCAATAGATATCGAAAGAACCCAAGAGTTGGTTGAATTATCTAAACCATTGGAATTTACATTTCACAGAGCATTTGATATTGTTTCGGATCCTCTAGAGGAGATTGAAAACCTTATTGAAATCGGGGTTAATAGAGTTTTAACATCAGGTCAAAAAGACAAAGCGATTGATGGCTTAGACTTACTACAGAAATTAAAAAATATTTCTAAGAATAAAATTAAAATAATGCCAGGAAGTGGAATAAACAAATCAAATATTGTAAATTTTGATAGTTTTAATGAAATCCACGGATCTTTTAAAAATGGTATTTAAAAAATTATGGCAAAACTAAAATGAGTCAAAAATCAAATGTTTATTACACAAAATCGTGATTTATTAAAAAAGTCCTTGTGAAATACTACATTATAAAAATAACTATTTATTTCACTATCTAATTTTTTTTCAAACATTTGATTTATTTCAAAAAAAAGTAAACCTTCCTTTGATAAATTAGTTTTTGAGAAATTAAGAATAGAACTGTAATATTTTAACGGTTTTTCATCTTCAACAAATAATGCCGATTCAGGTTCAAAACTCAATACATTTTTTTTCATTAATGACTTTTCAGATTCGCAAACATAAGGTGGATTTGAAACAATAACATCATATTTTTTTTCAGATTGATATTCAAAAATATCTCCATGAATAAATTCGATATTAACGTTATTCATATTTGCATTTTCTTTAGCAACTTCAAGTGCATCCTCGGAAATATCTAATGCTGTTACTTTTACATTAGGAAAATTTTTAGCGAGACTTATGGCAATACAACCACTCCCCGTTCCTATATCCAGAATTTCTTTTCCATCTAAATCTTCTTTAAGCATTAACCTTACTAATTCTTCAGTTTCAGGTCTAGGAATCAAAACCGAACTATTGACCTTAAATTCTAAATCCATAAAGTTTGTCTTTCCTAAAACATACTGAATCGGCTCATGGGTTTTTAATCTTTCTAATGCACTTGAAAAAAGGTTTTGATTTGATTTATTCAAATCAATCTCATTAGCTAAAAGAATTTTTGATCTTGGAATTTTTAAGTAATCCTCTGAAAGTAAATTAAATATAGAATTCAGCTCATCCATTTCATAAATCGATGAAAGCTCTGAAATCATTTTTAATTTAAAATCTTGTAATGTCATTAAAGCTTCTTAGTCATATGCACATCACAATTGTGATGACAAGTTTCACCAATTGGTCCTTCTAAATTTTTAAAACCAAAGATCTTATATAAATGGTGTGATGTTTTAAGAGCTGAAGTTGACTCTAAATAACACACATCATACTTAACCTCTTTTGCAAAATCTAAACATAATTTTAAAAGATACTTTCCTAATCCTTTTCCTCTAATTGATTTATGGAAATAAAACTTTTGTAGTTCGCATATATTTTCATTTGTACCACTAAGCTGCTTTATTCCACATCCTCCAAAAATACTCCCCCCCTTTTCAACAACATAATATATAGATCTTGGGCCTTGGTATGCTTCGTACATGCTTAAGGTGTCTTTGTCAGCATATGCTGTTCCAACTAATGGTAATCCCAACTCATAAAAGACCCCCTTAATAACTGCGCATACTTGCCCGTTATCTTTCTTCTCAATAACCCTAATATTATATCCATTATATTGAAGCATTTTATAGTATTTTTGTATTGTGAATATACACGAAAAATATATTAGTAGATGCATTGAACTTGGTAAATTAGGAATGGGAAATACCTATCCGAATCCAAGTGTTGGGTGTTGTTTAGTAGTTAATGATAAAATAATCGGAGAGGGTTATACTTCCATTGCTGGAGGAAACCATGCTGAGGTTAATGCAATTAATTCAGTTGAAAATATATCATTAATAAAAGATTCAACAATATATGTAACATTAGAACCATGTTGTCACCATGGTAAGACACCTCCATGTGTAGACAAAATTATTGCTAATGGTATTAAAAAAGTAGTAATTGGAATTAAAGATCCTAACCCACTGGTTTGCGGAAAAGGAATTGAAAAACTAGAGGAAAATGGTGTAGAAGTAATTTCTGGTGTTTTAAAAAATGAGTGCATTGAACATCACAAAAGATTCCTATGCTACATAATAAATAAAAGACCATATATAATTCTTAAATGGGCAGAAACCGCTGACGGATTTATTGCACCTAAAGAAAAAAATATTAATGAGCCTTATTGGATATCAAATACAAAATCCAGACAATTAGTTCACAAATGGCGTAGTGAAGAACAGGCTATTTTAGTTGGAGCTAAAACTATTCGTGAGGATGATCCAAGACTTACAACAAGAGATTGGGAGGGTAAAAATTGTGACATATATATATTATCAAAAAAAGGGTTTCAAAAAAATTATAAAATTTTCAACCAAGACTCAAAAGTTACAATACTTGATAGCCAAGAAATTGACTATAACAAAGACATTATTAAACAAATATGCGACAAATTATATGGCAATAAGATTCTATCAATTATAGTTGAAGGTGGTACGAAAACTTTATCAAATTTTATCGATTCTGGTGTATGGGATGAAATGAGAATTTTTAAAACAAAAGAGAAATTAGGCGATGGAATTAAAGGCCCTAAAATAAAACACAAGGCATCAAAGAAATTTGATGTTGGAGATAATAAACTTGAGTACTATTTAAATAAAGGTGTAACTTTTTCTAACATATAATCTGGACATCTAACAGGCTTCTTTGTTTCTTTATTTAAAAATGCCAGAACAGTAGTTCCTGTTACAATAATTTCATCTTCGTTTTTTATTGTGTAATTAAAAATTAATCTTGAGGTTGGCAACTCAGCAAGCTCTACATTTACAACTAGTTCATCATCAAAGTATGCAGGCCTCAAATAACTTACATTAAGTTTTGAAACCGGAAGTATAATACCAGACTTTTCCATCTCACTGTAAGAAAAACCTAAATTTGAAATCCATGAAATACGTGCTTCTTCAAAATAATTAATATAACTTCCATGGTGTACCAAACCCATTTGATCCGTTTCACAATAACGTACTTTAATTTTGATAGAAAAATTTTTCATAATTCACAAAAAAATTGATCAAAAACTGATAATTTTTCAATGATTAAAACCTCGAAAAAAAAAATTTAAAAAACAACCCCTTTTAATTTTTTTTTTAAAAAATTTGTTTACATATTTGTTACTCACGTTTTGGATTTAATATTATTCAATGTTAAACTGAAATAGGACTAATTTCGAAAATTTAATTTTTTTATAAATGAATGTAAATGCTAATTCTGTGTGGTCTGACTGTCTTAAGTTCATTAAGGACAACATCCAACCACAGGCTTACAAAACATGGTTTGAACCAATCAAAGCAGTAAAGTTAGCCGACAAAGTTCTTAGCATTGAAGTCCCTAGCAAATTCTTTTATGAGTGGCTTGAGGAACATTATGTGAAAATTTTAAAAGTTGCTTTACAAAAAACTTTGGGTGATGACGCTAAGCTTGTTTATATAATAAAAATGGAGAACACATTTGGTAATTCACAAGCATTTACCGAAAAAATCCCAAGTTCGAATTCGTCGTCTATCCTAACTCAAAATGCAACAACTCCTATTAATAGATCTGTACCTGAATTAAAAAATCCTTTTGTAATTCCCGGTATCAAAAATGTTAAAGTTGAATCTCAGCTAAATCCAAATTATACATTTGAAAATTTCTTAGAAGGTGATTCAAATAGGTTAGCAAGAAATGCCGGAATTGCTGTGGCTAATAAACCAGGTGGCACTTCTTTCAATCCGTTTTTAATTTTTGGAGGTGTTGGATTAGGTAAAACACATTTAGCCAATGCAATTGGAATTGATATTAAGAAAAGCTATCCTGAAAAAACTGTCCTTTACACAACTGCTGAAAAGTTCACCCAACAGTATATTGAAGCTGTAAAAAAGAACAACAGAAATGATTTTATTTATTTTTATCAAATAATAGATGTCTTAATTATTGACGATATTCAGTTTTTCTCAGGCAAGCCTGGAACACAAGATGTCTTCTTCCATATATTCAATCATCTACATCAAAATGGAAAACAAGTAATTTTAACTAGTGACAAACCGCCGGTTGATATGCAAGACATTGAACTAAGACTTCTTTCAAGATTTAAATGGGGATTGTCAGCAGAGCTACAAAAACCCGATTTTGAAACTCGTGTTTCGATACTTAAAAATAAATTATACCGTGATGGAATTGAAATGAATGAAGAAGTCATTCATTATGTTGCAAAAAATATTAAAAGTAATGTTCGTGAATTAGAGGGAGCGATTATATCTCTTATAGCTCAAGCTTCATTTAATAGAAAGGAAATTAATCTTTCTCTAGCAAAAGAAATTATTGAAAAGTTTGTAAAGAATACCAAACGTGAAGTATCAATTGATTATATCCAAAAAATAGTTTCAGATTACTTCCAAATGGATATCCCAACACTACAGTCCAAAACAAGAAAAAGACATATTGTTCAAGCAAGGCAATTAGCAATGTTCTTTGCAAAGAAATACACTAAAGCATCATTAGCTAGTATTGGATCTCAAATTGGGAAAAGGGACCATGCAACTGTATTACACGCTTGTAAAACAGTTGATAACCTTTCTTCTACTGATAAACAATTCAGAAAATTTGTAGAAGACTTAGGTAAAAAACTCTCTGTATAAACCTATTCAAAATCAAAGGAAATCTTTACATAATCCCTAGCTCAATTAGTGAAGGAAATCTTTTTCCTGAGAATAATAAAGTCATCATAAAATCAATCAATCATTTTGTTGCTGAAAACATCAAAGCTTCATTAAGTTTTATAAAACGTATTTGTCCTGAAAAGAAAATCAGTTATGAAAATTTTGAATTATTGAATGAAGAAGATCCGATAGCAACATCTAAACAGCTTAAACCATGTATTAGTGGTGAAAACATAGGACTATTAACAGATGCAGGATGCCCAAATATTGCTGATCCGGGAGCCAAACTCATTTTACACGCCCATGAAAATAATATTAATGTTATTCCGCTAGTTGGCCCCTCCTCTATTCTTTTGGCAATGATGAGCTCTGGACTAAATGGAAATAATTTTAGCTTTAATGGCTATTTACCTATTGATAAAAATGAAAGATCCAAAAAAATTAAAAAATTAGAAATACATTCTAAAAATAATAACCAGTCACAAATCTTTATCGAAACTCCTTACAGAAATCAATTACTATTTGATGAATTAATAAAAGTTTTGAACAGCAATACGTTTCTATGTGTTGCAAAAAATATTGGATCTAAAAATCAAAAAATAAAAACTATGCAAATTAAGGATTGGAAATCAAAAAAAAGAACTATAGAAAAAGAACCAACAATATTTATTTTCCAATCAGGATTGATTATTTTTTAATACCCTTACTATTTAAATAATTATGAAACTTTCTTGCGTTTCTTTTGTGTTCTGAAAGCGATCTTGAAAAACTATGATAACCTGGATTTGTCGGATCAGCAGCAAAGAAATAATAGTTATGCTTTTCATAATTTAACACCGCATCAATAGCCTGGATTGAAGGCATAGAAATAATTCCTGGAGGTAAACCATAATATTTATATGTATTATATGGAGAGTTTATTTTTAAATGTTTATTCAATACCCTACGGATGATCGTATTTTTATATTCATCTAGTTGATATGCAGCAAATTTGACCGTGGGATCAGCTTGTAATTTCCAATTACTATTGAGTCTATTTATGTATACTCCAGCAATTTTATGAAGCTCGATATTTCCTTTGGACTCTTCATATACAATAGATGCAAGGATCATTACCTCTTTTTTTGAAAGACCAATTTTGTTGGCCTTTTCAACCCTGTTATTTTTTTGCCAAAATTTGGTGTATTCTTCAAACATTCTTTCATTAAACTTTTCTGCACTTGTATTCCAGAAAAAATTATAGCTGTTTGGAATATACATTGATAAAATATTTTCTTCATCATAACCTTTTTCAATGAAAAAATCTGACTTGAATGAGTTTAAAAATGAAATACTGTCAGCTTCAATTTGATTTGAGATTTTTCCAGCCAAATCATTTAAGTTATTAATGTTATTAAAGGTGACATTAACAGTAATATTATTTGACCTCAAAGAGTTTATGATATCATTATTACTCATGCCTTTATTGATTATGTACTTTCCAGGTTTTACATTGTATTTTTTTCTTTTAGCCAATACGTTAAAATCATCAACATTTAACAAATAAGAATCCACTTGATTTAAAAATTGATCAATTGTAGTACCAGTTTTGATATATATATGTACGTAATCATTTTCAAAAGAAGTGTTTGACATAAACATTACTTTGTAAACATAAAAAGCAAATGAACCCATAAAAACAAGGCCAATTCCTACTATTAGTATTAATATTCTTTTTATATACATTGTAATTGAATTATGGACTCATAATTAATGTCAGTTGAAGATACATATAGATTGCAATTTTTGGAAATTTCCTTGAAACCAACTGATTTGAAAAAATTTATACTTAAAGTGTTGTCATTAGAAATATTACAATACAGATTTTTGATATTCAAATCTTCACCTGCATATTTGATAATTTTTTTTAGAGATAATTTCCCATATCCTCTAGATCTATTCTGAGTATCTGAAATTAATATTGAAATTCCAGCTTGTGATTTAGTAAAATCTATTTCAAATAAATCAACAAAACCTAATTGTTCACCTGTTTCATTTTTACAAATTACGAATCGGATTTGTTTAGTTAGTTCGATAGGAAGTTGAGAGTCATAAATAAACTGAATCAACTCATCATTAGAATAGTGTTGGTTTTTAAATGAGTATTTCCAAAAAGACTTATTATTTTCAACAGAGTTTAAATAATCAAAATCATCAATGGTTAATTTTCTTAAATAAATCATGATTCAAATTTATTATAAACCGCCTTAAAGACCATATTTACTTCTCCTGAAAGCCAAATATCTGAAAATAATTTTTTTTCCTTGTTTAATTCAACACAAAGCAAACCACCTTTCATTAATATTTCTATTTTATCATGACTTACTAAACCAGAATCTTTTAAAAAAACTGCAGATGCCACAGCGCCTGTCCCACAAGATAGAGTCTCATCTTCCACACCTCTTTCATACGTCCTTAATTTAATTTTAGAATCTGAAATCTCACAGAAATTTATATTTAACCCATCGGGATATTCTGAATATTTTAATTTTAATTCTCTGGCTTCTTTAACTATATCAATTGAATCGATATTTTTATATAATCTAATTAAATGAGGAGACCCCGTATCGATAAATGTAGTGTTATGTTTATCATTATACTTAAATATCTCAGATTTCAAAACATCATTCATTTTGACGCTAATCCTACCATTTGTAATTTTTGACTCATGCACACCATCAATCGCATTGAAAATTGCCTTTTCTTCAATGATATTTAATTTATTTGCTAAATGAGTTATACATCTTGAACCATTTCCACAAAATCCTGATTCTGAACCATCAGCATTGAAGTATATCATTCTAAAATTAAATATATCATGATTTTCTAATAAAATAAGCCCATCTGCTCCGACACCCTTCTTTCTATCACAAATATTCTGAATTAATTTATTATTATCTTTTTGAAATTTTAAATTTCTATTATCAATAATTACGAAATCATTACCTGTGCCCTCATATTTGAAAAAATCAATTTTCATACGGGCAAATATAGGAATAAATGGACCATATTAAATTGTTAAATATGAGTTAAAAAAATTAGCATGAAAATTGATATTCTTTAATTTTAATTATTGATTTTTACTTATGAAGAAATTTATTGTATACTTTTTTGGATTGGTCATTTTGATTCTCTCTATAATTCTAATATCAAATATTATCAGTGATAATATACAACAAGAAATAAGCAAAATAAACGAGGCAAAAAGCAAAGATTTAGTATTAAAAAGCTTTAAAGCGCAGACTCAAAACACCGATTATAATTATCTAAATGTTCAAAGACCTGACTTTGTTGAAATAGCTAAAAAATCCATTAATACAGTTGTACATGTTAAAAGCTCATCATCTAATAGTGATTACAGTATTGAAGATTTTATTTTTGGCAGATCAAAGAGAAGACCTCAGATTGGTTCTGGGTCAGGAGTAATAATTTCATCTGATGGATACATAGTTACTAATCACCATGTAATTGAAACAGCTGAAGATATTCAAATAACTACTAATAACAACCAGTCTTTTGACGCTACAATTATTGGAAGTGACGAGCAAAATGATATTGCACTTCTTAAAATAGAAACTCAAGATGAATTACCTTATGCCGTTTTTGGTGATAGTGATACCACACAAATCGGAGAATGGGTTTTAGCGGTTGGCAACCCCTTTAATCTGACCTCCACAGTAACGGCTGGAATTATTTCTGCAAAATCTAGAAGTCTTGATCCAACTGGAAGAACAACCCAATCATACATACAAACTGATGCTGCGGTCAACCCTGGTAATTCAGGTGGAGCATTAATTAATGATCAAGGGGAATTAATCGGAATAAATACTGCTATTCAGACCCAAACTGGATCATATGTAGGTTATTCATTTGCTGTTCCTAGTAATATCGCAAAAAAAGTAATTGAAGATATTTTAGAATATGGAAATGTACAATATGGATTTCTTGGAGTCACTGGCACTTCATTAAACAGCTTCAGAGCAAAAGAATTAAAAGTTGAAGATACAGAAGGATTTTTTATAAATGGAATTGATAAAGAATCTGGAGCCAATACAGCAGGAATAAAAATTGGAGATATAATAAAAGATATTGACGGTATTAAAATTTCTAAATTTTCAGATTTAAAAGGATATCTAAATACTAAAAGACCCAACGATATAGTAGAAGTAAATCTTAAAAGAGATAATCAATCCAAAAAAGTAAAAGTTCAATTGAACAGGAATGAAAGAATAAATTTTTATTTGATTGGAATACTCAAAAATATGACTCCTGATGAGTTATTAGAAAGAAACTTAGATGATGGTGTAAAGATTTCAGAGTTTAACTCTGATTACAAATCATATTGGGAAGATTATGGTGTCCAAGAAAATGATGTGATAAGAAAAATAAACGGAGAAGATATTAACTCCATTTCAGATATTGATAAAATTGTAACATCTAGAAAATATTATGATCCTATAAGTATTGAAATATTAACTCAGGAGAATAAATTAGAAAGATTTAACTTTAGATAAATTTTTCAATGCGAATAGATATAATTTCAGCTGTACCCGAGCTTCTATCTGGTCCTTTCAACTCATCAATTATAAGAAAGAGCATTGAAAAAAATATTACTGAAGTACACATACATAACTTAAGAGAATACTCAAAAAATAAATACAAATCTGTTGATGACTATCAATATGGTGGTGGAGCAGGTATGGTAATGCTTATTGAGCCAATTGATAAATGTATTTCAAAACTAAAAAGCGAGAGAGATTATGATGAAATCATATATATGACACCGGATGGATCAAAATTAAATCAATCCCTAAGTAATAAATTATCATGTATGACCAACATAATAATATTGTGTGGACACTATAAGGGTATTGACCAAAGAATCAGAGAAAATTTAATTACAATGGAGATTTCAATTGGTGATTATGTTCTAACAGGTGGTGAACTACCTGCCGCAATACTTACTGACAGCATAGTTCGGCTAATTCCAGGAGCTTTAGGCGATGAAACATCAGCACTTACAGACTCCTTTCAAGACAACCTCTTATCTTACCCTGTCTACACACGACCTAAAGAGTATAAATCATGGCAGGTTCCAGATATTTTATTTTCAGGAGATCAAAAAAAAATTGAAAAATGGAGAATGGAAAAATCTATTGAAATAACCAAGAAAAAAAGACCTGATTTACTATAAATTAAAGTTTCTATTAATTTTAATATAATTTATTTTTTTAGTTATATTTGCACGCGTTTCTGTTCAACCTCTTAGTTAAAGTAATTAACGTTGTATAGGACTAACATAAAAAAGCACACATGAGCTCATTAGTTAAATTTGTAGAAGAACAATTTGTAGAAACTAAAGATCTTCCTTCCTTCAGTTCTGGTGATACAATTACTGTTTATTATGAAATTAGAGAAGGTGATAAAACAAGAACTCAGTTTTTTAAAGGAGTCGTCCTACAAAGAAGAGGATCAGGTTCGACCGAAACATTTACAATAAGAAAAATGTCTGGATCAATTGGTGTAGAAAGAATATTCCCTATAAACTCTCCGTCGATTCAAAAAATTGAGGTTAACAAAAAAGGTAAAGTAAGACGTGCACGTATATTTTATTTCAGAAATCTTACAGGTAAAAAAGCAAAAATTAAAGAAAGTAGAAATTAATCAATAGTTTTTAACAATTGTTAATATCGTTGGTTTACAACAGGTTAACATCTTTTTTTTAAAATTTATTCCAAAACTCAACTATTATTCTAAATTAGTGATAGGATTTGTTTGTAGTGGATCCCAAAAGGATAAACGAATCACTTTTTAGTGTAAACAAATTCAAGGACGTTCTTTAACAAATTACTTACTTAGCAAACAGGAAACTGTTAGCTAACAAAAAACAGAAAGAAACAAGATTTTAAAATGTGTGCCTGCACAATTTTAAAATAAATGACTTTCTCTCCGCAGAGCCTAGCTCCGCAGAGTCCCGAAGGCCTAGCCCAAAGGAGAACCCCAAGAACAACCAAAGTAACCTAGTGTGAAATTAGTAGCCTAAAGTGAAATAAACGTATCAAAGGGAACATCATTTCGCAAGAAGTGATGAAAAGGTAAGTAATTAGGAATCAAAAAGGGAAAAGCTCTTAGGAGTTGAGTAACAAAATGATTCCGAAAATAGCGAAGATGTTTGCTAGCTCAATTCTCCGGAATAGAGCAATCTCGAAAGGGAAGAAAACATATTCGATATTCAGAAAGCCGCACATAAGTAGCAATACTTTTAGTGCGGCTTTCATTTTTTGATAACTATTCATCATTTATTCTTTTATTTTATAGTCATTTTTTATATTTGAAACACTAACTGTTCAGAAGAAAATTAATGTCGAAGATAATATATACAATGACGGATGAAGCACCTGCTTTAGCCACTGTTTCATTATTACCAATATTACAGGCTTTTTCCAAATCATCAGCTATCAAATTTGAAATTAGAGATATATCATTGTCATCTAGAATCCTAGCTACTTTTAATGATTTTTTAGGTAGCAAAGTTAAATATGAAAATGATTTAGAATTTTTAGGCAAACTTGTAAAAGACCCCAATGCTAATATTATCAAATTGCCAAATATTAGCGCATCAATTCCTCAGCTAAAAAAGGCTATAACCGAACTACAAAGTCAAGGCTATAATATTCCAAATTATCCTGAGAAAGTGGAAAACGATAATGATTTGATTATCAAATCAATTTATGATAAGATTAAGGGTAGCGCAGTTAATCCTGTATTAAGAGAGGGTAATTCTGACAGAAGAGTTCCAAAAGCTATAAAAAATTACATAAAGTCCAATCCACACAAACTTGGAAAATGGACTAAAGATTCCAGCACTCATGTTTCATCTATGTATCAAGGTGATTTTAGAAATAACGAAACTTCCTTAACCAGTGATAAACATGAACTTTTAAATATTTATCACTACAATAAAAATGAAAAGAAAAGCATACTCAAAGAAAACATAACCGTTCATAAGAGAGCTATTATTGATTGTAGTTATATGAGTATTTCTGCATTGCAAGATTTTGTTGATAAGCAGATTCGAGAATGTAAAGAAAAAAATATGCTGTTATCATTACATCTTAAGGCATCAATGATGAAAGTAAGTGACCCAATAATTTTTGGTCATGTATTGAAAGTATTTTTCAAAAATTTTATAAAAAATAACAAAACAGTCCTTGATGAAATAAATGTGAATTTTAATAGTGGTTTATCTAATCTATTTGAAAAATTAAATCAATTAGATGATACAACTAGGAAAAAATTAGTTAGTGAAATAGAATTAGACATTAAAAATGGACCTGATTTAGCGATGGTAAATTCTGAGAAAAATATAACAAATTTTCATATCCCAAGCGATGTTATAATTGATGCTTCAATGCCTGCTATGATAAAAAGTTCTGGCAAAATGTGGGATAAGAGTGGTAAATTAAGAGACACCAAAGCTATAATTCCTGATAGTAGCTACTCTTCAATATATCAAGCAACAATAGATTTCTGTAGAGAAAATGGACAATTTGATCCTGCATTTATGGGGACAGTTCAAAATGTTGGACTTATGGCTAAAAAGGCTGAAGAATATGGTTCCCATGATAAAACTTTTGAAATTAAAGAAGATGGTAAGGTATGTGTAGAAACTAAAGATGGTAAAATTTTATTTACTCACAATGTCATGAAGGGTGATATTTGGAGAATGTGCCTCGTTAGAAATGAAGCGATCAAAGACTGGGTAAAATTAGCGGTCGAAAGAGCAACATCTACAAACTACCCTACTATATTCTGGTTAGATGAAAATCGATCTCATGATATGCAACTTATAAAAGTTGTAAAAGATGAACTTAAAAAGTTTGATATTTCTCAGTTAAATATCCAAATATTATCCCCTTATAAAGCAACTTTGTTTACACTTGACGAAATTAAGAAAGGAAATAATGTAATTTCAGTTTCTGGCAATGTTCTCAGAGATTATTTAACTGATTTATTTCCAATTTTAGAATTAGGGACTAGTGCTAAAATGTTATCAATTGTTCCTTTAATGAATGGAGGTAAGCTTTTTGAAACAGGTGCTGGTGGATCTGCTCCAAAACATGTACAACAATTAATTGATGAAAACCATTTAAGATGGGATTCATTGGGTGAGTTTTTAGCAATCTCTGTTGCATTGGAAAATATTGGTAGAACGAATGTTAAAAGTGGAATTCTTTCAAAATGCCTTTCAAAAGCAATCGAAAAATTATTGTTAGAAGAAAAATCTCCGTCTAGAAAAGTTGGTGAGATTGATAATAGAGGCAGTCATTTTTATCTTGCATTATATTGGGCTGAACATTTATCAAAACAAAATGAAAATATTGAGTTAAAAGATGAATTTGAAATGGTATATAATCTACTTTCAAAAAATGAGAATCAAATAATTAATGAGATTGATTCTACCCAGGGAGTTAAGGTTAATCTGGAAGGATATTACAATACTAATAATGATATAACTGAAAAAATAATGAGGCCATCTCACTCATTTAATGAAATCATTGATAATATATAAACTTATAGATTATAAAAACTACAGAAAAAGATTCAAAATATTCAAATCTTGAAAATAAATCAGTTCAAGAAATTTTATCAGAAATAAATTTTGAAGATTCAACTATTGCTGATTCTGTAAAAAAATGTTTACCCCAAATTAATAATTTAATATCAAAGGCAGTTGATTTGGTTAGTTCAAAGGGCAGAATTTTTTACCTAGGCTCTGGAACTAGTGGTAGATTGGGAATTGTTGATGCATCTGAATGTCTACCTACCTTTGGTATTGGAGATAAAATCATCGGCATAATTGCTGGAGGAGACAAAGCTATTAGGGATTCTCAAGAATTTGCTGAAGATTCTACCTCCACTGCTTGGTTAGATTTGGCTAAACATAATATAAATAAAAATGATATAGTTATTGGTATTTCTGCTTCTGGTTCAACCCCATATGTAATCGGAGGCTTAGAGATGAGTAAAAAAAACAAAATAACAACTGGTTGCATTACTTGTAACTTACAAACTAAAATTGCTAAATATTCAGATTTTCCAATTGAAGTGATTGTTGGACCTGAGTATGTTACTGGTAGCTCAAGAATGAAAGCAGGTACCGCCCAAAAAATGATTCTCAATATGATATCAACAACTATTATGATAAAGTTAGGTAGAATTCATGACAACAAGATGATTGATATGAAATTATCAAATAACAAACTTTATGAGAGAGCCATCAGAATCTTAAAAACAATTCTTGATATAGATACAGAAACTGCAAAAAAATTGATTGAAAAGCATAAAAATATTAGAGCTGCTGTTGAAAATTTCAAAAAAAAATAAATGAATAAAAAAATAGCTAATCAAATAAAACTATTAATTTCATCTTTGATTCCAATATTTATCGGACCAATATTAATTCATTTCGGAGGTCTAAAGGAGACATATATTTTGACAATTTTAGGTGTAATAATTTGTATATCTGCTGTAGTAATGATATTTATGTCATTATTTGGAATAATAAATGAGCTATTTAAAAAATGATTCATAATTTTAGGAATTAATTCTCATCAATGATAAATATTACTTTAAAGGATGGTTCTGTTAAAAAATACAGTAAAGAAACTTCTGTAATATCTATTGCAAAAGACATTAGTGTAGGTCTAGCAAGAAATGTAATATCTGCAAACTTTAATGATAAAGTTATTGAAACAAACAGCATAATTCATGAAGATGGAAAATTAGAATTTTACACATGGGATAATGATGAAGGGAAAAAAGCTTTTTGGCATTCGTCTTCTCATGTAATGGCACAATCAATACAAGAACTATTTCCTGGAGTTAAGCTTACAATAGGACCGGCAATCAACAGTGGTTTTTATTATGATGTTGATTTAGGTAATCATAAAATTTCAGAGTCAGATTTTGAAAAAATTGAAACAAGGATGATTGAGATATGCAGAGAAAAGCATGATTTTAAACTAAGACCTGTTTCAAAAAAAGAAGCGTTAGAATTTTACAAACAAGAAAGTAATAATTACAAAATTGAATTAATAAATGATTTAAATGATGGAGAAATAACTTTCTGCGATCATTCAAATTTTACTGATTTATGTAAGGGTGGGCATATCCCAAATACATCTATAATTAAAGCAGTTAAAATATTAAATATTTCAGGTGCATTTTGGAGGGCCGACCAAAACAACAAACAACTTACAAGAATTTACGGTATTTCTTTCCCAAAGCAAAAGCTCTTAAAAGAATATTTGGATAATATTGAGCAAGCTAAACTTAGAGATCATAGAAAAATTGGAAAAAATCTAAAACTTTTTTCATTCTCCAATAAGGTTGGTTTAGGATTACCATTGTGGCTTCCAAAAGGAGTTGAATTAAGAGAAAGACTTGAAGGTTTTTTAAAAAGAGCACAAAAGCAAGCTGGTTATGAAATGGTAATTACTCCACATATAGGAAATAAGGATCTTTATGTCACATCAGGTCATTATGATAAATATGGCGATGATAGTTTTAAACCTATAAAAACCCCAAAAGAAAATGAGGAGTTCTATCTAAAACCTATGAATTGCCCCCATCATTGTGAAATTTATAATTCTCAAAAATTTAGTTACAAAGATTTACCTATAAGATACGCAGAATTTGGAACTGTCTATAGATATGAGCAAAGTGGTGAACTCCATGGATTAACAAGAGTAAGAGGATTTACACAGGATGATGCACATATATTTTGTACAGAAGACCAGCTTGATAGTGAATTTAAGAATGTTATAGATCTAACGCTTTATGTATTTGAATCCTTAGAATTAAGTGATTTCAGTGCTCAAATTTCTATTAGAGATCCAAAAAATATGGAGAAATATATTGGAGATATAAAGGCATGGGAAAAATCTGAAAAAGCTATTATTAAAGCTGTTCAAGATAAAAACCTAGATTATAAGATTGAAGAAGGGGAAGCAGCATTCTATGGCCCAAAACTAGATTTTATGGTAAAAGACGCACTAGGAAGAAAGTGGCAGCTTGGAACAATTCAAGTTGATTACAATTTACCCGATAGATTTGATCTAACTTACATTGATAAAAATAATGAGTCCAAAAGACCTGTAATGATTCATCGTGCACCTTTTGGAAGTCTCGAAAGATTCATAGCTATTTTACTTGAAAATACTGCTGGAAATTTACCCCTTTGGTTAACACCTAACCAATTTATTATTCTTCCCATCAGTGAAAAGCACGAAAAATACTGTGAAAATGTTTTAAATTTGTTAGAAAATGACGAAATTCGCGGCCTGATTGATAACAGAAGTGAAACAATTGGAAGAAAAATTAGAGATGCCGAAGTTGAAAAAATCCCTTACATGTTAGTAGTTGGGGAACTAGAATCAGAACAAAAAGTTATCTCTGTAAGAAGTCATGGTGGAAATGATTATGGTAAGATGAAAGTTGAAGATTTTGTTAAAATCATAAAGGAAAAAACAAAAGTATAAGTTTAATAAAAACAATTAATTATAGCGATAAGAAGAAAAGGTAGAGGAAGAAGACCATGGAGGGTCCAAAAAACTAATCCACATCAAATTAATGGTGAAATTACCGCAAATGAAGTTAGATTAGTAGGAGATAATGTTGAGATTGGTATTTATCCAATCCAGAAAGCATTAGAAAAGTCAAATGATCTAGAGCTAGATCTAGTTCAAATATCCCCTAAAGCTATCCCACCCGTTTGTAAGATAATGGACTATAAAAAGTTCCTTTACGAACAGAAAAAAAGAGAAAAACAACTTAAATCTAAAGCAACTAAGGTAGTTGTTAAGGAAATTAGGTTTGGTCCTCAGACAGACGAACATGATTATGCGTTTAAAAAGAAACATGCTGAAAAATTTTTAAGAGACGGTGCAAAACTAAAAGCCTTTGTTTTTTTTAAAGGAAGATCAATCATTTATAAAGACCAAGGTGAGATATTATTATTGAAACTAGCTCAAGATCTAGAAGAATTTGGAAAAGTAGAACAGCTTCCACAGCTGGAAAGCAAAAAGATGATAATGTTAATGTCACCAAAAAAAAGTAAATAATTATGCCAAAAATGAAAACTAAATCCAGTGCAAAGAAAAGATTCAAAGTAACTGGTACAGGAAAAATTAAAAGAAAGCATGCTTTCAAAAATCATATTTTAACTAAAAAATCAAAAAAGAGAAAATTAGCACTAACTCATTCAGGTTTGGTTCATGATAGTGATATGAATAGTGTTAAAGAACAATTAAGATTAAAATAATACGGGAATTTATTCCTTAAATCTAGGTAAAAAAAGAGTAAATATTTTACCACCTAATTTAAAATTATAAATTATGCCAAGATCAGTAAATTCGGTTGCCAAAAGAGCAAGGAGAAAAAAAGTCCTAAAACAAGCCAAAGGTTATTTCGGAAGAAGAAAAAATGTATGGACAATTGCAAAAAATGCAGTTGAAAAAGGATTACAATATGCCTACAGAGATAGGAGAACTAAAAAGAGAAATTTTAGAGCATTGTGGATAATGAGAATCAATGCAGCAGCAAGACTTCATGGAATGACATACTCACAGCTAATTAATAAGCTAAAATCTAACAATATTGAAATAAACAGAAAGGTTTTAGCAGACTTAGCTGTAAATAACCCTGATGGATTTAAGGCTATTGTTGAAAAAGTAAAATAAGATTTTAGAAAGGCAAATCACTCTCATCATTGGAATCGTTAGCATTCCCAAGATCTGACTTAAATGTGTCATCATTAGCAGCAGCATTCATTTTTGAATGAAATTCATAAGGTGAATCATATTGCTCAATATCCTCAAACTTTCCAAGAGTTGGGATAAACCTAAGCCTAAT
>CACOFE010000012.1 GCA_902626365.1 uncultured Bacteroidota bacterium | reverse complement strand
AAAAGGAAATTAAATCCAATTATCGCAAATTTGGATCAAGGATTACAAATGAGTTTAATTTAAATGAAATTATGTTAAAAACGGTTAGTGAAGCAATTGAATATAGAAGATCAGTCAGAAAATATCTTGACGTTGAATTAGATGAAGAAAAGGTGAAAAACTGTATCAGAAACGCTACGTTAGCACCAAATAGCAGCAACATGCAGTTATGGGAATTTTACCACGTAACTGATAATAAAACTTTAAAAAAGCTATCGAAAGCATGTTTTGATCAAAATGCTGCTAAGACCGCTGTTAATATGGTTGTATTTGTTGCAAGAAGAGACAAGTGGAGAGAAAGAGCAAAATATAATTTAGATTTCTTGGAAGATATGTTTGACAAACAACAAAAAGAAGGTAAGGATGTTGAGAGAAGAAGAAAAGTTTCAAGAAGATACTATAAAAAATTAATGCCTACAATCTATACTGACTTCCTAGGAATTGTCGGCTACTACAAAAAAATATTATCGTTTTTCATAGGCTTATTTAGACCTATTTATAGGGAGGTATTATTTTCTGATTCAAGAGTTATAACTCATAAAAGTGTAGCTTTAGCTGCCGAAAATTTCATGCTAAGCATGGCAGAAATAGGTTATGATACATGTCCAATGGAAGGTTCTGATACAACCAGAGTAAAAAAAATCCTTAAACTGCCTTCTAAAGCTGAAATTACAATGATTATTGGATGTGGAATAAGAGCGGAAAACGGGGTCTATACTGAAAGATTTAGGGTTCCGTTTGATGATGTTTACAAGAAGGTTTAAGATTTTATATGTATTGTTCTTAAAAACTACTATCTTCATTCATTCACTAATTTATTTTGAACAAAAGAGATTTCATAAAGGCACTAGGCGTTATGACATTATCAACGCCATTTTTAAGTTATAAAGGATTCGATCAATCTAAAGACATAGATTATTCTCAAAGAAAAAGTCTTAGTGAAGAAAGTTTTTGGAAATCAATAAGAAAAGATTACATGTTAAAAAAAGATTATGTAAATCTTGAAAACGGATATTATTGTTTTATTCCTCAACCAACCCTAAATAAGTATCTAGAACATGTAAAAAGAATAAATTTTGAAGGCTCATATTATATGAGAAATCAACTTGATTTGGATAAAAGAAAAACAGCTGAAAGGTTATCAAATCTTGTCAATTGTGACAAAGATGAATTGGCAATAACCAGAAACACGACTGAATCTCTTGATTTAATAATTAGTGGTTTCCCTTGGAAAAAAAACGATGAGGCAATTTTTGCAATGCAAGATTATGGATCTATGCAAGAAATGTTCAAGCTAACCGCAAAAAGAAGAGGTATTGTAAATAAAATCATTTCTGTTCCTAACCACCCCAAAAACGATGAAGAAATAGTTTCTTTATATGAGAAACAGATTACTAAAAAAACTAAATTAATCATGGTCTCACATATGATTAATATCACTGGTCAAATTTTGCCTGTTAAAAAAATATGTGAAATGGCACATTCATACAATATTGATGTTTTGGTTGATGGAGCTCATTGTGTAGGTCATATTGATGTAGATATCAAAGATTTAAATTGTGATTATTACGGGTCAAGTTTACACAAATGGTTAAGTGCTCCACTTGGAACTGGGCTTCTTTTTGTTAAAAAAGAAAAAATTTCCAAAATTGAACCAATACTTGCTGGACATGTTCATCAAAGAGATAATATTATGAGATTGAATCATATTGGCACTCATCCTGTCCATTCTGACTTAGCCATCAACGATGCTATAGATTATTTGGAATCAATTGGAATTGAAAGAAAACAAAATAGATTAAGATATGTTCAAAGATACTGGAGCGATAAGCTCAGATTTAAAAATAATATCATAATTAACACCCCAACAGAAATTCAAAGAAGTTGTGGTATTGCAAATATTGGTGTGAAAAATAAAACACCAGATGAGTTATCAAAGATTCTATTCAATGAATATAGCATATTTACAGTCGCTATTGACTATGCTAATGTTAAAGGATGTAGAATAACCCCAAATATTTATACAAACGAAGAAGAATTAGACTATTTTGTTGAATCAATAATTAAAATCGCATCAAATTAAACAATATGAAATCAAAATTTTTATTTTCGGTTATATTCTTAATAAGTACAATTTTTTCTTTTGGTCAGGATCAAATTTTAATGGATGCTTCTAACTCTATTAAAATTGATGAATTGAAAGAAAAAATGTATGCATACTCATCTGATGAGTTTGAAGGTAGAGGTACGCCAAGTAAGGGTCAACAACTTGCAGTAGAATATTTAGTTGATCATTACAAAAATTTAGGAATTCCTTCTGTTAAAAATGACAGCTACTTACAAGCAGTACCACTTCAATTGGAGGATAAACCTAATATTAGCTTGAATATTTCCAATCAGAAATTTATTTATTATCAGGATTATATTTCATATGCAAATGGTCCAGACAGAAACTACGAGTCAGTTGAAATAATTTTTGCAGGATATGGAATTGATGACCCAGCTTATTCTGATTATCTAAATATTGATGTAAAAAATAAAATTGTGGTAGCTATTGGAGGTGAACCATTAGACGAAAATGAAAATTATTTTATTAACGGGAAGAGCAAATCTAAATGGTCAAACAGTAGAGAAGAAATTGGCTTAAAAAAATCTATTGCAAAAAATAAAGGTGCGCAAGCATTAATACTTGTCGACGACTATTTATTTAGAAGATATAAATCAAGATTCCAATATAGTGATTCAGGAAGGGGTGAAAAAAGAATGGCCTTAGGTAATGATGAGGAAAATAATTTTCAGGTACTACTATTTTCAGAAAAGCATAAAAACTTTTTTTATAGAGAAAGTTTAAGTCTAAATATGACTTTTAATAAGAATATTCAATCTTTTACTGCAGATAATGTAGCTGCAATTATTAAAGGATCTGTATTTCCAAACGAGTATATAATTTTAACGGCTCATTTAGATCATGTTCTACCTTACAACGGAGAAATTTACAATGGTGCAGATGATAATGGCTCAGGAACTGTTGCAATGCTGGAAATTGCTGAGTCTTTTGCTTTAGCAAAAAAATTAGGAAAAGAACCTAAAAGATCAATTGTGTTTTTACATGTAACTGCAGAAGAAAGAGGTTTATTAGGATCCAAGTATTATACAGATCATGAACCATTGGTGCCAATTAAGCAAACTGTTGCTAATTTGAATATGGATATGATGGGAAGAGCTGATCCAGAGCGAGGGGTAAGAAATTTAAATTATGTATATATTATTGGGTCGGATATACTTTCTGATGATTTACATAATATTAATATTGATGCAAATAAATATGCTAATCTTGAACTAGACTTTAGATTTAATGGAATTAATCATCCTGATCAATTTTATTATAGATCAGATCATTTTCATTTTATAAAAAATAATATCCCTGCTATTTTCTATTTCAGTGGAGTACATGAAGACTATCATCAGCCAACAGACACAGCAGAAAAAATCCTATATGAACCCTATAAAAAAAGAGTTAAGCTAATTTTTCATACTGCTTGGAATTTGGCTAACAGAGATGAAAGGATAAAATTGAAATAAACAAAAAACCCTCAAATATTGAGGGTTTTTTAATTGGGTGGAAGACCGGATTCGAACCGGCGACTTTCTGAACCACAATCAGACGCTCTAACCAACTGAGCTACAACCACCATATTAGGATTGCAAATGTAATTTTTTTGTATTTCTCTGCAAAACAAGAAATAAAAATTATTTCAAGTCACTAATGCTTTCAATAAGAGGTAAACGTGCAGAAATAAAACCTTCACCATAATCAACATTAGTTAATCGACCTAAATCTCTAGCCCTGTATTCGATACTATCAAGAAAGTTTTTAGTGGAAATAGGTGTGCTATGTACGGTTTCATTACCATCATAAAATTGAGACTTAAAAGCCTTAACAGCTTTAATCTTTGTTTTAAAGTGATTACTGATATCTACAACAAAATCAGGCTTCAAACTTTTCCATTGTATGTAATGATAAATATTAATGGGTCTCCAGGGCTCTTGAATAACACCATCTTCAATAGTTTCAATCTTTTTAAGTCCACTTAAAAAACAAGCATCAACAACTAAATTAGCACCCTTTGGATGATCTATGTGTCTATCATCTGGAGAATTGCATAGTATAATATCTGGTCTATATTTTCTAATTGCATTAATTAGCTTTAATTGGTGTGTTTCATCATTATTAAAAAATCCATCTTTAAAATTTAAATTTTCTCTAAATGAAACTCCTAAAATTTCAGCTGCATTTTTTGCTTCTGAATCTCTGATTTCAGCGTTACCCCGAGTACCAAGCTCTCCCCTAGTTAAATCAAGAATACCTACTCTTTTTCCTTTAGTAATTTCTTTTGCAATTGTTCCTGAGCAACCTAATTCAACATCATCTGGATGTGATCCAATAGCTAAAATATCAACTTTCATAACACTTTTATTTACAATTGTTAAATGCTTGCTCGATATCATTTTGGATGTCGGGAACATCTTCTATTCCAACTGAAAATCTAATTAAGTTATCAGTAATGCCTTGAGCAATTCTATCTTCAGGCGTTAATAGATAGTGAGATGTTTCGGCAGGAGACAACATTGTACTTTCGACTCCAGCAAAACTCATTGATGGATTAATCATTTTCAATGATTTTAGAAAAGCTATTGGATCAAGTTTTTTATTTAATTCAAATGAAATTACTGCTCCAAAACCATCCATTTGTTTTTTTGCAATATCATGACCTGGATGTGAAACTAATCCTGGGTAATAAATTTTATCAATGGATTGACAATCTTTTAAATAATTAGCCAATTCAACTGCATTTTTTTGTTGAGCAAAAAATCTTACAGACAATGTCTTCATACTTCTCTCTAAAAGCCATGCTGTATAATCACTAAGACTGCCGCCTATATTTTTTGAGAGATTCCAAATAATTTCCCTATGCTCACTTGTTGATGCTACTGCACCAGCACATATATCGCTATGGCCACCAAAGTATTTTGTTGCACTGTGTAATATAATATCAATTCCAAGCTTATGTGGCTTTTGAAGTAAAGGAGTTGCGAAAGTATTGTCAATAAAAGAAATTAATCCATTACTCTTTGACAAATCAGCTATCTCTTTAATATCAACAAGTTTGAGTAGAGGATTTGATGGTGTTTCAATATAAATAGCCTTAGTGTTTGGCTTTATTTCTTTTTCAAAAGATTTTACATCTAAACCATCAGTAAACGAATATTGTATACCATATCTTTTAAATTGAGCCTCAACGAGATTTCTAGTACCTCCATAAATATCATTTTGAAGCACAATATGATCTCCTGAACTTAAAAAGGCCAGTAATGAAGTACTAATCGCAGCCATTCCAGAGCCTAAAATAATAGCATCTTCTGTTTCTTCAAGAGCAGCTATTTTTTTTGCCAGAAATTCTTGATTCGGAGTTGAGCTATATCTTGGGTATCTATCAATTTCTTTATCAATGTATTCATATGAAGTTCCAGGGTATATAGGAGAAACCGAGCCACCATACAGTTCATCTTTGACTTGACCTACATGGGTACATATAGTATTTAAACCCTTAAATATATTTTCATCAGACATAGAGTCTAATTTAGCGATTATTTTTTAGATATTTTTTATACTTAGGATATGCTAATAGAGAAAGAATAAATATAATTGCAAGAGTTATGCTGATAAATACTAAACTAATTTCTTGATCATCTTTTGCATAGGAATGTAATCCTGCCAGATAAAAATTAACACCGAAATAGGTCATTATGATTGATCCAAAAGATAGTATTGAGGCTACAGTAAAAGCAAAATTACTTTTTAATCCAGGGATAAGCCTCATATGAATAACAAATGCATAGACCATAATACTAATCAATGCCCAAGTTTCTTTAGGATCCCATCCCCAATATCTACCCCAGCTCTCATTTGCCCACATTCCTCCTAGAAAGTTTCCGATTGTAAGCATTACCAGTCCAATTGTCATTGACATTTCATTAATTAGAACTAGCTCTTTTACATTAATATTAAGTAGTTCTCTATTTTTTTTATTTACTAAAATCATCAATATCAAAGAAACGACACCAAGAATCATACTGATTGTAAACGGACCATAGCTTCCGACAATAACAGCAACATGAATCATTAGCCAATAGCTATCCAATACCGGAACTAAATTAGCTATTGCTGGATCCATCCAGCTCCAATGAGCAATCATAAGAATCATTGATGTAACAAACGTAGTTGAGGCTAAGGTCAACTCACTTTTATTACCAAAATAAATCCCAAATAACATTGTGGCCCAAGCCACATAAATCATTGATTCATATCCGTCACTCCAAGGCGCATGACCAGAAATATACCATCTTGAAATTAATCCAAGAGCATGAATTATGAAAAGTGTGTATACAGCATATTTAGAAATCAAAATTATACTATTTACAATTTTATTTCTATTGAAAATCTGAAAGATTAATGCTATAAATAGAACAGTACTTGCATATAAGTACCAACTAAATAAACTTTTAAAAATATCATATTTATTGTATAAAATTTCAGCATCTATTTTATTAGTAGTTAACATAACCTCTGAACCATATCTGTTCTGGGTATTAGTAATTGCTACTAAAATTTCATCAGCATCAGAAAAATCACCCGATTTTTTACCTTCATTCAAGAAATACAAATATGTTTTGAAACCTGTATTAATGAAATTAGAATACAGAGAATCCGTTAGCATTACGCTAAATCTATTTTCACTTGGGGATATCCATTTATTATTTTCATCATCAGGAACAGGGAAAATCTTCAAAGTAGTACCCTGAACTGCATTATATAATAGGTTTACACGCTGATCAGTCTCTCTAAATTCTTTTTGAAAAGCATTGGGAACAGCCGCACGATAAGCCTCTTCAAGATATGGGCCTAGCTTATACTCTCCCCTTTCTGTGAAAAAATCTACTAATGAAGCATGCTTTATGTCTTTGTCTACACCAATTATACTTCTTATAGAGTCTGCTTTTTTACTTTTAAGAAATATCAAAGGAACACTGTACCATAGCAATGGGCTTTCCTGCATTGATAAATAAACTTGATTAGAATCAAACTCTTTATAATGATCTTTCTTACTTAATTTTCTTAATAACTCAGAAGAATAGGTGTTTACCGGCATCATTCTACCTCCAACATCTTGCATAACTAATCTACCAAATTTTCCTGCTTGTTCTTTTGAGGCTACATTTACGTTAAGAATTGAATCAATCTTATCAATATCTGATGATGCTGAACTATGAACTCCAAATCCTTGTGCATTAATTGATAGTGAAATTAAAATCAACAGAGAAGTTACAAGCTTTGTTTTTTTATTTCTTGCTATCTCAAGTTGTTTCTTAAGTGAATCAAATCTTGTAAATCTGGCAAATAGTATAACCACTAAACCAAAGTACAATAGGATATATCCTATATATGTAAATAATGTGCCCCAAAAATCATGATTTACAGATAAAATTGTTCCTTGTTCGTCAGGGTCAAATGAAGCTTGAAAAAATCTATATCCTTGATAATTAAGAATATTATTCATGTAAATTCTATAATCAAATGTTTCATCATCTACAACCGTAACCTCACTCGCAAAAGAAGAATAGCTACTATCTGTGCCGGGATATTTTTCAGCTATAAAATCGTTTAACTTTATGCTGAAAGGTAAATCATATACTTTTGATCCATATCTGATTGTAAAATCTTGATTTCCGACAGAAAAAGTCTTAAATGCATTGTTCGTACCTTTGCCACCAATTACTCTCACCATTTTGGATTCCTCAGGAGTAGAAATCAAAAGCTCTAAGCCGTCTTGATCTGACTTTAAAAGCTCAGATTTTTTAACAATATCGAAAACACCCTTTACTACAGGTTTTGGAAAAACAAGCTGCTGCCCATTGATAATATATCTTGCCCTTAAATTTAATAACTCATCAGAGTTCTTAGAAAGGAAACCTTGAGTCATAGAAGCCATGACTATATATTCACCATCATAAGGTGAATTGATGAATAAATCATAATTCTCATCGAATGTAATGTTTACAGCTCCCTTGATGTAATTATTTAGTGTGTAGAGAGTTCCGTGAATATTTTCTGTGGATCCATCTTTGAGGAAGTGGTTGTGAGGCATCCCCCCTGCCGACTCCACAATTTTTAAATAGTAGTCTCCATTTTCATCAAAAACCACATCTTCCTCTGCACCATTAATAAACTCATTCAGTTGAACTAAAATTGGAGTACCACCATACTCAGTTTTGATTGAGAATTCGTTATTCATCCTTGGGGAAAAGTCAACCTCTTCTTCCTCAACTCTTCTCATTAGTTGGCCATTGACTTCATAATCACCGTCAATATAAATTGACAAATATGTTTTCTCAGACAAAAATGAACTTTCAGTGGCTCCTTCGCGTATACTCATGACTCCCTCATAACTAATGTATCTAGTTATAAAAGCACCTAGTAAAATAAAAATCCAAGATAAATGAAGTAGTAAAACTGGCCATTTTCTTATACTTAAGAGATTATATTTAAATATGTTTCCAATAAAATTTATGACAAAAAGAAGCATAATAGCTTCAAACCACCATGCATTATAAATAAGATTTCTCGTTAGTGGAGTTGGTGATGTTTCTTGACCAGCATCCATAAATGTTCCAATTGCCATGGCAACGGCAAATACAACAAATAATACTCCAGTGAGCCTATTGGAGAATAATATTTTTTTTAGTGTATTCATACAGATTTTTATGGGCTACAAATTTAATACCATTTTGGCTTATTTTATACCGAATTATATTATTTATTTTGTAAATTTTGACTAACCATTTGGCTCATGATAAAAGTTACAGTACTGGGATCAGGAAATGTTGGATTTCATCTGATTAATATATTTGACAATTCAAAAAAAATTAAACTGCATGAGTGGTACTCACGTTCTTTGAAGTTTGACTCTCGGGTTAATGTTGTTAATCAAATTGAAGAATTAAGTGAATCTGATATTTATGTCATTTGTGTTAATGACGATTCTATAGCTGAAGTAAGTGATAAGATTTTAAGTGAAGGAAAATTAGTTGTTCATACATCTGGAAGTACACCATACAACATCATGAATAAAAAAAACAGAAGAGGAGTTTTTTACCCCCTTCAAACCTTTTCTAAATCACAAGAGTTAAATTACTCTGAAATTCCAATATGTATTGAAGCAGAAAATGTAGATGATCTTAATAACTTAAAAAACCTATCAAAACTTATTGGTTGCAAATGCTATGAAATAAACTTGGAAGAAAGAAAAACGCTGCACCTGGCAGCTATTATTTCTAATAACTTTACAAACTTTTTATTTGGTCTTTCCAAGGAATTGACTGATTCGAAAAATTTAGATTTTAATATTTTAAAACCACTAATTAGTGAAACGGTTAATAAAATTCATAAATTAGATCCCATCAATGCTCAGACAGGACCTGCAAGAAGAAATGATAAAAATATCATGAAAATGCATTTAGGAATGTTGGATGATAAAAACACTATATCATTATACAAAACTATTAGTGATATGATTAAAGACAAATATGGAAATTAATTACAAAGAAAAATTAAAAGATATAAATGCATTCATTTTTGATGTAGATGGTGTACTTACAGACGGAAGTTTAATCATAAGTGAATCTGGAGAGCTATTAAGAACAATGAATGTAAAAGACGGATTCGCTATGAAATTTGCTATTGATAATGGTTATAAAATTGGAATTATTTCAGGTGGAACTAACGAATCTGTTAGAAAAAGACTTAACGGTCTAGGAATAGAAGAAATTCACTTAAAATCACATGATAAAATTGTTCCCTTTAATAATTTTTTAAAGAAATATAATCTGGACAAAGAAAATGTTTTAGTTATGGGTGATGATATTCCTGATATTCCAATTATTAAATTAGCTGGTATTGGTTGTTGCCCCCAAGATGCTGTTCCCGAGGTAAAAGCCGTTTCTGACTATATTTCTCAAATAATCGGAGGTAAAGGATGTGTTAGGGATGTCATCGAGCAAGTAATGAAGATTCAAAATAAATGGATTTAAAAAAAATCAAATGGAGTAAAGAATATACTATTCTACTTTTTATCAACTTTATCTACTTTTTAATTTTCCTTTTTATAACCACAAGCTATTAGTCATGCATAATTTAGATTGGTTTGTGTTAATTTTTACTTTGCTTCTCATTGTTGTTTATGGAACTTTAAAAACTAGTGGTGCAAAAAACGCTAATGAATATATAAAAGCAGGTAATGATGCAAAATGGTGGACAATAGGTCTCTCAGTTATGGCTACACAAGCTAGTGCAATTACTTTTTTATCTACCCCTGGACAAGCTTACAATGATGGATTAGGCTTTGTTCAGTTTTATTTTGGTTTACCAATTGCAGTTGTTATCGTTTGTACCATATTTATTCCCATTTATCACAAATTAAAGGTATATACAGCATATGAGTTTTTAGAAAGCCGTTTTGATTTAAAAACAAGATCTCTAACAGCAGTTCTTTTTCTGATTCAAAGAAGTTTATCTGCAAGCATTACTATTTTTGCTCCTGCTATAATCCTATCAACGGTACTCGCTTGGGATTTAATAACAACAAATATCATTATAGGATCATTAGTAATAGTTTATACAGTTTCTGGTGGGACTAAAGCAGTTAATTTCACCCAAAAATATCAGATGGGTGTAATTTTAATTGGACTAGTTATTGTGTTTTTTACAATATTTAACTTACTCCCAAATGATATTGACTTTAATAAGGCAATTAAAATTGCTTCAGCTAACTCAAAAATGGAAGTTTTAAACTTTTCATTTGATCTAGAAAATAGATACACTGTATGGAGTGGAATTATTGGCGGAACCTTTTTAATGATGTCATACTTCGGTACAGATCAAAGTCAAGTTCAAAGGTATCTTTCCGGTAAATCTCTCAAAGAGATGCAGCTAGGAATGATTTTCAATGGAATATTTAAGATTCCAATGCAATTTTTTATTCTTTTTATCGGAGTTATGGTTTTTGTTTTTTACCAGTTTAATCCCTCTCCATTAAATTTTAATCCCCAAGGAAAAATTATAATTTCTAATTCTAATTATGAGAATGAATACAAAGAACTTGAGGAAAATTTGCAAAAAAACTTTGATGAGAGGACGTACATCTTAAATGATATTTTGTTAAAAGACAAAATTGAAGTAAAGGAAAAAATTGATAACCTAAACCATGAAGAAAAAAACATAAGAGATCGAGCTAAAATCTTAATCGGAAAAGCTGCAAAAGATAAGAATGTAAAAGTTGAAACAAATGATAAAGACTATGTATTTATTAATTTTATCCTTGAAAATCTTCCAAAAGGCTTAATTGGTTTGCTATTGGCAGTGATAATAAGTGCTGCAATGTCTTCAACATCAAGCGAAATTAATGCTCTAGCTACAACAACATCAATCGATATTCTTAAAAGAAATTTTAGCTATGTCAACGATGATAATATTGTTTATTTTACAAAACTAATGACACTGTTTTGGGGCTTATGTGCCATAGCTTTAGCGTGTGTGGCATATCTTGCAGACAACCTGATTCAACTTGTAAATATTATTGGGTCAATATTTTATGGAAATGTATTGGGTATATTTTTAATTGCATTTTTCTTAAAAGTATTAAAATCAAATGCCGTATTTATTGGAGCAATAATAACTCAAATAATCATAATTATCGCTTGGTTCAATGACTGGATGCCCTTCCTTTGGCTAAATGTTTTTGGGTGTGTTATGGTAATATTAATATCTTTTATAGTTCACCTAACACTGAAAAGCTTTAAAGCTTCTTAGACCATTCAGCAATAGACTGTCTATTCATTTTTACATAACTCTGATTATCAGCCTTGATTGCATCATCTAATGATTTATTTGCCGCATCAATCGCATCAGAAAATTTGTTGTTAGCTGCCATCAATAAAGATTGTTGTCTGTAATGATAGAATCTTGGGTTCTCAAACATTTCTATCGCTTTATTCATCCATAATAATGCTTGAGATAAATTAACATTCTCTTGTCTATAAAAAACCGCTGCAGCATAATAATCAGAGGCCTTTGGATTATCATTCAAGACATTATTAATATCCTTCTCAACCATTGATCTTGTTGGCACATCAATTTTAATGTCAACAGATGATTTTTCCCATGAAATACTCATGTTTACATCATTGTTAGTTAAATCATCAAAAGAAATGGTAAATGTTTCAACAGGATTGATTTTATTTACTTTATAAGTTGAACTAAATACTATTTTATCATCAGACCAATCCCTTGGAACTCCCCAAAGTTCCACGTCAGAATAAAACATTACCGTCCATTCATTTTGGTTTGGAATAGAAAAAATTGAATATGTACCTGCCTTAATTGTATTGCCATCAACCATAACATCAGTTGTAAAACTAATTTTAGTACTATTATCTGCACCCGTCCTCCAAATTTTATCATAAGGAACTAAATTGCCAAAAATTTCTCTTCCTCTCATAGATGGCCTACTGTATTGAACCTCAATTTCAGTTAAACCTACCATCTGTTTAATTTCAGTAGCGGGGCTAAATCTAGGAGTATTAATTTGTGAAAAACCTAGAAAACCAATAAATAACAATAATGTAAAAATAAATGCTCTCATGTTTTGTAAATAATTTTTATATTCGACTTAAGTTTTCAAATTTAACGAATTAATTATGAATAAGTATACAATTGAATTTTTAGGAACATTTTTTCTAGTATTAATCATAGGTCTTAGCCAAAATCCTGTAGCAATTGGACTTGGATTAGCTGTATTAGTTTATATGGGAGCTCATATTTCAGGAGCACATTATAACCCTGTTGTTAGCCTTGCAATGTTAATAAATAACCAAATTGAATTAAAAGAGTTTTCATTCTATTTGGCAAGTCAACTTTTGGGTTCAGTTGTAGCAACATATTTTATAATGTTATTAGGTAATGATTTTAACGTTGTATCAAATACCAATGATATTTCCAGTTTCTTTGTTGCTGAAATTTTGTTTACTTTTCTTCTTGTTTTTGTAATTCTTAACGTTGCACTAAATAAAAATTTGAAAGGTAATCAGTTTTATGGACTTGCAATTGGTTTAACCGTTACTGCTGGTGCTTTTGCAGTTGGAAATATTTCAGGCGGGGTATTTAACCCGGCGGTTAGTTTTGGCCCCTCTTTATTTAGTTTCATTGACCCTCAAGTAGTGGGCAGTAATGTTTCTTCAAGTGACTTTTTTATCTATTACCTTATCTCAGGAATAATTGGTTCAGTTATTGCATCGTACCTTTATAAAAAGGTATACAGCTAATGCATTTCGACGAAGAGGATATTGAAAATCTTGACAAAGTTTACAGAATTAATTTAATTAATTCATGTTCTGGATATAAATCAGCAAATTTAATAGGCTCGGTTTCAAAAGAAGGTTTCAATAACTTAGCGATATTTAGCTCAATAACACATCTAGGATCTAATCCACCCCTATTAGGTTTCTTTTTAAGACCAACAGAGATTGTCCCAAGGCACACCTATCTAAATATTAAAGAAAACTCATATTACACAATAAATTCAGTACAGTTAGAATTTGCTGATAAAGCCCACCATACTTCGGCAAAATATGACAGAGAAATTTCTGAATTTGATATTACTAAAATTGAACCTGAAAATATAAATAATTTTCCGTCCCCATACGTAAAATCTTCATCCGTTAAGATTGGAATGAAGTTTGTGGAAGAGATAAAAATTAATTACAATAAGTCAAGATTAATTGTGGGTAAAATAGTAGAATTAAATGTTGATGATAATCTTATTGGTGATGATGGATTTATTAATTTGAGTGATGCTAAAGTTGCAACCATAAGCGGTTGTGATGGTTATTCATTTCCAAAATCAAATTCAAGGAAAGGATATCAGAAACCTAAAAAGAGTTGAAAAAAACATTTTTACCCGAAAAAATATGTCCAGTCTGTAAATTTCCGTTTAAATGGAGAAAAAAGTGGAAGAGAGATTGGGAGAACGTGATTTATTGTAGCAAAAAATGCAGTAAAATTGGAAGAGGTAAACTTAATATTCCCTAATCAACTTTTTGAAAAATCTCCCCTTTTTGATAAAAATGTTAAAACATTTTTGATTGAAGAATATCTTTTTTTTAAGCATTTTAAATTCCATAAAAAAAAGATTTTTTTTCATAGAGTTAGTATGAAAAAGTATTATGATTTTTGCTTGGATTATTTTGATGATCTCGAATATATAGATTCCTCCAACGAAAATTCTGACATCAGAGTTCTATTAAATATGCTTCTAAGCAAAAATGTTAAGAAGATCAATTATATAGACCCGTGTGATAATTGGTTGAATAAAAGAATAAAGGAATCTGGAAAATCAATAGATATTAATATCATTGACTCCCCTCAATTTATAAATTCAAATGATGAAAACTTAACTTTTTTCAACACTGATAAAAAAAAGTATTTTCAAACCAGTTTTTATAAACTACAAAGAAAAAAAATGGACATTCTTATGGTTGATGATAACCCTGAGGGCGGTAAGTGGACCTATGATGATGAAAATAGAAAAAAATATCCCAAAAATAAAATACCACCAAAGATAACTTACCCCAAAGAGGAAATCTCATATCTTGAAGATGCATATTTGTATATAAAAAATAATTTTGAAAACAATTATGGGTCACTTAATCAAAAAATAAACTACCCTACTGATTTTCAAACAGCCAAAAATTGGTTAAGTGATTTTTTAAAATATAGGTTTTTTGAGTTTGGAGATTACGAAGATGCAATCGTTCAAAAGGAATTGATATTAAATCACAGCCTACTCTCTCCTTTGATTAACTCTGGATTATTAACACCATCATATGTGGTAAATGAGTTAAACAATTATGCAACTAAAAAAAACATACCCATTAACTCATACGAAGGAATAATTAGACAAATTATAGGTTGGAGAGAATTTATTAGAGGTGTATACGTTTCCAAGGGCAGTATTGAAAGAACTAAAAACTTTTGGGGTTTTACAAAAAAAATGCCTGACTCTTTTTACACAGCATCAACAGGCATTAAACCAGTAGATGATTGCATTAATAAACTAAATGATAATGCCTACTTGCATCACATTGAAAGACTAATGGTGATTGGTAATTTTATGTTTTTGTGTGAAATAAATCCAGATGATGTATACAAATGGTTTATGGAATTGTTTATTGACTCATACGATTGGGTAATGGTTCCAAATGTTTATGGAATGAGTCAGTTTGCTGATGGTGGACTAATGTCTACAAAACCATATATAAGTAGTAGTAATTACATAATGAAAATGAGTGATTACAAAAAAGGAGAGTGGCAAAAAATATGGGATGGCCTTTACTGGAGATTTATATACAAAAATCAATCTTTTTTTAACTCCAACCCAAGATTATCCATGATGGTTAGAACATTAAATAAAATGAATACTGACAAACTAAATTATCATCTTGAAGTCTCGGAAACATTTTTATCACAATTAAAATGATTTATAATTCTACCTACACGGATATCGAAAAGGATATCGAAACAGATAACCTGGTTGGAAAAAAATACAACCTTATAAAAACTATTAGATTAGGTGGTATAGGATCAAAGAGATTGATTGTTGACGAATTAGGTGTAAATTTTAAAAAGCTTATTCAACAAAAAAATGATATTATATACTCAAATATTGAGTTAAGAAAAAAGGGAATTATTGTATATGTAGTTGATGGACAGAAAAGGTTTACCTGGGTTATTCCTTTTTATAAACTAGTTATTTATAAAACACCTTCATTTTCCATCCATTCCGAAGGAAATTTCATCAGATACAGCAATAAATTAAATCATAAGCAAAACCTAGTTTTTTTTAAAAAGATTCTGGATCATAAATTCAACTTTAATAAATCTAATAATCAGACATAATATGAAAAATTTAAATGGCACAGATATTGATAGAATCATTGAAATGGCATGGGAAGATAGAACAACTTTTGATGCTATTTTAGAAACTTTTGGTCTAAACGAATCTGAAGTTATTTCTCTTATGAGAAGAAACCTCAAACCTACCAGTTTTAGACTTTGGAGAAAAAGAGTAAGTGGAAGGAAAACAAAACATCTGGCCAAAAGAAATTTTGAGCTTGGAAGATTTAAGTGTTCGAGACAAGGAAACATAAATCAGAATAAAATAAGTAAAAGAAATGGAAGTAAAAGATACTGAAATAATAGATAAAGCAACAGAGTTTGAAAACAGAAAACATGTTTACAAAAGTACAAACGAAAAGATAGTTGCATCAAGAGAGGTAAAAAGTCTTATTCTTGAATTAAATGAGATTTACAAAGAAAATAAAGATTCTGATATTATGGATATGATGAAAAGACTTACGATCATCAAAAGAAAGGTAGAAAAGAGATTAAAAGGAAGGCCTGACTCATAATTATGAAAAATATTCTAATAATAGGTGGAACCAAAGGTATTGGTAAATCAATTGTAGACGATCTTGTTGATCATAACAATATTATTTGCTTAAGTAGAAATAAGCCAGAATTTCAACATCAAAATTATGCTCATATGGAATTTGATGCCCTTTCGGACGAATATCCGCAAATGGAAAATTTAGACTGTTTAATATATTGTCCAGGCAGTATTAATTTGAAACCCATTTCAACCCTAACCCTTGAAGACTTTAGAAATGATTTTGAAATAAATGTTATGGGTGCAATTAAAGCAATAAAAAAATACTTGCCATTACTAAAAAAATCACCCTCTGCATCAATACTATTATTTAGTACTGTTGCAACCAAATTAGGTATGCCCTACCATGCATCTGTTTCTGTTGCCAAGTCGGGGGTTGATGGCCTTGTTAAAACATTGGGTTCTGAATTGGCCCCTAAAGTAAGGATTAACGCAATAGCCCCTACAATTACAAATACCGACCTAGCTTCCAAGATATTAAGAAACGAAAAGGTTATAGAAAATATGATTGAAAGACATCCACTCAAAAAGATTCTTACATCTGATGAAGTTGCAAAAATGGCTTCATTTCTCATCTCTGAAGATGCATCCTCAATTTCTGGGCAAATATTTAATATGGATGCAGGAATAGTAACATTTAAAAGCTAATATTATGATAAAGACAATTAAAATAATATTAGTTCTCATGTTTTCACTTTTTAGTAGTGACTTCAACAAAAAAAAATCAAAAAAAACGCCTATGTCTATTTACGATATCTCAATTAATAATATTGAAGGAAATGAAATATCACTTAGTGATTATAAAGGCAAATATATGTTATTCGTAAACGTTGCTTCAAATTGTGGTTTTACAAGACAGTACAAAGACCTTCAGCAGTTATATGATGAAAATTCTGATAAATTAGTTGTTGTAGGCGTTCCATGCAACCAATTTGGTGCTCAGGAAACCGGAAATGAAGATCAAATTTCAATATTTTGTTCAGAAAAGTATAATGTAACCTTTCCAATGACCGAAAAGACATATGTAAGAGGGTCAAATCAACACCCTCTGTACAAGTGGCTAACATCAAAAGAATTGAACGGAAGAAAAAACTCAAGTGTAAAGTGGAACTTTCAAAAATATTTGGTAGATAAGGATGGAAACCTGATTGATTATTGGTACTCCTTAACAAGCCCTATGAGTTCTAAAATCACGAACTACATTAAATGAAAATTTTTAGATTAGAAAAATCTATTAAATTACCGATTACTATTGAGGAGTGCTGGGAATTCTTTTCTTCACCTAAAAATCTCAAAATAATTACCCCAGATTACATGGGGTTTAATATCATTGATGCAGAAAATACAAAAATGTATTCAGGTCAAATTATTAAATATAATGTAACTCCAATTTTTGGAATAAACATGAAATGGGTTACAGAAATTTCACATGTTAATGAATATAAATTATTTGTTGACGAACAAAGATTCGGCCCATATAAATTTTGGCACCACAAACATATATTTGAAGTAATTGATGGTGGAGTTAAAGTCATTGATATTTTAGATTATGCGCTACCCTTTGGATATATAGGGCTATTATTTCATCCTTTCATGATCAAACCAAAGCTTAAAGAAATTTTTAACTACAGAGAAAAAAAGTTAGTAGAAATCTTCGGTAAATTATAATGGAAGAGGTTAATATTTTTTGGTTTAGAAGAGATTTAAGATTGTATGATAATTCAGGATTATCTGCAGCAACGCATTCGAAAAATAAAGTTATACCTATATTTATTTTTGACACTTCAATCACAGATAAACTTCCTAATAATGATAGGAGAATAAACTTTATATTCGACAACTTATTAGAAATTGACTTAAAATTAAAAAAGAAATATAATTCGTCAATTAATGTGTTTAAAGGTAATCCAATAGAAATTTTCAAGGAATTGATAAAGGACTATAAAATAAATTCTGTTTTTACCAACAATGATTATGAGCCATATGCTCTGTTAAGAGATAAATCGATTAAGAATTTTTTAGAAAAGAATCAGATTCAATTTAAATCCTTCAAGGATCAGGTAATCTTCGAAAAAAATGAAGTTGTTAAAGATGATAGAAGCCCATATGTTGTCTACACACCATATATGAGAAAGTGGAAAGCTAATTTAAATGAAGATCTTTCTAAACTTGCTGAAAAAGAGGTTGTAAATAATTTTTATAACTCGTCCATTTCTGGTCTGATGAAATTAAACGAATATGGTTTTGTCGAAAATGATAAAAAAATAGAAGTCTTCAAATTAAACAAGGATATAGTAACAAAATACGCAGATACAAGAAACTTTCCCTCAATTAATTCAACATCAAAACTTGGCCCCTATCTAAGATTTGGAACTGTCAGTATAAGAAAAATTGTTTCTGGATTATTAAAGTTTAAAGATCAAACATTCTTAAATGAACTTATTTGGAGAGAGTTTTTTATGCAAATATTGTTTCATTTTCCTCACACTGCAAAAAAAAGTTTCAAATCAAAATATGATAATATTATATGGTTAAATGACCCTAAATCATTTGAAGCATGGAAAAATGGAGAAACCGGTTTTCCCTTAGTTGACGCAGGTATGAAAGAACTTAATAACACTGGATTTATGCATAACAGAGTTAGAATGATTACTGCAAGCTTTTTGTGTAAACATCTATTAATTGACTGGCGATTAGGAGAAAAATATTTTGCTCTTAAACTAAATGACTATGAAATGGCTAGTAATATTGGTAATTGGCAGTGGGCAAGTGGATCCGGAGTTGACGCAGCCCCTTACTTCAGGATATTCAATCCACATACTCAAATTACAAAATTTGACAAGAACAGGGAATACATTAATAAGTGGATAGATACAAATTCTAAATCTTACCCGAATGAAATTGTTGATCACAAATTTGCTAGACAAAGGTGTTTAGATACTTATAAAATGTATTTAGACTAAAATCATTATATTTATTCAAATACATTTACCATGATAAAGAACCTGTTAGTCTTTGCTTTGTTATTTTTTGTAAGTCTTAATGTTTTTCCTCAAAATTATGATGAGACGAAAAAAAATATTATTAATTCTATTGAAAATCACGAAGAAGAAATAATAAAAATAAGTGATAGAATATGGGAGTTAGCAGAAACGGCTTTCAATGAATATGAATCATCCAAGCTTCTATCTGATTATGCTGAGGCAAATGGTTTTACTCTTGAAAGAGGTGTAGCTGGCATGCCTACTGCATTTGTTGCCACATATGGAGAAGGCAGACCTGTTATAAGTGTTTTAGGTGAATTTGATGCTCTACCAGGACTATCTCAAGATACTACTCCAACTAAAAAACCTTTGACAGAAGGCGGAAATGGTCATGGTTGTGGACATAACTTATTTGGGGCCGCAAGTCTTGCTTCTGCAATTGCAATAAAAGAACAAATTGAAAATGGAGATCTCAAAGGGACTATAAAGTTTTTTGGGACACCTTCAGAGGAAAAGTTTTTTGGGAAAATATGGATGGTTGATGCAGGTTTATGGGATGATGTAGATGTAAATTTAAGCTGGCACCCAGGATACTATACTGAGGCTGATGTCCAGTCAACCTTATCTTTAATTGATTTTCAAGTTGAATTTTTTGGTCAGGCAGCACACGCATCAATGGATCCATGGAACGGAAGGAGTGCTTCTGATGCCTTAGAATTATATACCTCTGCAATAAATTATTATCGTGAACATGTTCAGCCAACAGTTAGAATGCATTATCACATTCAAGATGGCGGAAAGGTTGTGAATGTGGTTCCTGATTACTCTAAATTATGGGTTCGTGTTAGAGACTCGGACAGAGCTGGAATGACCCCAGTTTATGAAAGGGTTATGGAAATGGCCGAAGGAGCTGCAATACTTGCAAATGTTGATTACAAGGTGACATTAATTTCTGGAATATACGAGGTTTTAGTTAATAGAAGAGGTGGTGAAATTATGCAAAGAAATTTAGAGCTATTAGGACCAATAGAATACAATAGTGATGAAGTAAAATTTGCCAAAGAATTACAACTTACTTTAGACAAGCCACAAGTTGGCTTAAATGGTATGATATACCCACTTAGAGAAACCATAATTAACGGTGGTGGCGGATCTACTGATGTTGGAGATGTTAGCTGGAATGTTCCAAATATTAATTTATCTGTTACAACAGCACCCTATGAAACACCTTGGCACTCATGGGCTGTAGTAGCTTGCGGTGGAATGAGTATTGGACATAAAGGTGCAATCTATGCATCAAAGGCAATGGCTTTTACAATGTCTGACTTATTTAAGAGTGATAAACTTGTGAAAGAAATAAAGGATGAATTTTTAATGAGAAAAGGTGATCATGTATATGAACCAATGATTGATGGTCCTCCTCCGATTAATCAAAATTAAATCCTTTCAATTGAGGCGCCTAATGCCCTTAATCGATCATCAATATTTTCATAACCTCTGTCAATCTGTTCTATGTTTTGAATAACTGATTCGCCTTTCGCTGATAGGGCTGCGATTAGTAATGAAATTCCTGCTCTAATGTCAGGTGAGCTCATAGTTGTGGCTTTTAAAGAAGATTTAAAATCATGTCCTATAACTGTAGCTCGATGTGGGTCACATAAAATTATCTTAGCACCCATATCAATTAATTTATCAACAAAGAATAATCTACTTTCAAACATTTTTTGATGTATTAAAACACTACCTCTTGCTTGAGTTGCAATAACTAGAATAATACTAAGTAAATCAGGACTAAAACCAGGCCATGGTGCATCAGAAATTGATAAAATAGAGCCGTCAATATAATTACTAATTTCGTATCCATTTTTGTGTTCTGGAATAACAATATCTTCTCCCTCTTTTATCAACTTAATGCCTAATGATCTAAAAACATTTGGAATAACACCAAGATTATCCCAACTAACATCTTTTATTCTTATGTTACTTTTTGTCATAGCTGCCAATCCAATCCAACTTCCTATTTCAATCATGTCTGGCAATACAGTGTGATCAGCACCTGCTAAAGAATCAACTCCTTCAATCACTAGTAAATTTGAACCTATACCTTCAATTTTTGCTCCCATTTTACATAAAAGCTTACATAATTGCTGAATATATGGTTCACAAGCAGAATTATATATAGTTGTTTTTCCTTCAGCTAGTACAGAAGCCATTAAGACATTAGCAGTACCTGTAACAGAAGCTTCATCCATTAGAATATAGGCTCCTTTTAATCTTTTTGATTCTACCCCATAAAAGTAATCCTCTTTGTTATAGGAAAATTTTGCACCAAGTTTAATTAAACCTTCAAAATGTGTGTCTAATCTCCGTCTACCGATTTTATCACCTCCAGGTCTTGGAATAAATGCTTTACCAAATCTAGCCAAAAGAGGGCCAACTATCATAATTGAACCTCTTAGACTTTTTCCGTCAGTCTTAAATTGATCAGAACTCAAATAATCTAAATCAATATTATCTGCTTTAAATGAATATTTATTAGAATCTAACTTATTAACTTTTACACCCAAAGATTTTAGAAGAGAAATAAGTTTATTAATATCAATAATATTAGGGATATTATTTATTACAACCTCCTCAGGAGTTAATAGTGTTGCACAAATAATTTGAAGTGCCTCATTTTTTGCTCCTTGAGGTTTTACTTCACCTTTGAGTTTTCTTCCCCCTAATATTTTAAAAGCTTGCATTTTATGAAGACTAATACCTTTTTCTGTTTTTATTATTTTTCTTTGGGAATTTCTTATTGGAAAACCTTTTCTTAGACCTTAGCAAAAGAGCTGAATCTAATAACTCCTCTTTTGAATCTCTAATATCTATCTTAGAGTCAGAAAGCTCATATAGATGGTCAAATATAACCTGATCCTTTACACTGTCCTTATTCCAATTTAAGAAGCACTTTTTCATGTGATTAGCAATTGTTAAAACTAATGCTTCTTTCATTTCACCATCGTCCCATTTTACAGCTTCATCAATCATGATTTTAATATTGTTTCCGTAAAATCTGTATTTAGGGAAATTTTGAGGATAACTTAATGGTTCTGGTTTTGCATTTAAAACTTCTTTTGAAGGCTTTTCGAATGGTGAATCAGCATCCAGTTTAAAATCTGACATAATGAACAACTGATCCCATAATTTATGTTGAAAGTCAGAAACGTCCCTTAGATGTGGTTGCAGATTGCCCATAACCGAAATAATCGAATTAGCCAATTTATTTCTTTCTTCTTTACTTTCTCTTGAAGATGCATAATTTATCATTTTTTGAATATGTCTTCCATATTCAGGAATAATTAAGTCTTCTCTTACTGTATTATATTCTAAATTTTCAATCAACTTTATAGATTTAACAGGTTAATATGGGGCAAAATACGAAAAATATATGCAGGAATTATAATAAAATTACATTTTCAATCCTATCAGCAACCTTCTTATAGTTTTCAATTATTAAATCTGGATTTTTAGCAACAATTTTTACAGAAACCGAGGTGTACTTGCCATTTTTAGAGGTTTTAATTTTAAAATCTGCACTTGAAGCTTTAAAAATATCTCTTAATATTTCAATATTCTCAGGTTTAGAACTATAAATAAATTTATATATGTATTCTGATGGCCAACTACTTGTATCATCAAGAAGTTGTTTTAAGTTTTTATAAAAATTTTTATTCTCCTCACCCATGTCTTGATGACAAATATATTGTTAATTATTTTTTCAGTTTAAACATTATTGTCGATTTTTATAAAAACATTTTAATGAAGATTGTAATAACAGGTGGCCCTGGAACTGGAAAAACTTCGATAATTAACAAATTAGAGAGTTTAGGACACCATGTATTTCATGAAAGTTCTAGAGAAATAATCACAAAATATAAAAAATTAGGCCATGATCAATTGTTTTTATCTAATCCTATTAAATTTTCAGAAATACTTTTAAAAAATAGAATTAAACAGTATGAAGAATCCAAAAAATCAAACTCTGATATTAAATTTTTTGATAGAGGTATACCTGATATAATAGCATATTTGAATTATAAGAAAATTTCATTTGGAAAGGAATTTGAATTAGAATCAAAAAAAAATAAGTATGATTTTATTTTTTTAGCTGAGCCATGGGAAGATATTTACAAGAAAGACAAGGAAAGATATGAATCTTTTGAGGACTTAAAAATTATTAATAAATACATAAAAAAAATATACTCTAACTATGCTCAAAAGTTTATTACACTTCCAAAAAGTTCAGTTCAAGCAAGAATAAATTTTATAATTGAATCAATTAAATGAACAATAAAGAGGTAAAAATATTATTTATGGGTACCGCCGAATTTGGAATACCCACTCTTAAAGTTTTGAACGATAATTATAATCTCGATGCAATTATTACAAATTATGATAAGCCATCTGGTAGAGGATTAAAAATTAAATTCTCCCCTGTAAAAAAGTTTGCAATAAGTAATAATATAAAATATTTTCAGCCAAAAAGTTTAAAAGACCAAAGTTTTATAGACAAAATAAAATTGATAGATCCTGACATTATTGTAGTAGTTGCATTTAGAATGATACCTAAAAGTATTTGGCAAATCCCAAAATATGGAACAATTAACCTTCATGCTTCTTTGCTACCAAACTATCGAGGTTCTGCACCAATAAATTGGGCAATTATAAATAATGAAAATTATACAGGTGTAACAACATTTTTTATAGATGATAAAATTGATACTGGGGATATATTATTACAAGAAAAAATAAAACTTGATAAAAAAATTAATGCTGGAGAATTACATGATAAATTAAAAGTAATTGGTGCAAACACCGTTAAAAAAACTATTAAAGAAATTTTGAATAATAGTTTGATGAAAAAGAAGCAAGAGTATAATGTAAATTACAAGACAGCATATAAATTAAATAAAGAAAATATTAAAATTGACTGGAATCAAAACTGCCTTAATATCCATAATAAAGTCAGAGGATTGTCACCTTATCCTGGCGCAAGAGCATCTTTAATTAATAACAACGGAAATATTAAAAGAGTTGTATTATACGAATGTGAACATTTTATTGAAGATCATAATTTTGAAAACGGACAAATAATCAAAGAAAAAGATTTAATAAAAATCACATGTAAAGATGGTTATATAATCATTAAAAATTTAAAAATGGAAGGAAAAAAAAGAATGAATACTTCTTCATTTTTAAACGGTTTTAATATTGAAAATTATAAAATGGTTAAATGATTAATAATGGAGATTTACTTATTTCTACACCTAAAAGTTTAGGTGATTATTATTTTAATAGATCAATAATTATTCTGACAGAAGTTAGCAATGAGGAGGTTGTTGGTTTTATCATTAACAAGGAACTTAATTATTCGCTCAGCGATTTGGATAATAAAGTTATTGAGAAAGGAATAAAAATTTTTAGTGGAGGACCTGTAAATCAAGATAATCTTTATTTTATACATAAGCACCCAGATTTAATTGATAATAGCATAAATTTTTTTAATGATTTACACTGGGGAGGTAATTTTAAAAAAATCATTGAAATGATAAATAATATGAAAATTGATAATTCATCTATAAAATTCTTTTCAGGTTATTCTGGTTGGACTTACAATCAGCTAATAGATGAGATAAATAATGGTTCATGGGTAGTGGTAAAAAACAAAACAGATTACTTATTTAAAAAAGATGTTAAAAATATGTGGGGGGAAAATATGAAAGAGATGGATGAAAAATTTAAAATCTGGTCAAATGCTCCAGAAGATCCACAGGATAATTAGGTAGATCCTAATACCTTCTTTAAATCAGAAATTTGATTAGTCCACAATAATTTTGACTCTTCAACTTCATCTTCATCTTCAGCAAAATCAGTAACGATTAAAGAAACATCTTTAGTAATTTCATCAAACTGAATTCTTAACTCAAAATAGTAGTCAGTTTCCTCATCATCAAGCCATTGAAATTGAATCTTTTCATTATTTATCTTTCTAATTAATTTTGCACTTTCTTCAGATTCATTCCAAATAAAAATAAAAATTTCACCTCTTGAATTTACATTGTCAGCAAACCATTCAGACAATCCTGAAGGAGTAGAAATATATTGAAAAAGGAGTTTTTGTGAGACCTTTATAGGAAACTCCATTTCAAATTTAATTCTGTCACTCATATTGAATAATTAGGGTTGTAATATATACATTTATTCTTTTTTACAGCAAGATTTATATAAATAATTTCTTGGTCATATGTTGAATCTAAAAAATTTAAATTTTATATTTGCTGCCTTTATAAATGGCGAGATAGCTCAGTTGGTCAGAGCGTCGGATTCATAACCCGGAGGTCCCGAGTTCAAATCTCGGTCTCGCTACTAATTTCTCCCAAGAATTTTTATTAATTTATCCTTATCAACTATTTCTTGCTTACCTGTCTTCATTTCTTTTAAAATATAACAGTTTTTTTCTTTTTCTTCATCTCCGTAAAATATAACATATGGAATATCATTTTTATTAGCATAATTTAACTGTTTCTTCAAAGGAATGGGATCTGGATAAAATTCTGCATTAACCTTCTTTGATCTTAGAAAATTTGCTATCTCAATTAAATCATAAGAGAAGCTTACTCCAAAGTTTAATATCATAACCTTCACTGAATTATAAGAAGTTACCGGAAATAGCTTTAATTCATCCATTACTAAAAATAATCTATCTAATCCAAAGCTTATTCCAATACCACTCATGTTTTTTAAACCAAAAATCTCGGTCAAATTATCATAACGTCCTCCACCTGCAATTGACCCAAGACTTATTGTTTTTGGAGGAAGAACTTCAAAAATTACTCCGGTATAATAATCAATACCCCTTGCAAGACCAATATCGAAAACCAGATTAGATTTAGTTAATTTATTTTTGGAGAAATAGTTGAAAATATATTCAATATCAGAAATTGCTTCTAATCCAATATCTGAAGATTTAAAATATAATTTCATTTCTTCTAAATTATCATTGAAGTTTTTTGAAAGCTTAATAATTTCAAATAATGAATCTATTATTTTTTTGTCAAATCCATTATCTATCAAGTTATTCTTTACAACATTTGCATCGGTTTTATCTAATTTGTCCAACTGATTAGTTAATATGCCAAATTTATCGAGACAATTATTTATTTCACAAATTGCAAGCAATAACTTCCTACTATTAATTTTTATTACACAACCTTCAATATTTAAATCATTAAATACCGAATCAAATAAAGAAATAAAGTCTATTTCTTGCATCATTGATTTAGAGCCTATCACATCAGCATCACATTGAAGAAATTCTCTGTACCTACCCTTTTGAGGACGATCAGCTCTCCATACATTTTGAATTTGGTATCTTTTGAAGGGAATATTAATATTATTTTGATTCTGAACTACATATCTAGCGAATGGAACAGTTAAATCGTAACGTAGTGCTTTATCAACAATTTTTGGAGCTAGATTTAAATACTCAAAATCTTTACCATCAATACCCTTTAGAAAGTCACCCGATTTAAGGATTTTGAAAATTAGTCTCTCTCCCTCCTGCCCATATTTACCCAATAAGGTCTCTGATCTTTCAAAACTTGGAGTCTCAATGGGATTAAATCCAAATTTTGAAAAATTATCTCTAATTATGTTAATTATATAATTTCTTTTATATAAATCTTCAGAATTAAAGTCTCTAGTGCCTTTAGCTAAAATTGGCTTTTGCATATCTTATTTAAATTTAAGTTAAATTAAAAAAAAAACACCTACGGAAGCAGGTGTTTTTAAATTAGAACATTGTTATTGTCTATTTTTTTTCTGGAACTACTTCGAAAGGAAAATCAAATATTACCTCGCGATGTAATCTAATTTTAGCAGTATATTTTCCTACTTGCTTAATGTTATTTCCAGATATCATAATAGCTTTTTTGTCTATTTCAACTCCGCTTTCCGCAAATTCTTTTTGAACATTAATATTATTAACAGAACCAAACAATTTAACTCCCTCGCCTACCTTTGCCTTTACTTTAATTTCTAAGCTATTTATTTTTTTTGCCAGCTTGTTAGCGTCATCTATTACTTTTTTGTCCTTGACAACTTGTTGCTTGATATTTTCTGCTAATACTTTTTTTGCAGATGGTGTAGCCAGGATTGCTGATCCATTAGGAATTAAAAAATTTCTGCCAAAACCATTTTTAACAGTAACAATATCGTCCTTGAATCCAACCCCTTCAACATCTTTTTTTAATATAATTTCCATACCGTAAATTTTTATTTAAGTAAATCAGCAACATATGGTAATAATGCCAAATGCCTAGCTCTTTTTACCGCAACAGAAACCTTTCTTTGATATTTCAACGAAGTACCTGTTATTCTTCTTGGTAATAATTTACCTTGCTCATTAATGAATTTTAATAAAAAATCTGAATCTTTATAATCCACATATTTTATTCCATATTTTTTAAATCTACAATACTTTTTTGTTGTACTGTGATCAATATTAAGGGGTGTTAGATATCTTATTTCACCACTTTTTTTACCTGATGCCTCTTCTTGAATACTTGCCATAATTATGCTTCTTTAGTGTTAATCTTAATTCTTCTTTTTTCAGCCCATTCAACAGCGTGCTTATCAAGTTTTACAGTAAGGTATCTCATAAATCTTTCATCTCTTCTAAATTCTAGTTCTAAATCAGAAATGACAGTGGGATCAACAGTATACTCAAAAAGATGATAAAAACCACTTTTTTTGTTTTGAATTGGGTAAGCTAACTTCTTTAATCCCCAATCCTCTTTAGATACCATTTTTGCACCTTTCGATGTTAAAAATTTCTCATATTTAAGGACTGTTTCCTTTGTCTGTTCTTCAGACAAAACGGGATTAAGAATGAAAACAGTTTCGTAATGATTCATTTTGTTATTTTTAAATTTAATGCGTGCAAAAATAGATAATTTTATAATGTTATGATAATTTTTGTTATCAAATATTTTTTATTTCATGAATTTAAGAATACTCATCTTATAAAATTTGACTATTTACCTGCTTTAGTTATTCTAATAAGGATCAACATCAACGATAATTTGAACAGATCTAAAATCTGCTACTGACTGAAAAGATAAAATTGACTTTTTTAATATGTTTTTTACCGCAGATAATGATTGATCGTTAGTGATTTTTATAAGTATATTTTTTTGATATTTATTTCTTATTCTTGAAATATATGGAAACTCTGGACCCAATAGATTTTCTTTGAAATAAGGATATATCTTCTTAAAAAACCAATCTGAAGAATTGTTAACTTTATTTAATTCTTTATGCTTTATAGTTATTTTTATGAGTTTGACAAACGGAGGATATTTAAATTTTTCTCTGTCGTTAACTTGATCATTATAAAATATTTCATAATCACCTGTAATAATTTGATTGACAGCAGTACTTTTTGAATTGTATGTTTGAATTATTACCTCTCCACGTTCTTTAGATCTGCCTGCTCTTCCAGAAACCTGTTGAATTAACTGAAAACTTCTCTCATATGATCTAAAATCTGGAAAATTCATAGAACTATCTAAATTTAATACACCAACTAATTGAACATTTTTAAAATCTAGGCCTTTAGTTATCATTTGAGTTCCTACTAGAACATCATATTGATGATTATCAAATGAATTAATTATGTTTTTAAATTTATTTTTTACTCTTGTAGTATCATAATCTAATCTAGCCACCCTCATTTTTGGGAAGAATTCTTTTAATTCTAACTCTACCTGCTCAGTACCAAACCCCTTGGATAATAAATCATCACTGTTACACTTAAAACAATTACTTTTTAATTTCTCATTATAACCACAATAATGACATTTTAATATTTTTTTAGAATAATGATAGGTTAATGTAACATCGCAATTAATACACTTTGGAGAATAGCCACATGAATTACACTCTAAAACCGGTGAATAACCTCTCCTATTCTGAAAAAGGATAACTTGTTTCTTGTTATCAACAACATGCTTAATTCTTTTTAACAAGTCATCAGAAAAAAGACCATACATTTTTCCATTTTTAACTTTGTCAGACAAGTTGATTAATTCAATTTTAGGAAGAGGAATATTTCCGAATCTGCTATTCAACTCTACCAATGATAGTTTTTTTGATATTTTAGAGTTGTAAAAACTCTCTAATGAGGGAGTAGCTGAACCCAATATTACATTTGAATTATGAATATTTCCTAACATTAATGCAGCATCTCTAGCATGGTATCTTGGTGAAGGTTCATATTGTTTGTATGATTGCTCATGCTCCTCATCAACAATAATTAACTTTAGTTTATTATATGGAAGCAGCACAGCTGATCTTGCGCCAATGATAACCTGAGGTTTCTTATTTTTAATTATTTCATTCCAAAGTTCAGCTCTTTGATTTATATTCAGTCCAGAGTGATAAACCACCAAATTTTTAGCAAAATAAATCTTTAATCTTTCAACAAGTTGTGTGGTCAAAGCAATTTCTGGGACAAGAAATAAAATTTGGTTTTTTGAATTAAGTAGTTCGTTGATTAGACTTATATAAATTTCGGTTTTTCCAGACGATGTAACACCCTTAAAAAGGACGTTTTTATTTTGGCTAAAGTTTATTTTGATTTGATCGAAAGCTGTTTTTTGAACATCCGTAAGTTTAAATTGTTTAAAATTAAAATCATGATCAATTATATTTCTTTTTACTTCAACATCATAATATTCAAAAATTTCCTTTTCAACCATCCTTTTAATAATTGCAGAGTAGCCAGAGTTTAATTTTTTAAACTCTGAAACCCTTACATCTTTTATTAATTGTTTTTTTAATTTATTGTAATATTCAAAAAACTGAATCTGATTTTTTGCATTTTTGATAATTGACATCACAGAATTACTGTCAAAATCTTTAATTAAACGAACACATTTTATGAATTTTGGTTGATATTTTGAATATATTTTTTCGTCAACTATTATCAAATCCTTTTCATTCAATTTATTTATAACAGAAAAAATATTTTTTCTATTTAGAATTTCGGAAACATTTTTTATAGATAATTCATTATTAATATTTAATGCCTCAAGAATTAAATACTCGGTATCATCTAAATTTTTATTATCAACCTCATTTTCATTATTTAAAGTAATTATTGTTTCGCTCTGCAGAATTAAATTACTGGGAATGGAGGCTCTCATTACTTCACCAACTGATGTAAAGTAATACCTTGAAACCCAGTCCCAAAACTTTAATTGGTGAACATTTACCAGCGGGGTATCATCAATAATTTGAATTATTGATTTCAATTCAAAATCACTTTCAAAAAAATCATGAATTTTCACAGAGATTGAGGTGTATAGCTTTGATTTTCCAAAAGGTACTATAATCCTCATCCCAGGCTTTAAAAATTCATATTCCTCTTTACT
>CACOFE010000011.1 GCA_902626365.1 uncultured Bacteroidota bacterium | reverse complement strand
ATATTAAAAAAAAATAAGATTTTAACAATCAATGGTCCTAAATCATCGGGAAAATCATCATTTGTTGAATCTGGTATTTTAAAACGTCTCTCACAAAACTTTAGCGGAAAATCTGGAAAGTCATGGAAGTTCTGTACTTTCCGACCAGGTTTTTCCCCTATCGAAAACCTCTGTAAATCACTTTCGGTCGACAGCACTCTATACTTAAGTTCAAAACCAACTACATCAGATTTTGATGATTACTGTGATGTAATTAGAGAAAAACAAGGTTTTGGATTAATAAATATCTACAAGAGATCAGAAATTTTTAATAATTCCAATCTGCTAATTCACATAGATCAAATCGAAGACTTATTTAAATACACAAAAATATTTGATAGTGAAAATAATAAAGATGATGATTTACTCATTGACTTAATTGACAAATCAGTTAGAAACGAGTTTTGTTCGATATATTTCATAATTTCTGTTCAAGACGAATATTTATCAAAACTTAATATTTACGGAAAGTTTTCTGAACTCCTAAGTTTAAGCCAATTTAATCTGCCTGGGATAGACTTATTCAACCTTTTAAATAAATATTCCAACCATACTAAATTTAATATAGATAAAAACAAACTCAATAAATTTTCAGATCAGATTAACGAAAAGCCCCATCTCATAACTAACTTACAATACTTGTTGAGTAAATTAGAGGATAATTTTCTTTCATTAAATAAAAACAATATTGATGAATTTGATTCAGAATCAAATTCTTTAGAAAAAATTATTTCTGATGATTTGGATGGATATCTCCAAAAACTCAGTAAAGATAAGTATGAAATTCACACAAGATTATTTAGATCTTTAATTAACTCGGACGTTGAAAACAAAATTTATTTTCAAAAATTCAAATACATAAAAAATTATATCGGAAAAGATTCAAAAACTACGACGGAAATAATTACAAATTTTAATTCAGATTTTGGTTTCTTATTTGATTCGATTTCTGAGAACATGACCCCCATTATTTCTGATAACAACTTCATTTATGATGACAATGATGTTATTGTACTAAAACATCAAAATTGTTTAAACTGGAAACTTTTTAAGACATGGGAAAAAGAAGAGTCTAAGTTTTATGAATCATTACTTTTCTTTGAAAGTAAAATTTCCCAAAATGAAAACCTAACCAATTCTGAAATAGCTGAAGGATTGAAATTAATTAAAAGTGAATTTATAAATAATTATTGGTCTGATAAATATGCAATAAATTTTATAACCATTATTGAATATATACAAAGTCAAAAAAGTTTATATGATGATGAAATAAGGAAAAAAAATAGATTGTTGGAACAATCCAAAAGGAAATCTTTGATATTTAAAATAGCGCTCATAGTTGTTGGGGTTACATTTATCGTTCTTTCAATTGATAGTCATTTAGAAAGGTTAGAGTTAAAAAATATTAAAGTTGATAGGGATTTGGTTCAAAAAACAAATGATACATTGGAAAGAAATATTGCAGCTCTTGAAATGAAAAATAAATCCATGATTAATTTTATAGAGCTTGAAAAGGATACAATAAACATAATCAAAGAACAATTAAATAACCAGCAACAGCTTTTGACTGAAAAAAACAAAAAAATCATTGATGATAATGAAAAAATTAACTTTCAAAAAAATGAAATATTAGTAAAGGAATTAAAAATTGATTCGGTTGAGGGAGAACTATTTACAGCAAATCGATTCTTAAATATCACCAAGGAGGAAATCAGGTTAAATAATGAAATAAAAAATATTACTAGACAAATAAGACTATTAAAAAATGATGAGAAAGATAAGTTATTAAGCTTTGCAAAAACAGGTATTCAACTTTATGAGGATTTCGAGAATATTCAAGATGAAAAAGACTATTTGATTAATAATCATTCGGGTGAGTTAGATGAAATTAATTCACTAATAATTAAGACAACCAGCAATGACAAAAATAACTTAAGAAAACTTGCTAACATAATTGTATCAAAAATTTATGGAGTAGAAAAGATTACACAGGTACAAGAGTTTAATCTGCTAAGGGACTATAACAAAAATTCAAATAATAGATTAAATTCAATTCAAATCTCAGATGATGATAAAATATTTACGGGTGGCGAATCTAATAGATTATATTACTCAACTAATAAGTCTTTACAGTTAGAAAAAATTGATTTCGACTACATGAGTCTTAATAGTGAATTGAAATCAATCGCAGTAATAGACGATTTTTATTTGTGCACAAGTCATAAAAACGGAGAAATATGGTTAATTGATTTAGAAAAAAAATCTAAGATTAATATTTTTCGACCGAGAAGAATAAAGGAGAACTCGCCTGTTAGTAATGTAATTTTCAAAGAATCGGATATATATTTCTCAAATAGTAACATTATTTTTAAGTATAATTTAAAAAATCAAACACTCACTAAGTTAGCTGTTGATGGATTAGGGTCTGATAAATTTCATTATATGACTTATGATGGAAAAAAATTAGTTTATCTTCTTACAAATGAAGGAAAAATATTCCATTTAGATACAAATGACAATTCGACTACTTTGATTCTTGATAGTAAAAATAGTAAGGATATTTCAGAAAAAGATAAGGTGAATAGAATTACTTTTGCTGACGGAAAATTTCTATTTGCAACTCAAAATGGCTGGATATATTTGTATAACTCTGACTCTGGAAAGCTACTTTTCAACCAGAGATATCTAGCTCACAACGATGAAATAATAGCATTAAATTATGATAGGAGACTTAATACTATTTATTCCTCTGCTGATGATGGATCTTTTTGTATGCTCGAATATGATGAAGATGAAACTTTTGGTGAAAAAAGAGTAGATATAGATTTTGGGTCAAACAATAAAATAACTGATATTAAGACGTATAAGTATAATGGTAAGGATTACATATTAACTTCAGACGTCAACGGAAATTTGTCCTATTGGGAACTTGAGATAAACGAAATCTTTGAGTTTATTAAAAGAAAGATATAATATGTTTTTTTTAAACTATTACTTCTAGCCCCTCATGAGCAAAAACAATTGTTTCAACTGCAACCTCAGAGGCTGTTGAATTCATATCAGTTGGTGTAACTTGTATGGGGAAAGCATTCTTTAAAATCCATGTTTTTTCTGGGTCTCCGTTTTCATTTAATAGCTTTATCTTCACGGAAAGCCTTTTTACGGTATTCATTTTTAAAGAGTCAATCCAGTTATTAAATTCATTATCAGAACTGAATACACCCTTCTTGAGAGTAACATCAGCGTACTTAAGAATTGTTGGCATATTGATGGTTCCATTAGGTGCATTTCCATGTCTATATTCAATGGCCTCAGTAGATATATCCAAGCCACTTACTTCTTGAAAAGGTAAATCTAATAAATCACCAATATCAACCGAAAAATGAAATTTGGGTAAGGGCCAATATTGATCTTGCTGATTTCCAGAGCCAGCTACTGGTGTTGCCATTGCTAAATAGAAGTGAAAGATTTTTACAAATTAAAATTAAGCAAGATCAGGAAATATAAATTTACTTGCTGAACTTACTTAATTTTAAAAGCAATAAACCTTAGGCTGCTTCAACCGTTAAACCTTCATGAGCAAAAACAATTGTTTCAATAGCAGCTTCAGAGGCTGTTGAGTTCATGTCGGTTGGTGTAACTTGTAATGGAAAAGCTCTAGCTAAAGTCCATGTAAATTCTGTGTCTCCGGCTTCATTTAAGAGCTTAATTACCACATTTACCCTAGTGTATGTATTTAAGCTAATCTCGCTGATCCAGTTATAAAATTCATTATCACCAGTGAATACACCCTTTTTCAATGTAACATCTGCATATTTTATCATTCCAGGCATTTTAATAGCTGAAAATGCAGGATTATTTCCATGCCTATACTCGATAGCTTCTGTGGATATATCTAAACCACTAACTTCTTGAAAAGGTAAATCTGTAAAATCTCCTATATCTACCGAAAAGTAAAATTTGGGTAGGGGCCAATATTGATCCTGCTGATCTCCAGCCCCGGCTGTTGGTGTTGCCATATTATTTATCTATTTTATTAAACTTAAATTATATTATTCTTTTTATTATTCAGTTGCAGCATCTTCTCCTTCTCCTCCACCTCCTGGGTCATTTTGCTTTTGTTCAAATGTTATAACAATGAATTCAGCTGGTCTAACCAAAGCGACTTTAACTGTCATTTTTAAAAGTCCGTCAAGAACATCATTAGCTGTCATAGTTGTCCCCAACCCTACATCAACTGCGTAGGCTTCAGAGGGACTAGACCCCTCTAATACTCCACCTAACCATTGGGTATTCAAGAAACTATTAACAGTTGCTCTTAGAGATGTCCAAGTTGATGAATTATTAGGTTCGAAAACGAAAGCTTCTGCAGCAGATTTAATACTTTGCTCAAGAAATGTCATAGTTCTTCTTACATTTATGTATCTCCAATCCTGCGAATTACCATCAAGTGTTCTAGCACCCCAAACCAAGGTTCCTTTCCCGGTAAAGCTTCTGATCGCATTTACGGCTTTACCGCTGAGTGGCATATTCATATCCTCCTGATCATCAGAATTAATATTGACACAAGGAGAGATCACAGATCCTAAACTCAAGTTGGCAGGTGATTTGGCAATATTTACTGATTCATCTACCATTGCATATGCACCAGCCATAGCAGAACTAGGCGGCATAACATTCATTTCACTAAGAATACTAGCCATTACACTATTATAAAGAGAGCTGACAGCACTTAAAATTACATGAGTGGAACTAATATTATTATTTTCAGGATCTAATACTTTTTGAATTTCATCAGAAATCGCTTCAAATTTAGATTGTGATATTTTATTATTATCTAAATTAGATTGAGCCTCAGCTAAAAGAAGCTCGGCAAAAGAGTCTAGGTTATTAATTCTCGTAAAATTTATTTCAGAACTAGAGTATGTTGTCGTATTAACAAAAGGGTAATATGCAGCACCCCATGATAAATTATTTGATCCAACGCCTTCTCTAAATCTATTAATGACATCATTGTCATCATGTGTTCTTGTTGATGTACCATTGTAAACATCTAATATTGCAAAACGATTTCGCATCTTTTGGCCGCAGTGCGCTAACATTTGTGATTGAATGGTGAAACAATCCGATTCAGAAAGAAGAACAGCGTCTGGGACTACCAATAAAGTGGGTTCTTGAACTCTTTCAAGTGAAGATATGCCGCCATTATTTTTTATATCATTCAGTTTCTTTGGTGAAATATTGGAAGAATAATCACCAACAGAAACAATGTAACATGCACCTCCTCCATTATTAAAAAACATTCTCATCGAGTCATACATCATATATTTAGAAGATTTTTCGATTTTGATGTTAAATCCTGAATTCTCATCAGCTGAAATATCACATTTTGTAAAAGAAGGACCTCCAAAATATTTATGGTATTCAGCAAGTGAAGTTATTCGTGTTGGTACATTATTAATTGAGTTGTTACCCTTGATTGCTTTTTGTGTGTAACCTACAAAAGCAGGTACAGCTGTTGGGACAGCTACGACTGAATTACCAAAAGAGCTTGTTTCCTCAATGTAAACTCCTGGTGTTGCTATTTTTGTTGCCATGTATTTGAGCTATTTAAATTAATTTTGGTACAATTTATTTTATTTTTTTTAAATTAAATAATATAATTATTAACTGAATATTAACAAGGTAAATTTGTTGTTATATGGGATAAAAAAATTAAAATTTAATAATACAAAAAAGTTATTAACATCCATTCACTATATGTTCACTATGACATCTGCGAAAAAAAGGTTTTTTTCCTTGTCAAACATTATATTTCTGGCAGTTGCAGATGGTAAAGGAAATGTATAAGATTTGAAAAAATTATCATCCTTCTTTAAGAAAAATTTATTATTCATAAATTCAGATAACTTTACAGGCTTATTTATTGTAATATACCTAACCTCCAAACCTGAAGCAAGATATCTCTTTTTAAAATTTTTTAATCTAATATTTTCATCCTCATCAGTAATGTAAAAACTTTTGGCAGACTTGTCATCAATTTGAAAGTTATATCTGATATATACTTCTCTTGAATTCATAAAGGAATTAAAAGTTAATGGCTCATTTTTATAAATTGAATTCGAGCCAAAAAACATGTCATTTTTGTTCAACTCGATTTTTAAAAGCCCTTTTATATTCTCATCTCCGGCTGTTATTGATTTTGAATCAATAAACTTACCAGAATGTAATTTTTGCTTAAAATTATTCTCAAATTTTATTACAATATCATTTTCATATGGAATATCAGTGTAGCTAAGAAAATAAGGATCCAAAAAATCAATTGCCAAATTTAAATTGATAGATCCTTTAAAATTAGTTTCTTTGAACTTATCATCGACAGGTGATAAAAAAACACCCCCAGAATCAGTTCTTTTAAATATTATCCCATAATCATTCATAATTCTTAATGATTCGGGTAAAGGGTATATATTATACTTTTTAAGTAAACCACTATCAAAAAAGTTGTGATAAAAATTTATTTCAATTAATTTTCTAAATTTTAAGCTGTACTTAAATATTGACCTATTTATCATATGATTTCTTTAATTTCCCATGATCGGAGGAATATCAATATTTATTTGTTGAGAGTCAAATTTAACCTGTTTAATCTTGTATGCACAAGATGGCAAGTATTTTGTTCCTATTGCACCCCACAGCCTCATAGTATCTGGCATATTTAAATTATAAATTTCAACGTGCAGTTTTGAGTTTGAGGTGGGCAAACCGGGGGTATCTGAAAAATGAAACATTGGGTTTTTTTGAAAAAATTCCATTACTAGTGATAGATACCTCAATGATTCGACATATGCATCGTTTGAAAAAAAAGCTGCAAACATTATATTAACATTTAGTATAATTGATGGATTGCCTGTAATTTTAGTAACAGATTTATTTTTGGATGTTTTATCCTCCTCAATGCTTAATAAAAAAACAACAATTTTATTTTGTATTCCATCGTTAACATTCCCCTTTAAGTCTACCAAATTTTTTACTACAACAGGGTCATCATTAATCATGAGTCTGTTTTTAATATATATGTTGAGTCGATGAGAAACGGCTGTTATTACATTGTGAATCATATAAAATTAATTTAATAACATTTTAACCAAAGCCACCAAAGTTCTAATGATATAAATTGAAATAAATGAAACTATACAGCCAATAATGTATATTTGAACTGAAAATATTTTTTCAATTTCTTTGAGATTTCTTTCTGAAGAGGATAAATCCAAAAAATCCATGAATAGGAAAGAAAATATTAACGATAAAATTATCGTTAGAATAAACCAGAAAACCTCACGGATAAATATTCTTTTCATCTACTATGGTTTTTGTTCTTTTTTAATTGTTATTTTAGAACCCAGGTAATAAACCAATAAGCCCAAAAAGAAAGCAATATACAAATTTATCTCACTGCTTAAATAAATTCCATATCCATCAGCGTATATCATAGAATTTATGAATATTACTAACGGAATAAGAAAAACATAAAAAATTGTAAATAATAATATAATATTGATTTTCTTATCTGAAATTTTCTTTCTAAATCTCCAATCTGACAATAATAAAATTCCCGAAATTATAACGGAAAATGTCAAGAAAATTATAATAACAAAGTATATATCTTTATCCTTAACTAAGGATTTTGCAAATCTAATAGGAAAACCATTGACCTTTGAAATTGGATTTTCATAAATTACATCATTACTTGTAAAGTTACTCTCCAAAATTCCCCACAGGTCTTTTCTTTTATCATCGTATCCAAGAGCCCATATACCCACACCCTTTAAACCACTGGTCATGGCAAAATTATATTTTTCTGAAAGTGTAAAGGAATCATCATAAAAGATTTCTTTCATAGAATTATCGTCAAATAAAATGGAAATAGATCTGGACATTGAAATTGGATCAAGCTGTACCTCGTACTTTAATTCTTCATTTTCAATGAAGAACTTATTAATTTCATTATAGGTGATTTTTCTATCCAACTTGGGAACTAAATCAATATCATCAGAATCATCACTTTTAGCTTCAATATCATACATTAGACCATAATATGGAAGAGCTAAAATTGTTTTATTTTTATTAATACCAAATTTATCAAACCTTTGTAACACTTTGAGAAGACTTAGTTCATCATTTTCTGATTGTAGAGGTGCTGTGGCTCCAGGAATTTTATTAGAGTGCAAATCATAACCCATAATAACGTACAGGTCTACGTATTGCTCAAGCAAAGCAATTGAATAATTTTCTGAAACTTTTGATGCAGGTAAAGTCATACTCATAAAAACACTTTCAGCATCTAAATTGTCTTTATAAAACTCGTTTTTTAGGAAATTTTTAAAATTTATTATAAATTTTTTGTAATTATCAACTTGACTATATGGTACGTTTTCAAAATTAATATCAACCCCATCAGCATTTTTGCTTAATATGTAGTCGGAAGCAGTGATAAAAAGGTTTTTATGTATCTCTTCAGATTCCAGAAAATTAACAACATTTTCCTCACCGTGTAAAGATATTGTCAGTAGTACCCGAGTACCATTTGACTTTGCTGTCGAAACAAAATCACTGTCATTCCAAACCGATAATTCGCTGGGATTTTGGGGGAAACCTGTCTCAGGGTCTATTTTGTAAGAAAAAAATGATACAGTTGACAAAAGATTAAAATAGTAATTTTTCCAATTATCACCCATCCAATGTGGATGCCATCCAAACACTTCTAAATTTTGAGGAACTTTTGTATTCGATGTATCATTAACAACAAACATCATCTCATTATCATCTGAAATAGGGTTGGCAATAATTTTTCCGGGATCTACACCATTAATAATCTCGAACAAGTAGCCGTGGTCATTTATTAAATTTTTTTGAGTTATGGAATTATAATTGTTAGTTGTTTCAGAAATATTGAATTCATTTTGATTATTATTTTGCTTATTTAAACCTAATCTGTTTGAATAGTTATTTTTTTGCCTTTCAAATCTATTTATTTGACCAAAAGATTTTTTTATGACTCTATCAACTTGCTTTAATTGATCACATCCAAAAAATGTAAAAAGGATTAAAAAAAGTAGAAAATATTTGGTTTTATGTAGCTTATTCATAATCCAATAATTTTTAATCTGATTTTTTCTTTGACATCAATGGCAACAACATCTTCCTCAACGGTTTTTGGAATTAAATTTGCTGAAATTAAAATAAATTTCAAATCATAATCATATAGATTAGATGTATTTGAAAGCTTCAGTTTAGCTTTTGTTTTTAAATCTGATGAAAGGTTATTGTCAACAGAAAACATAGAATAATTTCTGGCAAAATTTAGTCCCCTACGGTCATTTGTAAAATTCTCAAAAGCAATATCAATGTCCTTGTTTTGTGAAATTAGCTCGTTTGAAATATTTTTATTGATAAGTTTTTTGTTTAATTCATTTTCAATATAATATGAAATAGCATTATTTCTAACATCTTTAATTTCTAGAGAATCCTGAGAGTTTAATCCAAGCCAATATGACCAGGCTCTCAAATTTTCGTTATCAGAAATCCTGATAGGTATTTCTATAAAATTTTTTTCAGAAAAATTTAACTTTGAAGATAATTTAAAATTAAGGTTTGACTCCATATTATAAATCGTATCATAAACTTTCTTATTAATTTTTTTTGTAAAAATTATTGTATCAGCTATTGTTTCAGATATAAGCGCTATATTCGAAATTTTTTTTATGCTTATTTTAAGTTTTGATTTGAAAAGACCAAGATTTTTGACTGGAGTTTCGTTTGTAATTTTGAGAGTTATTTTAGGTCCAGATATCACAGAAAAAGAAGATGAAATTTTATCTTTTCGACGTTGATTTTCATACAGATACCTAACCTTATCAGCCTCTAGAATTTCAATTTTATTTACCTTATTTGAACTAAGATTATCAATATCAAAATAAATCACATCGTTGGGTTTGACATCATATTCAAAAATCAATGGTACTCCACCAGAAAGAGTTTTAGCATGTATGTCTCCTAGGTAAATTGTATCTCTAAGTTTATCAAAATTAATTTCTTTGATTAAATCTTTGTATTTAGAATCCAAATCAATTGTCTTTTTTTGTAGGAGAAGATTTTTAATACTATCAATAAATACGTACTTATCAAAATCAGGTTCTGATTTTGAGTCATTTATAGAAGTGGCAATAATGTTATCTATATTTCTTCTTGAATTAATCTCTTGAACTTTTTCAATAGCTGATGAGCAAGAAAACAATATCATCATAAACGCACACAAAAAAAATAAGTTTTTAATTAACCTCATCATCTTTTAAATTTTCATATCTGCTAAAAGCATCTTGCGCATTTATATTTTCTATTAATTTTTTTCTGGTATTCAAATCAACATCTGCGTTAATCTGATTTATTTTTTCATTTTTATCTCTAAGAATTTTCAAAGAGTCTGATTCATTTAAAAAATCTGATTCAAACTGAAATTCAGTTTTCATAACAAGTAAATCATAAGGACCTTTACTTCCCAAAATTTTTGTCAGCATTGGCGAAGTTTCAATCATTATAAATATAAATAAAATAAAATATGAAGCTATAGCATTAACAGAATTTAAAGCATCAACCCTGTCAAAAAATCCATAATTAGTGGATTTTATAACATTTTTTTCCTCGCTTAAATTACTTATCATATTTTTTTCGTATTCAATCAGACTTTTAATTATTGAATCTTTTTTAATTTTTTCAAGATTAAGTTTGGCTGATTCGTTAACCCATCTTTCTTTTCTTGCCTGAAACTCAATACCCCTTCCACGAATCATTGTTCCACATGTTCCTGAGCCTTCACATAAATAATCTTCCTTGTAACCGTTAACAATATCAACTTTTTTCTGAAAAGCAAGTTCAATTTTATCTTTTCTGATTTGAATTTCATCTAATTTTTGATCAATTTTTTTATCAACCAACTCTAATCTATTTAAAGTTTCTAATTCTAGGAAATTATTGATTTCATTTTCAAACAGCTTTATTTCAATAGGTTTTGAAATAACAACTGCAACAACAATTGCGATAAAAAATCGAGGCAATGAAATTATTAAATTGTTTGACAGAGATTTGGTAGGTCTCAGACTAATCACTATATATCTGTCTAAATTAAATATAATTATACTCCAGAATATAGAACCAACTATTGATATATATATATTATCAAAAATTATTGATAAGGCATAGAAACCTGAAAGAAGTGCTAATAAGGAAGTCAAAATAATTGTAACACCTATGGTAGAGTATTTTATTATTTCAAAACTTGGGCATTTTGAAATTATATCCTTACTTGTTCCAGAACAAAATAAAAAAAACGAATTTATTGGTCCAATCTTCAAAACCTAAATTTTTGTGTTAATATATTAAATGAATTATTTTTTTAAAAAAAAGTTTGAAATTAAATTATTGAATTTTTTTAAAGGACTACTTGAAACTGAACTGGGAGTCGTTGGCTTTGTAATAATTTTATCCTTACTTGGGATGACAAATAAGTTTTGGGTGACCTTTTTGTTATTAACATCAAAGATGATTTGAAAATTTTTTTTCTCATCAATAATAAATGAATATTCATCTTTAACTTTAAGTTTACCTATCTTTTTTTCAAAAAGCTCAACCTTTTCTTTAGAGTCCCATGAAATAATAACACTTTGATTATTGTAACAATAATATTTCTTGGATTTTTTATTAATTACAGGACTTAAATATATATATCTTTCGGTAAATGGGTCAAAAACCTTAACATCAATGTTAATTTTTTTATCATTAATCACCTTAACAAACAAAAACTTTGTAATATGTTCATTTTTATTTGAAGCTGTTAATTTAAACATAGTGTCACTTTGTAATTGTAAACTCATCTTCCCTCTTTTAGTATTTATGTCTAAAGCTGGAGATATATTAAATGTATCAGCATTTTCAATATCCCATTTGAGCTCAATTATATGATTTCTTTCAACTATTGAATTATCAACGGAAATTTTGGCTTTAATCTTGTTAACTTGAGGTGAAATTATTTCAGCTTTAAGCATTATTTTGCTAAAAATATTTGAAAAATACATCACCTGTTTTTCAGTACTATTTTCAGAATTGTAAAATAATTTGCTTACTACAGTAGTTTTATCAAAAATTAAAAAATGGCTTTTTAGTTTATCAATATTATCATCAGTTAACCAAAAAACTCTTGCGCCTAATTCTGAAAGCCTGCTTATAACGTTAAAGATTCTTATAGATTTTTTCTTAGTCTTTGAACAAATGATAATATCAGCTTGTGTATTTTTTTCTAAAAAAGAATATAGTTCCTTTGAAAAAATTAACAAATCATCTTCACTTGTAAGTAGCTCAATACTGTATTCAACTCTGCTTAATAATTTAGATACTTCATTTTTAAAATTAACGGGTGTATACAATCTATACATAAAGATCTTTTATTTAAACACAAAATAAAAATATAAAAGGGCAATGAAAAAAATTAATTGACTAATTTTTGAAAGTTTTTTAGCATTTTTAGCTAAATATTTATTTTATAGTTGATTTAATAAGACTAAACTTTTAATTGATATTTTCGATGGCATTATAATTGTTCATTAAGCTACAATTTGTTACTCGTATTGTTATAAATAGAATTTGTAAATTCGAAACAGAAGTTATGTTAAAAAAACTTGTCAAATATTTCTTTTTTTCGACACTATTCATTTTTTCCTGTAAGAATAAAAATGAAGGTGTTCTAGCTGAAAATGGAATGGTTGTTTCTGCAAGACAAGAAGCAAGTAAAATTGGGGTAGACATTTTAAAAAAAGGTGGTAATGCTTTTGATGCCATGTTAGCTACAGAACTAGCACTGGCAGTTTCATATCCATCAGCCGGAAATATTGGCGGTGGTGGTTTTATGGTATACAGAAAATCAGATGGAACTATAGGTGCACTAGACTACAGGGAAAGAGCACCTATTAATTCCACAAGCGATATGTATTTAGACGAAAATAATGACATAATTGAAGGTCTAAGTGTGATAGGTGGTCTTTCTGTCGCAGTTCCAGGAACAATTGCAGGCATTTTTGAAGCTCATGAAAAGCATGGAACATTGACAATCAAAGAATTAATAAATCCTGTAATAGAACTAGCGAAAAAAGGAGTGATTGTTACTGAAAAACAGAGAAATAGAATTGAAGAAAATCGTAAATATTTTAAACTTGTTAATAAAACAAAAATAATTTTTGATGATGACTTCAAAACTAACGATACGATTAAATTTCCAAATTTTGCTTCTACCCTTAAGAGAATTATGAAATATGGCAAAGACGAATTTTACAAGGGAAAAACTGCCAAAAAATTAGTTGAATTTATACAAAACAATGGCGGTATCATAACTCTGAAAGATTTGGAATCATATGAACCCGTTTGGAGAGATCCAATCGTCTTTAATTATGATGGATTAAAAATTATATCAATGTCTCCTCCGTCTAGTGGTGGTCTTTGTATAAATCAAATCATGAAAATGATAGAGCCTTTTGATTTAAAAGCTTACGGTCACAACTCAACTGATTATATAAAATTGCTAGTGGAAGCTGAAAGAAGATCTTTCGCTGATAGAAGTCACTACCTTGGAGACCCAGATTTCATACAAGTCCCTGTAAATGAATTAATTAGTAAAAGTTATTTGAATAGCAGAATGAATGATTTTTCATTTGAACAACCCACCGATTCAAATGATATTGGTCACGGAAATATTCAGATAAACGAAAGTGATGAAACTACTCATTATTCGATAGTTGATCAGTTTGGAAATTCAATAGCGGTTACAACAACATTAAATGGCACCTTTGGCTCAAAGCTTTATTCAAACGAATTGGGATTTTTTCTCAATAATGAAATGGACGACTTTTCAAGTAAACCTGGTTATCCAAATATGTATGGATTGATTGGTGGGGAAGCCAATAAAATTGAACCAAAGAAAAGAATGCTAAGTTCAATGACCCCTACTATTGTTGAAAAAGAAGGTGATTTATATATGACATTAGGAACACCAGGTGGATCAACAATAATCACTTCAGTTGTGCAAACAATTTTAAATGTTCATGAATTTGAAATGACAATGAATGAAGCTGTAAACTCACCCAGATTCCATCATCAATGGAAGCCTGACTCTATCAGAATTGAACTAGATTACTTTGATAAAAAAGTTAAAGAACAGCTAATTAAATCAGGGTATAAATTAAATGATAAAGGTGCTATTGGACGAGTTGATGGAATATTAGTAAGAGCAGATAAAATGTTAGAAGGTGGTGCTGATAAAAGAGGTGATGACACTGCTGTAGGTTTTTAGGTCATTATGAGTGATGTAAATGATATATTAATTTTTGGTGCTAAATCAAATAACTTAAAAAATTTAGACCTTACTATTCCAAGAGATAAACTTGTAGTTATAACTGGACTTTCTGGTAGTGGAAAATCCTCTTTAGCATTTGATACCATATACGCAGAAGGACAAAGAAGATATGTTGAAACTTTTTCCGCATACGCCAGACAATTTTTATCAAAATTAGAGAGACCTGACGTTGATAAAATTGAAGGTTTATCTCCAGTTATTTCAATTGAGCAGAAAACTGTAAATAAATCACCTCGGTCTACTGTAGGTACAACGACTGAAATATATGATTTTTTAAGACTGCTTTTTTCAAGATGTTCTGAGGCCTACAGTTATATGACGGATAAAAAAATGGTTAGCTATACATCTGATCAAATTGTGGATCTTATTGAATCTATATACTTAGACAAAAAAATTATATTATTATCACCAGTAGTAAAGTCAAGAAAGGGAAATTATCAAGAGTTATTTCAACAAACTATCAAAAAAGGGTTTACCCAATGTCGTATTGACGGAAAAATTGAGGATATTTCAAATAGCACAAGTCTTGAAAGATATAAGAATCATGATATTGAGATAGTGGTTGATAAAATTTATCTCGAAAAAAATAAATTTTCTAAAAAAAGATTAAGAGAAAGTATTGAAACATGTTTTTTTCACGGAAACAACTCAATACTCATTGTAGATAATGAAACCAATAATGCAAGATACTTTAGTTTAAATTTAATGTGTGAAGATTCGGGTATTTCATATCAACTTCCAGATCCAAATAACTTTTCTTTCAATTCTCCTAGAGGTGCTTGCAAAAAATGCAAAGGATTAGGATTAGTCAAAGAAGTTGATATGCAAAAAATTATTCCAGATGATAAAATTTCGATTAACGACGGAGGTATTGATTTAATCAAATCAAAAAAATCATGGATATACAAGCAAATTGAACTTATTTCAAAAAAATTTAAATTCTCTTTAGATGACCCTATCAAAAAAATTCCAAAAAAAGGGATGAATGCTATTTTATATGGGTTAAAAGACGAAATTATTGTTGAAAATAAATCAATAGGAGTAAATATTGATTATTTGATTTCTTTTGAAGGTATAAGCAACTTTATAGTTGAACAATACCAAAATAATGATTCTATAAGACTAAAAAGATGGGCAAACAATTATTTTAAGGAAATTTTGTGTGATAGTTGTAAGGGGTCCAGACTAAAAAAAGAGGCACTTTATTTTAAAATCGATGATAAAAACATCAATGAAATTGTAAACCTAGAAATTAAAGATTTGGGAATTTGGTTTAAAAATCTTCCTTCAAAGCTAAATGATAAACAAAAAATTATTTCAGAAGAAATAATAAAAGAAATTTCCGAAAGGATAAAGTTTCTAGATGATGTTGGTCTGGGTTATTTAACACTTAATAGATCTTCTAAATCTCTTTCCGGAGGTGAAAGTCAGAGAATACGATTAGCATCTCAAATAGGCTCTCAACTAACAGGGGTATTATACATATTAGATGAACCTAGTATAGGTCTTCATCAAAGTGATAATCAAAAGCTTATTAACTCACTAATAAATCTTCGTGATATTGGAAATTCAATTATAGTTGTGGAACATGACAGAGATATGATTCTAAATTCAGATCATATAATTGATATCGGCCCTTTTGCTGGCAAACATGGTGGTGAAATAATTTTTTCTGGTAATAAAGGAGAATTACTTAGTTGTGATTCCTTAACCGCACAATATATTAAAAATAAAAGAAAAATATCCATCCCAAAAAATCACAGAATTGGAAACGGCAGGTATATTGAATTAAAAGGCTGTAGGGGTAATAATTTAAAAAATATAGACCTGAAAATCCCATTAAATACATTAACACTAGTAACAGGCGTTTCTGGCAGTGGTAAATCCACATTAATAAATGAAACTTTATTTCCGATTATTCATAATAAGATTTACAATGCTGAGAAACACACACATTTATACGAAAAAATTGAAGGTTTGGAAGAAATTGATAAAATCGTTAATATCAATCAATCTCCAATAGGGAGAACTCCAAGAAGTAATCCAGCAACATATTGTGGTGTATTTAGTGAAATCCGAAACATATACTCAAAACTAAGTGAATCAATTATTAGAGGTTATAAACCAGGTAGATTTAGCTTTAATGTTCCGGGTGGAAGATGTGAAGAATGTAAAGGAGCCGGATTGAAACAAATTGAAATGAATTTTCTTCCGGATGTTTACGTTGAATGTGAAACGTGTATGGGAAAGAGATTTAATCGAGAAACATTAGAAATAAAATACAAGGGTAAATCAATTAATGATGTGCTTAATATGAGTATAAACGATGCAACTGATTTTTTTGAACATATCCCAAAAATTTACAGAAAACTTAAAACGATCAAAGATGTTGGATTAGGTTATTTAACGTTAGGTCAGCAAAGCACCACCCTCTCAGGAGGTGAGGCTCAGAGAATAAAATTAGCCACTGAATTAAGTAAACGAGATACAGGGAATACTCTATACGTGTTAGATGAACCAACTACTGGATTACACTTTGAAGATATAAGAGTTTTATTAGAAGTTATCGAAACACTTATAAATAAAGGAAATTCTGTGATAATAATTGAACACAATATGGATGTTATAAAAAAAGCTGATTATATAGTTGATTTAGGTCCAGAAGGTGGTAAAAATGGTGGAGAAATGATTTTCCAAGGATTTATAGATCAATTTTTAGATTGTAAATCCAGCCTAACTGCTGATTTTCTTAAAAAAGAACTAACTTAGTTAACAGAAATGAAGGAAAGAAGAAATAAAAAATGGAATGAAACTAAAACAAATGACTCATGGTCAATCTTTAAAATCATGGGTGAATTTGTTGAAGGCTATGAAAAATTAAGTGCAATTGGTCCTTGCATTTCAATTTTTGGATCTGCAAGAACAAAACCAGACCATAAATATTACAAATTAGCTGAAGATATATCCGAAGCTATTGTTGAAAGAGGGTATGGAGTTATCACAGGTGGTGGACCTGGAATTATGGAGGCTGCCAATAAAGGTGCAAATCGTGTAAAAGGTAAATCTGTTGGGTTATGTATCAACTTACCTTTTGAGGATACCAATAACAAATATATTGATAAGGATAAACAGTTAAATTTTGATTATTTCTTTGTCAGAAAAGTAATGTTTGTTAAATATGCTCAAGGTTTTGTTGTAATGCCTGGAGGTTTTGGAACTCTGGATGAACTCTTTGAAGCAATCACCCTAATCCAAACCTACAAAGCAGAAAAATTTCCAATAATATTAGTGGGTACAGAATTTTGGAATGGTATGATTGATTGGATTAAAAAAACATTACTTACAAACAATAAAAACATAAGTAAATCAGATTTAGATTTGTTTCTTACAGCCGACACAAAAGAGGAAGTAATTGACATCCTTGAAGATTTTCATAAAAATTATGTTTTTACTCCGAACTTTTAATTTTCAGGTTGCAAATAGACAATTATACTTAAATAGCAAAAGAAAATTGCAAATGCATTGATGATTAAGTAAATTTGCAATCTGCTATTTTATCATTCCATGCAATCTAAAAACAACAAAAACTCAATCTCATTTGATCAATTTAAAGAAGAGATTCTCGAAGATTATAGAGTTGCATTCACTAGCAGAGAATGCAGTATAATTGGAAGAAGAGAAGTTCTCACTGGAAAAGCAAGCTTTGGAATTTTTGGTGATGGGAAAGAGCTTCCGCAGATTGCAATGGCAAAGTTCTTTAAAAAAGGTGATTTCCGTTCTGGATATTATAGGGATCAGACTTTTATGCTATCATTAAATGAAGTGACACCAAAACAATTTTTTGCAGGACTATACGCTCACACCGACATTGATCATGACCCAATGAGCGCAGGCAGACAAATGGGTAGCTCGTTTTCAACTCACAGTCTTGATGAAGAATATGACTGGGTAAATCTGAATAATCAATATAACTCAAGTGCAGACTTATCTCCTACTGGAAGTCAAATGCCAAGGTTACTTGGATTAGCCCAAGCCTCTAAAATTTATAAAGAAATTAAAATTTCTGATTCTGAAAGATTTACAAAAAATGGAAATGAAATTGCTTGGGGAACAATTGGTGATGCAGCAACTAGTGAAGGCCATTTCTTTGAAAGCATAAATGCTGCTGGAGTAATGCAAATTCCAATGATAATAAGCATTTGGGATGACAATTATGGTATTTCTGTTCCAGTAGAATATCAAACAACAAAAGGTGATATTTCTGAGGTTTTAAAAGGTTTTAAAAGAGACGAAAATTCAAACGGATTTGAAATATTTAAAGTTAAAGGATGGGATTATGTAGAGCTTATGAAAACCTATGAAAAAGCAGAAAAAATTTGCAGAAATGAACATATTCCTGTTATAATCCATGTAAACGAACTTACACAACCACTAGGACATTCAACTTCAGGTTCTCATGAAAGATATAAATCTGAGGAAAGATTGAAATGGGAAAGGGATTACGATTGCATAAAAAAAATGAGAGAATGGATATTAGAAAACAAAATTGTCAATTCTAAAGATTTAGATAAAATCGAAAGTGACAGCAAAAAAAGTGTAAGTAAATCAAAAATTGAAGCGAAAAGAAATTCGATAAATCAAACAGTTGAAAATATCAGTAAACTAAACAGTATTCTAAAAGAAAATATCAATTCAAGTAATTCCAATATTGCAAATATCCTTGATGAATTAAATAAAGTCAAAGAGCCTTACAAAAGAGATTTATTTACCTCTGCAAATAAAATTATAAGAGAATTAATGCTAGAAAAAAACACCAATATTAACTTGATAAAAGATTGGTTAAGAGAACTTCGTATAAAGACACAATATGATTATAGCTCGCATTTATATAGTGAATCAAAATATAATCCATCAAACATTTCTGTTGTCAAACCTCTGTATGATGAAAATTCAGAAGATGTAGATGGTAGAATTATTTTGAGAGAAAATTTTAGAAAAATTTTAGAAAAGCACGATAACGTTGTAATATTCGGTCAAGATTCTGGAAAGATTGGCGGAGTAAATCAAGGGCTTGAGGGTCTTCAAGATGTTTTTGGAGAATCAAGGGTTTTTGATACCGGAATTCGTGAAGCTACTATTATTGGACAAGGTATTGGATTAGCCCTTAGAGGTTTGAGACCTATTGCAGAAATACAATACTTGGATTATCTCCTCTATTCAATTCAAATATTAAGTGATGACTTGGCTACACTTCATTATAGGACCAGAGGAAAACAAAAAGCTCCTCTTATTGTCAGAACTAGAGGACATAGACTTGAAGGTATTTGGCATTCAGGTTCCCCTATGGGTGGTATGATAAACCTGTTAAGAGGAATATATCTATTAGTTCCCAGAAATATGACAATTGCGGCAGGATTTTATAATACTTTACTCAAAAGTGATCAACCTGCTATTGTTGTTGAATGCTTAAATGGTTATAGATCAAAAGAAAAAACACCAAATAATATTGGAGAATTTACCGTTCAAATTGGTAAAGTTGAAAAAATAAGAACAGGTAATGATATTACAGTGGTTTCTTATGGCTCAACATTAAAAGTAATTGAAAAAGCTGCAATAGAATTAGAAAAGTTCAATATTAGTTGTGAAATAATTGATTGTCAATCATTAATTCCTTTTGATTCAGAAAATGATATATGTGAAAGCGTTAAAAAGACAAATAGAGTCATAATTATTGATGAAGATTTTTCTGGTGGAGCTAGTGCCTATATATTAGACAACCTCATAAATAAACAGAATATATATGATTATTTGGATAGCAAGCCATACACTTTATCTGCTCAAGATCACAGACCAGCATATGGGACGGATGGGGACTATTTTTCCAAACCATCGATGGATGAAGTATTTAACAAAATTTATTCAATTATGAATGAACTAAACCCTGAAGAATTTCCTTTTTAGTTTATATTAATAATTTTTACAACCATCTCTTTCAAAAGAGATGAGTCTGCTTTTTTAACCCCTACTCCCTTTGAGAACATGTCATAATCTCTTAAAATTGAAATGATTCTGACAACCTGTTTTAAATCATAGTTTGTTGATGCAGTTTTGTATTCTTTTATAAAAAATGGATTAATCCCAAGTAAAAAAGCAATTTTAGTATCATTTAGCTCACTGTTAGAGTGAAAAACAAGAAGCTTATTGAAGAAATCAAAAATTATAGAAATAGTTACAACAATGGGATTAGCATTTGGATTTTCTGAAAAATATTGTGCAATCTGGAATGCTTTGTTATAATTTTTTTCACCCAATGCTTTTCTTAATTCAAAATTGTTAAACTCTTTCGAAATTCCTATATATTTTTCAATATCGTCTAATTCAATGATCTTTTCTTTTTTCTTTATCTCAAGTAATTTATCAATTTCATTAGAGATCTTACTCAAACTATTTCCTAAATGTTCATTTATAAGGCTAACTGATTTTCTATCAATTGAAAAACCAGCTGAATTGACAGTATCGCTTATCCAGTTTTGGACCTGATTATCATATAATTTTTTGGATTCAAAAACTTTGGCGTTTTTTTTAAGTTCTTTAAATGAAGACTTTCTTTTATCAATAGACTTGTGTTTGTAATTAATAATTAGGATAGTAGACTCCAGAGGTTTTTTGAAATAATCAATAAGACCATCAAAAGTTCTAGATAAATCTTGAGCCTCTTTTACCAAAACAATTTGATATTTTGACATCAAAGGATATTTTTTACAAATAGATATTATTTGATCTACTGATGTTTCCTTTCCATACAATATATTTAAGTTGAATTGTTTCTCCTCATCAGTAAGTACATCTTCAATGAATAAATTGGTTATATTGTCTATGTAAAACTCCTCCTCACCCATCAAAAGGTATATAGGAGAAAAATTTTTGTTTTTTATATCGCTTTTTATTTCAGAAATAGTATTCAATAATCAAAAATCTATGTTAAAATTATCATTCCCAAATTATGAATTTAGATTAAAAAAAATTAGTCAAAAGAGGTTTATTTTTGATGAAATTAGAAAAAAATTTGTCGAATTGACACCGGAAGAATGGGTAAGACAAAATTGCATAAGATTTCTAGAAAAAGAAAAAAAATTCAATAAGAGCTTGATTTCCGTAGAAAAGAAGATTAGCCTAAATAATACAACCAAGAGATTTGATATATTGGTTTATGATAATGATGGATCATGTTTATTACTTGTTGAATGTAAAGCTCCAAATATAAAAATTGATCAAAACAGTTTCGATCAAATTATTAGATACAATCAAGTTATAAATGCAAAATTTTTAATGGTTACCAATGGAATAATTCATTATTATTGTAAAATCAATAATATTCAAAACAAAATTGAATTCCTAAAAGAAATCCCTTCCAATAAATGAATCTAGGAGTTGTTATATTAAATTGGAATGGTGAAAATTTGATTAAAAAGTTTTTACCCTCTGTTATAAAGCACACACCTGTAATTCATAATATTTATTTAATTGATAATGGCTCAACTGATGATTCAGTTGAATTTATAAGATCTAATTTTAACAGAGTAAAAATTATAAAATTGGACAAGAATCATGGATTTGCCAAGGGTTATAATATTGGGTTAAAAAAAATAGAGGATGATATACTATGTTTTTTAAATAATGATGTTGAAGTTACTGAAAACTGGACTGAAGAAATATTAAAACAATTTGTAGCTGAACCTAATACTGTGGTAATTCAACCTAAAATGAGAGATTACTACAATAAATCAAATTTTGATTATGCAGGTGCAGCTGGAGGGTTTTTAGATAAATATGGATACCCCTACTGTAATGGAAGGATTTACAATAAAGTGGAAGTAGACAATAATCAATATGATAAAAAAAGGGAAATATTCTGGGCCTGTGGAGCGTGTTTTTTTGTGCGGAATGTCGTTTTTAAAAAATATGGTGGGTTTGATGAAATTTTCTGGGCTCATTTTGAAGAGATTGATTTATGCTGGAGATTACAAAATCAAGGATATAAAATAAGCTATAACCCGTATTCAATTGTTTATCATGCCAATGCAGCTAGTTTAAATCAAAACCACCCAAGAAAAACTTACTTAAATTATAGGAATATGTTATTTACAATAACAAAAAATTCAAAAAATAATTTATTCTTTCTGCTTATTGAGAAACTTTTTTTAGATATAATCACTGCCATATATATTCTATTTGATAAGGGAATAATGCATTTTACAGCAATAATTAAAGCATATCTTTCGTTTTATAAACATATTAACCTGTTAATTAAATTTAGGAAAAACAACAAAAGGGAAATAAAACATTATAAAATAAGGTCAATAATTTGTGAATATCTATTTTACAAAAGGTGAAAATTTGACTTAATTAAGTTTTCTTTTTTGCTACTTTTACTAAGTACAACTAACATTAAATATTATAAAATGAAAAAAACATTTTTTTTAAGCTTAATTACATTATTTGTAATGTCTTCATGTGTAAGTAAAAAAGAGTATACATCTCTTGAGAATAGACACAAGAAAACACAAGATCTTTTAAATACTGCGACTATTAAATTAAACGCTTGTTTAGAAGAAAAAACTACGTCTGAAACCCTCGCAGATGCCTATAAAGAACAGCTTACAGATTTAAAAAGAAGAAATGATCAATTGTTCATTCAAAGTCAAGATTATCTTGAATTAACCGCAAAAGGAGCTGAGAATTTAGAAAAGACACTTGAAAGCATAAAAGAAAAAGATTTAAAAATCACTAGAATCCAGGATGCATTAAACAGAAAAGACAGTGTAACATTTGCTTTGGTAACTAGTCTTAAGAAAGAAATCGGAATTAATGACCCTGATATAGAGGTTAATGTTGATAAAGCAGTTGTTTTTATTTCATTATCTGATAAGTTATTATTTAAAACAGGAAGTTATGAGGTTTCTGATAGAGCGAAGGAAATTCTAGGAAAGGTTGCAACAGTTGTTAATGGTAAACCTGATTTTGAGTGTATGGTTGAAGGTCATACTGATAGCAGATCATATGAAAGAGGTGTACTTATTGATAATTGGGATTTGAGTGTTAAAAGAGCAACTTCTATTGTAAGAGTTCTTGAAGATCTTAATGTAAATCCTGGAAGATTAATTGCAGCCGGAAGAAGCTTCTATGATCCTTTAGTTGACAATGACACTGCTGAGAATAGAGCAACAAACAGAAGAACAAGAATTATTATCATGCCTAAAATTGATCAATTTTATGATATGATTGAAAAAGAAATGCAAAATCTATCAAATTAGATTTGATTAACTTATAAGAAAACCCACTTTTTGTGGGTTTTTTTATGAAATAATTTCAAGCTTTGAAAACCTGAGTAACAGTTTTTTCACACCATTTTTTTCAAATTTAATTTCAGCCTTCTTATCCCCTCCCTTTCCTTCAATTGAAATTACTCTACCTTTGCCGAATCTTTCATGCATTACAATATTTCCAATCACCAATTTAGAGTTAAATAGATTAGACTTAACAGATGATGATTTAATTTTTACAAAATTTGAAGGAGGTCTTTTTTTAAGTTTTTTATATCTGATTCCAATCTTATTATATTGATCATTACTTGAATAATTTTTAGTAATTGAATTTTGAATTACATTATTTTCTAGAAATTCTTCATTTATTTCATCAATAAATCTGCTTTTTTCTGAATCTACAGGCTTACCCCATCGATACCTAGATAACACATATGAAAGATATATCTTTTTTTCAGCTCTAGTAAGAGCAACATAAAATAACCTTCTCTCCTCTTCTAACTCAGTTCTTGAATTGAGATTCATGGCACTTGGAAATAAATTCTCTTCTAAACCAACAATATAAACAAACGGAAATTCAAGACCTTTGGCAAGATGAATTGTCATTAAGGCAACTTTATTTTTGTCGTTACTTTCATTATCCTGATCTGTTGCTAATGCAACATCTTGCAAGAATGTGGAAACCGAAACTTGATTTTTATCATTATTTTCCACGAAATCTTTAATTCCATTTAAAAGTTCTTCAATGTTTTGAATTCTATTAACCCCCTCCATAGACTCATCATTTTTATAAAGATTATATAATCCCGATTGTTTTAACACTTCCTTGGTTATTTCAAATACATCTAAAGATTCTAATTTAGCCTTTATTGATTCAATCATAATAACAAAGTCTAATAGCTTATTCTTAGTGGAGTTATTTAATATAGTGGATGATTTTGAATAATCTTTCAAATATGTGTAGTCAGAAACAGATTTTTGTTTAGCCTCAATTGATATCTTATTTAGAGTAGTTAAACCAATTCCTCTAGCAGGAAAGTTTATAATTCTTTTAAAAGCTTGTTCATCATCATTATTAATTAATAATCTTAAATATGCCAAGACATCCTTTATTTCTTTTCTCTGATAAAAAGATAAACCTCCGTAAACCCTGTAAGGAATATTTTTCTTTCTCAATGCATCTTCAAATGAACGTGATTGCGCATTTGTTCTGTAAAGAATAGCAAAATCAGAATTTTGCATCTGATATTGCATCTTATTTTCAAAAATAGAACTTGCAACAAACCTACCCTCTTCACCATCAGTCAATAATTTATTTACACTTATTTTTTCACCGGACTCATTATTAGTCCATACATTTTTCTTTAACCTTTTTTGATTGTATTCGATTATACTATTTGCAGCATTTACTATGTTTTTTGTTGACCTATAGTTTTGCTCTAATCTGAAAAGTTTTGAATCAGGAAAATCTTTTTGAAAATTTAAAATATTATTTATGTTAGCTCCTCTAAAGCTATATATGCTCTGCGCATCATCTCCAACAACACATATGTTTTGAAATTTATCTGAAAGTGACCTAATAATTAAATATTGAGAATGATTTGTGTCTTGGTACTCATCTACCAGTATATATCTAAAAATATTTTGATATTTTGATAAAGTGTCAGGATAAGTATTTAAAAGTTCATTAGTTTTTAGCAGAAGATCGTCAAAATCCATAGCACCAGCCTTAAAACATCTTTCTACATATTGTTTATAAATTTCATGAAATTTTGGCCTGTTTGAAACTTTATCAGACAACAACATCTCATCATCATTTATGTATTGATCTGCTGAAATAAAATTATTTTTCATAGATGAAATCCTTGAAAAAATAATTTTATACTTATACTGTTCTTTATCTAAGTTCAGTTCTTTGATTATTCTGGCAACTAGTTTTTGAGAATCATCTGAATCATAAATCGTAAAATTTGAAGTGTAACCTATCTTGTGTGCTTCAATCCTCAATATTCTAGCAAAAACCGAATGAAAAGTACCCATCCAAAGATTTTTAGCTTCATCCCCTACTATATCAGCAATTCTTTCTTTCATTTCCTTGGCAGCTTTATTTGTAAAGGTTAATGCAAGAATATTGAAAGGATCTACGCCTTGGGTCATTAAATAAGCAATTTTGTAGGTTAAAACCCTAGTCTTACCTGATCCCGCTCCTGCAATAACAATCATAGGCCCATTCATTTGAAGCGTGGATTCTAGCTGCGAACTGTTCAGATTATTTAAAAAATCGCTCAACGGAAAATTTTAGTGTTAAATTAAATATAGTTTGAAAGAAAAACTGAAATAAATTTAGTTAGTTATAAACAAAATCAATAAGTAAAAAATCTTAAATTTAAGATAATGAAGAATGATATCTTAAATACCTCAATTGAGTTTTTAAAAGGGGTTGGACCAAACAGAGCAAAACTCATTAAAAATGAACTTAAAATATCAAAGTTTAAAGATTTACTATTTCAATTCCCATATCGATACATTGATAAAACTAAATATCACAAGATTTCAGAAATTAACTCATCAAGTTCTGAAATACAACTAATCGGGGCAATAAAGGAAATTAAAGAAATTGGGATTGGTTCAAAGAAAAGACTTGTAGCTAATTTTTATGATAAAACAGGGAAAATACAATTAGTATGGTTCAAAACTAATAAATGGCTAATAGATTCAATTAAATTAAACACAAACTATATAATTTTTGGGAAAATTAATGATTACAAAGGGGTTAAATCAATTCCCCATCCTGAGCTTGAGATTTACAATAAGGATAATCTAAAAAAAAGAACAAATTTATTTGGTGTATATCCGTCTACTGAAAATCTAAACAAAAAAGGTGTAACCAACAAGGTGTTTTCAAAATTAATTGAAGAGCTACTTATCAATATAAATAAAGATATTAAAGAGAATTTACCTGAATACATTTTGAATAAGTACAAATTAATGGGGCGACGTCAAGCCATTATATGTGTTCATAAGCCAAGAACATTATCTGAATTAGAACAAGCGGTTAATCGATTAAAGTTTGAAGAAATCTTTTATTTACAAATGAGACTCATAAAAAAAAATATTCTTAGGAAACAAAAGATCAAAGGTTACCGTTTTGAAAAAATTGGAAATAATTTTGACGATTTTTATAAAAATCATTTAAAGTTTAAGCTTACAAGTGCTCAGAAAAGGGTGATTAAAGAAATCAGAAATGATATGGGTAGCGGTGCTCAGATGAATAGACTACTTCAAGGGGATGTTGGATCTGGAAAGACTATTGTTGCTTTTATGTCTGCATTAATAGCAATTGGTAATGGATTTCAAGCATGCATAATGACTCCTACTGAAATTTTGTCATATCAACACTATAATAAATTTATAGATATTTGTAAAGCATTGAATATCAGTATAAAAGTGATTACTGGATCAAGTAAAGATTCATATAAAAAACAATTAAAGGAAAGCCTTAGAAAAGGAGAAATTGACCTACTTATCGGAACTCATGCATTAATTTATGATAGTGTTGAGTTTGAAAATTTAGGTTTAGCAATAATTGATGAACAACACAAATTTGGTGTTGCTCAAAGAAGCAAACTATGGCATAAAAATAAATTCCCTCCACATGTATTAATCATGACTGCAACACCAATTCCAAGAACACTAGCCATGTCGGTTTATGGTGACCTTGATATGTCTATTATAGATGAACTACCACCTGGAAGGAAATACATTAAAACTTTTCATCAAACACAAAGAGATAGGCTTAGATTGATTGATTTTTTAAAAAAAGAAATTAGTAAAGGTAGGCAAGCATACGTCGTATACCCTCTTATTAAAGAGAGCGAAAAACTTGACTTTAAAGACCTGTTAGATGGATATGAAACATTTTCTCGTGATTTTCCGATGCCAGAATATCAAATCTCAATTGTTCATGGTAAGATGAGTAATGAAGATAAAGATTATGAAATGCAAAGATTCATTGAAAATAAGACTCAAATATTAGTCTCCACTACTGTTATCGAAGTTGGTGTTGATATTCCAAATGCAACCGTTATGATTATTGAAAGTGCCGAAAGATTTGGACTGTCTCAACTTCATCAACTTAGAGGCAGGGTTGGAAGAGGAAAACATGAAAGCTATTGTTTTTTAATCACTGGACACAAGAAAACAAAGGAAAGCAAAATTAGGATGGAAACTATGGAAAAAACTAATGATGGTTTTATCATAGCTGAGAAGGACTTGGAATTAAGAGGTCCTGGAAATATTATGGGCACCCAACAAAGTGGTGAAATGCCGCTAAAAATTACCAATCTAGTTTCAGACAGCAAGTTAATTTTAAAAATTAGGAAATTAGTTGAAAAAATCATGTCTAAAGATCCAAGACTTGAAAATGAAAACAACCTACTTATTCTTAAAAACGTAAAAATGATAATCGAAAAAAAAGATATCTGGGAATATATAAGCTGATTTTAATTTAATTTAGATTATTGTTTAAAAAAGATTATAATAAAAGTTTTGATTTTATTAGATTGCCAGTATTCTTATATTTGCTACTAATTGATTTAATCTTAGATGAAAATTTCCTACAACTGGCTCAAAGAATATTTAGATTTTAAAGAAGATCACGAATCAATTGGTGAAAAATTAACTTCTCTAGGCCTTGAGGTTGAAGGTATAACAAAGTTTCAGTCTATTCCTGGTGGACTTGAAGGTGTTTTAATAGGAAAAACAAAATCTATCAAAAAACACCCTAATGCTGACAGATTAAAAATAACCTCAGTAGATATAGGTCAGGATGAATTACTTCAAATTATTTGTGGCGCGCCTAACGTTGATAAAAACCAAACAGTAGCAGTTGCTACTGCGGGAACAACACTATATCCCAATAACGAAAAGCTGAAAATTAAAAAAAGTAAGATTAGAGGAGAGGTAAGTGATGGAATGATTTGCGGTCAGGACGAACTAAATCTAGGAGAATATGATCAAGGTATAATGATTTTTGATGATAAATATAAAGCCGGTATACCACTGGCTGAAATTTACAATATTGAGAGTGATTGGATTTATGATATAGGATTAACCCCTAATCGAGCTGACGCGATGAGTCATTACGGAACTGCTAGAGATTTAAGAGCTAGGCTCCTGCATGAGGGAAATAAGATTGAACTTAAAACACCTTCTATTAGTAATTTTACAGTTGACAATAGAGCAAAAAATATAAAAATCAATGTTGATGATGATAGTTATACACCTAGATATTGTGGAATTGTTATGGATAATATTTCGGTTCAAGAGTCCCCAAGATGGCTTCAAAATAAAATCATTTCAATTGGCCTTACTCCAATAAATAATATAGTTGATATTACCAACTATATCCTACACGATATAGGACAACCACTCCACGCCTTTGATTATGATAAAATTGAAGATAAAACAATCAACGTAAAAAAATATAAAAAAGAAATAAAATTTAAGACTTTAGATGAGGTTCAAAGAACTCTAAGCCCTAATGATTTAACCATTTCTGACTCAAAAAAACCATTATGTTTAGCTGGTATTTTTGGAGGCGTTGATTCTGGGATTTCTGAAAAAACTACTTCGATATTTTTAGAGAGCGCCTACTTTGATCCAATTACAGTTAGAAAAAGTGCAAAATATCATAATTTAAGCACAGATTCATCTTATAGATTTGAAAGAGGTGTTGATCCAAATATTTCTAAATACGCACTAAAAAGAGCTGTCTTAATGATTAAAGAGGTATGTAAAGACTCAATTGTTTCAAGTGATTTAATTGATTTATATCCAAAACCTATCAAAGATATTCAGATTGTTTTAGGTTTTGATAAAATTGAAAAAATTATTGGTCAAAAAATTGATAAAGAAATCATCAAAAACATTATCAGTTCATTAGATATTAAAATCAATAGCATAACCGAATCTAATCTTGGAATATCAATACCTAGTTATAGAAATGATGTAACAAGGGAAGCTGATGTAATCGAAGAAATATTAAGAATATATGGATACAACAATATCGAATCCTCAAAAAAAATTAATCAGTCTATAAAGCTCGAGGAGACGAACTACAAAAACAAAATTATTGATTCAGCCTCAAATCATTTGGTTTCACTGGGTTTTCATGAGATTATCACCAACTCATTAATTTCAGCTAAAAATAACTCACTCAATAATGACGAGAAAAATCATTTAAATGTTGATATACTTAATTTTTCAAGTGCTGATCAGGCCCAGTTAAGAAATTCAATGGTTTTTTCAGGATTAAATGTTATTAAACACAATATAAATAGAAAAAGAAGTAATCTAAAGTTATTTGAAGTAGGAAAAGAATACCACAAGAAAAATGACAATAAATATGAGGAATCAGAAAAGATTGCAATATTCATTTGTGGAAATAAAAACAATATAAATTGGAATAGTAATGAAAAAAAATCTGATTATTTCTACTTAAAAGGTGTTGTTAAATCTTTAATACAAAAACTTGGGTTTAATACTGTAAAATCAAAACCAATAACAAAAAATAATATTTATGAAGGTGAAACAATTTCCTTTAATAAAGCTGAAATTGTAAGTTTTGGTTTATTAGATAAGGACTTGTGTCAAAATTTTGATTTAGAAATCGATATTTTATATGCCGAAATTGATTTAAAAACAATTTTAAATAAATATTCAAACAAGCCTATTAAATTTAAAAGTATTTCAAAATTCCCAGAAGTTACTAGGGATTTATCAATTTTAATTGATAACGAATTAAAGTTTGAAAAAATACACAAGGCTATAAAGCAAATAAATCAAAAGCTAATCAAAGAAATCACTCTTTTTGATGTTTATGACGGTGAAAACTTACCTAAAAACAAAAAAAGCTATGGTATTTCTTTTAAGATTCAAGATGATGGAAAAACTCTCTCGGATAAAGAGATTGAAGACATCATGAATAAAGTTATTGAAAAGTTAAAAAAAGAATTTAGTGTCGAATTAAGATAATTCGTACATTTCAGTTCTTAATTGCTTGATTTTATCATCATTCATATACTCATCAAATTTCATATACCTATCGATAACACCTTTTGGAGTTATTTCTATTATTCTATTTGCAATAGTTTGAGCAAATTGATGATCGTGTGTTGAGAGTAGAATCGTTCCCTTAAACTTATTTAAAGAGTTGTTAAATGCGGTTATACTTTCTAAATCCAAATGATTTGTAGGTTCATCTAATATTAAAACATTCCCTTTTTTCATCATCATTTTAGAAAGCATACATCTAACCTTCTCACCACCAGAAAGAACAGTACATTTTTTTAAAGCCTCCTCACCTGAAAAAATCATTTTACCTAAAAACCCTCTAAGATATACCTCTTCACGCTCCTCTTCAGTATTTGCCCAATTTCTTAGCCAGTCAACTAATGATATATTCTTACTAAAAAACTCACTATTATCTAAAGGTAAATACGAATGATTTGTGGTTATACCCCATTTATAAGTTCCAGAATCAGCACTAACATTATCATTAATTATTTGATAAAAACTTGTAGTAGCCCTTGAATCTTTAGAGTAAAGCAATACTTTATCTCCCTTTACAAGATTCAAATCAATTTGGCTAAACAAAAGTTCATCATCTACAGATTTTGAAAGATTTTCAACATTTAATATCTGATCTCCAGCTTCTCTTTCTCTTTCAAAAATTATCGCAGGATATCTTCTACTAGATGGTTTAATATCATGAATATTTAATTTTTCAATCATTTTTTTTCTACTTGTTGCTTGCTTACTTTTGGCAACATTCGCACTAAATCGTGCAATAAACTCTTCTAATTCTTTCTTCTTTTCTTCGGCTTTTTTGTTTTGTTGAGCTCTTTGCCTTGCTGCTAGCTGGGATGATTCATACCAAAAAGTGTAATTACCAGAATAGTGATTGATTTTACCAAAATCTATATCAGAAATATGAGTACAAACTGAATCAAGAAAATGCCTGTCATGAGAAACAACAATTATACAATTATCAAAATTTGCAAGGTAATCTTCTAGCCATGTAATTGTTTCATAATCTAGATCATTTGTCGGCTCATCCATTACCAAAACGTCAGGATTTCCAAATAATGATTTTGCTAATAAAACACGTACTTTTAGCTTTGGGTCAATGTCACTCATTTTTGTCTGATGCAATGATTCTTTAATTCCTAGATTTGATAATAACGAAGCTGCATTACTTTCGGCATTCCAACCATCCATTTCTTCAAATTTTACCTGAAGTGAACCAATTTTTTCGGCATTTTCATCTGAATAATTTTCGTATAAAGAATCAATTTCTTTTTTAATTTTATATAAAGAAATATCACCCATAATAACTGTTTCCAAAACCGAATTAGAATCAAAAAGACTATGATCTTGTTCTAAGACAGACATTCTTTTACCAGGTTCAAGATGAACATTTCCAGAGGTTGGATCAATTTTACCGCTTAATATCTTTAAAAATGTTGATTTACCAGCTCCATTGGCTCCAATGATACCATAACAGTTACCATTATTAAATGAAGTATTTACATTGTCAAATAAGACTCTTTTACCGAACTGAATAGATAAATTGGAAACTGAAAGCATTACAAATTTTTATTTGCCGCAAAAATAGAAATTAATTCCCTTTTTTATGATCTTTTAAAAATTTATCTAATCCAATATCGGTTAGAGGATGCTTTAATAATCCTGTTATGGATGAAAGTGGAGATGTGATTACATCAGCACCAATTTTTGCACAATCAATTATATGCATAGTATGTCTAATTGAAGCCGCAAGAATCTCAGTTTCAAAACTATAATTATCATAAATATCCCTTATTTCGGAAATTAAATTTAATCCATCTGTAGAAATATCATCTAACCTTCCAAGAAAAGGAGATACATATGTAGCGCCAGCCTTAGCAGCTAACAAGGCTTGTCCTGCTGAAAAAACTAAGGTTACGTTTGTTTTAACCCCTTTATTTGAAAAATATTTAGCTGCTTTTACCCCGTCTTTAATCATGGGTAGTTTTACAACTATCTGATCGTCAAGTAAAGCTAACTCCTCACCTTCTTTTATCATATTTTCGAAATCAGTAGCAATCACTTCAGCTGACACATCACCATCAACAATATCGCATATATTTTTGTAGTGTTTCAGAATATTGCTTTTTCCGGTTATACCCTCTTTAGCCATTAATGATGGATTGGTTGTAACTCCGTCAAGAATACCTAAATCTTGCGCTTCTTTTATTTGGTCAAGGTTAGCTGTGTCAATAAAAAACTTCATAATATCAATTTGATATAAATTTACAATAAATAAAAAGGTATTTGCTAGTAAAAAATTAAAAAAGTTTTAACACCAAGTATTCAAAAAACCTTTGAGGTAAAACAAACTTTAGTATTATTCCAAATCTTTCTATAAATGAACCAGAAATATATTTTTTTCTTGGGTTTTTAAGATGAATAATTTTGTTAACCAATTTTGCGACCTTGATAGGATTTGCGCCCTTGGTTATGTTTTGATTCATTTTCTTTAATGATGATTCATATTTGTGCTGGTACGTGGAACCTTTTATAACTGGTGAATGAAACCTACCTTGAGAAATATTAGTTAAATAATCTCCAGGAGCTACACAAACAACCTTAACATTAAAGTCTTTTGTTTCCATATTCAAGGTTTCTGAAATTATATCTAAAGAGGATTTTCCAGCACTATAAATTGATCTGTATGGAGTCCCGATATATCCAGCAATTGATGTAATATTAATAATTAATCCACTATTATTTTTTCTCATATATGGCAGGACCTTTTTAATAAGATTGATAGGGCCATATAAATTTGTTTTAAAATGTTTTTCTATTTCAGAATTAGGAGTTTCTTCCAATGGACCGGTTATACCAACACCTGCATTATTAATTAGAACATCAATTTTACCATATTCTTTAATAACTTTTTCTACGCAGTCATTTATTGATTTTTCAGATGTTACATCCAATTCTATAGGCATAAAAGCTACATCATCAAGCTTTTTTATATTTCTGCTAGAACCATATACAACATAATTATTTTTTTCATTAACATATGATGCAATTGCTCTTCCAATTCCAGAGGATCCGCCGGTTACAAGTATTACTTTTGACATAATGATACAAAAATGGCAAGCTATCTACATCACACTGCTACAACCGAATACCTTTGCTGTGTTCCCACCCTGGAGGATTAATCAGGAGCTAGTTGTGTAGGACTTGCCGATATAAATATACAATTAATTAGAATTAGAGAATAATAATTTTTGACTATGTTAAAAAATATAGCTTAAATTTGGAAAAGCTATGAAAAACTCAAATAAGCTATTAATTTTTCTTTTTCTGCTAAATCTATCACTGTTAGAATCATGTGGAGAAAAATCTGAGTGGGATGATATTTCTATTTCCAGTAATCTTACTGAAAAAAAAATAAAAAAAGATGATACCCTAAAGATTAAATTGAGTAAAAGCTCAAAAAATTTGGTATTTGAAATAAAATCAAATAACCAAATTAAGAAAATTAGCCCTTTAGACTTAAGTTTTGGAAATAACAATCAATATAATTTTCTTCTAAATAATCTAACCCTTGGGAAAAAAGAACTCATTATTAAATCTATTGATGGCCAGAAGAAAGTAAACTTCACATTGTTAAACAATGTAGCTCCAAAAATATATAACTATGAAATAATAAATGAATTTAGCAGATCGAAAAATTCATATACCCAAGGCCTTGAATTTTATAATGACACGCTTTATGAAAGCTTGGGGAGATACGGTCAATCAAAACTTGTTAAAGTTGAATTTAATACTGGAAAAAAACTAAAAGAAATAAAGCTTCCTTCAGAGTATTTTGCTGAAGGAATTACCATATTAAACGAAAAAATCTTTCAGTTAACATGGAAAGAAAAGGTTGGTTTTGTTTATGATATTGATAATTTTAACAGGATTAACACGTTCGAATATAAAAACAGCATAGAAGGATGGGGTATTTGTAATGATGGGAATAAATTATACAAAAGTGACGGAACGGATAAAATATGGATACTGAACCCCGAAAATCAAAAAGAAGAGAGCTATATAGAAATATACACTAATAAAAACAAAGTTGTTGGGTTAAATGAACTTGAATGGATTGATGGGAAAATTTATGCAAATAGATATTTATTTGACGGTATCGCTATCATTAACCCAAAAAATGGTGCCATTGAAGGAGTAATTAATTTATCATCACTCAAAAGTAGAGTAACTCAACATGAAAAACTAGATGTTATAAATGGGATTGCCTATAACAAAAAAAGAAATTCAATATTCGTAACAGGAAAAATGTGGGATAAATTATTTGAAATTAGAATTAAAGATTAATCATGAATAATCTAATAAAGTTATTATCAGTTGTTTTAATTTTATTTTTCTGGAATTCATGTAATAATGATATCGAATTTCAAATTAACGATACCCCCCTATTATTTTCAAAAGACACCGTATATTTGGATACTGTTTTTACCAATATAGGTTCCAGCACTTACAATCTTAAAGTTTATAATAATTCAAATAAAAACATATTAATACCTGAGATTAAACTATCAAATGGAAATGACTCCTTTTTTAGACTTAACGTAGATGGTATTTATAATCAAAACGATGATGAAGGAAAAAGATTTGAAAACATTGAACTTTTGGCTAATGATAGCCTATACATATTTATAGAAACAACAATTGATATCAATGAAATTAGTTCAGATCAAAACTCTTTCTTATATGAAGATAAAATTGAATTTTTAAATTTAAATGGTGCGCAAGACGTAAACCTAATTTCTTTGGTCAAGGATGCAATATTTATATATCCTGGTAGATACGAAAATGAACAACAGTATATTTATGAAACACTAGAAATTGATTTTGACGGTGACGGAATAAATGAACAAACTGAAATTAGAGGTAGATATTTGGATGAAAACGAGCTGATATTTACTAATGAAAAACCATATGTTGTGTATGGATATGCTGCGGTTGGAAATGGACAGGAATTAATCATCGAAAAAGGATCAAGAATTCATTTTCATGATAATTCAGGGTTAATTATTACTAGCGGTGGCAGTATTAAAGCAAACGGTGAATTTAGTCAAAATCAAGGCTTAGAAAATGAAATTATTTTTGAAGGAGACAGACTAGAACCTTTTTTTGAAAATATTCCTGGACAATGGGGGACAATTTGGTTATTAGACGGTAGTATTGATAATGAATTTAGTTTTTGCACTATTAAAAATGCTTCAGTTGGGATTTATACAACTGGAGGAGCAAATTACGATAACTTTAAGCTTGATTTAAATAATGTTCAAATTTATAATAGTAGTAATTTTGGAATTCTTTCTTTATCATCATCCATTGAAGCAGAGAACTTAGTAATCAATAAATCCGGACAATCTTCTTTTGCTGGTACTTATGGAGGAAGATATAAATTAAATCATTGTACTATATCGAATTTTTGGAATTCTGGCATTAGACAATTTCCTTCAGTTTTATTTAATAATTTTTTTATTGACTCAGATAACAATGAATACGTTAATGAATTGTTTGATGTTGATGTTTCAAATTCGATAATCTATGGAAACCAAAATATTGAATTTCTTGTTGAAAATTTAAGTGATTTAGATCTTGATTTCAAACTAATCAATACACTTGTAAAATTTGACGATGTGAATAATTATTTTGAAAATGATCCTAAATATGATTTTTTAAATGATCAATACTATGAAAATCTTTTTGATAATTTGCTTCCAGGATTTATTAATCCAATTCAAAATGATTTAAGAATAGATCAAAATTCAGAAGTAATAGGGCTTGGTTCATTAGAATTTGCAATTCTAACTCCTTACGACATGTTGAACATTAATAGGACCCAAAACAGTGATTTAGGAGCTTATCAACATGTAATTATTGAAGACTAGTTTACAAACAAAGGCCTGTGACTCATAAAATCCTTAACATCATTAGCAATTTGATATAAGAAATGTTCATCGTCACTGTTGGTTATTGCTTTATCAATAAAATCAACGATTTTAATCATATCATCTTCTTTCAAACCTCTTGTGGTAATTGCCGCTGTTCCAATTCTAATACCTGAAGTAACGAAAGGGGATTTATCATCAAACGGTACCATATTTTTATTTACCGTTATCTCAGCCTTACCCAATACAGATTCAGCATCTTTTCCAGTGATATTTTTATTTCTTAAATCAATAAGCATCATGTGATTATCTGTTCCACCAGAAATAATTTTATAGTCTCTTTTTAAAAACTCATCAGCCATAACATGAGCATTTTTCTTCACCTGAAGAATATAAAAAAGAAAATCCTCTGAAAGTGCTTCACCAAAAGCTACAGCTTTTGCAGCAACTACATGCTCAAGTGGACCACCCTGATTTCCGGGGAAAATTGCGGAATCTAATAATGAAGACATTTTTTTTAGTGAACCGTTTTTGAGTCTAATATCAAAAGGATTATCAAAATCTTCCCCCATTAAAATCAAACCTCCTCTAGGTCCTCTGAGAGTTTTATGTGTTGTTGTAGTTACAATATGACAATGAGGTATTGGATCATTTAAAATTCCTTTAGCGATTAGTCCAGATGGATGAGAAATGTCAGCTAGTAATAAAGCATTAACAGAATCTGCAATTTCTCTAAATCTTTTAAAATCAATATCTCTGGAGTAAGCAGAGGCACCAGCAATAATCATCTTGGGTTGTTCTTTTTTTGCTATCCTTTCAATTTCATCATAATCAAGCATACCTGTTACCTTATCCACTCCATAAAAAACCGGATTATATAATTTCCCTGAAAAATTTACGCTTGAACCATGGGTCAAGTGACCTCCATGTGCTAAATCAAAACCTAAAATGGTATCACCTGGGTTTAAACACGCAAAAAATACTGCAGAATTAGCTTGGCTACCAGAATGTGGCTGGACGTTTGCCCAACAAGAACCAAACAGTTCTTTAGCCCTTTCAATAGCCAGAGTTTCAATTTCGTCAACAATTTGACAGCCTCCATAATATCTTTTACCTGGGTATCCTTCTGCATATTTATTGGTGAGGATGGATCCTGTAGCAGTCATTACCTGATCACTTGTGAAATTTTCAGAAGCGATAAGTTCTATTCCGTCAATTTGACGATTCTTTTCAGCATCAATTAAATTAAATATCTCCTTATCTTTTTGCATATTTGTAGTATATTTTGGTAAAACAAAATTAAACAATTGGAAAAAAAAAATATCAGAATTAACTAGATTAATATATTACTTATTAATAACTAATTAACAGCTATGATTAAGAGAATTTTAATATCATCAATACTCTTGATAAGTTTTGGGTGTAGCCCTATAAAAAAAATAAATAACAATGTTGTTTCTGGCGAATTTGATAAGGCAATAGACAAGACTATTTCTGAGTTAAAAAAGACAAAAAATAAAAAGAAAAAAATTCAGTATGAATTAATTTTAGAAAATATATATGATAGATCTGTTATAAATTCTGAAGATAAAATATCAAGATTTAAAAAGGACGGAAATCCTGAGTTTTTTGATGATATATACTTTGAATATGAAAAGTTGATCAATAGACAGAATAAGTTAAAAAACATCTCTAGCGAAAGATTAAATTTCAATTTTGAAAATTATGATTCAGAATTAATAAATTTTCGATACAAAACTTCAGATTATTTTCTCAAAATATCAAATTCTTTTATTTCAAATGATAATAAATTTGATTATCGCAAGGCATATAATTATTTAACAATTATCGAAAGCATAAACCCCAACTACCTCAAGACAAGATCTCTTATTGAATTATGCTTGGTAAAAGGCAAAGATAATGTACTTTTAACTGTACTTAACGAATCAAAATCTGTGCTTTTTGAAGATCTAGAAAATGATATTTTAAATATTAATGGTTATGATTTGAATTCTACTTGGAAATCATTTTTTACGAAAAATGATTCATTCGAGGGTAAATATGACTTTTACATTGATTTAGCGTTTAAATCGTTTATAATTTCTCCGGAGAGACTAGTCCAAAAAGAAGGGTATAGAGAAAAAAATATAGTTGATGGTTTGACCTATCAATTAGATTCAAATGGAAATGTTATGAAAGACAGTTTAGGCAATGATATTAAAATAGATAATGTAATTAAAATTTCTGTCAAAACTATTGAATCAATACAGTCAAAATCTGCAAAGGTTGTTGCTGAAATTAGATTTTCAGATAACAAAAAAAATATTATTGATAAATTTCCTTTAGAAAGCGAGTTCTGGTTTAGAAATAGATTTCTTGAATATAACGGAGATAAAAGAGTATTAACAAAAAATGAAATTAAGCTGTCAAAAAACATATTAATTCCGTTTCCACCAGACGAAGTTTTAATCTTTAATAATTCGGAAAATATTAAGAGGAAGATGAAGAATATTATTTATAAATCTTTCAAATAGTGACCTATTATGAAAAAATCGGTTAAAATAATTAACAAGAAAGCAAAATTTGAATTTATTTTACATGATTCATATGTTTCTGGTATTGTGTTAACTGGCTCTGAGATAAAATCAATTAGAAATAGCAAGGCATCAATAAGAGAAAGTTTTTGCAAATTCACAAATAACGAACTTTTTATTATAAATATGAATATTGAAAAATACGATTTTTCAAATGATGAAAGTTATAATCAAAAAAGACCTCGTAAACTTCTTCTAAACAAAATTGAGTTAAAAAAACTTAGAAGGTCAGTTGAAAAAAAAGGTTCGTCAATTATTCCATACAAGTTATTTATTAATGAAAAAGGTTTAGCAAAGCTGGAAATTTTTACTGCTACGGGTAAAAAGTTGTATGATAAAAGAAGTACATTGAAAGACAAGGATAACAAAAGAAACCTTGACAGAATAAACAAAAATAAAAGCTAGATTTTGTCTTTTAACATTGGCACAAATTTGAAGTCTCCAAAGTCTTCAATCTCATAATCCTTATCTGATATTTTTGTATAGAGCAACATTTTTTGAACATCATCACCTAATGGAATAACCATTTTACCATTTAACTTTAATTGTTGAAGCAACTTTTTAGGAACCTCAGAAGCCCCTGCTGTCACAATTATACCATCATATGGTGCTTCATCTAAGTAACCCTGATATCCATCACCATATATCATCTTCTTTGGATAATAGTTGATAGAGGGTAAAAACACAGATGTTTTTCTGTAAAGCTCTTTAATTCTTTCAATAGTATATAACTTCACACCCATTTCACAAAGTACAGCGGCTTGGTATCCACTTCCTGTCCCTATTTCAAGAATTTTGTCACCTTTTTCAATATTTAATAATTGACTTTGGAAAGCTACTGTATAGGGTTGCGATATGGTTTGACCAGATGAAATCGGAAATGCCTTGTCTTGATATGCATGATCAATAAAGCCCGAGTCCATAAACATGTGTCTCGGTACTTTAGAAATAGCATCCAAAACAGACGAATCTTTAATCCCTTTATTAATTAATTCAGCAACAAGCTTATTCCTTAACCCTTTATGTTTAAATGAATCAATAACTAAAATTATTTAGATTTAAATTTAAAACATATTGGCCTCAAAATATTAAATTTGTAAAAAAAAATATGTTTAAAGTAGGTGTTGTAGGATGTGGTCATTTAGGTAAAATTCATCTTAAACTATTAAATCAATCAGAAAGTTTTGATTTACTGGGAGTTTATGATAATGATATTAACATTTCTAAAAAAGCTGCCAGTGAGTTTGGATGCAAATCATATGAAAGTTTTGAAGAAATGATAGCAGAGATTGATGTCCTTGATATTGTCACACCCACACCCTCTCACTTTAGCTATGCATTAAAGGCCATTGAAAATGGAGTACATATTTTCATCGAAAAGCCTGTTTGCTCAAACACAGAAGAATCTTTAAAGTTAATCGAAAAATCAAAATTAAATAACGTAAAAATTCAGGTTGGTCACGTTGAAAGATTTAACCCTGCATTTACAGCTGTTGAAAATAATATCAGTAAACCCATGTTCATTGAATCTCATCGATTAGCTCAGTTCAATCCAAGAGGAAATGATGTTTCTGTAGTTCTTGATCTGATGATTCATGATATTGACATTATTTTAAATTCGGTTGATTCACCAATAAAGCAGATTTCATCAAGCGGAGTTTCAGTTATTAGTGACACACCTGATATTGCTAATGCAAGAATTGAGTTTGAAAATGGGTGTGTCGCTAACCTTACTGCTAGTAGGGTTTCTCTAAAGAATATGAGAAAAACAAGGTTTTTTCAATCTGGTAAATACATCTCTATTGATTTTTTAAATCGTGAATCAGAAATAGTAGAAATAGACGAAAAAAATTCTGAAATACCAATAATGACTTTAGAAACTCCTGACGGAAATAAAAAGAAAATTTATTTTAGTAAACCCGATATTTCCGAAAACAATGCCATACTTGACGAATTGAATAGCTTTGCATATTCAATAAAAAATAATTCAAGACCCAAGGTTGATATATGTGATGGTCACAATGCTTTGGAGGTTGCGATTAAAATAATTAAAAACTTCAAATAAAATGAAACATATTTCTGTTATTGGATGTGGAACAATGGGCAATGGCATTGCTCAAACGTTTGCATTATTCGAATTCAAAGTTAAATTATATGATATAAGCTTAAATAATTTAGATAATGCCAAAAAAACTATCCTAAGAAACTTAGAAAGAATGGTAAAAAAAGAAGTTATCAGCCATTCAGAATTAGAAAAAACATCTGAAAATATCTCATATACAAATGAAATTAATTCCGTTTTAAATTCTGACTTAGTTATCGAAGCTGTAACTGAAAATATTAAAATTAAAGAAACTATTTTTAAGGAATTAGACAATAAATGTCCAGAAAAAACAATAATAGCATCTAACACATCTTCAATATCAATTACTCAACTAGCAAATGCAACGAAAAGAAAAGACAAAGTAATTGGCATGCATTTTATGAATCCCGTTCCAATTATGAAGCTGGTAGAGGTGATAAATTCAAAGTACACAAGTAAAGAAACAACCAACATTATTCTAGAACTTTCAAAAAAGCTGAATAAAATCCCTTTAAGTGTAAATGACTATCCAGGCTTTATTTCAAACAGAATATTAATGCCTATGATTAATGAGGCGATTGAAGCATTAGATCAAGGGGTAGCTAATGTTAAAAATATTGACGGAATAATGAAATTAGGTATGGGTCATCCGATGGGCCCACTACAACTTGCAGATCTCATAGGATTAGACGTTTGTAAATCAATTTTAGAAGTGATGCTTAATGGATTAAAAAATGAAAAATATAGACCAAATAAATTACTTGTTGATCTTGTAAGTGAAGGAAAACTAGGGATAAAGTCCGGAGAGGGGTTTTATGATTATTCAAACTCAAAAAAAGCTGAATTTGTTTCAAAAAGGTTTTACCAATGATTGATAAAAATATCAATAAAATTCGATCAGATATTCCTGATTATGTTGAGATAATTGCAATCTCAAAAACAAAACCAAATGAAGATATAATGAAGGCTTATAAAATCGGGCATCGATCATTTGGTGAAAATAAGGTTCAAGAGATGTCCAGAAAATTCGAAGAATTACCCAAAGATATTATTTGGCATATGGTTGGCCATGTTCAGAGTAATAAAATAAAATACATGGCTCCATTCGTGAATTTAATTCACGGGGTAGACTCATTCAAGTCAATAAAAATAATAAACAAAGAAGGTCAAAAAAATAATCGTGTTTTAAATTGCTTGTTACAATTAAAAATTTCTCAAGAAGAATCAAAATTTGGCTTAGAAACTGATGCATTAAAAAAGATTATTTTTTCAGATGAATATGATGAGATGAAAAATATAAAAATTAAAGGTATAATGGCTATGGCTACAAATACCAATAGTAAAGATATTATTCGAAATGAATTCATGTATGCTAAAAATATTTTTGATGAAATTAGTGCTGTAGATAATAATTTTGAAATATTATCCATGGGAATGAGTAATGACTATCACCTGGCAATTGAATGCGGTAGTAATATGATAAGGATAGGAAGTTTAATTTTTGGAGATAGAAACTACTGATATTATTTATTCAATTGTAGACATAGAGACAACTGGAGGCAAATTCAATCAAGAAAAAATAACTGAAATTGCAATATTCAAGATTAAAAATGATGGAAATATTTCTGTATATCACCAATTAATTAATCCTAAGAAAAAAATACAACTATTCGTTGAGAGACTAACAGGTATAAATAATATTATGCTAAAAAATAAGCCAGTCTTTGAAGAAGTTGCTGTAGATATCTACGATTTTACAAAAAATAGTGTTTTTGTTGCCCATAATGTAAACTTTGATTTCAGAGTCCTGAGGAATGAATTTTCACAAATTGGTAAGAAATTTAACAGAGATTTACTCTGTACAATTGAACTTTCTAAGAAGGTTTTTCCTGATATGAAATCTTATAGCTTAGGCAAATTGGTATCAAATCTCGGAATAAAAATTAAAAATAGACATCGAGCTGACGGAGATGCAAAAGCCACACTTGATTTATTTATTTTAATAAAGTCAAAGATTAGTCAAAAAGAATTAGATAAATATATCAAAAAACCAGAATGAGTAAATTTTTAATTACAATCGTTGGTCCAACCGCAATAGGAAAAACATCGCTGGCGATAAAATTGGCAAAAAACTACAAGACTGAAGTTATTTCAGCAGACTCTAGACAGTTTTACAGAGAGTTAAATATTGGAACTGCAAAGCCCTCAAAAGATGAGCTATCGTCTGTTCAACATCATTTAATTAATAACATTTCAGTAACTGATAAATACGACATTTCACAGTTTGAATCTGATGCTAAAAAAATTATAGAAAACCTTTTTAAAACAAAGGATTATATAATTTTAGTAGGTGGGTCAGGATTGTATATTGATACTATTTTATATGGAATTGATAAAATACCCGATGTTGAAGACTCTATAAGAAAAAAATTAAACGAGGAGTTTCAAAATAACGGATTAAAAAACCTTTTAATTCAACTTAAAAAAATTGATCCCGTTACATATAAAAATATAGATTTAAGTAACCATAGAAGAATAATTAGAGCTCTTGAGGTAAGTATTTCTTCAAAAAAACCCTACTCCTCGTTTTTAACAAATTCCGTTAAAGCATCAAATTATAATGAAATAATAATTGGATTAAATTGTGATAGGGATAAATTACATTCACTAATAAATAAAAGAGTAGACAAAATGATTAAATGTGGTCTTATTGAAGAAGTTAAAAAACTCGAAAAATTTAAAAATTTAAATGCATTAAATACAATTGGATATAAAGAGATATTTGATTATTTGAATAATATGTCAAGCCTAGAAGAATCAATAGAAAAAATAAAAACAAATTCAAGGAGATACGCAAAAAGACAATTGACTTATTTTAATTCAAATAAAAAGATAAATTGGTTTGAAAATCAATATGAAATTAAAAATATTATAAAATTAATAGAGTCCCGAAACGAATTACTCAACAATTAACCTAAACCCTTCTCCGTGTATATTATTAATACTAACCTTTGGGTCTTTTTGAAGCTGTTTTCTAAGCTTGGCTATGTATACGTCCATACTTCTTGATGTGAAATAATTATCATCATGCCAAATTCTTGTTAATGCTAATTCTCTTGGCATCAAATCATTTATATGAATTAATAATAACTTTAATAACATATTTTCTTTAGGTGACAATTTTACTGGTGATTCATTTTTAAATTTTAAGTGTCTCAGTTTGGAGTTAAAATGAAAAGAACTAAAATTAAATTCAGTCTCCTCTGTATCAATAGTAGACGAAAGTTTATTTCTCTTTAAAATAGCTTTAATTTTGAATAATAAAACATCACTATCAAAGGGTTTTTTTAAATAATCATCAGCCCCCACCTTATATCCCTTGAGAACATCCTCTTTCATCGACTTTGCGGTTAAGAAAATAATTGGCATATCAGGGGAAATAGCTTTTATTTCAGTAGCTAACGTAAAACCATCCTTATATGGCATCATTACATCTAATATACATAGATTGAATTCAAATTTTTTAAACTTTTCAAACCCTTCCATTCCATTTTTAGCCAAAATGACATCGTATTCATTCATTTTCAAAAAATCTCTCAAAATTATCCCAAAATTTGGATCGTCTTCAACCAGTAAAATTCTCTTTTTGTTACTCATAATTAATTATTTGTTATTGTATTTAATTGAATAGTGAAGGTAGTCCCTTGATTTATAACACTGTCAACTGAAATATTCCCATTGTGAAAATTGATAATTTTCTTCACATAAGCCAGCCCTAAACCATGTCCTTTTACGTCATGTAGATCACCAGTTTGTTTTCTGTAAAATTTATCAAATATTTTGGACTGAACAGCCTTACTCATTCCAATACCATTGTCAATAATTTCAATTAAAATCTTATTATTAATGTTTTTATTTTTTACAATGATCTCAGGACTTTTTTCGTTGTATTTTATAGCATTATCTAAAATATTAACAAAGACATTTATTAAATGGGTTTCATTTCCAATGACTTTTGAATTTAGTGCATTCTTTTCAGTAATTATCTTTCCATTTTTATTTTCAATTATTAAACTTAAATGAGAAATAGCAAGGTCAATTATTTCATTAATATCTTGCCTAGATTTTTCAATATTAAGTTCATTTTTTTCCAAATGACTTATCATTAATACATTTTCAACTTGATCATGCATTCTATTATTCTCATCATTAATCATTTGAAGATATTTTTCAACTTTTTGTTTATTGACTATAGTTTTAGGATTTTTTATAGCTGATAATGCCAAGTTAATTGTAGCAATAGGAGTTTTAAATTCATGAGTCATATTATTAATAAAATCTGTTTTAATTTGAGAGATTTGCCTTTGCCTTAATAAAAGAAGAATTGTTGTAATATAAGCAATAATTATAATTGAGGTAAAAATTACTGATGTAAGAATAACTGAGATTAAGGAGGATAAAAGAAAAGGAGTTCTTCCTGGAAAATTTACCTTCAATGAATAATTACTTAAATCATTTTCATCCTTAAAAATAAGTGACGAATAGTTTGGAGCATCAATTTCAAAACCTTCAGAGGCGATTTTAGTTAAATTTTCTTCGTTAAAAATTGCATATTCAAAATCTAACTCAATATCCATTTTGTTGAAATTTCCTTCTAAAACTTTTTCAAATTTATTTAAATCCCCTATTCTATCCTCAATAGGATTTCTTTTTGAAAGATCATTGTATGCAGTTTCAAATAACACCTCCTTACTTTTTGAAATTTTACCAACCTTTAATAAAAATTCTTCAGGACTTAAATTATCTTCTATTCTTTGATTAGAAAAAACTTTTTCTTCACGCTGATTTGATACTCTTTTAATTGAAATGTTATTTTCAGGAATATTTGCTTGATCTGAAATAATATCAATAAAATTATCATAGAAACTCTTAGTTTTTGGGATAATTATACTTTCTTCAATAACTCCATTTTTGTATAATATTGTTTCCCTTTTATCTGGATTTTGATCAATAATAATTAGATTTTGAATACTTAGAGTATCCGCTTGTGATTCATTAGCTATAAGATCCCTAAACTTTAGAAGATATTTTCTGAATTCATTTCTCTCAACAATGGATGCTGTTTCTTCTAGGACATAATTTACATTTATAGAAAATTGTTTGTCATTCTCCTCATAATTTTTAAATATAAAAAATGATTGAATTAAAATTATTCCTATTAATGACACACTCATTAATACTATAAGTAATATAAAAATCCTTTTACTCATACCTCAAATTTATTATTTAATCAAAAACAAATTTTGATATTTAATAAAACATTAACAATAATGAATTATAATAGTGATGAATGTATCTTATTAATTTCACTAAACAGTTTTTCTTTAGAAGTATTATCAATACAAAAGTCTGACATTGAGCACTTTACATCTTGACTTAGTTGAGAATCTAAAATCTTATCTACCCTGTTTTTAGAATAATTTTCTCTATTACTTATTCTTTCATGAATTATCTTTAGTGGAGTTTTAACACAAATAATTTTATCAAAAATATTCTCAGAATTATTTTCAAATATCAAAGCAGCCTCGTATATAATATATTTTGAATTTTGATTTTTTAGCCATAAGTCAAAAGCTTTTTGCACTCTTGGATGTATTAGGGAATTTACAGAATCTAGAAGACTTTTATTATTAAATATCTGCTCTGAAATGAATTCCTTATTTAATTTACCGTTAATATATGAATATTCACCTAACAAATTAATTATCTGGGATTTTAGGTCAGAATCACTAATCATTAACTCTTTAGCACAATCGTCAGCGATAAAGACAGGAATTCCTAAATCTTTGAAAAAAGTAGCTGCTGTTGTTTTACCACTTCCGATAACACCTGTTAATGCTATTTTTTTCATTCTAATATAATTAGTTGAATTTGATTTGAACTTAGCCTAGCATTCTTTATAAAATCAGGTTTTTTGGTCAAGTACGGAATTAATATGCTTTGATTTTTATCTAATATGGATTCAATTCTGAAATCAATTGGTGTGGTTTTCTTATAATCATCAATACTTATAAAATATTTAACTGAAAGCTCTTTTGGATAGTAATTATATTTAATATTTTCATTACTTAAAATATTAACAGGAACTGTGACTGTTTCTTCTGTATATTGATCAACCTCTAATTTATATTCTATCATACTTAAATCAATTGAAAGATCATCAAAAGCGGGTTTTAAAAGACTTAAATTTATTTCAATATCTGAATTAACATTATTTAATTTTACAAATTCAGTGTCAACATAATCAATTTTTCTTACTACATCTTTTGGTCCTAATATCGTAACCGAATCATTTGTGATTAATGGGGCTTTAAAAGAATCAAATCCTGACTGAAAATTTACTGATATATTTGTTTTTATAAATTTCTTTTCAGAAATATACTGATCAAAATATAAAATTATAGAATCTTCAAAAATTGTTAAAAGCTCAATAGATGTGTCAAAATTAAGCTTTGTATCTGTGAAGTTTTGCTTCTGTTCCCACAAAAATGAATTGTTTAACTCTTTTAATTTTTTAGCAGAAATTTTAAGTTCGGGTGTTTTGAAATAATATTTTGCCAGACTAAATCCAAAACCTCTAACTTTTAATTCTACTGAATCATGAGATTTTTCGTATATAACTTTATCCTCGGGAACATCTGTTACAGTTAACTTGAATACAATATTTTTATCATATGTAGAGGTTAATTTGCTAACTAATGATGTGGAAATAGCTAATATCAGAAATATTAGAAACACATTAAACTTACCTTGACTTGAATAAATTTTCATTAATTATGATTAAAAAACATTTTTGGAAATATAATCTCTATTTTTTTATTAGGGAACATATTAATCAATATAAATGACTTAAAAAATCCATAACCATAGCCTACAAATTGAATTAAGGTTGTCATAATTGATAATAAACCTACCAAAGGGTTATTTTTAAAAGAAGACTGGATAAAAATCAATAAAAAATATAGTAAATATATTGTCAAAATCAAGTTGCTAATATTAAATAGAAATAAAAGTATTGAAACTAAAAA
>CACOFE010000010.1 GCA_902626365.1 uncultured Bacteroidota bacterium | reverse complement strand
TTTAGACAGTTTAAAAGTCAAAACTCAAATTTGTTTTTTACTGGATTTGCTAAAGATGAAAAATTAAGTTTTACAATTCAGATGGATTACAGCTCTTCAAATCCTTTAGTGGAAGCCTTTATAGGTTACCACTTTAACGAAAAGACCTCTTTATATTTTGGTCAAATGCAGGTAAATCACAATAATTTAGAAATGACTCACAATGAAGATAAATTGAGATTTACTGATCGTGGTATTTTGAGTCGTACATACACTAATAATGGTGAAGAATTTGGATTATTTTTTGAAACAAGCTTTGGTAAATCAATTATCATTAAACCAACTTTTGCTGTTACTTCAGGAGATGGAAAAAATTCATTTGGAGATGATTCAAGGGATTCTGACAAAGGTGGGGTAAAATTTGGCTCAAGAATCAATATTTTACCTTTTGGTGATTTTTCAATCGGAAACAGATTATCAACAGTTGACCTGATGCATGAAGAGAAGCCAAAAGTTCAAATTGGTGTTGCATATTCCAAAAATATAGGTGCAAGTAATCAGGTTGGAGACGGTCATGGTGATTTTATTCTATATGATAATTCTGGAGATGAGTTGTTTCCAGATTATTCACAACTATTTTTTGACTTAAATTTAAAATATAAAGGTTTTTCTCTAGTTTTAGAATATGCTGATGCTTTTGCTTCTGGTCTTGATCAAATTTACACAGACCCAAATGCCTTTAATTTATTAATCCCACAACAAATAAGCGAATATTTAGTGGTTGGTGATAGTCAAGGAATTCAATTTGGATATTTCACAAAAAATGGAATAAGTGTTGACTTTATTTATGAGAGTTTAAACCCTGAGTTTGATTCATATGAAAGTTCCGTTTTAAGAAAATCTTCAAATATGGGAGTTGGGATATCAAAATATTTGGCAGGAAATAATTTAAAGATTCAAGCAAGTCTTTTCAAGACTGCTTATGAAAATTTAAATAACTTAGATGATGATGAATTCATGTCTGGGTCATTTTTAGTTCAGATTGCATTTTAAAAAAATTAATTAGTTTCGCAAAAAAATATATTATGAAGAAAATAATAACATTGCTAATATTATTTTGTACTGTAAGTACATTTAGTCAGTCAAATCAGGATCTTTTATCCCACTATAAAAAATACTACAAACAGATGCAATCTCAAGCTGATATTCAAGGAGTCATAAATGCACTAACTCATTTGAATGTATTAGAGCCAAGTCAAGCAAGAAAAGATACTCTAGCAACCCTATATATGAATGAAGGCAGACATGTTGAGGCGTTAAACACAATAGGAGTTGAAAAGAATGATTCAGATTCTGATTTAGCAGTTCAAGTTAAAGCCTTTTCTCTAAAGGCAATTAATGACATTGAACAAGCAATGATACATTACGAAGAATTATTTAAAAGAAAACCAAATCCGTTTATTGCATATGAGCTTGCCGAGATGAAGATTAGAACTGGAGATCTGATGGGTGCAACTAGGAATATTACCTTTGGAATTGCAAATTCTTCTGGTGATATTGTCAGAAATTACTATGAGACTCAGCAGCCTTATTCGGTTCCAATGAAAGCTGCCTTCACTTATTTGAAGGGACTTGTTAAAATCAATGAGGATAGAGAAAATAATATTGATGCTGCTATAGATATAATGAATGAAGCTTTAACTATTGCTCCAAATTTTAATTTGGCCAAGATAAGTATTGATGCTTTAAATGCTCAAAAAACCACTAATCAAGATTAATTTCTTGTTTTTCTAATAATTTATCAATTTGAAAATTTAAATTAGAAAAAGAGTTATTAATTTTTTTTACCATTTTTATTTTTATCTCATTATCGATTTCATAGTTTGAAAGCATTGATTCAAACCTCATAAAATCTGTTTCTATAACGGTTAGCCTTGATTTTATCTCAGGCTTATTTATTTCATCTGGTATTGAAAATTTTATTCCTTTAAAAAATCTAAGCAGAAATTTTTTATTATCAATTAAAGAACTAAAATCATTTGAATTAAGTTGTTCGATAAATTCATTCAGTTCAAAATAATTTATCCACTGTTCAATCGATGAATAGTATTTAACTTCATAAATATATTCAAAGTTTAATTCTGAATAGTTTATAGTTGTTGAATTTGGATCATCTTTTGGAACATCACTAGTATTAATTTCGTTACAACTTATAAATGAAACGAATAAGATAAAAAAAAGCTTAGTTAATCTTTTCAAAATTACGTGGTTTTCCGATAAGATAGACGACTATGATTAAAATCAATACAAAAAGCTCCCACCAATAAAGGTATGTTGGCCATTCTCCTATGACCAAAGGATTATCAACCGCCGGAGGTGAATTAACATACATATAGTTAGAGCCTAATAAGTTATTTAATGGAATTAGTAAAAACATTAATATATTTAGAACAATCCATGTTTTTATCCATGAAAATTTTGTTAGTTTCATGCCTAATTGATTTCTTAAATATATTGGAAATGCAATAATCATTGCGTGCTTGAAAAAGAACTGTATATAAAAGAATTTATATCCGCCGTAGTCATCCACAAGGGGAGTTAAAATTGCTTGAATACCCCCTATTATTCCACAATAAAAAAGAAACTCAAAAAGAAATTGCCTCTTTTTTTCAGGGATAAACATAATGAAACAACAAATTAGTCCACTAATTGAACAAAGATGCACTGGAAGTTCTTTACTTAATTCCCATTTTCCAAGAAAAATTAAAAATAGATGATTAACAATAAAGAAGCCTATCATTATATAGGCTAAAAATTTTGCATATTTAATCTTATTTTCTTGTGAGATTTTATGACCAACATACAATACAATAAAAATCAATCCTATTACACATGCGACAGTTATCATCCACTTGTTTGCCAGAAATTCTACAGTATATTTATTAATATCAGAATTGGCAATATCAGAATTAAGTAGCATCTAGTGAGTTATTGTATTTGAGTAAATATAATAAAATTTGACAGCGAATTAAAAACAAAAGCCCCCAATTAAGTGAGGGCTTTATGTGGTACCTCCAGGAATCGAACCAGGGACACACGGATTTTCAGTCCGTTGCTCTACCAACTGAGCTAAGGTACCTTTTGAGCGCGTCAAAGATAGATTCAATTTTGTTATTCCCAAAATTATTTTATAAAAATGCTTTTGTAAATTTGACGAGTTACAAGATTGTATGAACTTAGTAGTAGACATCGGTAATAATTTTTTTAAACTTGGGATTTTTGAAAATTCTAATTTGATATTTAGCTTTTCTGATAATAACGACAGAATTGATATTGAAATTGAGAAAATTATTGGTAAATACAAAGAAATAACTAGTGCTCTGATTTCCAATGTTTCATCTGTAAACATTAGTGATATACTGGATAGATTCAATATTAACACCTATGAATTAGATTCAACTTTTATTTTTCCTTTTAAGTTAAATTATCAGACTCCTGAAACGCTTGGCAATGATAGACTTGCTTTAGCTGCTGCTGCTACAATTTTATTTCCCAACTCTAATAATTTAGTTATAGATGCAGGAACATGTATTACGATTGATTTTATAGATAATAATAATCATTTTACCGGTGGTTCAATTTCTCCTGGGGTTAAAATGAGATATGATTCATTAAATCATTATACCGCAAACCTTCCTCTATTAAAAAATAAAAACAACTTTAATTTTCCTGGTAATTCAACCAATGCTTCAATACATGCTGGTATTATTGGAGGAGTATCTAATGAAATTATGGGGTTTATTAACCAAATAAACTCAAGATATGAAAAGGTCAATGTAATATTAACAGGAGGAGATGCTAAAATTTTGTCAAAAACATTAAAAATCACCATATTTGCGAATCAAAATTTTATCTTAGAAGGTCTCAATTGCATTCTAAACCTAAATAAAAATTAATTGAACAGAATATTTTCTTTACTATTTTCCCTTGTCTTTGTGTGTTTATCGGTAAACTCACAAAATAACACTTCATCACCTTATTCTTTTTATGGAATTGGATCACTTGATTTTAAGGGAACATCTGAAAGTAGAGCAATGGGAGGTGTCAGTGTATTTAATGACAGTATTCATATGAATTTTAGAAATCCTGCATCATACACTGGAAAAAATATGTTTTCATTTAATAATGAGGGAAGACTTGTAAAATTTACTGTTGGATTAGGACATTCAGAAACTGACCTTAAAACTTCATCAAATAGTTCTGAAACTACAAATACCAGTTTTGAATATCTTGGGTTAAATGTTCCAATGGGTAAATTTGGTTTTGGTTTTGGTTTAATTCCCTATTCATCTGTTGGTTATAAATTACAATCATCAAATTTAGATAACCAACTTCAATACAAATACTCTGGCAACGGTGGTCTAAACAAAGCTTTTTTGGGATTTGCTTACCAACTATCAGATAATATAGCTATCGGTTTTGACGCAAAATATAATTTTGGTAATATTCAAAATTCAGCTCTTGAATATTTATATGATGATGAATCTTTACCTCTAGATTACCAGGCTAGAGAACAAAATAGATCGGATCTAAGTGGGGTTAATTTTAATTTTGGTTTAACATTTAGAGGAGGGTTAACTGAAAACCTTGAATTACATGCTTCCCTTACACACTCTCCAGATTATAATTTAAGCTCAAGAAATAGTAGAACATTTGCTTCTGTTGTAATCAATCCTAATACACAGATTGAGTTCCCTGTTAATGAAATTAATGTAGATCTAGAGTCTTTGGGGTTAGATAAGACTGATTTAACAATGCCGTCTATCACAAGTTTTGGTCTTGGAATCAGCAAACCAAAAAAATGGTTTTTAGGAGCTGAATACACCTCAATAACCAGCAGTGTCTTTTCAAATGATTTGATTAATATTGAAAACAGTGAATTTGAAGATTCATCAAAAATATCTTTTGGTGGATTTTACATTCCTGATTATGCATCATTTAGCAAATTTTGGAATAGAGTTGTTTACAGGGCTGGATTTTATTCTGAAAAAACAGGACTAGTCATTAATAATGAATCAATAAATGAATTTGGCATATCATTTGGACTTGGTATACCTGCAGGTGGTTTATTTTCAAATGTTAATACAACCGTTGAATTTGGTAAAAGAGGAACCACAAACGAAAATTTAGTTGAGGAAAATTTTATTAATTTTCAATTAAGTTTATCACTTAATGATAGGTGGTTTATAAAGAGAAAATATAATTAATTATGAAGAAGTTTTTTGGATTTTTATTGTTATTATTGATTTCGGCTAATTCATTTTCACAAGCCAATGAGGAAGATATTAATGCATTGTCAATTTTTAGCGAATATGTTAAAGCTAAAAATTATGATGCTGCATTTGATCCATGGATGGAACTAAGAGAAAGAAGTCCAAAGTTTAATAGTGCTATTTATGTATATGGAGAGAGGATATTAAAACACAAAATTAAAAATTCAACTTCTCAGGAAAAAGTTAATTATTTAAATGATTTATTGAAATTATGGAAGGAGAAAAGAGAACATTTTCCTAATAAGACCCCTCTAGGTGATATTTTAGCAAAATCAGCGCAATTACAATATGATAATAAAAATGATTTAGGTTTAAGTAACTCTGAAATTTATTCAAATTTTGATAGAGCATATAACGAAGACTTAAGTTCGTTTAATAATCCTAAAAATCTATATACCTATTTTAAACTTATTGTTAATCTGTATGATGAAAATTTAAAAAGTGCAGAGGATTTGTTCACTAAATATGATGAGATATCAGAAAAAGTTGAAAAAGAAATAAAAAATTACACGAACAAGGTTAATAAATTTGTCAGTGCATCAGATGAAGAAGTTTCTATTTCAGCTAAAGATCAAAGACGTATCAAATCATACAATAGTTTTTTAAAGGCATATGATCAAATTTCTAAGGGAATGGAAAAAGACCTAGGTGATAGAGGAAATTGTGATAATTTAATTCCACTCTATGAAAACAATTTTGATGCAAATCAGAACGATGGTAAATGGTTAAGCAGAGCTATGAATAGATTATACTCTAAGGAGTGTGATGAATCTCAATTATTTGTAAAAATTGTTCAGAAAAAAAATGAATTAGAACCAAATGCATCAACAGCGTATTATTTAGGGACTATTAAAGATAAACAAGGAAATTCATCTGAAGCTTTGGTATTCTACAATCAAGCAATTGAATTGGAAACTGACTCCTATGAAAAAGCTAAAATATTATTTAGAATAGCTACAAACTTTAGAAAAAATGGTCTCTACTCTAGGGCAAGATCATATTATATGCAAGCATTGGGATTTAATCCATCAATGGGGAGATCATATTTAGCAATTGCTCAAATGTATGCATCTAGTGCAAAAAATTGCGGGTCAGATAACTTTAGTCAAAGAGCTGTTTATTGGCTTGCATCAAAGGAGGCTATGAAGGCATCTAGAGTTGACGGGACTTTAAAAAGCGCTGCTCTCAAAAGTTCTAGAAATTACGAAGCAAAGGCACCTCAAAAATCTGAAATCTTCTCATCAGGTAGGGAGGGTGAAGTAATAGAAATTTCTTGTTGGATTAATAGATCTGTAAAAGTACCTAATCTTTAATAGTTGAAATATTTAATTTCGTTTTTTCTTGTATTATTTCTATCCTGTAACGGAGATAAGGATCTTACATCTTTTCTAAGGGCTGCTGACATACCAATTTCCTCAGCTTTGGAAATTAATACCGTTCATACTGATTCAGGAATAGTAAGTAGTATTTTGAATAGTCCTAAGATGTTAAATTTTAGTAATGCTAATTTTCCATATTTTGAATTTCCAACGAATATTGAAGTAATTTTATTTGATGACAACAATAATCAAACTAAAATTATTGCAGATTATGCAATTTCCTATTCAAATAGTGATTTGATAGATTTAAGAGGAAATGTTATTGTATCAACACATCTGATGGACACATTAATCTCAGATCAACTATACTATGATAGAGGTGAAGAATGGTTGTTTACAAATTTTGACTTTAGATACGTTTCATCAGATAAAGATATTTATGGGAAAGGTTTTGATTCAGACAAGTCTTTTGATAAAATAAAGTTTCTAAAGGTTAATGGGTATGTGTCCCTTGAAGATTAACTTTAACTAATAACTTAGATTTAATTATAAATCTGATCTTTAATACAATCAAAAATTATTTTTTTTAATTGATAATAAAATGCTACTTTTGGCCACTACTTTTATTCAAAAAATATGGCAGTTTTAGGAAAAATTAGAGCTCTTGGACCCGTAGCCTTAATAAGTGTTATCGGGTTAGCTTTATTTGCATTTGTATTTTCAACAGGTACAGGTACCGTTACAGATGTTTTCAAAGGAGATGAATTTAATCAGAGTCGCGTGGCGGTTGTTAACGGAATTGAGATGGATAGATCAGATTTTATGCGAAAGGTTGATAATCTTGAAAAGCAGAATAGAGGTTCTAGTTCATCAATACAGGCTATGAATTCAATATGGAATTCAGAGCTAAAAAAACTTGTTTTACAATCTGAATATCAAAAAATTGGTATTCAAATTGAAAGAGAAATGATGAGAGATTTTTTAAAGACTAATCTTTTAGCTTTTGAGGACTTTCAAGATAATAATGGTGAATTTGATGAATCGAGGTTAAATCAATTTATTTCTAATCTTAAAGAGATATCTCCTGAGACTATGGAATTACAAGGCTCTTTGGTAAATTATGAGTCTTGGAACAACTTTGAAGAAAATATTGGAACAATCGGATTAGAAGAGATGTATTATCGATTAGTTGACGCAGGAATTAATACTGCATTATTTGAAGGTGAAGAAGATTATTTTAACTCAAATGATGTAGTAGACTTTAAATACGTAAAAATCCCTTTTACAAAAATTTCAGATAATGACATTAAAGTTTCAAAATCTGAGGTAACCAACTACATTAATGAAAACGAAAATAATTATTCTTCTGATCCCTCAAGAGATTTGATCTTTGTTAAGTTTGAAGAAAACCCTTCAGGATTAGATAAATCGGAGGCAAAGTCAAGTCTTAGTCTTCTTTTAGAGGACAGAGAAGAGTATGATCCTAATTCTCAAAAAAATATAACCTACAGAGGTTTTAAAAACACAAACAATAATGAAGAGTTTTTAAATATTAATTCTGCTATCAAATTTTTTGATTCATATGTATTTAAATCATCTTTATCTCCGACTGTTGCTGAAAATATTTATAAGCTTAAAAAAGGAGAGATTTATGGTCCTTATAACGAAAATGGATTTGTTAAAGCAACTAAGTTAATTGATTCAAAATTTATAGCTGACTCTGCTAAGGTTAGACATATATTAATCCCTTATATGGGATCTTTTAGAAGTGATCCTGATGTTTCAAAATCAAAAGATCTGGCAAAAAAGACTGCCGATAGTATTTCTAGGGTTCTAAAATCAAATAGAGGTAAATTTAATTCTTTACTAAGTTTATCTTCTGATCAGGTCAGCAATGAAAATGAAGGAATTATTGAGTTTGCTTATATTGATGGATTTGCTCCTGAGTTCAGGGATTTCTCTTTTGAAAAAAGAGTTGGATCTATTGATGTAGTTGAGACTGATTTCGGGTTTCATGTAATTGAAATTCTATCTCAAGGTAAAAAGCAAAAGGCAGTTAAGGTTGGAAATCTTGCAATTAAGGTTGAACCTTCGGAGAGAACAAGAGATAGTATTTACAACATTACTTCCAAATTTGAAATTGCTGTAAACGAGGAAAACTTTAGAGAATATTCAAAAGAAAATAATATTAAAATCAACCCGGTTAACAATGTTGGTGAATTAGATGAGAATATTCCTATTTTAGGCCAACAAAGAAGTATTGTAAGGTGGGCTTATGATGATAATACAGACAAGGGTGATATCAAAAGATTTAGTCTGCAAAAAGGAGGTTATGTAATTGCTATGTTAACTTCCATCAACGACAAAGGAATGATGTCATATGATAAATCATCAATTACTGCTCTACCTAAAGTAAAAAATCAAAAGAAAGCTCAAAAAATCATTCAAAGCATAAAATCATCAACTCTTGATGAAATTGCAACTCAGAATAATGTTGAGGTTCAAACTGCATTGTCTGTTAATATTAATAATCCTGTTATTTCTGGAGTTGGGAATGAACCAGCTGTTGTCGGATATGCAATGGGCATAAATAGAGATATTACATCTGCAGCAATTATTGGAAACAGTGGAGTATTTTATATATATGTTACAGATAGAAGAAAAGCATCCTCTTTGGCTAATTATCAGAACATGATAAATATCATAAGTTCCACAAGGTCAAGTAATGTCAGAAATAAAGCTTATACTGCATTAAAAGATAAAGCTGAAATTGAAGACTTCAGGGGAACTTTTTATTAATTTATATAAACCATTTCTCTAAGGGGAAATATTGTATTTAATCCTCTATTTTTAAAATAAGTTAGGTCTTTATTTTTAGTTGTTACTAAAATAAAATCACCGCCCCAAGATCCAAGACTTTTAATCCTACCACCTTTATATCCCGTAAAAGTTGACTTTTGAATGGGATTAATTGATATAGCTTTGGAAATTATAGACTCGTGCTCTTTCATTAGTTCTTCAAAGTGAATCAAATCATTACATTTCAAAAATTCATCTGAAATTCTGTTTATTTTTTTTATTAGACCATCTTTATTGAATTGACTTTTTGAATAATTTTCAATAGAATTTTGTGTGTTTTGTTTTTTCCCAAGGTATATGAGAAATAGATGTTCAATAAAGGGTGGGTTAAAATCCACCTTTTTTACATTTATAGAATTTCCCGTTTTATTATAAATAATTGGATAATTCACATCACAGCATGCAATGTCATAACCACTACCCTTAAATGTCGAGAACAATAATTTGTAAGGATCTATATTTGCCCATTTAGCGAGATTATTTACAAAAGTTGAGGATGATCCTAATCCCCATTCTTTTTCAAAATTCAGTTTTGTAACAAATTTATTTCCTAAAATACTTTTTAGTTCATTTTTTTTTCTGATGTGATTGAATAGTGATATAATTTTTTTAGAAATTATATTTTCTTTGCCCAGACTTACAAGATTATTATTATCTACTATAAATCTATCTTCGTACCACAAATTGTCATGCTTATCAAAACTTTGCCATTCAATCGAATTTTCATCACATTTAGAAACCGATAAATCTTGGGTTAGTTTTGCAGGTAATGCAATTGATTTTGCTCCGTCCATGACTAAATATTCGGAACTTAACAGGATTTTACCGTTACTTTTAAATAACATTTATCGGATGTTTTTTATAAAATCTTCAACGCTCGAGCTGCTCACTAATTTATCTTTAAAATATGCATAGGCTTGCTCTTTTTCGTTTTCAGATGCATTATGCTTATTTAATAAATTTGTCAAATGCATCTTCATATGCCCTTTTTGTATTCCAGATGTAACTAAAGATCTTAATGCTCCAAAATTTTGTGCAAGTCCAACGGAGGCAATTATATTCATTAACTCCTTGGCATTTGGGTTTTCTAATATGTTTAGAGCCAACTTAACTAAAGGGTGTAAATTAGTTACTCCACCTACAGTTCCTATCGCTAAGGGCAATTTCAATTCAAAATAAAATACTTCATTCTCTATATAAGCATTTGACAAGCTTTTATATTTTCCTATTGATGCGTAAGCGTGTGCACCTGCTTCAATTGCTCTAAAGTCATTTCCAGTGGCTATTGAAACAGCATCAACCCCATTCATAATTCCTTTATTATGTGTTACAGCCCTATGTATATCATTATTTGCAATTTCTATTGCTTTAACGAATCTACTAGCAAAATTTTTGGTTTCAGGTTCGAGTTTGTTCAACTCTGAAACACTACAGCTCAAAGAGGATTTAACAATACAGTTTGGGACATAATTTGATAAAATGCTCATAATAATTTCAACATCTTTCTCTTTCAATTCTTTACTTTTAAATTTTGAGATTGAATTACAAAAAGTTTTTGAAAAATCTTCTAAACACGAATTTATAAAGTTTGCACCCATGGCATCAACTGTATTAAATGTGGCAAAAAGCTGATAATATCCCTTTAAATCTGATGTTTTATCAATTAATTGTATGTCATAAATACCTCCACCTCTTGATTCCATCTTTTTGGTTAAATCCTTAGAGTTTTTAAATAATAATGGCTTTACAAAATCAAAGTATTCACTAATTATTTTTTTTTCTCCATGAAAAATGAAATGTACCTGACCAATTTTTTCTTCCTTGATGACCTCAGATTTAAAACCACCATGCTTCATCCAAAATTTCGCAGCTTTACTTGCTGCTGCAACAACTGAGCTTTCTTCGATAGTCATTGGTACGGAATAAATTTTTTCGTTAATTAGGAAATTAGGGGCAATAGCAAATGGTAAATAATAATTTGAAATTGTATTTTCAGAAAACTCATCGTGTAATTTTTGAAGGTTACTGTCAGAGTTCCAATATTGAGTAAGTATTTTTTTTGCAGAATTACTGTCTTGAAAGCATGTTTTGGTTAGCCATTCAATTTTTTCGTCTTTTGATAGTTTTGAAAAACCTTTTATTTCTTCAGACATTATAGGATTATTTACAAATCAAAGATAATATACTTGACTTTAAATTATTATGAATAATTTATTAATGATTAAATTAATATAATTAGGTAAAATATAATATTTTAGTGTAATCTAAAAAATAAATTATGACAACCAATTCATTAGCACAGGAAAAAACAATTTTTGGACATCCAGCAGGATTATATATTTTATTCTTCGTCGAAATGTGGGAAAGATTTTCTTATTATGGAATGAGAGCTATCTTAACCCTATTTCTAGCTGCTCCCATAATAATGGATGATCCTCAATCAGGCTATGGGTGGACAAATGCTGAAACACTTTCATTTTATGGTACTTATACAATGTTTGTCTATTTGATGTCAATTCCTGGTGGATGGATAGCTGATAAATTCATTGGACAAAAAAAGGCGGTTATGCTAGGTGGATTATTACTCTGTTTCGGTCATGGAATTTTAGCGGTAGATGCTGAATGGGCATTTTTCACTGGTCTTATTCTGATTGTAGTTGGTGTTGGTTTTTTAAAACCCAACATATCTACTATGGTTGGTGGTTTATATAAGAAAGGTGATAATAAGAGAGATACCGGTTTTTATATTTTCTATATGGGTATAAATATTGGTGCATTTCTTGGTGCGTTAACTGTTGGTGCAGTTGCTGCAAAATATGGTTGGCACTATGGGTTTGGATTAGCTGGAATTGGAATGGCAATAGGACAATTAGTCTACATATATGGCCTTAAATACCTTGAAGGTGTTGGTGAATTCATTGGTAGTGAAAAATCCCCAGATAAAGATTTGATGAATAAACCTTTGACCAGTGTTGAGAAGGATAGAATGCTAGTTATGTTTTTATCATTTTTGATTATCATTGTTTTTTGGGGAGCATTTGAACAAGCTGGAGGACTCATGAGTCTTTACACTGAACAAAAAACAGATAGAATGCTTTCTTTTTCATTACCATTCATAGGTAATGAGGTGCCCGCAGCAATATTTCAATCAATAAATGCTTTCTTTATAATAATATTTGCAACAATTGTAGCAAAGTTTTGGAGTGATTGGGCAAAAAAGGGCAAGGAGTCCTCTTCATTATTTAAAATGGCTATTGGATTAATAATCATGGCTTTTGGTTTTTTCTTTATGACTAAAGCTTCAACTGAGGTTATAATGGAAGGTGATGAAGTTGTTCAAAAATCTGCAATGATATGGTTAGTATTAGCATATTTATTCCATACAATTGGTGAATTATGTGCATCACCTGTTGCTTTATCCTTTATCACAAAATTAGCACCTGTAAAATATGCTGCTTTTATGATGGGGGCATATTTTGCAGCGACAGGTCTTGGTAATAAAGTTGCTGGATTTGTTGGACAGCTTTCAGAAGGTGCTGGCGAATTTCAGGTATTTACGGGAATTGCTATTTTCTGTACTTTATTCGGAATCCTTGTTCTATTATTGTTAAAACCTCTAAAAAGACTTACGCATGGGGCGGAGGAAATGGATAGTTAATCATGAATAATAATGATCAATTTTTCAGTAAAACTGTAATAGGACACCCTGCAGCATTATTTGTTTTATTTTTTACCGAAATGTGGGAAAGGTTCTCTTACTATGGAATGAGAGCCATTTTAGTCATATTTCTTACGGGTGCTATTCTTGGTGACAACCCAGGTTGGGGCTGGAGTTCATCTGCTGCATTGTCTTTACTTGGAACATATGCTATGTTTGCTTATTTGGCTCCCCTTGCAGGTGGCTGGTTAGGAGATAAAAAAATAGGTTACAGAAATTCGGTTGTTATAGGTGCATTACTTATGACATTAGGACATGCATCAATGGCAGTTGAAACTCCTACTTTCCTTTACATAGGAATATCATTACTTGTTACAGGAACTGGTTTTTTTAAACCAAATATTACTTCCATAATTTCAAAAATGTATGAGGGAAGAGATGATAAAAAAGATGGTGCTTATAATATATTTTATATGGGCGTTAACGCTGGTGCTTTTCTGGGTATTATGCTCTGCGGTTGGGTTGGTGAGAAAGTAGGTTGGTCATTCGGATTTGGATTAGCCGGAATATTTATGCTTCTAGGAATGATTCAGTTTTATTTTGCTCAACCATTATTTGGCAAAATTGGGGATCCTCCTTCAAAATCTGATGAAAAGTTGATTATTAAAAAAGCTACAAAAGCGAAACTCAACCCTTTTTTACCGATTGATATTTTGTTGATTTTAACTTTTGTTATTAGTGCACTTATATTCATAATAAATGATCCCCTTAGTAAAATTGGTGGTATTGATATTTTAAATTTCACTTATTTTGGAATGGAAAACTCTCTGTTTTTTGCTCTGATTGCCTTTATTGCCTTTATTGCCCTGTTGTTGGTTAGAATTCCTAGATACACTCCAATTGTCAGAGACAGAATGATTGTTTTTACAATATTTTGCATTTTCACTGTTTTCTTTTGGGCTGCATTTGAACAGGGGGCAGGTTCTTTACCCTTATACACGAGAGATTTCACAGATCGTTTTCTTGAAGGAAACTCAGCACTAATTTTTAAGATTGTGGATATTTCGGTAACGGTTATTCCGCTTTTGATAATTACATATGTATTATTAAAATTGTTTAGGAAAACCTTTAATGAAATTCTATTTTCAAATATAGTTCTCGGTATTAGTTTTGTCATTGTATGGTCAATTATAATCTTTAAAATATATACTGAGTCACAGTCTACATCAACAGAGGTTCCAATTACTTGGTTTGCAATTTTAAATTCTCTTTTTATTATTGTATTTGCACCATTATTTGCTAAGTGGTGGGACAGTAGCTACAATCCTCCTGCATCGGTTAAATATTTTTTAGGTTTAGCACTTTTAGGAGTTGGATTTGGATTTCTAGCCTTTGGAGCTAGAAATGTGCCTTCAGGTGCTGATAGTGCTAGTTTAAGTATGATTTGGTTAGTTTTTGCATATTTATTTCATACCCTAGGTGAATTATGTTTATCTCCAATGGGGCTATCTTATTTGAGTAAATTAATTCCCGCAAGGATGATAGCTTTTATGTTTGGTGTATATTACCTAGCGGTTGCTATCGGAAATAAATTAGCTCATTATATCGGGGGAGATATTGACAAAATTACACAAGAATATAGTTTGTCTGGATTCTTTTTAATATTTACTATAATTCCGATTGGTCTTGGAGTTGTTTCTCTCTTATTACATCCATTGATTAAAAAATCAATGCACGGAATTAGATAAATATCTTTTCTTATTTTTGTCAAATATTACAATTACATGAGATTAACATTATTTATAAAAGTCATAATAGTTTGTTTTTTTTCTGTTGATTCTCTTCTTTCACAGGAAATAAAGTGGATATCACTAGAAGACGCTGTTTATCTTCAAGAAGCCGCTCCTAGAAATATAATTATTGACATGTATACCAACTGGTGCGGACCATGTAAATTGCTTGATAGAAATACATTTGCAAACAAAGATGTCGCAAAATATATTAATGAGAATTTTTATGCTGTTAAATTTAACGCTGAAGGAAATGATATTGTAAACTTTAAAGGCTATACGTTTGAGAATCCTAATTACGATCCTGCAAAAGCAAATAGAAGAAATAGCAGTCATCAATTAAGTCAAGCATTTAGAATTCAAGCTTTTCCTACAATTGTATTTTTAGATAAATCATCTAATTTATTACACAAGCTAAGGGGTTATAAAACTCCGAAACAGTTGGAGGTTTATTTAAAACTATTTACTGATGAGAATTATAAAAATTATAATTCCCAAGAAGAATTTAATAAGTTTTTTGAGTCTTTTGTTTACGAATTTGACTCTAAGTGATAATTGATTATTTTTTTTGCTGTTTCTCTGCTAGCACCTTTTTTATTCAATAAATTTTCTAATTCATTATAATATTTAATCATCGTGTTCTTTCCGTCTTCGCTGAGGATTATTTCAAGTTCTTCTAGGATATTTTTAGTATTTAAATCATTTTGAATTAGCTCTTTTACAGCACCTTTATTTAGGATTAAATTAACTAGAGAAATAAATTTTAAGTTCCTTAATAAAAATTTACCGATTAGAATCGAAATCCAACTTGATTTATAGCAAACAATTTGAGGTGTTTTGATGAGCGCGGCTTCAAGAGTTGCAGTCCCAGATGTAACTAGAGCTGCCGATGACCTTTCAAGAATATTGTAGGTTTGATCTTCAACAATATCAACATTTTCATAATCACTACTTGCAATAAATTTTTTGTAAAATGATTTGTTTTTTGATGGAGCAGCGCAGATTATAAATTGGTAGTTTTTAAAATATTTTGTCACGCTAAGCATTTCCGGTAATATTTTACTAATCTCTTGATCTCTACTGCCTGGAAGAAGAGCAATTAATTTTTTCCTATTTAAATTTTCTTTTACATTTTTTTTCAAAACATCTAATAAAGGGTGTCCGACATAAATCACATCATATTTCAATTTTTTGTAATATTCTTTTTCAAATGGAAGAATTACAAACATTTGATCGATAACTTTTCTGATAGTTTTAATTCTGTTTTCCTTCCATGCCCAAAGTTGAGGAGATATATAAAAATGATTAACAAAGTTTTTAGATTTTGCCCATTTTGCAATCCTCATATTAAAACCAGGGAAATCTACATAAATAATCGCATCTGGTTTATACTCCAAAATATCTTTTTTGCATATTGAGATGTTATTTAATATTTTTCCTAGGTTCATAAAAACTTCATAAAAGCCCATATAAGAATAGTTTTTGTAATGTTTTACGAGATTATTGCTTTGTTCTTTTAGTAGATCACCTCCCCAGCATCTAAATTTTGAGTTAGGATCTAACTTTTTTATCTCTTTAACCAGATTTGAACCGTGTAAATCACCCGAGGCTTCACCCGCTATTATATAATATCTCACTAAAAATTATTTATATATATGGTTAATATTGCAATTATAAATGTAGCTAATAGAACTCCTTTAGCTCTTTCTTCATAATCATATTTTAAAAAAATAAAAAACACAATTAGGTTTAAAATAGCACCAAGACTAATCAATTTAGATATTGAATTATCTAGAAATGAATCATTAATAATTTTAAAAATATTTGAACTATTGGTTTCTTGAAATAAAACGATTATTGTAATAATCATCCCCAAAAAGTTTGCTAAGAAACCACTAAATAATCCAAATAAAACTTCTTTTTTATTCAATCGAATTTCCATTTTTTTAGTTCACCCAAATCATCATGTGACGTCATATCATAACTGATAGGAACAACAGAAACATATCCTTTTTCAAGAGCCCACTCATCAGTTTCTTCACTGTTATCTTGATTTATAAAACTTCCAGTTAGCCAATAGTATTCTTTTCCTAGCGGGCTTGTTCTTTTATCATAAGTATCTTGCCAATATCCTTTTGCCTGTCTACATATTTTTATTCCTTTAAACTGTTTTATTTTTGAGGGAAAATTTACATTCAAGATCAGATTGGATTTTTTTTGATTTAAAACATTATTAGAAATTTTTTCGATATAATCTTTACATGGTTCAAAATCTGCATCCCAACTATAATCAAGTAGAGAAAAACCTATTGATTTAATTCCTTCAATACCGGCTTCAATGGCAGCACTCATTGTTCCTGAGTAAATAACATTGATTGATGAGTTAGCCCCGTGATTAATCCCAGATACACATAGGTTAGGTTTCCTATCTAGGATTTCACGTATTGCAAACTTCACGCAATCAGCAGGGGTTCCAGAAATACTATATTCAGTCTGAGGACCATCGTCAATTTTTTCTTTTTTTGAATAAAGAGTATCACTAATTGTAATAGCATGACCCATACCACTTTGCGGACTATCTGGAGCAACTACAACTACTTCACCAAGTTTATTCATGACATGAATAAGTGTTCTTAGACCAGGAGCTGTTATTCCGTCATCATTTGTTACAAGAATTAGAGGTTTTTTCATATTTAAATATATGAACACAAAATTACACAAATAAATATTTAACTACTTTAACAAAAAATTATAAATAAGCTCATATTTTTTGGCTTAGAATTTGATTATTTTTATTGCTTATGAAAAAAAATCTCTTTACTTCACTGATTGCATTCATAATGTGCTTGGCATCTTGTAGTTTCGTGTCTAAGGATTTTGACACAAGTGATAAAGATAGTCTTGTTATTCAATTAATTACTTATGTATTAGATCAGGCACACTACCTTGACAAAGAAATTGACGACAACTTTTCTGAAAAGGTATTTAATACATTTCTTGAAAATTTAGACCCTTATAAAAGATATTTCTACGCCTCCGACATTGAAGAGTTTTCAGAATACAAATATTCGATTGATGATGCTTTTAAAAACCCAAATTTTGATTTCTTTGAATTGGTTTATGAAAGATATAAAGAAAGGATGTCTGAATCTGAAAAAATATTTAACAAGATTCTTTCAACTCCTTTTGATTTTTCCAAGGATGAAGTTTGCGAGTGTGATTTTGAAGTTTTGGATTATGTTCAAACTAATCATGAATTATATGATAGGTGGAGAAAACTTCTCAAAATTTACGTTATTGAGAACTATCATAATGAAATTGAGGATGATTTAAGAAAGTTTGAAAAGGATAGTCTTTTTCAGATTAGAAACCTTGATCTAATTGAAAAAGAAACCAGAGAATCATTAAGTGAAACTATGATTCAGAATTATAGATTCGTTTCTGAAGAAATGCAAAGATCTGATTGGCTTTCGGTCTACATTAATTCTTTTGTATCCCAATATGATCCAAACACCTCATATCTTGATCCAGAGTCAAAAGACAGGTTCGATGTTGATATGTCTGGAAATTATGCAGGTATTGGAGCTCGTTTACAAAAAAAAATAGATAAAGTTGAGATAACCGAAGTTATTTCTGGTGGTCCTGCTTGGAGAGATAATATCCTAGAGAAAGGAGATGCAATACTAAAGGTTAGGCAAGATGAAGAAGAAGAACCTGTTAGTATTTTAACTATGAGGCTAAGTGAAGCTGTAAAACTGATCAAAGGCAAGAAAGGAACTAAAGTTCATTTAACTGTAAAAAAAGTGGATGGTTCAATATCTGAAGTTACTGTAAAAAGGGATATTGTTCAATTAGAAGAAACATATATCAAATCTTCAATTGTTGAGAAAAACAACAATAATTATGGAATAATTAATATACCAAAATTTTATATTGACTTTGATAATCAAAGTAATAGGGATGCCGCAAAAGATTTGAAAACAGAGATTCAAAGATTGAAAGAACAGGGTGTCAAAGGTTTGGTTATTGATTTAAGAAATAACGGTGGAGGTGCTTTAAAAACTGTTGTTGATATGGCTGGTATGTTTATAAAGAATGGACCAGTGGTTCAGGTAAAATATTTTGACAAGGAGAAGCAAGTACTTAGTGACAGGGACAGATCTGTTTTATGGACAGGTCCCTTGGTTATATTAGTAAATGAAGGTTCAGCTTCTGCGTCAGAAATTTTAGCTGCTGCAATGCAAGATTATAAAAGAGCAATTATAATTGGAGGTAATCAAACTTGGGGTAAAGGAACCGTTCAAAATGTATTTCCGCTTAACAGGATGGTAAGAGGTAATACCAACGGGGATTTAGGCGCATTGAGATATACAACTCAAAAATATTACAGGATAAATGGTGGTTCCGTACAATTAGAAGGGGTAAAGAGTGATATCAACGTACCTTACAGATATAAATACTTAGATTTTGGCGAGAAAGATTCCGAAAATCCACTTGAATGGGATGAAATTGATAATGTTGATTACACTACTTGGCAAAGTAATTTTGATTTTGATCAAGCAATTCAAAAAAGTAAAGATAGAATGTCCAATAACGAATATTTAAAACTAGTTGATGAAAATGCAAAATGGATTAAAGTTTAAATAAGGATGTTTATATTGATGAAGCCTTAAATGTTCTTTCTGATTTAAGATTTTCGTATCTTGAAAATTAACAAATAATTCATGAATACTATCTCTAAAAAGTTTTTTGATATTAGGAAGAACTTTTTAGGAATACTCAGCTTTAGCTTTATCTTATTTGTTTTTTTTATTTCACTCTTTGCTTATATTATTTCTCCGGATAATACTGAAAACGCAAATACAATGAATCTTTCGATTCATTCAAAAAAACCAGGATTTAAAACTGAAATGATTAATTTGAAGGAAGAAAAATCTAAAAAGATTTCCTTAAGATCTATTTTTTTTGGTTCAAAAGAACAGATCAATCAAATTCCAATTATCAAATATGAAATTAAGGATGGGCTAATATATTATTTGCCTTATGCCGTCTCGGAAAACGAGTATCAGACAATCGAATTAGATATGGCAGAAATAACTGAGAAAAAATACTATTTTGGAACTGATAAGTTTGGAAGAGATGTATTAAGCAGAATAATAGTTGGTTCAAGAATATCGTTTTATATTGGTTTTATTTCCGTTTTCATTTCATTATTCATTGGAGTCATTTTAGGATCTATTTCAGGTTATTATTCAGGACTTCCAGATAAGATAATCATGTGGTTGATAAATGTAACTTGGTCTATACCAACACTTTTATTAGTTATTGCTATTACTCTTGCGCTAGGCAAAGGTTTTTGGCAGGTTTTTATAGCAGTTGGATTAACAATGTGGGTAGAGGTTGCAAGAATTGTCAGAGGGCAAGTTAAGCAATATAAGGAAAGGCAATTTGTAATTGCCGCTAAGGTTCTAGGTTTTAATGATTTCAGAATTATTACTAGGCATATTTTACCAAATATTATTTCTCCGTTAATTGTAATATCAGCAGCAAACTTTGCAGCTTCAATATTGATTGAAAGTGGGCTTAGTTTTTTAGGTCTTGGTGCTCAACCTCCAATGACTAGTTGGGGACTAATGATTAAAGACCATTATAACTATATTATTCTTGGCGAGCCTTTTCTAGCAATAATACCGGGATTATGTATCATGCTTCTGGTATGCTCATTTATGATACTTGGTAATACTTTAAGAGACTTGTTAGATGTTAAAAATTAGTTTTTAGAAGGGGGGAACTGAAGTAAAATTTTCCCAACCATTGCACTAATTTTCTCACTCTTTTTTTCTGGTTGATCACTATAAATGTAGCCCTTACCCATCCCTTGCCATACTAATTCATTTTTTTTATTATCAACTATATCAATAAATAAAACACCTTCATTGTATTTAAAGGAGTTTAAGTACCAACTACCTGCATAGTGTCCTATTCCGCTGTACGGACTCTGAACCATTGAGCCATAATAATTGGTTGATGGGTAATAATTAACCTTTTGATTTGTTTTTGTAAAAAAGTTTATGACGAAGTCTGGTTCAATTGAACTTTTTCTGAATCCTTTATTATATAATTCAACATCTATAGCTTTTAAAATTCTCTTTTTATCAATATCATTAATTTTCACTTGATCAACCCCCTGCTTTGAAAAAGCATAGGTCTTAAGATTTGAAAAATCAACATTTTCATTATAATCCGAGCTAACTCGAATCGTATTACAAGAAGAAAAAATAGTTAAAATTAAAATTAATATTGTAAATTTTTTCATACTACAAATTTTCTAATAAGTTATCATCTACTAAGTTAGGCAAAGTTACTTTAAGTTTTGGATTTTTTTTCATTGCTCTTGAAATTTGATCAATAGCTCCAGTATTTCTTGCCCAATTTCTTCTCGCAATACCATTATTTACATCCCAAAATAACATTGATTTGATATTCTTTTCACTTTTTTCTGAGCCGTCAATTAGCATACCAAAGCCACCGTTTATTACTTCACCCCAACCTACGCCACCACCATTGTGTATACTAACCCAGGTAGCACCTCTGAAGCTATCCCCAATAACATTTTGAATTGCCATATCAGCTGTAAATTGAGAACCATCATAAATATTGGAAGTTTCTCTATACGGTGAATCCGTTCCTGAAACATCATGGTGGTCTCTACCTAAAATAACTGGACCGATTTTTCCTTCTTTAATTGCCTTATTAAACGCTTTAGCAATTTCAATTCTACCAGTTGAATCTGCGTAAAGAATTCTTGCTTTCGATCCTACAACTAAATCATTTTCCTTTGCAGCTTTAATCCATTGAATATTATCCTTCATTTGTTGTTTAGTATCATGAGGAGCATTTTTTACTAATTTTTCTAAAACTTCACACGCAATTGAGTCGGTTATATCTAAGTCTTCTTGTTTTCCTGATGAGCACACCCATCTAAATGGACCAAAACCATAATCAAAACACATTGGACCCATAATATCCTGAACATAACTAGGATATTTAAAGCTACCATCTTCCTTTGTTATATCTGCGTCTGCCTTAGAAGCTTCAAGTAAAAATGCATTTCCATAATCAAAGAAATAAGTTCCTTTTTTTACATGTTTATTTATAATTTCAACGTGTTTTTTCAGCGTTAACTTAACTTCAGTTTTGAATTTTTCTGGATTTTCATAAATTAATTTGTTTGCATCTTCAAATGAATAACCGACAGGGTAATAGCCACCAGACCAAGGATTATGAAGAGAGGTTTGATCACTGCCAATATCAACCATAATATTATTTTCATAGAATGATTCCCACACATCAACAATATTACCATGATATGCAATTGAGACAATCTCGTTATTTCCTTGTGCAGTTTTTACTCTTTCAACTAGTACTGAAGTGTCAGTTATGATTTCATCTACCCAATTTTGTGAATGTCTCGTTTCGATAGCTTTTCCGTTAACCTCTGCACATACTGTGATGCACCCAGAGATATTTCCAGCTTTAGGTTGAGCTCCACTCATACCACCCAAACCTGATGTTACAAATATTTTGCCTCTCGGTTCTTTTTTGATTTTTCTAAATGCGTTGAGTACCGTAATTGTTGTACCATGAACAATTCCTTGAGGTCCAATATACATGTAGCTTCCTGCGGTCATTTGGCCATATTGACTTACCCCTAGTGCATTGAATTTTTCAAGATCTAATTTCTTTGAGTAATTGGGGATTACCATGCCATTTGTCACAACCACTCGAGGTGCATTAATATTCGAAGGAAATAATCCCATAGGGTGACCTGAGTACATAACAAGTGTTTGATCATCAGTCATTTCAGACAGATACTTCATGGTTAAAAGATATTGAGCCCAATTTTGAAAGACAGCTCCGTTTCCTCCATAAGTGATTAGTTCGTGTGGGTGTTGTGCTACTCTTTTATCAAGATTATTTTGAATCATTAACATAATTGCAGCTGCTTCTTTTGATTTATGAGGATAATCCTCAATCGGTCGGGCATACATTTCATATTCAGGTCTGAATCTATACATGTAAATTCTACCATATTTTTCTAGTTCAGAACTAAACTCATCAATCAATTTTTTATGAAATTTTTTATCAAAATATCTAAGAGAATTTCTAAGGGCAAGTTTTTTTTCATCAGGGGAAAGCACACTCTCTCTTATTGGTGCGTGATTAACATTTTTGTCGTACTTTTTTTTAGATGGTAATTCCCTAGGAATACCTTGTATAATTTCTTTTTTGAAATTCATTTAATTAATATTTGGGTTAAACCCATAAGGACAATGTTTACAATTACTTTTACAGCAATACCCTCTCTTTAGATGATATTTTTCAGTAAAACATTTATATCCGTCAATAGTTATGTAAAAATCTTCATTATCAATAATCAAATAACAATAGTAATACCAAAGATAAATTAAAACACAATAATTTCGATTATCTTTGCACTAGGTTATTATAATGAAAAAAGTTCTTATCTACTTAGTTATTTTAATTTTAACCTTTAGTTGTGGAACTAAAAGAGTCATCTACAACAATAAAACAGAGCAACCCATAAAAGAGGTTAAATCCAAAAAGAAAAAATCCAAAAAGAAAAAGCCAAAAGAGGTTGTTATTGTCCCTAAGATTTTAAATACTGAGGATTACGTTAAATTTTATTCAAATATTGCAATGGATGAAATGATACAGTTTGGTATTCCTGCAAGTATCACTTTAGCCCAAGGTATTCTTGAATCTGGTGCTGGTAAAGGAAGGTTAGCAGTACAAGCTAATAATCATTTTGGAATTAAGTGTCATGATTGGAATGGTAAAAAAATATATCATGATGATGATGAGGAACAAGAGTGTTTTAGAAAATATGATAACCCTGAATATTCTTACAGGGATCATTCATTATTCTTAACCAATAGAGGTAGATATTCTTTTTTATTTGATTTAAAAAAAGATGATTACAAGCAGTGGGCAAAAGGCTTAAAAAAAGCGGGTTATGCGACAGATCCAAAATATCCTCAAAAGTTGATAGATTTAATTCAGAGATATCAGCTTTACAAATATGACAACATTGTTCTAAAGAAAAAAAATAAGCCTTACAAGGTCAAAAAAGGGGATACTTTGTTTTCGATTTCTGAGAAATTCAATATGCCCGTAGATGCAATTATAGAATTAAACGATTTGAAGGGAAATAATTTAAGTATTGGACAAGTAATTATGATAAAAAAATAATACTCAAGTCATCAACGTTTTGGTGTAATCAATGTAGTGGACCAGTGAGGATTGTTTGATTAAAGCCTGAACCAAAACACTGTTGATGATCTTGAATATTAAATATTGAATCCAAAATTACTTTAAAAATTAATCGAAAAAACTTAAGGATAACAGAACAAATTAACAGTCCTTTGTTAATAAAGTATTTCTAAAGTCTATTAATACTAACCAGTAAAGAACCTGAATTTCCATTCCAATTATCCTCGGCTCTAAATCCATTTTCTGAACAAATTAACTTTACAATCTGCTTCATTTGCTCACTGTTTCCAGTGATAATTTCAAAATCATCAATTCCGTTGTTATAATTATTTATTAACCAGTTGGGTAATATATCTCTTACTTTTGAATAAGTATATCCGTGAAGATCAATTTTCAACAAAAACTCCTATTTTAGTTTATGCTTTATAGAGTTAAAACTTTTTAATTCAGCTTGAGTTAAAACTCTTAACAACATTTCTTCAGCTTCTTTGTCAAGGGTTAAAGCTTTTTGTGGTGAAACTCCATTTGAAGCCATGTAATTGGCTTTTTTATAGGTTGAGTAAATAACACGACTCACATAATTTATTTTATTTTCATCCAAGCCTATTTCTTCAAAAAGTTCATAATTTAAAGCTTTGACTTCCTCTATAGATTTGTAGTCATTAATAGAATATGATGAGTTAACAAAAAAAAGGAATAGAAAAAGGCTTAAAAAAATTTTTTTCATGATTCGGAATTTTTCTAAATATAGCTAATTTATTTTTGAAATATAAATATCATTTTCAATTTTTTCAACTTTGATGAGCTCCAATTTTCTTAATGACTTAATTGCCTTGTCCCATGCTTTATTACTGATTTCAATTTTCTCTTTTAACTTCCCAATTAATTGATTTTCCTTAGAGATATTTTCATAGACTAATTTTTCAGTTTCGTTCATTGAAATTTTCTTTTTCTCAGGTCTCATTTGAGGAAAAAATAACACCTCTTGAATGGATGAATTATTAGTCATAAGCATAACTAATCTGTCAATTCCAATTCCGATTCCTGAAGTGGGAGGCATTCCATATTCTAGAGCTCTTAAAAAATCATAATCAATAAACTCACCAGCTTCTTTATCCCCTTTTTTTGATAATTCAAGTTGTTTTTCAAATCTTTCTTTTTGGTCTATTGGATCATTTAACTCACTATATGCATTTGCTATTTCCTTTCCATTTACAATTAACTCAAATCTTTCAGTTAGGTCTTTATTTTCTCTGTGAACCTTTGTAAGTGGACTCATTTCTTTTGGGTAGTCTACAATAAATGTGGGTTGAATAAAATTTGGCTCACACTTGTCACCAAATATGCTATCGATGATTTTTCCTTTACCCATGGAATCGTCTATTTCAACATTTAGATCCTTTGCGGTTTTTCTAAGCATAGTTTCCTCCATTTTAGAAATGTCAATTCCAGTAAATTTTTTGATTGCTTCGTAAATTGAAATTCTTTCATAAGGTGCTTTAAAATCAACATCATTATTACCAATTTTTACTTTGGTGTCACCAGTTGAATCAATTGATACTTTTTCCAATAACTGCTCAGTCATTTTCATCATCCAATTGTAATCCTTGTATGAAACATATAGCTCAAGAATTGTAAATTCTGGATTATGAGTTCTATCCATACCTTCATTTCTAAAATCCTTTGCGAATTCATAAACTCCATCAAACCCACCAACAATTAGTCTTTTAAGATATAATTCGTTTGCAATTCTAAGATATAGAGGAATGTTTAACGCATTGTGGTGTGTTAAAAATGGTCTTGCAGTGGCTCCGCCTGGAATTGGTTGTAATATTGGTGTTTCTACTTCAATGTATTCTCTCTTGTTTAAAAACTCACGAATACTATTTGTGATTTGGGTTCTCTTAATAAATGTTTCTTTAACATCTGAATTGACAATTAAATCAACATATCTCTGACGATATCTGAGCTCAGGGTCATTGAATTCGTCATATAAATTACCTTCACTGTCTTCCTTTGGAAGAGGTAATGGTCTAAGAGATTTTGAAAGCAATTTGAAGTTTTTAACTAAAACTGTTTTTTCTCCAACTTTTGTTTCGAATAAATTTCCTTCCACTCCGATAATATCACCTATGTCAAGTAATTTTTTATATAGTTCATTATAGATAACTTTATCTTGACCTGGGCAAATTTCGTCTCTGTTGAAGTAAAGTTGAATTTTACCTTTACTATCTTGAAGCTCAGCAAAGCTTGCATTTCCTTGAATTCTTCTTGACATTAAACGACCTGAAATAACAACTTTTTTATCAATTTTAAAGTTATTTTTAATTTCCGAAGAGTAGTCAGAAACAGGGAATAGTTCCGCAGGATAGGGGTCTATGCCTAAATCTCTAATTTTTTTTAATTTATCTCTTCTTACTAATTCCTGTTCGCTAAATTCCATCTATTGAAAGTTGTTATTCTACAAATATACTTTTAATTGAAATAAAAATGAATAACCAATTAATTTTTAAAAGATAACTATATTTACATCAATTCTTTTTTATGAGTTTATTCAGGGTCTTTTTATCCATTTTGTGTCCGCCATTTGCCGTGATCGATAAAGGTTGTGGATCTATCTTAATTGTCTTTATTCTCTGGATATGTGGTTGGGTGCCTGGGGTTATTGCTGCACTTGTCATATTAAATAATCCAAAAAATCAATAATGAATAGGCAAATTAAATTTATTGATTTGGGAACTATGGATTATAAGGAAGCATGGGACTTTCAACAAAATTTATTTGATGAAATAGTTGAAATAAAGAAAAAAAACAGAAAAAACAATACAAATCTAAAAACACCCAACTATTTTTTATTTGTTGAACATCCACATGTTTATACTTTAGGAAAAAATGGTAATCATTCAAATTTATTAATAGATGAAAATCAGTTAAAAAACAAAAATGCTAGTTTTTACAAAATTAATAGAGGAGGTGATATTACCTATCATGGTCCCGGTCAAATTGTTGGTTATCCAATCTTGGATCTAGAAAATTTTTTTACAGATATTCATAAGTATTTGCGTTTTTTGGAGCAGACTGTTATTGAGACTTTAGATAATTTTGGTATCAAAGGTGAAAGGAATCATGGTAAAACAGGCGTTTGGATAGATATTAATACACCACTTCCAAAAAAAATTTGTGCTATGGGTGTGCGTGCCAGTAGATGGGTAACAATGCATGGTTTCGCACTAAACGTAAATGTTGACTTAGATTATTTCAATAACATTATACCTTGTGGTCTTACCGACAATGTCGTAACATCAATAAATAAAGAATTAAATCAATCTGAAACGGATATTACTGAGATAAAAGACGTCTTAAAAAGTTGTTTTTCAGAAACCTTTAATTCCGAATTTATTTAACAGATTGGTATTGGATATTCTTATTTTCTGTTTTTGTTGAAAATTCAATTCCATTTTTATCTATTAAAAAATGAGCATTATCTTTTGAAGAAATTGGAAAACCTTTAATCAAGTTTAATTCCTTGTCAAATAAGTAAATTTTATTGTTTTGTGAATCAAATATATTTACATAAGTTTCATCATTTCCAGAGAAAATTTTAAAATCTTCATATTTTCCAAATGGAATTTCAATATTGATTTTTGAATTTGATAAAATATTTTTTTGTAAAGTAAAAATTGTTTCTTTATCACTTATTACCTTGCTATTAATAGGCATTGGCTCTTCTAGTTTTGTGTTTCCTTTCATATCTATACTAACAATTTCATTTTTTACCGTACTTGTTACAAGAAAATTTTGATATTGAAATACATCATCACTAGAATAGTTATGTAGAGATTTCGCATTAATTCTAACAGCACCTCTTCGATTTAAAATAGTTAATTTGTCAATTGTTTTAAATACAATTATGTCTTTATTACCAATTCTAAAATGTTTTGGTGTCGTTACTATTTTATTTTTTTTGTTGTAATCAAATCCCCTTACCCTTTTTCCCTTTGAATCAAACATAAATAACTCGTTGTTTTGTGTTATTAATAGTCTATAGTTTTTATTCTTGTCATAATCAAATACTGAAACAGGACTTGTTATGTTATCCTTAAATTTCAAAGGAAATTTCCCTACATCGCGTCCTTTTCTGTCTAACAAGTTCAATGATTTTTCTGTTGCAAAAACATATTGAAGTTTTCCATTTTTGTAGCTGTCAATTTGATTGACTTCTTTAATAATTTTACCATCAATTTCTCTAGTCCATTCAACTTGCCCAAGATTGTTTATTAGGTATAATATGTTTTTAGAATCTTGAATAATAATTTCATTAGTATTATTTATATGGTTTTTTACGATGAGTGGACCAAGAACAATATCATTAGGAATACTCGAAACAAATTTTAAGTCAATCAATGAGCTTGAAGGTTCATTTTTAAAATCTGAAATAAAACCATTGATATTTAAGATTTTATCCCCTTTCTTTAATTGGAATATTTTGTAGTTTTCTGAATTTGAATTTGAAGACTCAAAGTCAAAGATGTTTAGGTTATTTTCAAGATTTGAGCTGATTAGATCATAATCCTCAATTAAATCATTTTTAAAATCAAAATACAATTCTTTTTCTGAGCTAATCATCTCTTGAATAGCTAATTTTTCATTATTTTTTTGAATATCAAAAGAATAATTATCAACCACTCCATTTACAGAAATCAGGTTGCTTGATGCATCAATATTTAGGATTAAATTTCTATTCAAATCATTTGATTTTATATTGAAAAGTTTGGTTAATAGTCTATCGGTATAAAGACTATCCAGTGCTACACTAAAATTGATATTTGTTTGATTAATTTTTTGAAATTTCTCCCCAAAATAATTATTGTTAATCACAGGTTCATGGTAGTTGTTACTTGATATAATATCAATTTTTTCATAACTCGATTTTTTTTCTGTTATGCTGTCATTTATAATATCTAAGCCAATTATATCATAATGAAGAATATCTTTAAATTCGTAAAGTCCAATTAGAATCTCTTTGTCGTCATTTATCATAGATATTTGTGAAATCAAATTCTTTATTGTCAAATTTGATTCTACTAGTGAATTCAAATAGCTATTATTATCTATGCTATTTTTAAACTTTCCTAGATTCTTTACTGAAATGACAACTTTCGAATTTTCGGGTAATAGGTCATAAGAATTTATTTCTTTTTTAATAATTTTTTCACAAGAAAAAATAAAGACTATTAAAATAATTAATACTTTGTTTCTCATAGACATATTAATTATTCACTAAATTAAAAATCAATTGTCAATTGTTCATCAAAAAGCTTGAAACTTTTTCTGTGGTGTTTTGTAATTCCATATTTTTTTAAAGCTTCCTTATGCTCTTTTGTTGGATACCCCTTGTTTTTAAACCAAAAATAGTTTGGAAACTTTTTAGAAATTTTTCTCATAAAAACATCTCTTGAGTGTTTAGCTAGAATTGAAGCTGAGGCAATACTTAAGTATTTAGCATCACCCTTGACTATTGTTTCATGAGGAATATTACTATATTTTTTAAATTTATTCCCATCGATGATCAAAAACTCAGGCTTGATTGTTAAATTTTTAATGCATTTGTGCATAGCTAAAATTGATGCATTAAGAATATTTACTTCATCAATTTTTTCTGGATATACATTCTGAACGCTGTAAGAAATTGAATTATGAATAATAATTTTTGATAATTTTTCTCTGTCAGTCATTGAAAGTTTTTTTGAATCATCAATTAATTCGTGATTAAAATCAGGATTTAAAATAACTGCAGCTGCTGTAACAGGGCCAGCTAGACACCCTCTGCCTGCTTCATCAACACCACACTCAAGCATGTATTTGCTGTATTTAGATTTCAGCATAAATATTTGTTAATTATCAATAGTTAATTGGTTTCTGATTAATTTTGTGACGATATTCGAAAAAATGAAATATTACTTATTTTATATTTTGGTTATTTTATACTCTTTTCCAAATTTTGGACAGGATTTTCAGCCACCCAAATCTCCTTCGCAAGAACTTGATCGTGGAGGTAATTTACAAAATTCCTCAATTACAGATTCTTTGATGAGTAAATTTGGGAATAGAAGCACTAAGCTTAACAAGAATCCAGATGCAAAAATCCAAGATTATTTAATTATTTCAAGGACAAATGACACTGTTGCCGTTGATACTTCACTCACGATTGAGAAATATCACAAAATAAATTTTTTAAGAAAAGATGATTTTGATTTGATTCCATTTTCTAACACTGGAGTCGCTTACAATACATTGTCTTTTTATGCAATAAATTCAATCAATCCAAAAATGGGAGCTTCAAATAAATATTATTCTTATGACTCTGTAGATGATGTTGTTTATTATGACTTGCCAACTCCCTTTACAGAACTAATGTATAGATCTGTGTTTGAACAAGGGCAACTACTTGATGCTGTTTATTCCGTTAATACATCTCGTCAATTTAATTTTTCAATTTCTAGAAAAGGTCTTAGATCGCTAGGGAATTATCAAAATTTTATAAGTAGTAGCTCAAATTTCAAGATTAGTACAAACTATTTTTCAAAAAATAAGAAATATAGGTTTAGAACTCATTATACCAATCAAAAGCTTTTCTCAGAACAAAATGGAGGTATAAATAATTCTGATATTTTAAATTTTGAAAATGGGAACAGTCAATTTTTAGACAGAGGAGTCTTTGATCCAAACTTTGAAAATGCACATAATGAGTTTTTGGGAAAAAGGTTTTACGTAGATCAATCTTATGTTCTAATTGATAAAGACTCAATAAGTGATAGCAGCTTAGAATTATTTAGTTCAATATATCTTGAAGAAAAAAAATATAAATTTCAACAATCTTCTAGTGACGAATTTTTTGGTGATTCTTTTGTTTTACAGGAAATTAACGACAAAATACTACTCAATTCTCTGAATTTGCAAGCTGGTTTGATATATATCTCTGATATATTTGGAAAAATTAATTTGGGCCTACGCTATGTTAGTGACAAGTATTCTTTAGAAAATTATCAGATAGACCAATATATTGACAACACTCAATCGATTAATTCTAAAACTACATTTATTACAGCTGAGTATTTGAAAACATTTTCAAAAATTGAATTAAATGCAAAAACAGAAAATTTCATTTTTGGTGATAATAAGTCAAACATGTTTAGCTCTTCTATTGTACTTCAGCTAAAAAACAATAATTCTTTTACTGCTAACTATAAATTATTTTCATCTGTGCCAAACTATAATTTTCTATTACATAGAAGTAATTATGAAAATTATAACTGGAATAATCAATTTGACAACACAATTACAAATTCAATATCATTAGGGTTAAAATTAAATGAAATTATTGATTTAGATGTGGATTTAATTTCGGTTAAAAAACACATTCAATTCGAAAAAATAGTTAATGCTTTGGCAGATTCAAGTGAGTTCTCAATCCTTCCTGTTCAAAACAACGGAAATCTTGATATATTAAAGCTTCAGTTTTCAAGAAAAATAAATTTTGGCAAATTTTCAATCGATTCAAATTTGCTATTTCAAAAATCACTTTCTGATGATATAATTAACTTGCCTCAAATTGTTTCTAGAAATACAGTTTATTTTAGTACAGATATGTTTAAAAAAGCATTGTTTTTACAAACGGGATTTGGTGTAAAATACTTTTCAAAATTTTATATGAATGGTTACGATCCATTGTTATCAGAATTATATATTCAGAATGAAAAAGAGATTGGAGAATTTCCTATCATAGATTTTTTTATAAATGCAAAGATTCAACAAACAAGGCTTTATTTTAAATTTGAGCATCTTAATTCCTCTTTTACTGGTTATAATTATTATTCAGCACCAAATTATCCCTACAGGGATTTCTCCTTTAGATTTGGTTTAGTTTGGAATTTTTTCATGTAGTTAAGTTGTTGATAATAAACTATATCTGAATATTCTCTGAAAAATATGTGTAAAATGTTTTGTACATCTCAAAAAGATACTATATTTGCACGCGCTATAAAGCAAAAGGCCATTGTATATGGTTAAACTTGTTGATAAATAGTTTTTATTTCAGGTTAGATTCTTTTGCTAGCAAAAAAAAGGGTTTTATATTTGCACCCCTGCTTTCTCGAAAGCAGAGAAAAATTTATGTTCATTAAAATATTGAAATTGATTGACAGCGTAAATTAAAATTTATTTTAATTTCAGAGAATAAACCATCATGAGCAGATAGAATTTAATTTCTTTAGTTGTTAAATAGTATTTAAAATTTAACAATGAAGAGTTTGATCCTGGCTCAGGATGAACGCTAGCGGCAGGCCTAATACATGCAAGTCGAGGGGTAACAGGAAGTGCTTGCACTTCGCTGACGACCGGCGCACGGGTGAGTATCGCGTATACAATCTGCCTCATACTAGGGAATAGCCCGAAGAAATTTGGATTAATGCCCTATAGTATCTTTTTAAGGCATCTTATTAAGATTAAAGGTTACGGTATGAGATGAGTATGCGTTCTATTAGCTAGTAGGTGTGGTAACGGCACACCTAGGCTACGATAGATAGGGGCCCTGAGAGGGGGATCCCCCACACTGGTACTGAGACACGGACCAGACTCCTACGGGAGGCAGCAGTAAGGAATATTGGACAATGGGCGAAAGCCTGATCCAGCCATGCCGCGTGCAGGATGACTGCCCTATGGGTTGTAAACTGCTTTTATATAGGAAGAAAAATTTTCTCGTGAGAAAACTTGACGGTACTATAAGAATAAGGATCGGCTAACTCCGTGCCAGCAGCCGCGGTAATACGGAGGATCCAAGCGTTATCCGGAATCATTGGGTTTAAAGGGTCCGTAGGTGGACAAATAAGTCAGAGGTGAAATCCTGCAGCTTAACTGTAGAACTGCCTTTGATACTGTTTGTCTTGAGTTATTATGAAGTGGTTAGAATGTGTAGTGTAGCGGTGAAATGCATAGATATTACACAGAATACCGATTGCGAAGGCAGATCACTAATAATTAACTGACACTGAGGGACGAAAGCGTGGGTAGCGAACAGGATTAGATACCCTGGTAGTCCACGCCGTAAACGATGGTCACTAGCTGTTTGGACTTCGGTCTGAGTGGCTAAGCGAAAGTGATAAGTGACCCACCTGGGGAGTACGTTCGCAAGAATGAAACTCAAAGGAATTGACGGGGGCCCGCACAAGCGGTGGAGCATGTGGTTTAATTCGATGATACGCGAGGAACCTTACCAGGGCTTAAATGTTAGGTGACAGATCTAGAAATAGATTTTTCTTCGGACACTTAACAAGGTGCTGCATGGTTGTCGTCAGCTCGTGCCGTGAGGTGTCAGGTTAAGTCCTATAACGAGCGCAACCCCTGTTGTTAGTTGCCAGCGAGTAATGTCGGGAACTCTAGCAAGACTGCCAGTGCAAACTGTGAGGAAGGTGGGGATGACGTCAAATCATCACGGCCCTTACGTCCTGGGCTACACACGTGCTACAATGGTAGGTACAGAGAGCAGCCAATGCGCGAGCATGAGCAAATCTATAAAACCTATCTCAGTTCGGATCGGAGTCTGCAACTCGACTCCGTGAAGCTGGAATCGCTAGTAATCGGATATCAGCCATGATCCGGTGAATACGTTCCCGGGCCTTGTACACACCGCCCGTCAAGCCATGGAAGTTGGGAGTGCCTGAAGTCCGTTTCCGCAAGGATCGGCCTAGGGTAAAATCGATAACTAGGGCTAAGTCGTAACAAGGTAGCCGTACCGGAAGGTGCGGCTGGAACACCTCCTTTCTAGAGAAAGACGACTAAAGTTTCTTAAACTATCTGATCAAATAGTTTATTCTCAACGCTGTTAATTACAATCATATAAGTGGAGTCTCATAGCTCAGCTGGTTAGAGCGCTACACTGATAATGTAGAGGTCGGCAGTTCAAGTCTGCCTGAGACTACTACGTTTAGTTTTATTACTAAATAAAATGAGGATTTTAGTAGCTGAGTTTATGATTCTAAGAACTCATTTATATATGGGGGATTAGCTCAGCTGGCTAGAGCGCTAGATTTGCATTCTAGAGGTCGTGGGTTCGACTCCCACATTCTCCACAATCAGCTTCATGCTGAAAACGTTCTTTGACATATTGAAAAAAATACATGAAATTAGAAAATTTCTAAACAAATCTAAATTTGATTAATTAATTAATCAGGTTTACGAGCAATATAATTTATAACTCATAAAAATACAAAAGTTACAATAAGCTAATTAAGAGCGTAAGGTGGATGCCTTGGCTCTCAGAGGCGATGAAGGACGTGATAAGCTGCGATAAGCTACGGGGATTGGCACACACAATTTGATCCGTAGATTTCCGAATGGGGAAACCCACTATATTGAAGATATAGTATCCGTTAAGGAGGCAAACCCAGGGAACTGAAACATCTAAGTACCTGGAGGAATAGAAAACAAAAGTGATTCCGCTAGTAGTGGCGAGCGAACGCGGAACAGCCCAAACCAAAATTGTTTCGGCAATTTTGGGGTTGTAGGACCACGACATTGAATGTTTAATGAATTAGAATTCTTTGGAAAAAGAAACCATAGAGGGTGATAGTCCCGTACAAGTAAAGAGAATTATTCATAGTGGTATCCTGAGTAGCGCGGGACACGTGTAATCCTGTGTGAATCTGGCGGGACCATCCGCTAAGGCTAAATACTCCTGAGAGACCGATAGTGAACTAGTACCGTGAGGGAAAGGTGAAAAGAACCTTGAATAAAGGAGTGAAATAGACCCTGAAACCTTACGCTTACAAGCGGTCGGAGCCATTCGTGGTGACGGCGTGCCTTTTGCATAATGAGCCTACGAGTTACCGTTTCTAGCAAGGTTAAGTACTTAAGGTATGGATCCGTAGCGAAAGCGAGTCTGAATAGGGCGCTTTAGTTAGTGGCGGTAGACGCGAAACCGTGTGATCTACCCATGGGCAGGGTGAAGCTATAGTAACATATAGTGGAGGCCCGAACCCGTTGACGTTGAAAAGTCTTGGGATGACCTGTGGGTAGGGGTGAAAGGCCAATCAAACTCGGAAATAGCTCGTACTCCCCGAAATGCATTTAGGTGCAGCGTTGATTTAGTTTTATAGAGGTAGAGCTACTGATTGGATGCGGGGGTTTCACCACCTACCAATTCTTGACAAACTCCGAATGCTATAAAATGATGATCAGCAGTGAGGGCATGGGTGCTAAGGTCCATGTCCGAGAGGGAAAGAACCCAGACCATCAGCTAAGGTCCCAAAATGTATGTTAAGTTGAATAAACGAGGTTGAACTGCCCAGACAGCTAGGATGTTGGCTTGGAAGCAGCCATTCATTTAAAGAGTGCGTAACAGCTCACTAGTCGAGCGGTTCGGCATGGATAATAATCGGGCATAAACATACTACCGAAGCTATGGACTTGTAAAAGTGGTAGGGGAGCATTGTAGTGTCGCCGAAGGGGAAGCGTAAGCTTCCCTGGAGAAGCTACAAAAGAAAATGTAGGCATAAGTAACGATAATGCGGGCGAGAAACCCGCACACCGAAAGACTAAGGTTTCCTCAGCTATGCTAATCAGCTGAGGGTTAGTCGGGACCTAACGCGAACCCGAAAGGGGTAGTGGATGGACAACAGGTTAATATTCCTGTACCTGCTCACAATAAAAGTGACGGAGGCGTGAATTTGGTGCGTACTGACGGAATAGTACGTTGAAGCCAGTGGTAACACGGCAATAGTACACTGAAACCTCGGTGGATGTGATAATCCAGAATAGCGACTTCCAAGAAAAACGAGTGAAGCAGCCCGTACCCTAAACCGACACAGGTAGTCGGGATGAGAATTCTAAGGTGCTCGAGTGATTCATGGCTAAGGAACTAGGCAAAATAGACCCGTAACTTCGGGAGAAGGGTCGCCCATCTTCGGATGGGCCGCAGTGAAAAGGTCCAGGCGACTGTTTATCAAAAACACAGGGCTATGCTAAATCGAAAGATGATGTATATGGCCTGACACCTGCCCGGTGCTGGAAGGTTAAGTGGAGGGTTTAGCTTCGGCGAAGATCTGAAATGAAGCCCCAGTAAACGGCGGCCGTAACTATAACGGTCCTAAGGTAGCGAAATTCCTTGTCGGGTAAGTTCCGACCTGCACGAATGGTGCAACGATCTGGACACTGTCTCGGCCATGAGCTCGGTGAAATTGTAGTATCGGTGAAGATGCCGATTACCCGCAGTGGGACGAAAAGACCCCGTGAACCTTTACTATAGCTTAGTATTGGCTTTGGATAAGTAATGTGTAGAATAGGTGGAAGACTTTGAAGCAGCATCGCTAGGTGTTGTGGAGTCAACCTGTGAAATACCACCCTTTGCTTATCTGAAGTCTAACCTCCAACGAGGGACAGTGCTTGGTGGGTAGTTTGACTGGGGTGGTCGCCTCCAAAAGAGTAACGGAGGCTTCTAAAGGTTCCCTCAGCACGCTTGGTAACCGTGCGTAGAGTGCAATGGCATAAGGGAGCTTGACTGAGAGACTGACAAGTCGATCAGGTACGAAAGTAGAGCATAGTGATCCGGTGGTTCCGCATGGAAGGGCCATCGCTCAAAGGATAAAAGGTACTCCGGGGATAACAGGCTGATCTCCCCCAAGAGCTCATATCGACGGGGGGGTTTGGCACCTCGATGTCGGCTCGTCACATCCTGGGGCTGGAGAAGGTCCCAAGGGTTGGGCTGTTCGCCCATTAAAGTGGCACGCGAGCTGGGTTCAGAACGTCGTGAGACAGTTCGGTCTCTATCTACTGTGGGCGTTAGAAATTTGAGTGGATCTGACTCTAGTACGAGAGGACCGAGTTGGACTAACCTCTGGTGTATCTGTTGTTCCGCCAGGAGCATTGCAGAGTAGCTATGTTGGGAAAGGATAAGCGCTGAAAGCATATAAGCGCGAAACCTACCACAAGATGAGATTTCTTTAAAGGGTCGTGGAAGATGACCACGTCGATAGGCTACAGGTGTAAAGGCAGTAATGTCATAGCCGAGTAGTACTAATTACCCATAAGCTTATTTAGCAAGTATTTTTGTGCATGTATTTTTTTCAATATGTTATGATATTAAAAGTCTAGGGCGGTTATAGCGTCGGGGATCACCTCTTACCATTCCGAACAGAGAAGTAAAGTCCGATAGCGCCGATGGTACTACTATTGTGGAAGAGTAGGTCACCGCCTTTCTTTATGGCCCCTGCAATTTATTGTAGGGGCTTTTTTTTATATTTAACTTAAATGTTGAAAATAAAAAATTCATATAATGTAATAGGAGTAATGTCAGGAACATCCCTTGATGGTGTTGATCTCTGTTTTTCAAACTTTTCATATAAAAATCAAGATTGGAAATTCAAAATACTAGTTTCCGACACAGTGCCATATGATAAAAGTTGGATAACAAAACTTACAAATGCCCATAGCCTTTCTGAAATTGAATTGAAAGAGTTAGATTTAGAATTTACCTTATACTTATCTAAAATCATACTTAGTTTTATTCATAAAAACCAAATTAATAACATTGATTTTATTTCTAGTCATGGGCATACGATTTTTCATGAGCCAAAAAAACAAACAACCTATCAAATTGGAAATAGAGTTGAGTTAAATAATTTAACTAATCTACCTGTTGTATGTGATTTTAGAATACAAGATGTTCAGTTAGGTGGGCAAGGCGCTCCTTTAGTCCCCATCGGAGATTTATTATTATTCAGTGATTATAGCCATTGTTTAAATCTTGGAGGTTTTTCTAATATTTCTGTTAAGTCAAATAATAATATAATTGCATATGATATTTGTCCTGTAAATATTGTTTTAAATAAATATTCAAGATCAATTGGTTTTGAATTTGATATGGAGGGTCAAATTTCAAAATCTGGCAACATAAATAAATATTTACTAAAAGAACTTAATGAAATATCATATTATTATTTAACACATCCTAAATCTCTTGGCTTAGAGTGGGTTGAAAATAAAATATTTCCGTTGATAGATTCATTTAAAATCTCTGTTGAAGATATTTTAAGAACATATGTTGAGCATATAGCTGTTCAAATTTCAAATAATCTACAAGGAGATAATTTGAAAATATTGATTAGTGGAGGTGGATCTAAAAATAAATTTTTGATGGAACGAATAAAACAATTATCTAAAAAGAATCTTGAAATAATATCCGAAAATATTACAGATTATAAAGAAGCATTAATTTTTGGTTTTTTAGGTGTTTTGAGAATTAGAAATGAAAATAATTGTTTGAAATCTGTAACAGGAGCAGATAAAGACCATAGTTCAGGTGTCATTTTCGAATAATTTATAAATTGATGGCATAAAATTTGACTTTTTTTTATATTGCAACTCAAATTTTTTTCAATGGAAATATATGTTTTGGCCGTTTTTGTACTTGGTTATTTTGCCATTACAATTGAGCACACTATAAAAATAGATAAATTAATTCCTGCCCTAGCCGCTATGGCATTTTCTTGGGCTATAATTGCACTTAGTATCAATAGCTTTGATACTTGGTTTAACCCCGCTACACATTCTTTAGTTGATGGATTTGGAAATCTTCCATTAGATGAGAAAACTCATTTAATGGAGGAAACATTATTACATCACCTTGGAAAAACAGCTGAAATATTAGTATTTCTTATTGGAGCAATGACAATTGTAGAAATAGTCGATTATTTTAATGGTTTTAGCGTATTTCAAAAAATTATAAATTTCAAAACTAAAAAAGCAATCCTTTGGGTATTTAGTGGATTGGCTTTTATATTATCAGCTATTATAGATAACCTAACTGCAACTATCGTTCTAATTTCTATTTTACAAAAAGTTGTTTCCGATAAAAAGCTAAGAATTTGGTATGCTGCACTTATTGTTGTAGCTGCTAATGCTGGTGGAGCTTGGTCACCAATTGGCGATGTAACTACTACCATGCTTTGGATTGGTGACAAAGTTTCAACCCCAATGTTAATACAATATTTATTGCTTCCTTCTATAGCATGTGCTGTTGCAGCTGCAGGAGTAGCTTCACTTTTACCTGCCTTTAAGGGTGATATAAAATTAAACCCTGTAAAAGATGAGGGTAATAAATATTCATTTAGAATGTTAGTTTTAGGTTTAGGATCAATTATATGTGTTCCAGTTTTCAAAATTATTACACATCTACCTCCTTATGTTGGTATGATGCTAGCTCTTGGAGTTGTTTCTGTTTTTGCAGAAATCTATAGTAATAGAGAATTTTCATTGTCTCAAGCAACTGGACCTGATCCAGACGGAAATGCAAATGAATCAAGTCATCATGAAAGTCCAGTTCACAAATCTTTAACTAAAATAGAGATGCCAAGTATCTTATTTTTCCTTGGTATTTTATTAGCAGTTGCCGCGCTGGAATCTTTAGGGCTTTTATTTGTTTTTGCCACAATACTAAAAGAAACCATTTCATTAGATCTTTTAATGGTGTTATTTGGTTTTGCTTCAGCTGTAATAGATAATGTTCCTCTTGTAGCTGCTAGTTTAGGAATGTTTACAGAATTTGCCCCAGATGATCAATTATGGCATTTCCTGGCATATTGTGCCGGTACAGGTGGAAGCATGTTAATTATTGGTTCAGCAGCAGGTGTAGTTGCGATGGGTATGGAAAAAATTACATTTGGTTGGTATCTTAAGAAAATTCTTTGGATTGCATTGGTTGGATATTTTGCTGGAATTGCCGTATTCATGCTAATGAGAAATTTAATCTAATAATTGGAGTACAATTCGCTTTTAAAATGGATGTTTAATAAGCTTCCAATGTATCAAAACGTTGGAGATTCTGCTTATAAAAAGGATCTTTCAAATATTACACTCATTTGCGAACATCTAAATAATCCTCAAAACAATTTTAAATCAATACATGTTGGGGGAACAAATGGAAAGGGCTCTTGTTCTCACATGCTAAGTTCAATACTACAGGAAGCAGGATATAAGGTGGGTCTTTACACCTCTCCTCATTTAGTTGATTTTAGAGAAAGAGTTAGAATAAATGGAGAAATGATTTCTAAAGATTCAGTTTCTGAATTTATGCTCAATAATTTTGATTTTTTTGAATCAAACAATCTTTCATTTTTTGAAATGACCGTTGGACTTGCTTTTAATTATTTCAGTTTTAATAAAGTTGATATTGCAATAATTGAAGTTGGAATGGGTGGTAGACTTGATTCAACAAATATTATTACCCCAATTCTTTCTTTGATAACAAATATTAGTATTGATCATACAAAATTTTTAGGTTCAAACATCTCTGACATTGCCAGAGAAAAAGCGGGAATAATTAAAGAAAAAACTCCAATAGTTATCGGTGAAACCCAGGATGAAATTAAATCAATATTTATTGATATTGCCAATACAAAAGGTTCTGAAATAGTATTTGCCGATGATTTTATTTATGATAATTATGATTGTGATTTACAGGGAATTTATCAGAAAAAGAATATAAAAACAGTTTTAAAGGCATCTGAAATTTTACAACAAAATGATTATAAAATTAATGATGCTCATATTAAGATTGGTTTAAATAATGTATCAAATAATACAGGTTTAAAAGGTAGATGGCAGATTATTCAAAATAATCCTTTGATTATATGTGATACAGCTCACAATATAGCAGCATTAAAAGAAGTAATCTCACAATTAATAAGATTAGAATATTCTAAACTTTACTTTATAGTCGGTTTTAGTGATGACAAGGATTTAAATAAAATTTCAAAAATATTCCCCGAAAATTCTGTATACTATTTTGTAAAACCAAAAGTTGACAGGGGTAAAGATTCACAGGAAGTAAAGCAAATTTTTCAGTCAAATAACAGAATAGGAATTACACAGAATTCAGTTAATGAAGCTATTAATGTAATTAAAAAAACTTCTAGTAAGGATGATGTAATATTTATCGGTGGCAGTACTTTCGTTGTTTCAGAAATTTTTCAATAAAACTACCCTTTAAAAATTTAGTTTGATTTTTTTGTCAGTTCTTTTAACTAATTTATATTTGCAGACCAACCCTTAGGGCGCGTAGCTCAGTTGGTTCAGAGCACTTGGTTTACACCCAAGGGGTCAGGGGTTCGAATCCCTTCGCGCCCACAATAATAACCTCAACTTTTAGTTGGGGTTTTTTCATTAACATGTATTTTTAAAATTCTTTTCCTCTCATCTTTTACCTTCTTATTTTTAAGATGACCCCATATTTTATCTTTCGCACATTTAGATGTTTCTTTTAGATTTACAATGGGTGAAGGATAATCAGTACCGACTCTAAACATATAAATTTCTGATTCCATCTCACTCATCAGCCATGGCTCATGAATGAATTCTTTAGGAATATTTTTTAGTTCTGGAATCCATTTTTTTATAAAAACTCCTTCAGGGTCATGATCTTTTGAGTTCTTTACTGGATTGTAAATTCTAATTGTATTTACACCTGTTGTACCTGCTTGCATCTGAAATTGAGTGTAGTGGATTCCAGGTTCATAATCCAAAAATTGCTTTGCAAGAAAGTATACTCCATCTCTCCAATCCTGATCCAGATTGTGAACAAAAAAAGACACCAACATTGCTCTCATTCTAAAATTTATCCAACCAGTATTTTTTACTGCTCTTATACTTGCGTCAATTAAGGGATATCCTGTTTTACCCTCTTCCCAAGCTTTTATGTATTCAATATTGGTATTTCTTTTCAGTGAATTAAAACCCTTATTTATAAAATCAGTTTCATAGCTGCAATCAACCTCAAATTTTTGAATAAAATGACAGTGCCAATGAAGTCTTGAGATTACCGCATTTATTGATCTTAAATTTTTATTTTTCTTCTTTAATTTCATTAAATGTTGAAATACTAATCTGATATTCAAATTCCCCCAAGATATGTAGGGGGATAGCCTACTGCATGATACTCTACTTTTTTCCGGTTTTGAAATGTCATAAGCATACCCTTTTATTCTTTCTTTGCTAAATGACATTAAATATCTCCATGCCATTGTCTCACCAGCTGGTTGAAATAAGTTATTATTTTTATCAAGTTTATTTGAAAAAGACTTAGGTAAAGTAAAATTATTTTTGAGATTTATTTTTTCTTGTTTTTCAAAATGGTTATTAATAATTTCACTATGCATGAATTTATGCCATATTTTATTCCAGTTTTTTCTATTTTTAATCCCCCTTAAAATACCATCTCTTTGAAATTCACCCCAATGAATTCCGTTTTCAGTACAGAATACTTTAATTTTTAAATCTCGGTCCCATGAAGATTTAACCCCAGTCTCTTGATAACTATATATATTCTCAATTTTAAATTGCTTAAGTAGGTCTTTAAAAATTTTAATGCTTGATCCGTAAAATATTCTGACCTCCTTATTAAATTCTGATAACTTACTGTTAATGTCAATAATTGAATCAAATATAAATTTTAGGTGCCTGTCGCTCGTATCAGGATGCTTTATAAGCTTAGGGTCAAAAATATAAATTGGGATATACGGGGATTTCATTGATTCTGCAACATGAAATGCTTCATGATCAATCGTTCTTAGATCCCTTTTAATCCAAACAATATTTATTGAAGGTCTAGCCACAACTTAATTATTATTAGTTGTGAACTAACATCAATAATTAAACCAATGATATACGATTAAATTATTTTTTTCTCTTTTCCCAAATTTCGTGTAAAGGGGCTCCTTTGCTGGTTTTTCCTTTATGAATCCAGTCTCCTTTTTCAATATTGTAATTAAATTCTAAATTCATACCAACTCTTGAGTTGTCTCTGGAGAAAAATTCAATGTTTTCAGAGTATTTTCCGTCAACTGTTGTATAAGTTCCACCACCAGTTCCTTTAAATTCTTTTTTTTCAGTATCAAATGCAATCCACTGAAATCTAGTTCCAGAAAGAATTTTCATTGTTTTTCTAGGTCTATCGGTATTTCTCATTTGTTTTTCTCCATTTCTATACCTCCCTGACATTAACCATGCACCATTCAAATTTCCTGGTCCTCCATCATCAATTCTTGAAAAGTGCCAGTCTGATTCGGGAAGAGATAATTTGTTATTTGTAATCGTTACTTCAAATGTTATAACATTTCCAACTCTTTCTGAATTGGCAGTATCGAACTCAACCCTCTCAGTCATCATGTTACCATTTAATTCCCAAGTTCCACCATTCGAATATATAAATTCACCTGACTTTGCATTAAACATTGCAATTGATTGAAACTTTTCTGAGAATATGACAACACTTCTAATTTCAGTTCCGTTTTCATCTTCAGAATATCTTTCCCAGGCTCCTACAGGACTTTGAGAAAACATTTGAATACTTAAAAGGACCGAAAATATTAAAAGCCAAACTTTACAATTGATAAATTTTTTACTCATAGTGATATTAATTTTCAGTTAATGAAATTAAGAAAGCATATTCCATAGCTGTTTCTTTATAAGCTTCAAACCTTCCGGATGCACCACCATGTCCTGCGTCCATATTACAGTACATAAGTAATGGTTCTTTATTTGTTCTCCTATCTCGTAATCTAGCAATCCATTTTGCAGGTTCAAAATATTGAACCTGAGAATCATGATATCCCGTAGTTATAAAAATTGCTGGATAATCTTTCTCTTCAACTTGATCATAAGGTGAATAAGATAACATATAAAAATATGAATCTTTATTTTTTGGATCTCCCCACTCGTCAAATTCAAATGTTGTTAGCGGAATAGTTTCATCCAACATAGTCGTAACAACATCAACAAAGGGTACTCCAGCTATTATGCCTCTAAATACTTCAGGCTCCATATTGGCTACGGCACCCATTAAAAGACCGCCAGCACTGCCACCCATTGCAAATATTTGATCTTCATCAACAAAATTATTTTTTGCTAAAAATTTAGCACTATCGATAAAGTCCCAGAATGTATTTTTTTTATTAAACATTTTTCCATCCTCATACCATTGTCTACCTAAATATTGACTTCCTCTAATATGTGCAATTGCATAAACAAAACCTCTATCCAATAAACTTAATCTGACTGAACTAAATCCTCCACTATTTGTAGAACCGTATGAGCCATACCCATAAAGTAATAGTGGATTTTCTCCTTCAACATAGGTGTCCTTTCTATATACCATTGAGATAGGTACTTTTTTTCCGTCTCTTGCATCTGCCCATATCAGTTTAGATTTATAATTCTTTTTATCAAAATTACCGCCCATTACTTCAGATTCTTTCAAAATTGTTTTTGTTCTAGAATTCATATCATATTCAATGGTTGAATTAGGCGTGGTCATGGACGAATATCCATATCTAAATTTATTAGAACTAATTTCTAGGTTTACACTTGAGTAGGCTGAAAATACATCCTCTTCAAAATCAATATAATGGCTTTTTCCATCATTATTTGAAATCACATTAAATCTTCGCTGACCATTTTCTCTTTCTGTAATTACCATAAAATCATCAAATACTTCGACACCCTCAAGAAGTATGTTTTCCCTATGTTGAATAAATTCTTTCCAGTTTTTTGAAGATGTATATTCTTCATCGCATTGCATTAATTTAAAATTTTGAGCACCATTCATATTGGTCCTTATGTACCATTTATCCCCAAGGTGGTCTACTGAGTATTCTAAACCATCAATTCTTTTTTGAAAAACTTTTAAATCTTCATAAGGGTTGTTGGCTGATATGTAGCTAATCTCATCAGAAATTGTTTTACCACTTACTACCATAATATACTTTCCTGATTTAGACTTGTATGAATATAAATTAAATTCATCGTCAGCTTCAAAAAACACCACTTCATCATTTTTATCAGAGTTTAAAATATGCCTCATAACTCTTTCTGTTCTTAATGTATTTGTATTTTTTTGGTTGTAAAATATTGTCTTATTGTCATTAGCCCAAGTAACACCTCCAGAAGTATTTGAAATACTATGACTACTTTCTTCACCTGATTCCAAATTTTTAAAATTAACCGTATATAATCTCCTACTAACCGTATCAACAGAATATGCCATAATTTTATTATTAGGGCTAATATCAATTCCCCCAATTCTAAAATATTCATGACCTTCTGACATTTTATTAGCATCAATAAGAATTTCCTCTGGATTGCTCAGATCATCTTTTTTTCTACAATAGATCGGGTACTGTTTGCCTTTTTCATATCTGGTATAATAATAATATCCATTGTCAAAGTAAGGTACACTTGTGTCATCCTCTTTAATCCTTGATTTTATTTCTTCAAATAACTCATTTTCTAGGCTCTTGTAATCTTTCATGTATGCATCCCGATAATCATTTTCAGCATTTAAATAGTCAATAACTTCCTGGTTGCCTCTTTCATTAAGCCAATAAAATTCATCGTTTCTTTCATGGTCATGCATTTTTAAGATTTTATCAACCTTTTTTGCCATTGGCTCTACAAGTTCATTTTTTTTCATATTGCAAGAATGTAATATAATAATTGTTAGTATTAAGTATTTTTTCATGATTAATGATTTAAAAACCAATAAACATTGGTGTATTTTTTTGATAATCTTTATACTCTGGATATTTCTTTGAGCTAATTCCTTCACTGAATTTAGCACTAAAGTAAAAAAGTAATACCAAAAGTAAACATCCTATAACTGACCAGTTTAGAAATTCACCAGTTGCTGATACACTAAAGAAATAAAATGTTATCCATATTAGTTGCTCACAAGTATAGTTTGGATGCCTTGAGAATTTCCATAAGCCTGTGTCAATAAACCCTTTTTTATAATTCCCGAAAAGCTCTTTATTTTCTCTTATTAATTTGTATTTTTTTGTTTGATATTTATGTTGTTGTTCATCTGCAATGGTTTGAATAATAATTAAACACAACATTACAGCAGCTACTAATAAATCTTTATTTGTCATTTCACTATCTCCCTGCCATGCAGATAATATTGGTAGCGAAAAAAGAAATATAAGCCCCATCTGATAAAAGCATATAAAGAAAAAATTAAATAACGACCAATTCAATTTTATTTTTAGGGCAGGAACATCTCTTTGGAGAATCTCCCATCTGTAATCCTCAGCTCCTTTCCAGGGAAGTAGAGAAAAACCACCTTTCCTTGCAAAATTAAACGAAAGTCTAATCCCCCATATTGATACTAGTGTAGACATTAGAATTAATCTCTCATCCATTCCAGATGCATATGTGAAGTACCAGCAATATGCAATGGGAATTGTACTCCACAACCTGTCTACTTGACTATAGTTTTTGGTTAATTCTCCTGCAACAAAACAATAAGTCGATGCACCCAAATATAAATAGAACATACTGTAAAAAGCTTCTAACTGATTTGACGAAAAATCAAATGTAAACAACTGAGAATAAACGACTAAGTATACTGCAATACATATCGTAGTAATTAATAAAACTATTTGCTTAATCATTTAACTAATTTATAAAAATAAGCTTCATTTTAACTATTTTTGTAACCTAAATTAAATCGCTTTGAATCCACAAAATATACTCTATATTTTTATTGTTCTTGTAATATTTAACTTTCTATTTACAACAGTACTTGACTACCTAAATGATAAAAATTGGAAAGATGAAATTCCTGATGATCTCAAAGATTTTTATGATTCTGGTACTTACCTCAAGGCAAAAAAATATAAAATTGAAAGAGGAAGGTTATCTTCGATTAGTAGTTCCTTAAACTTAATTTTTACTCTCCTAATGTTATATTTTTATGGATTTGGATTTATAAGCGATTATGCTATTTCACTTTCAGATTCCGTTATTGTACAGTCATCTATTTTTTTTATGATATTCCACCTAATTACTTATATTTTAGGAATACCTTTTAGTTACTACTCAACATTTGTTATTGAAGAGAAATTTGGGTTTAATAAAACTGACTTAAAAACATTTATTATAGATAAAATAAAAAGTTTAATCATGTCAGCGATCCTTATAATTGGGTTAACATCAACAGCAGTTTTAATTATTGGGTTTTTCAGCACTGGCTTTTGGTTATGGTTATGGATTGGTTTATCACTATTTATGCTTTTTTTAAATATGTTCTATGCAGATTTAATTGTTCCTATTTTTAATAAATTAACCCCTTTAGAAGACGGAGAACTAAGAAAAAAAATTGAAGCTTATTCTAAAAAAGTCGGATATTCTCTTAAAAACATTTTTGTAATTGATGGCTCTAAACGTTCATCCAAGGCAAATGCTTTTTTTAGTGGACTTGGTCCAAGAAAGACAATTGCTTTATATGATACTTTAATAGAGAAACACACTGATGAGGAATTAGTTTCTGTTCTTGCACACGAGGTTGGACATTATAAGAAGAAACATATTTTATATTCTATGATTATAACAATAGTTCAATTGGCTATAATGTGTTATTTATTTGAAATCTGCATGCAATATGATTTAATTGCTAACTCATTAGGATCTTTAACTATGAATTTTCATATTGGAATTATTGCATTTAGTTTTTTATATTCCCCGGTTGGCTTAATCACAGGAATTTTTATGAATATTTTAAGCAGAAAAAATGAATTTGAGGCTGATGAATATGCTAAGGAAACCTATGATGGAAATGCTTTAAGTTTGGCTTTAAAAAAGCTTTCGGTTGATTCTTTATCAAATCTTTACCCGCATCCCCTATATGTTTTTATTCATTATTCACATCCACCTTTAATAAAAAGGTTAAAGGCACTAAACAAAAAAACCTCACTTTCGTGAGGTTTTAATTTTTTTGATTAATCTTCAATTTCTTCAATGGGGTCTGTTTCATAAGCCCTAGATATGTCCTTTCGGTCATAATAGTTGTAAGCACCCTTTATCATTCCATCATCATTAAACCACAATACTGTGTGATTTCTGATAGTGTACTCATCACCCGAAAATGACTTATAAGAATAAGGCGACCATCTCATTAAAAATTGACCTTGCTCTCCTGAAGTCGCGAGAATAATTGGAGGATTCTCATCACCACCAGAGTCCATTTTCATTTCATCCCATAAACTGAAAACATAATTGAAGCCCTGTCTTGCTTGCTCTTTTCCTTCAAATTTTTCACCATTTGGAAACACCCATTCCATGTCATCTGTAAATAGCTCTAACATTGTGTCAGTGTCCTTATTTTCAAATGCAGTTTTCATAATCTGAGCCTTTTCCTCAAGCGGTGAATAATCAATAACGTTTACTCCATTAACTCCACAATCACATTCTTCACATGATGTAAATAATAATGGAAGTATCATTATTGCCAATAGAATTTTTTTCATTTTGTATAATATTAGGTTAGTAAGACATGAATATATAAATTATTTTTTTTCAAAGTATCCTTTTAATTTATTTTTCTCAACCTTATCGTAATCAAAATATTGACCATTAATAGCAATATAAATACCATTTTTAAGAATTTGGACAAAAGACAATGCACTACCAAGATTAAAAAATCCGTCTGAAGAACTTCCAAAAGCATAAGGTATCATTGCACCTGTTAAAACAATGGTTTTGTTTTTAATTTTTTCTGCAATTTTTTCTGCCGTATTTACCATAGTATCTGTACCATGAGTAATAACAATTCTTGATGATTTAGTTTTTTTGCATTCGTCAATTATTTTTTCAATGTCTTTTTTAGTCATTTCAAGGCTGTCAATCATCATTAATGTTTTAACATCAACATTTAAACGACACTTACTTCTTTCTAGCATTTCTGGGATATGAGTTTTTTCAAAAAATAAATCTCCACTGATGTGATTATAGCTT
>CACOFE010000009.1 GCA_902626365.1 uncultured Bacteroidota bacterium | reverse complement strand
ATCCTGAATAAACATATTTAATGATATTATCCAACAAAGATTGTGAAAATAAACCGACTCCATCTCCTCTATTTGTACTGATCATTGAGGCTTCGTCTACAATAAATATTGTGTTTTTATGCTTATTTATTTTTAAAGTGAATTCTAGGTTACCTGAGAAATTATTTTTTGTGTAAAATATCTCCTTATGCACTGTATAAGCCTCCTTTTTACAATATGAGGAAAGCACCTTGGCAGACCTTCCAGTTGGTGCTAACAGAATAACACTTTTATTTATTTTCCATAAATTTTTTACAATGTTTGAAATTATATAAGTTTTCCCTGTTCCAGCGTAACCTTTTAAAACAAAAATTTCATCATTTATTTTGTGTTCTATAAATGAAATGATTTTTTCTAATGCTAATTCCTGTTTTTTATTTAACTGATTATGAAGGTTTTTTTTTATTATTGATGACAGATTTTCCTTCATATTAAGAACAAAATTAGATTATCAAATATATAAATGTTTTTTATTGCCATAGATTTTTACAAATAAAAAAAAATTGTAGTTTTGTTTATCTTAAAACTCAGATAAATCATGATGAAGGTTTTACTTTTCTTATCCCCTTTTATTGCTATTGGAATTGTATTCTATGTTAGAACAAGAATGCAAGACAAACACAAACCTTATGTTTTAGGAGGCCTATGGGTTCTTATACTTTTATTTGCTTCTCTTCTTTTTACATCCATTTATGATGAAATTAAATTTGATGAAGTTAAAAATGCGAGATATCAGGTTGTCATAAAGAATCTTAAAGATATTCGGGACACACAACTTGCCCATCGAACAGTTAAAGGAGTTTTTCAAGATAATTGGGATAGCTTAGTAAAATTTGTTGAAATTGATTCTTTTACAATTACCCAAAGAAGAGATTCTAGTGTTTTAGACAAAGAAATGACCAAAAGATATGGTGGTGTTAAAACATATAAAGATATTGTAATTGTTGACACATTAGGTTTTGTTTCAGTTAAAGACTCATTATTCGGTTATGATGATAGATATCTTAATATGATGTATGTGCCTTTTTCTAAAGATGATCAAACTAGATTTGAGCTTCAAGCAGGGTTTTTAAATCAAAATGGTATAGATATTCCTGTTTTTGAAGCCTTTGTGAAAAAAAGAGTTATCCTTTATGACCAATCACTTAACTTAGTTTTAAAAGAAAATCAAGTACAATCCGTTGATGGTGTAAATGGTTCATCTTTAAAAATTGGATCAATGAATGAAGTCAACACTAATGGAAATTGGCCAAAAAACTACTCAAAAGACAACTAAAATAGATTCCTATACTAATAATAGCTCATTAGCAATTCATATCAATGAAAGTTGGGTAATCTTTTGTTTATTTAATCATCAAAAACTTTCTAGTTTAAACAAAGTCAGATTTTTACATAAGAAGAAATCGAATTTTGTGCTTAAAACAATTAAAAAATATATTAAATCCTTTTCTAAAGAAAATATTCCTTCAGAGGTTAAATTAATATATTATAACAAAACATCAACCCTTGTTCCCACTACTCTTTTTGACCATAAAAACTCTTTAAATTATTTGAAATATAATACATCAATTAATATTGATGATATAGCTGCCAATGATCAGGTATTAAATCACGAGATAAATAACGTTTATATCCCCAATACAGAAATAAATAATTTTATATTTGAGAAATTTAGAACGTTTGATTTTTTTCATTATAGTTCATTAATTATCGAGAAAATTTCAAATGAGTTAGCCGAAAAATTTTCAGAAAAGGTCTTTGTTAATATAAATGATGGATTTATCGATATATTGTTTTTTAAAGACAAAAAATTAATGTTTTACAATTCATATGATCATAATTCAGATGAAGATATCTTATTTTACTTATTGTTTTGCTTTTCAGAATTAAAATTAAATCCAGATCAAATACACACTGTTTTCAGCGGATCTATAGATTTAGATTCAAAATTATATGAGCTTATTTACACATATGTGAGAAATGTTGAGCTAATCGATCCAATAGATATCGATGGTATTGATTTTAATGTTTTAAATTCAAATATTTTATTAAGTGAGTTCTGATGAGAATAATATCCGGAGAATTAGGTGGTAGAAGAATAAAAATTCCAAGAAATTTACCAATTCGACCCACAACAGATCTAGCCAAAGAAGGAATATTTAATATAGTTTCAAACAAAGTTAATCTTGAGAATTTAAAAATACTTGATTTATTTTCAGGATCTGGCATGGTTGGATTAGAGTTCATTTCTAGAGGATCGAAAGTTACATTTGTTGAAAAAAATATTCAATGTGTAAAACACATATCATTAACTTTAAATGATTTAAATATCAAATCAAAAATTATAAAACAAGATGTTTTTAAATTTTTATCAAATTGTAATACAAATTTTGATATAATTTTTGCTGATCCACCATATTCTTTTGAAGAGGAACATTATTATAAACTAATTAATCTGGTTGAAAATAATTTTCTAAATAATACCTCTAGTTTATTTATTCTTGAACACTATAAAAAAAAGGATTTTAAAGAAACAAATAACTTTTTAGAAAAAAGGAATTATGGGGATTGCTCTTTTACTTTTTTCCAACAAAAAAGCGGGTAATACCCGCTTTTCAGTGAATCTATAAGCCGAATTCTGTACTTTATTAAAAAGTTCTTGTCATTTATCTTGACATATAGTTGCCTATATGTTCTAGCTGCCCACCCTCCAGCATCGAGCGTACAACTCTCAAGAGCTGGTTTACATGGCATTTCACCGCACAGAGTTTACATGATTTCACTACAGCATTACCTGTACATACTTTCTGTTGCACTTTTCCTAATCTTTCGATTGATGGCCGTTAGCCATTGTGCTGTACTTTGGTGTTCGGACTTTCCTCTATAAATAGCGACAAGACGATTCACAATGCAAATATAACAATGTTAATATATATCAATAATTAAAACATTTAATTATTAAAATAATGTACTCGTTTTTATATATTTAAATAATTATTTGATAGATAAAAAATATGAGTGATTTTTTGGTTTCTGCACGAAAATATAGGCCTGTAAACTTTGAAGATGTAGTGGGACAGCAAGCAATTACTTCTACACTTAAAAATGCAATTTCAAATAATAAATTAGCACAGGCATTATTATTTACGGGACCCAGAGGAGTTGGAAAAACCAGTTGTGCAAGAATAGTAGCTAGAGAAATTAACAATTTCAAAATTAATGATGATAACTCTTATAATATTTTTGAATTAGATGCAGCATCCAACAATGGTGTTGAAGGCATAAGAAATCTTATAGATCAAACCAGAATTCCTCCTCAAACTGGAAAATATAAAGTTTACATAATTGATGAAGTTCATATGTTATCATCAGGAGCTTTTAATGCTTTTTTAAAAACATTAGAGGAGCCACCTTCACATTGCATATTCATTCTTGCAACAACAGAAAAACACAAAATTATTCCTACCATTCTATCCAGATGCCAGATTTATAACTTTAAAAGAATAACGATTGATGACATAGTGAGTCATCTTGAAAAGATTTGTAAGATAGAAAAAATTGAATATGAGGATGATGCATTGAAACAAATTGCTAGTAAATGTGATGGTGCCATGAGAGATGCACTACAGCTATTTGACAAGGTTGTAGGAATTAATAAAAAAATAACTTCACAAATGGTTGTTGAAAATCTAAACTCCATTGGTTTTGATACATTTTTAGAATTAGTTAATCTTATTAATAAAAAAGATATACCGAATTTAATTAATACAACTAATTCTGTTCTTGACCAAGGGATTTCTGGAGACTTGTTTTTATCTGGTCTTTCTTCATTTTTCAGAGATATTCTCGTTAGTAAAAATAAATTATCTCAAAAACTCTTAAACTACGACGAATCAAAAATCAATAAATTAATTGACTTGGGTTCAGCTTTAAATTATGAATTCCTGATTGAATACATTAATATATTAAACGAATCCGAAATAAATTTCCAAAAAAGCATAAATCAAAGACTATTGGTTGAGCTATCTGTATTAAAAATTTCATCACTTGAATTAGACGATAAAAAAAAAAAATTTAAATATAAATTAATACCTGTTTCTACATTTCAAAGCCAGGTTTTTGAGTCACACAACTCAAAAGCAATGGTTCAACAGAAATCAAAACCAGTTGCAGATATAGATATTACCGATTTTGAAACATCTACACTATCACTCAAAAGCATAGAAAAAGAGAAAGATATTGCTGATGATATACCAAATATTGAGGAAGAATATGATACTGTAAGAAATTTAACTCTAAATGATATTACCGAAACATGGGAGGAGTATGCCAATAAACAAGAAAATAAAGGAAGATATATTATAGCATCAATCCTCAGAATTTCAGCACCTAAATTCGACAATAACACAGTAATATACTGGGTTCCTAACAATACAACTGCAATAGAAGTTGATCAAGAAAAACAACAATTAATTCAATTTTTCAGAGAAAAGCTTAATTCAAAAATTGATATTTCATTAAAAATTGATAAAAGTATCGATAAAAAAGTAGCATATACAAATAAGGAGAAGTATGAATTACTGAAGAAAAAAAATCCTATAATTGAAGATTTAAAAAATCAATTTAAGTTGTCAATCTAATTTCTAACTCTCTTGATTCATTATTAAGGACTTAAACGGTCAATTTGCCAAATATTCTTATTAAGAGTGTATCTAATCCTATCATGTAGTCGGTTTTCACCTCCTTGCCAAAATTCATACTGAATTGGTTTGATTATATACCCACCCCAGTTATTAGGTCTTGCAATTTCTTTGTTTGAATACTCCTTACTTAGTTCATTGAATTTTTTTACAATATAGTCCTTAGATTTAATGATTGAACTTTGATTTTCTGAAACAAGCGCTCCAAGTTTACTACCTTTTGGCCTAGAATTAAAATATTTTGTACTAAAATCATCTGAAGTCCTTGCAGCAACACCCTTTATAATTACTTGTCTTTCAGATTCTTCCCAAAAAAAGGAGATTGAAACTTTATTATTTTGATCGATTGAAGCTGCCTTATTACTATTATAATTTGTAAAAAAAACAAATCCGTCATGAGAATAGTATTTTAATAATACTATGCGTCCGTTTGGGTATCCAGATAAACCAATTGTTGATAATGTCATGGCGTTAACCTCTGATTTACTATTTTTTGAGCTTACCTCCTTAAACCAAATATCAAACAGAAAAAATGGATCCTCAGGAAGGTCTTTATCTATTAAAGAATTCTTAGAGTAAGACTTTCTTAAATTACTTATATCTCTTAGCATAACACAAATTTAAATAATAAATAATCTATATTCTAAACTTCTATTTTTTTTCCTTCCTCTGAAATAATAACATTTTTAAAAATAGTTGCAACTTCTGTAATGAAATCATTGTAATCATCATATCTAGAAGAAAAATGACCAATTAAAAGTTTTTTTACATTACCTTTTTTAGCAAGTGTTGCAGCATCTATTGTAGTTGAGTGTAGTGTAACAGTTGCTTTGTCTTTATCTTTTTTTAGAAATGTAGTTTCACAATACAAGAGATCTACCTCTTTAATATTGTTAATTAATTCATCAAAATAAGCTGTATCACTGCAATATGCAAATGCCTTTGCTTTATCCCCATCCTTTGTTACATCTAAATAATTAATTTCAATTCCATCATTATTTATAACATTTTCTCTATTAGTTAGTTTATTAAAATAAATCTTATCTATATTCTTGTCTAATGCTTTTTGTAAGATTAACTTTCTTTTTTTTTCTTTTTCCCTGATTAAAAATCCGTTTGTATAAATTGAATGTTTTAAAGGGAAAGCCTCTATTGAAAAGTAGTTATTGTTAAATATATTTATTTTACTAGTATTATTTAAAACTTTTAAATCTAGCTCATAACTTAAATTCATCTTTGAAAACTTCAAGTGAGCTTGAATAATTTTAAACACTGCCAAAGGACAAAAAACGGTTAACTTCTTGTCCCTTTTAAGTAGCGATAAAGTTGAAATAAGTCCGATTAATCCAAAAAAATGATCTCCATGGGCATGACTGATTAAAATTATTTCAATCTTTGAGAACTTTATTTTATTCTTTCTTAATTGATGTTGAACTCCCTCACAGCAATCAATTAAAACATAAGAATTGCAGACATTAAGAATTAAGGAAGTAGAAAATAACCCAACCTTTGGAATAGCACCTTGAGAGCCCAATACTGTTACTTTCAACGGTCAAAATTTTTCTTCGCTAACAAGTAAATGACAGCCATTCTGATTGCTACACCATTTTCAACCTGTTCTAATATTATTGAATTATTTGAATCAGCTACTTCACTTGTAATTTCCACTCCTCTATTTATTGGACCAGGATGCATAATTACAATATCTTTGTTAACCTTTTGTAATCTATCCATAGTAAGCCCATAGTATTTTTTATATTCTCTGACTGATGGGAAAAAACTTTCTGACATCCTTTCATTTTGTAATCTTAACATATTTGCAACATCACACCATTGTAAAGCTTTATCTAAATCTGTTTCAACCTTTACCCCAAAATCCTTCAAATATTTTGGGATAAGAGTGTGTGGCCCACAAACTTTTATATTTGCTCCTTGTAATTGTAATGCAAAAATATTTGACAAAGCAACTCTACTGTGAATTATATCCCCTACAATTAAAATATTTTTATTTTGCAAATCTCCGATTTCTTGACGCATTGAATAAGAATCAAGTAAAGCTTGTGTTGGGTGTTCATGAGCACCATCACCTGCATTTATAATTGTAGCATTTACTTTTTCGGATAATAATTGCGGAGCACCTGGATTAGAATGCCTAATGACAATCATATCAACTTTCATTGATAAAATATTATTGACCGTGTCAATTAATGATTCACCTTTTTTTACTGATGATTGTGAGGAGGAAAAATTTAAAACATCAGCTGACAACCTCTTTTCAGCTAATTCAAATGATAATTTTGTTCTTGTTGAGTTTTCAAAAAAAAGATTTGCTATTGTAATATCCCTAAGTGATGGAACCTTTTTTATTGGTCTATTGATTACTTCTTTAAAATTATCGGCAGTTTCAAAAATCAACTCTAAATCATTTTGATTTAAAAACTTTATTCCCAATAAATGATCAACACTAAGATTATCCATTCTTTAAATTTTCTATATATACATAATCCCCATCTATTTCATCATTCCATTTGACATTCACTTTCTGATTTTCGTAAACATCAACTTGAATACCTTTATAATCAGGTTGAATTGGCAACTCTCTACTAAATCTTCTGTCTACCAGAATTAATAATTCAATTGTTTTTGGTCTACCAAAACTTTCAATAGCTGTTAAAGCAGCTCTAATTGTTCTACCGGTATATAAGACATCATCTATGAAAACTACTTTTTTGTTTTCAACCAAAAGCGTAAAATCAGTCTTGTTAGGTAATAAAATGTCTTTATTTCTTCTAAAATCATCTCTAAAGAAAGTAATATCTAAAAAACCATGATTAACAGATTTAATATTGTATTTATCTCCTAAAATACTAACTAATTTTTCACACAATGACTTTCCGCGGGGTTGTAAACCTACAAGGACTGTTTCTTTAAAATCTTCGTGATTTTCAGTAAGTTGACATGCTAACCTATCAAGAGTGGTATCTAGCTGATCGTCATTTAGAATTATTTTTTTCTTCATCTACAGAAAAATAACATTTTAATTTAAAAAAAAAGCCTTTCAATTGAAAGGCTTTTCTTATTAATTTCCATCCATTTTATCTTTCAGTTCCTGCAATTGCTCATTTGCATCACCTAAAGTATTTTTAGATTTTAGCTTATCTTCCTGTATTTTCTTAGTCATCACTTTTTTATTTATTTCTTCAATATCTTTAAAAGTTTGTGTATGAGATAATACTACCCTCTTTGTATCTTTATTAAACTCAATTACCTTTAAATCAACAGCCTCACCCTTTTTAAGTTTACTACCATCCTCTTTAACCATGTGTCTTGAAGGAATAAAGGCGATTACATCATCATTAAATTTAACTGTAGCCCCTTTAGGTACAATTTCGTAAACCTCAGAATTATGAATTGAGTCTAAAGAAAACTCATTTTCATACTTATCCCACGGATTTTCGGTTAATTGTTTGTGCCCGAGACTAAGTTTCCTATTATCGACATCAAGTTCTAAAACTAAAACATCAATCTTTTCTCCAGTTTTACAGAATTCTCTTGGATGTTTAATCTTCTTTGTCCATGAAAGATCGGAAATGTAAATAAGTCCGTCTACTCCCTCTTCAAGTTCAACAAAAACCCCAAAATTTGTAAAATTTCTTACAATTCCAGTATGTTTTGATTGAACTGGGTATTTCTTTGTTATATCTGTCCACGGATCAGGTGTAAGTTGCTTAACACCCAAGGACATTTTTCTTTCCTCTCTGTCAAAAGTTAAAATCTTAGCTTCAATTTCATCTCCTACGTTAAAGAAGTCTTGAGCTGATCTTAGATGAGTTGACCAAGACATTTCAGAAACATGCACAAGACCTTCGACACCTTCAGAAATTTCAACAAAAGCACCATAATCAGCTATTACAACTACTCTACCCTTTACATTATCACCAACTTTTACATCATCTGCAAGAGCTTCCCATGGATGTTTGCTTAATTGTTTTAAGCCTAATTGAATTCTAGACTTATCTTCATCAAAATCTAAAATAACAACTTTTAGCTGTTGATCTAGATCAACGATTTCATTTGGGTGATTAATTCTAGACCATGAAAGATCAGTAATATGAATTAAACCATCTACACCTCCTAAATCCATAAATACACCATAGGAAGTTATATTTTTTACAACACCTTCTAAAATTTGACCTTTTTCTAATTGTTTTATTATTTCCTTCTTTTGAAGTTCAATATCTGCTTCAATTAATGCTTTGTGAGAAACAACAACATTTTTAAATTCATGATTAATCTTCACAACTTTAAACTCCATTGTTTTGTTTACATATTGATCATAATCTCTTATGGGTTTTACATCAATTTGTGAACCGGGAAGAAAAGCTTCAATTCCAAAAACATCTACAATCATCCCTCCCTTTGTTCTACATTTAACAAAACCATTAACAATTTCTCCTGAATCATGAGCATCATTTACTCTATCCCAAGCTTTAATTACTCTTGCTTTTCTATGAGAAAGGATTAATTGACCTGTTGCATCTTCTCTAATATCAATGAGAACCTCGACTTTATCACCAACCTTTAAAGCTGGGTTGTATCTAAATTCGTTAAGAGATATTACACCTTCAGATTTAGCATTAATATCGATAATTGCTTCTCTATCAGTCATATGAACGACAGTTCCTTCAACTACATTATTTGTTAAGGTTTCAACAAAATTTTCTTCAACCAATTTTTCAAATTCTTTGATCTGTTTTTTATCAACTTGATCAATACCTTCCTCGTAATTATGCCAGTCAAAATCTGACAAATTATTTGATGAAGTATCTTTTTCTTTGGTTTCTTTTTTTGTCTTTGTAGCTTTTTTTGAAGATTTTTTCGCAGCTACATCTTTAACTACTGTTTCTTCAGTTATATTTTCAGTAGTTTCTTTTTTTTCTGCTTTTTTAGGCATAATAAAAAATTTGTATTCTAAAATTTTAACTGATTTAACATATAAATTTTAGAAGAAATTAAAATTTATTTTAACCATCTGCATCAGTTATTATATGACAAAAGGCATGCGAAAATAAAAAATATTATTAAAATAGTGGTATTTAAGGCAGATTAATTAGCTATTTTTCTGTCTATCAGCTGTTTAATTTGTTTAATTTGTTCATCAATAGACATATTGCTATTATCGATTACGACAGCATCTTTTTCAATGATAAGAGGAGAATTAGACCTTGAAGAGTCAAGTTTGTCTCTTTTTCTTATATTATTTAATATATCATCATAACTGACGGATAATCCATTATTTATCATTTCCTCAAATCTTCTATTAGCTCTTACTGTGTCTGATGCTGTTAAAAACAGCTTTATGTCAGCGTTAGGAAAAACAACAGACCCTATGTCCCTTCCATCCATTACAACACCTATTCTTCTATCAATATTCCTTTGCAATTTTACCATTTCTTTTCTAATTTCAGGAATTGCAGCAACTTTACTAACATAATTTGAAACCTCTAAACTGCCAATTTCTTTTTCAACATTTCTGTTATTCAAAAAGATTTCTGAAATAAGGTTATTTTGATTAAATCTAAAATTGATAGAAATATCTTTTAACTTTTCAATGAATAAATCAATATTGTCATTTAAAAGCTCTAACAGTTTATTCTCAATTGCAAATAAAGTTACCGCCCTATACATTGAGCCAGAATTTATATATATATAACCATATTTAATTGCTATTTCCTTGGCAATTGAGCTTTTTCCTGTAGATGCGTGACCATCTATGGCTATTGTTAGTTTTTTCATTAATCCAAGTCTAATTGTATTCCAAGAAAATTGACATTTGAAGCACTTGAGTATCTTGAATGACAATAATTAAAACGAAGTTTATTAAATTTCATTCCAAATCCAAATGATATTCCTGAAAAGTTTCTTTGCTCTAATATCCTTAACTCTTCAGAACGTCTAAAACTATATCCAAGCTGCATTTTAAAAAATGACTCTGGGAATAATTCAACTCCAATGATAGTATGTCTAAGAATTTCATTAAAAAATGAAATTTTTTCCTCAGTAGTATTTCCATCTAAATCAGTTATTATTCTTGATGGATTTGCCAAACCTATTGGCCACTTTTGAAGATTTTCTAATGTAATGTGCCAAGTGATTGGTGCATTCTCAAGCTTTTGAGATACCCCAAGATTAATTTCAAATGGTAGCTTTTCATTAACTTCATTATAAGGTTTAATTTGAGAGCCGATGTTTCTGAATACCAATGATGCTTTGATATCATTTACATAATCATTGTAAAAAAATCCAATATCTGCAGCTATTCCATATGAATTATATTGTTCAAATGTAGAAGTTATAAATTTCAAATTTGAACCAAATATTATTGGAATATTATTTAATTTTTTAGCATAACCCATAGAAAACACAGATTCATTTCCAGAAAAATCTGATGTATAATTTCCAAATTCATCATATCCAACGAAATCACCATAGTTAATGTATGAGAAACCAAAATGAATTGTATTGCCTCTATTATCAAGTCTATATGCATAAGCTAATGAACCATAAGATATATCTGAAAAATAAGTAAAATAATTAACTGATAACATGTTATCCATCTCTTGATTAATCGACGAGGGATTAAAAAGACCTGAAATAACGTCATCATCTTGAATTGTAACATTCTTTCCCCCTAAGGCTAAATGCCTGGGCGAACTAGGGATATTCAGAAATTGGTATGTTGATTCTCCAGCAATTTGGCTATAGGATAAACTGTAATCTAGAATTATGGAAAAAAAAATTAAAACCAGAGTTTTCTTAAATCTCATGTGTCTAAAACTCAGTTAAATAAATAATATTATAATTTTTTTGGATTTTTAACCAACTTATCCGTCAACGCTAATTCGATAACCTCACTCATTTCATTTACATAATGAAATTTTAGACCCTTAATATAGCTTTCATTTATTTCGTTTACATCAGGTTTATTACGAGCAGAAAGAATCACTTCATTAATTTTTGCTCGCTTTGCAGCTAATATTTTTTCTTTAATCCCTCCAACAGGTAAAACTTTACCTCTTAATGTAATTTCTCCGGTCATTGCTATTCTTGATTTTATTCTTTTTTGAGTAAATAATGAAGTCAAAGAGGTAAGCATTGCTATCCCAGCACTAGGGCCATCTTTAGGAGTTGCACCTTCAGGAACATGGATATGTATATTATATTTATCAAAAACATCAGCATTTATATTGAATTGATTACAGTTGGATTTTAAATACTCTAGGGCTATTGTTGCTGATTCAGACATAACTTTACCTAAATTTCCAGTTATTGAAAGTTTACCCTTTCCTTTTGATAAAGTAGATTCAATAAATAATATATCTCCACCGACTCGAGTCCATGCTAATCCAGTAACTACACCAGCTATTTCATTTGACTCATACTTATCTCTAAAAAGTTTAGCTGGGCCTAATATTTCTGTTAGTACTTCTGATGAAATATTGGGGTTATATTCTACGTTTGTAGCTATATTCTTAGCACAATACCTGACTATTTTAGCTATATTTTTTTCCAAACCTCTAACTCCTGACTCCCTTGTATATCCTTCAATTATACTTTCCATAACTCGCACACCTAATTTCAAATCTTTAGATTTTAGGCCATGTTCTTTAATTTGCTTGGGCAATAAAAACTTTTTTCCAATTTGAATTTTATCTTCTGTTGTGTATCCACTAACATTAATAACCTCCATCCGATCTAATAAAGCTGGTTGAATATTGGAAATGTTATTAGATGTTGCGATGAACATTACTTTTGATAAATCAAAACCTTTTTCTAAATAATTGTCATAGAATTCATTATTTTGCTCCGGATCTAGAACTTCTAACATAGCTGATGAAGGATCACCAACATTTGATGATGTAAGTTTATCAATTTCATCTAAAACAAAAACAGGGTTAGATGTTTTTGCTTTTTTAATGTTTTGTATAATTCTTCCAGGCATCGCTCCAATATATGTTTTTCTGTGTCCCCTGATTTCAGCCTCATCACGTAACCCTCCAAGAGATATCCTTACATACTTTCTACCTATGGCCTCTGCAATTGACTTACCTAGAGAGGTTTTTCCAACGCCAGGTGGACCCTGTAAGCATAAAATAGGAGATTTCATATCATTTCTAAGCTTTAATACAGCGAGATATTCTATGATTCTTTTTTTTACATCATCTAATCCAAAATGATCTCTATCTAATATTTTTTTTGCTTTAATTAAATCAAATTTGTCTTTTGAAAATTCATTCCATGGTAGGTCAAGAATTAAATCTAAATAATTTCTTTGAACTGAATATTCAGAAACCTGAGGATTCATTCGTTGTAGTTTTGCTAACTCTTTTTCAAAGTGTTTTTTAATCTCACTGTTCCATTTTTTCTTCTTAGCCCTGCTTCGCATATCATCCAACTCAGAATCATGACTTACCCCACCCAATTCTTCTTGAATTGTTTTCATTTGCTGGTGTAGAAAAAATTCTCTTTGTTGTTGATTTAAATCGGTTTGAACTTTTGATTGGATATCATTTTTTATTTCAAGTTTTTTGAACTCGATGTTCATATGCTTAAGTGTTTCTAATGCTCTTTTCTGAAGGTTATTAATTTCGAGTAAAGCTTGCTTTTCATTAACGGGTAAATTTAAATTTGACGAAACGAAATTTATTAGAAACGAATTACTTTCAATATTTTTAATAGCAAAAGATGCTTCGGATGGAATATTTGGATTTCTTTTAATTATTTCAAGGGATAAATCTTTTATAGAGTCAATAATAGCATTAAACTCTGAATTATCTTTTCCAGGATTTTCTTCTGGGTAATCTTTAATATTGGATGTGATGTATGGTTTTTCGGAAATTACCCTTTCTATCTCAAACCTCTTTTTACCCTGAATAATGACGGTGGTATTACCATCTGGCATTTGTAATACTTTTAATATTTTTGCAACTGTTCCAATGTTGTAAATATCTTTCAACTTTGGATCCTCTATATTTTCGTCTTTTTGTGCAACAACTCCTATGAGTTTATTGAAATTATTTGCGTCTTTAATCAATTTTATTGACTTGTCTCTTGATGCGGTAATTGGTATAACTACACCAGGAAACAAAACAGTATTTCTTAATGAAAGGATTGGTAATGTTAAAGGCAGCTCTTCCTTGCTTATCTCCAATTCATCTTCTGGAGTCATTAGTGGTATTAACTCAGCATTTTCATCAATATCCTGAGCTGACAAATTGTCAATATTAAAAAGATTTTTTCTGGACATATAAACTTTTTTGATGTGTAAATAAATGATTCTATATCAGTAAAGTGTAATAAAAACCATTAATTACACAATATATATTTCAAGTACTATGCCATTAAAAAATTATTTTGAAATTTTAGTCAGTATATAAATTGATGGTATGAAGAATAGTGCGAAAAGTAAAATAGCTAATCTAATACTTCCAGTGTAAAGATCCATTGTGGCATAGATAGCGGTTCCTAAAACAATACTTAATTTTTGAGATACATCATAAAAACTAAAATATGAGGTTGAATATTTAACGTCAATCAATTTTGAATAAGTAGATCTTGATAATGACTGAATACCACCCATTCCTAAACCAATAAACCCAGCTGCAATATAAAATTCAAGTGGTGAAGTTACAAAGTAGCCAAAAAAGCATATAGTTGCCCATAAAATATTAATAGAAATAAGAGTGTTTATGTTACCTAGATAATTCGAAAGTTTTGCACTTAGATAAGCCCCTGCGGCTGCTAAAATCTGAATTACAATAATTGCTATAATCAAACCTGATTGCATGGTCTCCTCATCTTTCCAACTAATTTCATTTAAATCTGCACCAAAATAACTAGCAAGAAGGATGATAGTTTGAGTAGGGATTGTGAAAATAAAAAATGAAAATAAAAATATTCTAAGCTTATTATTTACTTTTAATTGTTTTACAACAGAAATTAACTGATTAAATCCGCTCAAAAAGGTTTTTAGAGAGTATAGATTACTTTTTTCTAAATTATAGTGTTTTCTACCAGGTAAGTAATAGAATGAATATTGACTAAAAAGAAACCACCACACACCAACTAGAACAAAAGACATTTTTACCCCCTGAGCTTTATCAACAAGACCAAAGGATTCTGGAAATTGAGTTAGGAATAAACAAAAAATAAGTAGAATAATACTTCCTAAATAACCTAGAGAATAACCTTTAGCACTAGTCATATCTTGTTGATCAGCATTTGCAATGTCAGGCAAATAAGAGTTGTAAAAAACTAAACTACCCCAAAAACCAACAACTGCGAAAAAGTAATAAATAATTCCAAGATCGAAATTGTCTAAATCAAAATTATAGAGTAAAATACACGAAAATGAACCTAGGTAACAAAATATTTTCATGAAAAGCTTTTTATAACCTGTATGATCAGCGATTCCTGACAATAAAGGTGATATTATAGCTAAAATTAAAAATGTAAAAGACGATATATAGCCAATAAAAGCATCATTTTCTATTGATTCAAACCAAAGAAAGTCAACACTATCTCCTTTAGTAATGCTTTTGAAATAAATAGGGAATATTGCAGTTGAAATTACCAAAGGATAAACAGAATTTGCCCAATCGTAAAATGCCCAAGCATTTAATAACTTTTTATCACCTTTTTTATAAAATTTCATTTAATTAAATAAATTTGCTTTTAATTACAAATCGATACTAATATTACAATATTTTATTCATTTGTTTAATTATTTAATGATGAAAAAGATTACATTATTTTTAATTCTATTTATAACATCTTATAACATCATAATTTCACAAAATAAAATCTATCTAAAAGATACTGAAATGGGCAAACAAAAAGTTAATAAAACTGATGAAGAGTGGAAAAATATTCTGAGTGATGAAGAATATAGGGTACTTAGGCAAAAGGGTACAGAATATCCTCACACAGGTAAATATAATCTACATTTTGAAAATGGAGTTTATAATTGTAATGGATGCAAGACCCCCCTTTTTAATAGTGATCAGAAATTTGAAACTAATTGTGGATGGCCAAGTTTTGATGAAGCAATTGAGGGCACAATAAAATATGTTGATGATTATTCCCACAATATGGTAAGAACCGAAATAGTATGTGTAAATTGTGGAGGGCATTTAGGTCACGTATTTAATGACGGTCCGACAGAAACGGGATTAAGATATTGTGTTAATTCAGTTAGTATAGATTTTAATAAAGATCCAAATAAAAAATAGCTTATGAATAATTATGATATAATTGTGGTTGGGAGTGGTCCTGGAGGCTACGTAACGGCTATCAGGGCTTCTCAACTAGGTTTAAAAACTGCGGTCGTAGAAAAAGAAAGTCTAGGAGGAGTTTGTTTAAATTGGGGTTGTATACCAACAAAAGCTTTGCTAAAATCAGCGCAAGTATTTGAATATTTAAATCATGCTGAAGATTATGGGTTAAATGCTGAAAATATAAGTCATGACTTTACTAAAGTGGTAAAAAGAAGTAGAAATGTTGCTTCTGGCATGAGTAAAGGGGTTAATTTCCTTATGAAAAAGAATAAAATTGATGTTTTAAAAGGATACGGAAAATTAAAAAAAGATAAGACTGTCTCTGTTGACGGAACTGACTATAAAGCTAAACACATAATTATTGCGACAGGTGCAAAATCAAGAGTCTTACCTTCTATTCCTCAGGACGGTAAGCAAATTATTGGATATCGAGAGGCTATGACTTTAGAAAAACAACCAAGTAGTATTACTATTGTTGGATCCGGTGCTATAGGCATTGAATTTGCTTATTTTTTTAATAGTATAGGCACAGATGTAACAGTAATTGAATATATGCCAAATATCGTTCCTCTAGAGGATGTTGATGTTTCAAAAGAATTGGAAAAATCATTCAAGAAAAAAGGCATCAAAATTATGACTTCCTCTGAGGTTATGTCTGTTGAAAAGAAAAAGAATAAGGTTTTAGCAAAAGTTAAAGTAAATAATAAAGAAGAAGTTATTGAATCAGAAATTTTACTCTCAGCTGTAGGAATAAAATCCAATATTGAAAATATAGGTTTAGAAGAAGTTGGTATTGCAACAGATAAAGATAAAATTCTAGTTGATAAATTTTATAATACTAATATTCCTGGGTATTATGCTATTGGAGATATAGTAGCTGGCCCTGCACTTGCTCATGTTGCCTCAGCTGAAGGTATTTTATGTGTTGAGAAAATTGCTGGTCATGATGTTACACCAATTGATTACGGAAATATTCCTGGCTGTACATATTGCAGTCCTGAGATATCAAGTGTTGGTTTGACTGAAAAACAAGCTATTGAAAAGGGTTATAAAATAAAAGTGGGAAAATTTCCATTCTCCGCTTCAGGGAAAGCTAGTGCATCTGGATCAAAAGAAGGTTTTGTTAAGGTTATTTTTGATGAAAAATATGGAGAATGGCTTGGTTGTCACATGATTGGTGCTGGAGTAACTGATATGATTGCCGAAGCTGTTTTAGGCAGAAAGCTTGAAACAACCGGTACTGAAGTATTAAAAGCTATTCACCCTCATCCAACAATGTCTGAAGCAGTTATGGAAGCAGTTGCTGCTGCTTATGATGAGGTTATACATCTTTAAATTAGCGCTTCTAACGCTAGCTCGTAAGATTTTAATCCAAAACCACATATAACCCCTTCAACATTTTTAGAAATTAATGAGGTATGTCTTATTTCCTCTCTCTTATATATATTTGAAATATGCACCTCGACAACAGGTGTTTGGATAGCAGCAATTGCATCTGCTATACCAACAGAAGTATGTGTATAGGCTGCTGCATTTAAAATTATACCATCATATGAAAAGCCTACCTCTTGAAGCTTATCAATTAATTCCCCTTCAATGTTTGATTGGTAAAAGTCAATTTCAACAGATGAATAATTTACCTTCAAATCATTTAAATAATCATTAAATGATTGCTTCCCGTAAATTGAAGTTTCCCTTGTTCCTAAAAGATTTAAATTTGGACCATTAATGATGATAATTTTTTTCACGTTGTAAATTTATTAAATTTATTAGAGATTGATTAACTATGAAATGGAATCATGCAATTAGCGATTTCAAAGACTATCTTAAAATCGAAAGAGGTTTGAGTGAAAACTCAATATCTAGTTACGAAAATGATCTTAAAAAGTTAAAATCATTCCTCAACAAAAATATAAAACAAATAAGCCCCTTAGATGTTGAAGCTGATCATATAAAGGAATTTGTTTATTATATTTCTAAAGAAGTTAAAGCAAATTCACAATCAAGAATAATTTCTGGGATTAGGAGTTTTTATGATTACTTATTGTTTGAAAAATTAATTAAAACTAATCCTCTATCAAATATTGAGTCACCTAAATTACAGAGAAAACTCCCTAGTACACTTTCACTAGATGAGATAAATCTAATGATTAAAAATATTGATAAGACGAAAAAAGAATCGGAAAGAAATATAGCTATAATTGAAACTTTATATGGATGTGGATTAAGGGTTAGTGAACTGATAGATTTGAAAATTTCTGACTTATATTTTAGCGAAGATTTTATCAAGGTTACAGGAAAAGGAAATAAGCAAAGGTTGGTACCTGTGAGTTATATTAATAAAAGGTGTATTAACGACTATTTATTGAATTCTAGGTCAAAAATAAAAATAGTTGCAAAATACTCAGATATTCTTTTTTTAAATAGAAACGGAAGTAAGTTAACTCGGGCTATGATTTTTACAATTGTTAAAAATCTATCAAAAAAATCAGAGATAAAGAAGATAATATCTCCTCATACATTTAGGCATTCTTTTGCCACTCATCTTTTAGAAAATGGAGCTGATTTAAAAACTATTCAACAGTTGCTGGGTCATGAAAGTATAACTACTACAGAAATCTATATGCACTTAGACAATAAAGCTTTGGTTAATGTGATGAATAAATTTCACCCTAGGTCAAAAACTACTTAGCAATATTAACAGCACGAGTTTCCCTAATAACAGTAACTTTAACTTGACCTGGGTATGTCATATCAGTTTGAATTTTTTGAGAAATCTGAAATGACAAATTTGATGCTTCATCATCATTTATCTTTTCACTTTCCACCATAACCCTTAATTCACGACCAGCTTGAATGGCATAAGCCTTTTCAACCCCATTAAAATCAAGCGCTATCTCTTCAAGATTTTTTAATCTCTCTATGTAAGAATCTAAAACTTGTCTTCTAGCACCTGGGCGAGCGCCTGACATTGCATCACAAACCTGAATTATTGGAGATATTAAACAATTCATCTCTATTTCATCGTGATGTGCACCAATAGCATTACAAACATCCGATTTTTCTCCATATTTTTCAGCCCATTGCATACCGAGTATCGCATGTGGTGTTTCTGTATCCTTTTCTATACTTGGTACTTTTCCAATATCATGTAAAAGACCAGCTCTTTTTGCCATTTTAGAATCAATTCCCATTTCTGATGCCATTATTGCACATAATTTTGCAACTTCTTTTGAATGCTGCAGTAAATTTTGTCCATAAGATGATCTATATTTCATCCTACCAACGTATTTAATCAACTCTGGATGTAGGCCATTTATTCCTAAATCAATAACCGTTCTTTTTCCAACCTCAATAATTTCTTGATCAATTTCTTTTTTTGTTTTTTTTACGATCTCCTCAATTCTAGCAGGATGAATCCTACCATCTTTAACAAGTTTATGTAAAGATAATCTAGCTATTTCTCTTCTTATTGAATCAAAACAGGAAAGAATTATTGCTTCCGGAGTATCGTCAACAATAATCTCAACACCAGTAGCCGACTCAAGTGCTCTAATATTTCTTCCCTCCCTTCCAATTATTCTTCCTTTAATATCGTCAGACTCAATATTAAATACGGAAACTGTATTGTCAATAGTTTCCTCAGCACCAATTCTTTGAATTGTATTTAGAATAACCTTTTTTGCATTTTCCTTAACCGTTAATTGAGCTTCCTCCATCTTTTCTTTTGCATAAACTAATGCATCATTTTCTGCATCCTTTTTAAGAGACTCTAATAGACTATCTTTTGCTTCTTTTTCTGAAAGACCAGAAATTAATTCTAGTTTTTTAATTTGATTTTTTCTGACCTTTTCAACCTCTTTTGTTTTCTTTTCCAATGAGTTGATCTTATCCTGAACCTCAAGGTGTCTTTTTTCCAAATCTGAATTTAAGGCCTGATTTTTCTTTATTATACTGTCAACTTGAGATTCTTTAGATGAAATTTCTCTTTCGATGGCCTTGATTTTATCTTCTCTTGAAAAAATAATTTTTTCATGTTCAGACTTTAATTCCAAGAATTTTTCTTTTGCCTGAATAATTTTATTCTTTTTAATGTTATCCCCTTTTTCATTTGCAGATTCGATAATTTTTTCTGCTTCTTTTTTAGCATCATTCAATAAACCAATAGACTTGTTTTTGTTAATAAACCGCATTATAATCATTCCAATAATAAATCCAATTAATGCATAAATAAGTAAGGTTGTTGATATTTCCATGTTTTAAAATTTTTAAAAAAAAACCTACAAAAGCTTTTTTATTTAAACTCCAGTTAAACAGGATTAGGGCTACAAGACTGATCAAAAATCTGAATAAAATTTCAGCACGATTTAACAATCTAAACTCACCCTTTATAATTAATTAGCGTTGAGTTTACAAAAAAAACTAATGTAGGTAGTTTTATAATTTTATGTAAAGAACTTATTTCTTATCATCAAGAATATTTATCATCTTGGATAATCTATCCTCTATATCATTAATAAATGTTTCTTCATTCAAAGAACTTTGTTTCTTACTAGAGGCAATCTGAAGCGCACACATCGCTAGAGCATCTTGCTTATCACGAACAGAATAATTCTGTTCAAATTTTTTTATCAGACCATTAATTTGCTGGGAAGCTAACCTTAAACCTTCCTCTTGAGATGGATCAATAGTTAAAGGATAAATCCTGTTAGCAACTGACAACTTAATTTTGAGCTTATCACTCATTTTCTAGTCTGATAATTGAGAAATACATGTATCTATTTCTCTAATAAGTGAGTCAATCTCACTTCTTGTTTCATTAATATTATTTTCACTACCTGAAATAGTATTTGCAATTTTTAAAGCCTTAAATCTTTCATCAAGTAATCTAAATTCTGCATTCAATTCATTCTTTTCATTAATAAGGATTTGATTCTTGTCTAATAAATCATTTTTTTCATTCTTCAACTTTGAAAGCTCAGCTAAACTAGACTCAACTTTTTTTTCTAAATCAAACAACAAATCCTGAATTTTTTTCACATCACAAATACTATACTTACAAATTTAACATTCAATTTTAAATTTTCTGAGTTTTTCATTTATTAATTACAATTATATGTTATTTTAGATTTCGATGAGATATTATTTATTGACAATATTTTTTCTGTTAAATTCAATAATATATTCCCAAAACTCTGGAGACTATCCACTTGATATACCAATAATTCTTTCAGGTACTTTTGCTGAGTTACGACCAAACCATTTTCATGCAGGTATTGATATAAAAACTAAGGGAACTGAGGGATTTAATGTATATTCAATAGGAGATGGTTATATAAGCAGAATCCAGATTACTCATGGTGGTTACGGAAAAGCATTATATATCAAACATGATAATGGTCAATCATCTGTTTATGCACATCTAAAAAAGTATTCTCCTAAAATTGAAAAAATTGTAAAAGAAATTCAATATTCTAATGAGTCGTACACCTTTAGAGTATATCCAAAAGAAAATGAAATTAGAATTTCTGAAAAGGAGTTAATCGGATACAGCGGTAATACAGGAAGAAGTTATGGCCCACACTTACATTATGAGCTTCGAGATGATAAAGACAGACCGATAAATCCATTAGAATATAAAAACTACCCTATTTTAGATACAATACCGCCTGTAGTACTTGGTTTACATTATAAAGAAATTCCACAAAATTCAATTAGCGGTTCAAACTCAAGCTTTAAAAATCTAAAAATCACAAAGATTTCTAATAATCTTTTTATTTCTGATACCCTCAACACAAGTGGCTTAATAGGATTTGGTGTAAACTCATATGATAGAATGAATAATACATGGAATAAAATGGGTTTATCTGATATTAAAGTAAACTTAGATGGTGAAGAAGTTTTTGACATGAATTTGAATTCATTTTCTTATGATGAATGGAGACATATTAACACCTTTATTGATTATGCGTCATACAAGAATAAAAAAATCAGAATACAGAAACTTTATATTGAAGACTATAATCCTTTAAATATGTACAATAGATCTCTTGGAAATGGAGTTATAAATATAAAAAATCAGGATAAAGTTTACTTATATACTATTCGTCTATTTGATTTCAATAAAAATTACACTGAAATCTTGGTTCCTATACGTTGGAAAGAAAAAACAAATTATAAAATCAACGGGTTAAAATCAGATAATATTTATTCTATAAATAAGGATAGTATATACAATTTATTATTTGCTAGTTCATCGATTAAATTAAGTAATAATACTTTCTATACTGATAAAGAAATTGAAATTATTGAAAGAGATAATATTTTATCAATCGATGAAGATTCAATTCCTGTTCTTAAAGTAATAACAATTAAATTTAATACAGACCGTTATAATGATTCGTTAGTAAACAAAACTTATATTGCCAAACTTGATAAAGAAGATAAATCATCTTTTGTTTCTAATAACTTAAAAAATGGTAAACTAACAGCCAATATTAAACTTTTGGGTAACTATATGATAAAAGTTGATTCAATTCAGCCAAGTATAAATTTAATTGATGTATTAGATAATCAGTGGATTTCTAACAGGGATAAATTGCAAATAAAAATAAATGATAAAAATTCAGGAATAAGCTCCTACAGAGGCACATTGAATGATAAGTGGATTCTTTTAGAATACAACCCTATGAAAGGAATTTTAACCTATGATTTTAATGACAACATCAATAATTCTGAACCTAAAAATATATTAAAAGTTAATGTTACAGATAATGTTGGGAATACTAAATATTTAGAAAAAGTTTTTTTTAGAAAAGTGAAAAAATGAAAAATTTTGTACTCATTTTATTTTGTCTTGTACCCTTTTGTTTTTTTTCACAAGATGCTATTATTACAGGTTTGATATTAGATGAAGAAAATTTTCCAATAAAAGATGTTAATATTCAATTTGATAATAAAGGCTCTATCAGTGATGTTGATGGATATTACAAAATTGAAGTTGAGTCAGGTAAAAATATCAATATTGTATTTACTCACATAAATCACAAAAGACTTCAAATTACTGTTAACTTGTCTAAAAATGAAATTCTTGAATTTAATCCAGTTTTAAGTACCAAGTTTGAACAAATCTCAGAAGTTATTTTGAATACAACCAGAAGAGAAGATTTAAAGTCTATTCAAAATATACCTCCTGAAAAACTAAGAGATATTAAAGGTGTTCAGCCTGGAATTGAAAACATATTAAAAACTCTTCCTGGAGTAAGTATTAATAATGAAATGAGTACACAATACTCAGTTAGAGGTGGAAATTTTGATGAAAATCTTGTATATGTAAATGGGATTGAAATTTACAGGCCTTTTTTGATAAGATCTGGTCAACAAGAGGGTCTAAGTTTTGTTAATTCAGAAATGACTGATGATATAAAATTTTCCTCTGGTGGATTTGAAGCGAAATATGGGGATAAAATGTCATCTGTTTTGGATATTAAATATAAATCTCCAGATTCAAATCAGTATAGAATTAACTCGAGTTTTTTAGGTGGTAGCTTTACTTCAGAAAATGTTTCAAAAGATAAAAATATTTCAAATATTCTTGGGTTAAGATATAGAGACAATAGCTTATTAGTCAATTCAAAAGAAACAAACTCAAACTTTAAGCCTTCATTTTTTGATTTACAAAACCATTTAAGATTATCGATTAATCCAAGACTTAGTATATCAACTCTAACAAATTTCTCATTAAATAGATACAATTTTAAGCCTCTAAATAGACAAACTAACTTTGGAACACTTGATGATCCACTAGCATTAATAATATTTTATGACGGAGAAGAAAAAGATAGATATGCTACTTTTTTCAACTCTATTTCCGTTGATTACAAACCAAATCAACGTGATACCTATACAATAAACTCATCTTTTTACAATACAACTGAAAAAGAGTATTTTGACATACTCGCACAATATAACCTTGCAGAGGTGAATACTAATATTGGTAGTGAGGATCTAGGAGAAGTAGAATTTAGTCAGGGAGTTGGAAGTCAGCTAAATCATGCTAGAAATGATTTAAATGCTCAAATTTTTAATATTGAGTCTAAACTTAAATTAATAAGAAAGAAAAACGAATTCAATTTATCGATTAAATTCACAAAAGAAAATATAAGTGATAGAATTGTTGAATGGGAGGTTATTGATTCTGCTGGTTATTTCATTGACCCACCTTTCATTACTAATATCTCTGAACAACCTTATGAAGCTAATGAGGGGCCAATAGTACCATTTCAGAATATTCGATCTACAATTGACACTTCAATAGAAAGAATCCAATTTTATTCCCAATGGGAAAGTGAAAGCTATATAAACAACAATAAAATTTATTACAATCTTGGTGTCAGAGCACACAATTGGTCGTTAAAATCCAGCGAAGATTGGTCAAATGATGTTAAGAATAAAATAGTGATAAGTCCAAGATTTCAAATTGGGTATGTGCCAAGCTGGAATCCAAAAATGATTTTCAATTTAAAATATGGTATATATTACCAACCTCCATTCTACAAAGAACTGAGAAATTTTTCTGGTGAAATCAATCCCTCATTAAGAGCTCAAAAATCAACACATTATGTGTTATCAAATGAATATAAGTTTGATTTATGGAATAGGCCTTTTAGGTTAAACTCAGAACTATATTATAAGGATTTAGATGATTTAAACACATACACTATAGATAATGTAAGAATTAGGTATGTGGCTAATAATAATGCTTTTGGATACGCCTATGGTTTAGATTTGAGGCTAAACGGAGAGTTTGTTAAAGGAACCGAATCATGGTTTAGTTTTGGATACTTAAAAACTGAAGAAAATATTGATGATAGAGGTTATATATCCAGACCAACTGACCAAAGATTAAAATTTGGGGTTTTATTCCAAGATTATGTCCCTAATATGCCAAATTTAAAGATGTTTATTAATCTGATATACAATACTGGATTACCAGGAGGTTCTCCTAGCTATGCTGACCCTTATGAATATCAAAATAGATTACCAGATTATAAAAGAGCTGATATAGGAATTATGTATTTGATTGAGGATGCTAAAAAACTTTTTAACGTTGAGGAAGTCTCAATTGGAATGGAGATATTTAATATGTTTAACATGCAAAATACGATTACAAATACATGGGTGAGAGATGTTTACTCAAAAAGACAATACAGTATTCCAAACTACCTAAGCCCAAGAATATTTAATCTTAACATGGATATTAAATTCTAATTCATCAAATCATTAATTTGATCGATGACAAAGTCAAGCTCACCCTTTGTATTATATATACTAAATGAAAATCTTAGAGATACCATCTTATTATCTTCTTTATTTTGTATTTCTTTTAGAACATGTGAGCCTTTGTCACTCCCACTCTGACAAGCACTTCCTTTAGAGCAGGCAATTCCTTTAATATCTAATTTAAACATAAACAACCCACCAATGTCACGTTCTATTGGTAATAATATATTAACCAATGTGTAAGTTGAATTGTTCAAATCTTCACATAGACCATTGAATTTAACATTTTTCACCTTCTTTTTTAGTTCTGAAATAAAGTAGGCTTTTAATTCAGTTATATATTCTTTTTCAGATTTAAGATTTTTAGTTGAAATTTTTAATGCTTCTGACATCCCAACTATATGATCCAAGGTTTGTATTTTTTCTTACGAATGCAAATCCAACACCCTTTGGGCCATGAAATTTATGAGCACTTGCTACAAAAAAATCAACTTTTATATTTTCAAAATCTAAATCATAATGTCCAACAGATTGAACCGTATCACTATGAAATAAGGAATTATATTTTTGACAAATTTCTGAAACCAATTGAATATCAGTGATATTTCCAATTTCATTGTTTATGTGCATTAAGCTTACAAGAGATTTTTCATCAGATCTTTTTAATATTTCTTCTAAATCATTTAAATCAACATGTCCTGATTTTGATACCTTTACATATGAAACGTTAATATTATTTGATCTTATAAGGTCATCAATAGTATGAGTTACAGCATGATGTTCAATTTTTGATGTAATTATGTGAGAAACACCTAGATTATTAACACAATTTCTGATAATCATATTATCTCCTTCCGTACCGCCAGAAGTAAATATTATTTCAGATGATTTTACATTTAAAATATCTGCAATATCTTTCCTTGATGATTCAATTAAAGATTTAGATGATCTACCATAACTATGTGTAGATGAAGGGTTTCCATATTCATTTTTAATGATAGATGAAATTACATTAACCACCTCTTCTCTAACCTTTGTAGTAGCGGCATTGTCAAGATAAATTGTAGACATATCGAATGGTTAGCTATACTAATTTATTAAATTATTATTCAAAATCTTTAAGAGAGGATATAATTATTTCAATACAATTGTTAAGCTGTTCTTCATTGATAATCAAAGGAGGTGCAAATCTAATTATATTACCATGTGTGGGTTTAGCAAGTAATCCATTTTGAGCCATTTTTAAACATATATTCCAGGCAATATCACTATTCTCTTCATCATTTATTATAATAGCATTTAACAATCCTTTTCCTCTAATTTCTTCAACAATTTTGCTTCCATTAATGTAAGATTGAAGCTTTTCTCTAAAAATAACCCCCATTTTATCTGCATTTTCAGCTAATTTCTCATCTCTAATAACGTTCAATGCAGCCATAGCCACTTCACAAGCGACTGGATTACCACCAAAGGTAGAACCATGTTCACCAGGTTTAATTGTAAGCATGACTTCATCGGACGCTAATATTGCTGAAACTGGAAATACACCACCAGAAAGAGCCTTTCCTAAAATTAATATATCGGGCTTGAATCCGTGATGTTCACAGCAAAGCATTTTCCCTGTTCTACCAATACCAGTTTGAACTTCATCTGCGATAAATAAAACATTTGATTCTTTACACAAATCATATGCTTTCTTTAAATAATCGTCGTCAGGAACTACAACTCCAGCTTCTCCTTGAATTGGCTCAACCATAAAAGCAACTACATTTTGATCTTTTAAAGAATCTTTAAGTGATTCTATATCGTTATAAGGTATAATTTCATAACCCGGCATAAACGGACCAAAACCATTAGTGCTACTAGGATCAGTTGAAGAGGAAATTGCCCCTAAGGTTCTACCCCAAAAATTTCCTTCAACAAAAATAATTTTTGCGGAATCATTGGCAACCTTTTTAACTTCATAACCCCATTTTCTTGCTAATTTAACCGCAGTTTCACCACCCTCTACACCGGTATTCATTGGCAATACTTTATCATATCCAAAAAATTCAGTAATAAATTTCTCATATTGACCTAAAATATTATTATGAAATGCTCTCGATGTTAAGGTTAGTTTATTTGACTGATTAACCAGTGCAGAGATTATCTTAGGGTGACAATGTCCTTGATTAACTGCTGAATAGGCAGATAAAAAATCATAATACTTCTTCCCTTCTACGTCCCACAAAAAAACTCCTTCACCTTTTTCCAAAACAACAGGAAGCGGATGATAATTATGAGCACCATACTTATACTCTAGATCAATTATGCTTTTTGAAGTTAACATTGTATTAATTTTTTGCTAGTTCTATTTTAGTCCAAATTTAATGAATTATATTTAGTGACAATTAGTTTAGAGTGGGTAGAAATAAAAGAAATGTTGTTTTAGAAAATATTGAACTAAATGATGCAGGTTCACTCGGAAAATCTATATCCAAAAAAGAAGGAGAGAAAATAATTTTTACAAAAAATGGTGTCCCTGGTGATATTGTTGACATCAGAGTAAGAAAGAAAAGAAAATCGTATATAGAAGGCGACATCATTAAATATCATAAATACTCTTCCAAAAGAAAAGATCCAAAATGTTCACATTTTGAACTTTGCGGAGGATGCAGTTGGCAAAACATGGATTATGAAGAACAATTGATATACAAGGACAAAGAAGTAAATGAAAATTTAAGCAGAATTGGTAAGATTGGATCTTATAAAAAACTTCCCATAATTAAATCCAATAAAAGGTATTACTACAGAAATAAGATGGAATTTTCTTTTAGTAATTCAAGATGGATAACCGAAAAGGAGATAAGAGAAGAAGGTGATATTTTAGATAAAAATGCTCTAGGTTTTCATAAATCAGGAATGTGGAGCAAGGTTATTGATATTGATAAATGCTATCTTCAAACTAACATTTCAAATAAAATCAGAAACTACACAAAACAAAAAGCATTAGAACTTAATTTAGAGTTTTTTGATCTTAAAAATCAAAATGGAGACATAAGAAACTTGATGATCAGAACAACAACCACAAATGAAATAATGGTATTAATTCAATTCTACAAATACTCTAAAAAGGCCGAGAATCTTTTAGAATTAATTAAAAATGAATTTGATGAAATAACTTCGATAATGTATGTTATTAATAGTAAACGCAACGACACAATTTATGATCTTGAGATACTTTGCTTTAGCGGTAAAAATTATATAACAGAAAAAATAGGTGAACTTTTATTTAAAATATCTGCCAAATCATTCTTTCAAACAAATTCCTATCAAACCAATAAACTTTATAATATAGTTAAGAGTTTTGCAAATCTCAAAGGAAATGAGATAGTTTATGATTTATATTCTGGAATTGGCACTATTTCATTATTCCTTTCTAAAGAGGCAAAAAAAATAATTGGCATTGAGACTGTTAAGGATGCTGTCCAAGCTGCAAAATCTAACTCAAAGTTAAATAATATATCAAATTGTAAATTTATACACGGGGATGTAAAAGATATTATAGCAAAGCCTATTAAAGGAATCAAAAAACCTGATATTATTATAGTTGACCCTCCTAGAAATGGATTAGAAAAATCAGTTATAAAATCAATAATAAAGCTTTCACCAGATAAAATCATTTATGTCAGCTGTAATAGTTCAACTCAGGCAAGAGATATTTATGAACTAAGGGATTTTTACAACTTGAAAATTACACAAGCAATTGACATGTTCCCCCAGACATATCATATAGAAAATGTTGTACTTTTAGAAAAAATTTAAATGAATAAATATTTAGTTTTATTTTTAATTATTATCACAATATATAATTGTGAAAGTGATGATATTTGTCCTGAATCAACATTAACAACTCCCCGTCTTATAGTTACTTTTTATGATGAAGAAAATCCGGAAGAAAGAAAAAATATTGAAAGTCTTGGTGTGTATATTGTTAAAAATAATGAGCTAATGTTGATAAGTGAAATAAATGGCATAAATACTGATTCTATTGCAATCCCACTAAGAGATGATGAATCCGTATCAAATTTTATGTTTTGTAAAGATTTCTCAGAGGATGTAACTGTAATTCCAAGCGGCTTGCCAAATCACGTTTATTTTGACTATGAAATTAATGAAACCTTCATTTCAAGAGCATGTGGTTTTATAAATAATTACAATTTATCAATTGCTCTGCCCTATGACCCATTAGATACTCCTGGAACCACAAATTGGATTTCTGAGCTCATCATTTTAAATAATTCTGTTTCTAATGAAAATCAATCCCATGTCAAGATTCTTCACTAGCATTATTATAACATTAACATTTAACAGTTTTTCAGCTAGCACAAACGATACAATTGAAAAGTTTGGTATTCGAGCTGGAATTGATATTCAGAAAATTATTAAATCTGCCACTGATAATGATTATACTGGATTATCAATAAGTGGCGACATAAGATTAAAGGAATCACTTTATATTTTTTCAGAATTAGGGAATGAGGAAAAAATAATCAGTAATTATTATTTAAATTCAACAGTAAAGGGCAGCTATTTAAAATGTGGTGTTAATTTTAAATTAAATAATGATATTAGAACTCAAAATATTGTTTACTCTGGTTTTAATTTAGGATTTAGTCAATTTGATCAAAGGGTAAATAGCTATACAATTTACAATACTAGTAGCATCTATTGGGGAGAATCAATCATTACAGATGCAGTAAATCTAACCGATTTAAAAGCTTTTTGGCTTGAGCTAGTATTTGGACTTAAGACCGAGATATTAAATAACCTTTTTCTTGGTTTTGAATTACAACTTAAGAACATCTTAAAACAAAATAATAAACAAGGTATTACAAATTTGTATGTTCCTGGATTTAATAGAACATATGACAGCTCTAACCTAGGTGCTGGATTTAGCTACAGCATTTCTTATCTCATTCCTGTAGTAAAAAAATAATCAGTTTTTATTTTTTTTTGTTCCAGGGTAAATAGCATAATTCAATAACCTTGATTCAAGATTAGAGTTGTACAACTTAATTTTCTTATTAGACCTTAAACCTATTGATTTAATAGCTTCTAAATTTGCTGTTATTATCCAAACATCAGAATACAAGTAATTATTCTTTAGAGTATCTCCAATTTTTTTATACAATACATTAACATCTATTGATATCCTCTTATCATATGGCGGATTAATTAATATATGCAACTTATCTTCATCTGTTTTTTTTGAGTTTAAAAAATCTTTTTTTGCAATTTCAATATCAATATCTATTTCAGCAACTTCAATGTTTTTTTGAGCTTTTTTCACCATTGCATTTGAAATATCAAAACCGTATAATTTATAATCAAAATCAATCTCTTTACTTCTTACAGATTCTTCAATTATTTCAAATAATTCATTATCCCAATCTTTCCATTTTTCAAATGCAAATGAAAGTCTATTTAAGTTAGGGGCAATATTTTTTGCAATCATTGCAGCTTCTATAAGAAAAGTTCCTGTTCCGCACATTGGATCTAACAGGTCAGACTTTTTATCCCATTTTGACATTAGAACTATTCCCGCAGCAAGAACTTCATTCAACGGGGCAGCGGAATTATATTTTTTATAACCTCTTTTGTGAAGCGATTCACCAGAACTATCCAAGGAAATAGTACAGACGTTTCTATTAACATGTATTTCTATCCTAAGTTCAGGATTGAATGAGTTTATGCTGGGTCTTTTCTTAAATTTATCTCTAAAACGATCAACAATAGCATCCTTTGCTTTTAATGAGGTGAATTTTGAATTATTAAAAACATTTGAATGAAAAACAACAGAATTTATTAAAAATGAACCGGTTGGACCTATATAATCCTCCCATTTAAAACTATAAATATTATCGTAATATTCATTTATATCTTTAAATCTAAATTCACATACAGGTTTAAGTATTTTTAATGCAGTTCTTAAACTAAGGTTAGATTTATATAAAAAACCTTTATCACCATAAAAGCTTACATTTCTATTTCCTTTATTTATTTTTTGCGCACCTAAAGCAAGTAATTCCTCTGAAAGGATATCTTCAAAACCATAAAAAGTCTTAGCAATCATTTTAAAATTTTCACTCATATTCTTATTTGTTTTTCTGCCCATCCCACAAACTTTTCAATTTAAATAAATCATGAGTTTTAGCTGGCTCCCTATATTCTATCAGGTTATCTCTGATTGATCTTTGTACTATATCCTCTATGTAATAATCTTCAATATTAGTTTCTGGCAAAAACTCACTTTTTAAATTCATATTGAAAAACTTAGCGGTAGTGTTATAAAAAAACGCCCTTAAACCATTTCTTAATTGCTTTACTAAATCATAGGTTGATATCCCAGTTTGACGATGAATTAATTTTATCAAAATTCTACCTTCAGACTGAGTAAACTTACTTAACTCTGGAGTTAATTCGTCCTCTAAAAATTTTTGGACCATTTTTGTATATCTCTTTTTTCCTCTCTTAGTTTTTATTAGATCCAATCTTTCATTAAGACTATTTAACCTATCTGAAGCCATTATGGAATAAGGATAAACCTTTAAAGTTTTTCTTTTTAGGATTATATATTTTCTGATTTGATCAGAATTATAAAATGGTCTTTTCGGTAATAATAAAACCTCATTTAACCCGATTGACCCTTTAACTATTGTGTCACCTGAAATTCTTATATATTCAGAAATTGAATCATTTTCAATCTGTTGAGTGTAAGTATTTACAATTGTAAAAAAGACTAATAAAAATAGGAATTGTTTCAATTAAAAATAATTATTTAATAATTGATAAAATTATATATAATAAATAAGGAAATCATTATTATTTTTACATATATAATATTTAAAAATCAAATCGAAATGAGTAGTAAGAGCATATTAAACAAAAAGTCAATGCAATTTCTTGAAAAATATTTAAATAATGCCTCTCCAACTGGATACGAATGGGAAGGTCAAAAAATTTGGATGGACTATTTAAAACCATATGCAGATGAATTTATAACGGACACTTACGGTTCAGCTGTAGCTGTTATAAACCCAGATCAAGAATATAAAGTTGTTATCGAAGGACATTCAGATGAGATTTCTTGGTATGTTAATTATATTTCTGATAAAGGTCTAATATCAGTTATAAGAAACGGAGGAAGCGATCACCAAATTGCTCCAAGCAAAATTGTTAATATACATACTGAAAAAGGAATAGTTAAAGGTGTTTTTGGATGGCCTGCGATACATACCAGATTGGCCACAAAAGAAGAACCTCCTAAATTAGATAATATCTTTATTGATGTTGGATGCAAAAACAAAAAAGATGTTGAAAAACTTGGTATTCATGTTGGATGTGTAATAACTTACCCTGATCCTTTTCATATTTTAAATAAGGATAATTTTGTATGTCGTGCCCTCGATAATAGAATCGGAGGTTTTATGATTGCTGAGGTAGCCAGACTGATTAAAGAAAATAAGAAAAAATTACCCTTTGGCTTATATGTTACTAACTCTGTTCAGGAGGAAGTTGGTCTAAGAGGAGCTGAAATGATAACACAGACTATAAAGCCAAATATTGCAATTGTTACAGATGTTACGCATGACACTACAACCCCAATGATAAATCAAAAGAAACAAGGCTATTGTGAACTCAATAAAGGCCCGGTAGTAACATATGCTCCTGCAGTTCAACAAAAACTTAGGGATTTAATAATTAATACTGCAAAAAAGAATAAAATCCCGTTTCAAAGAGCTGCCTCTAGTCGTTATACAGGTACTGACACAGATGCTTTTGCCTATAGTAATGGTGGAGTTCCATCAGCATTGATATCTCTACCACTTAGATATATGCATACAACTGTTGAAATGGTTCATAAAAATGATGTTGAGAATGTAATCAAATTGATTTATAATACAGTGCTAAACATTAAGTCTGGAGAGGACTTTAGCTATTTTAAATAAATATTTAAATTTCATAATGAGAGAGGAATTATTAGAGATATATTCTTCTAGCGGAAAAAAAACTGGCAAAAAAGCAACCAAGTCATATATTCATAAAAAAGGCTTATTTCACGCAACAGTTCATGTATGGATTTTCAGCGAAAAAGGAAATGTGCTAATTCAGAAAAGGTCAATCAAAAAGAAATTAAACCCCGGAGTTTGGGATGTTTCAGTAGCAGGACATATTGAATACAAAGAAGATATTAAAGCGGCCGCCATTAGAGAAACATTTGAAGAAACAGGCATACATATCAAAGAAAAAGATTTATTAAAACTCGGTATCTATACAAGTGAAAGCAATCATAGTAAGATAATTGACAGAGAGTTTCACCACACATATATTTTAAAAATTGATGAGGCTAAAATAAATCTAAATTATAAAAATGATGAAGTTGATGATTTAAAGTTAATTTCATTAAGGGAAATGGATTTGCTATTAAACCAAAATAATAGAGATATTTTAATAGGAAAAAATAAAAATTACTACAAAGATGTTTTTGAAGCAATTTTAAAAATAACTAAAGAGAATTATCAATAATTTCCTTTACAACATCTGGATTTAACAGGGTACTAATATCACCTAGGTTATTAAATTCCTTTGAAGCAATCTTTCTCAAAATCCTTCTCATAATTTTTCCAGATCTAGTTTTCGGTAGCCCATTGGTTATTTGAATCTTATCTAATTTAGCAATAGGGCCAATTTTTTTAGAAATTAAAACATTAATTTCTTTTTTAATATCGTCTAGGTTTTCATGTTCTTGTTTTAGAGTAATAAAACCATATAGAGCATTTCCTTTAATTTCATGCGGAAAACCTACAATAGCAGACTCTGCAACTATTTCGTGTTCATTAATCGCATCTTCTATTGGAGCAGTACCAAGATTATGGCCTGAAACAATGATAACATCATCAACTCTTCCAGTTATTCTAAAATTACCTTCCTCGTCTCTAAATGCGCCATCACCTGTAAAATATTTATTTTCAAAGGCAGAAAAATAAGTATTAATATATCTTTTATGATCTCCCCATATTGTTCTTGCTATAGACGGCCATGGATATTGAATACATAATTTACCTACAGTGTTAAATTCTTTCAATTCATCACCCTTTTCATCTAATAATATCGGTTGAATTCCTATAAACGGTTTTGTTGCAAAAGTTGGCTTATCTGGAATTACTTTTGGAATTGACGATATCAATATACCACCTGTTTCAGTTTGCCACCATGTATCTACAATGGGACAATTATTCCTTCCAACATATTTATTATACCATTGCCATGCCTCTTCATTTATAGGTTCGCCAACAGTGCCAAGAACCTTTAATGATGAAAGATCACAGTTTTTAAGAAAGCTACTCCCTTGTTTTGCCAAAGCTCTAATGGCAGTTGGAGCTGTATAAAATTGATTTACTCCAAATTTTTCAACTATTTGCCAAAACCTACTGTAATTAGGAAAACTCGGAATACCTTCAAACATAATTGTTGTTGCACCGTTTGATAATGGACCATATAATATGTAACTATGACCAGTAATCCATCCTATGTCTGCAGTGCACCAATAAATATCTCCATCACAATATTGAAAAACATTTTTAAATGTAAAAGATGTGTATACCATGTAACCACCACATGTATGAACCATCCCTTTTGGTTTTCCTGTAGAACCTGATGTATATAAAATAAATAAAGGGTCTTCTGCATCCATGATTTCAGCGTCACAGAAATTATCAACATCAATAATCAAATCATCTAATAAAAAATCTCTTTTACTATTAATATTAACAGATTCATTAGTCCTTTTTACCATTAAAACTTTTTGATCAGATTTACAGATTTCTAATGCGTCATCTACAATTTTTTTAAGATTTAAAATTTTTTCGCCTCTAAATGAACCATCTGAAGTTATAATTATACTGCTCTTACAATCATCTACCCTTGTGGCTAAGGCATTAGATGAAAAACCAGCAAAAACAACTGAATGAATTGCACCAATTCTAGCACAAGCAAGAACAGAAAATGCCAATTCAGGAATCATTGGTAAATAAATACAAACCCTATCACCTTTCTTAACACCCATTGACTTCAAAACATTAGCCATTTTACAGACCTCTGCTAACAATTCTGAATAGGAGTATGATTTATATTCCTCATTAGGGTTATTTGGCTCAAAAATTATTGCAGTTTTATCTGGATGATTTTTTACGTGTCTATCTAGGCAATTAATTGTAATATTCAATTTAGCATCTTTAAACCATGAAACTTTAGCTTTTCTAAAATCCCAATCTAAAACTTTTGACCATTTTGCTTCCCATAAAAAGTTATTTGAAGCTAGTTCAGACCAAAAAACCTCAGGTTCATTAACAGACTCTTTATATAATTGAGAATATTTCTCTGGGCTATCTATGATATATTTACTCATATTCAGGAATTCTTATGTTATCTACTATATCTTTTATTTTTTTTGGTGTTGGTGAAGTAAACTTCATCACAGCAAAAGAAACTATAAAATTCAATATCATGGCAACACTTCCAAATCCTTCAGGTGAAATTCCAAACCAATAATCTTCAGACGAACCGCCTCCAAAAAAGTCAAATTTAAACTTTAGCATGTAAAACAACATCAACCCTATTCCTGCGATCATTCCACAAATTGCTCCCTCCTTATTCATTTTTTTATAAAAAATTCCCATTACAATAGCAGGAAAAAAAGATGCAGCAGCTAAACCAAAGGCTAAAGCAACAACAGCGGCAACAAAACCAGGTGGGTTAATTCCAAAGTATCCTGCTATACAAACTGCAAAAAAAGCAGAAATTCTTGCAGCTACCAATTCACCTTTTTCACTTATTTCTGGATAATATACTCTTTTAATAAGATCATGAGAAACAGATGCAGAAATAACAAGTAAAAGACCAGCAGCAGTAGACAAAGCGGCAGCTAATCCACCAGCAGCAACAAGGGCAACAACCCAATTGGGTAAATTAGCTATTTCTGGATTGGCCAAAACCATGATATCTCTGTCAACATATAATTCATTTGAATCATCATTAGTATAATCAATCATACCATCATTATCTAAATCATCAAATTTTATTAATCCTGTGTTTTCCCATTTTTTAAACCATTGTGGTATGTCTGTATAAGATTTTGTAGAAATTGTTTCAAGTAAATTTGTTCTTGCAAAAGCAGCTACTGCTGGAGCTGTAGTGTATAGTATTGCTATCAATAGCAATGCTATACCTGCAGATTTTCTAGCATCTGCAACTTTTTTTACAGTAAAAAACCTTACAATAACATGTGGTAAACCAGCTGTACCAACCATTAAAGCTAATGTGATTGCAAAAATATCTATCAAAGGTTTTGTGTTGTCAGTATATTCGTTAAAACCTAATTCAACATTTAGATTATCCAGTTTATCTAGAAGATAAGTTGACGATCCATCTGATATTTCACTTCCGAAACCTAGTTGAGGTATTGGATTTCCTGTCATTTGTATAGAAATAAAAATTGCTGGTACCATAAAAGCAAATATCAAAACACAATACTGAGCAACCTGAGTATATGTTATTCCCTTCATTCCTCCTAAAACAGCATAAAAAAGAACGATTAACATGCCTATAATTACACCTGTATTTATGTCGACCTCTAAAAATCTTGAAAAAACAATTCCAACTCCCCTCATTTGACCAGCCACATAAGTAAATGAAACTAACAAAGCACAGAATACGGCAACTAACCTAGCATTATTTGAATAGTACCTATCGCCTATAAATTCTGGTACTGTAAATTTTCCAAACTTTCTTAAATATGGAGCCAACAACAAGGCTAAAAGAACATACCCGCCTGTCCAACCCATCAGATAAACAGCACCGTCATAACCAGCAAAGGAAATAATACCAGCCATTGAAATAAATGAAGCAGCACTCATCCAATCAGCAGCAGTAGCCATACCATTTGCCCAAGCACCTACTCCACCTCCAGCAACATAGAACTCCTTAGTTGATCGAACTCTTGACCAAATTGCGATGGCGATATAAATAGAAAAAGTAATTCCTACTAAGACATATGTCCACGATTGAATACTCATTTTTTATTTTTTAAATCCAAATTTCTTATCAAGATTATTCATTAATCTAACATATGTAAAAATCAAAATAACAAAAACATATATAGACCCTTGCTGAGCAAACCAAAATCCTAATTTGAAACCAGCAATCGAAAACTGATTTAAAAAATCTTTTAAAATAATACCAAATAAAAATGAAAACGCAAACCAGAACGAAAGGAGGATTGAGACATATTTGATGTTTGTTCTCCAATAATTATTATATCTATCTTTTGATTTCATATTTTTTTAATTCATTTAAAACTTTAGGTGCCAAAATCAATGTTGCAATCATTGTCGGGATAGCCATTAATGCAAAAAACGTATCGATTAAATTAATCATCATTGATAACGACGTAGTAGCTCCAAGCATAATACTAATAATATAAATGTAGTTATATTTTTTTTTGTTGTTATCCCCAGCAATAAAAGAAAGACATTTAGTTCCATAGTAAGAATATGAAAATAGAGAAGAAATACTAAACACAAAAACACAAGCAAGTAAAATGTAATTTCCAATTCCAGAAAAAGATGATTCAAAAGCTGCAGCTGTTAATGAAACTCCATCAGCCTGTGTTTTCCAAGCTCCTGTTACAAGAATAGCTAATGCTGTCATCGTACAGACCATAAGTGTGTCAATAAATGGGCCTAACATAGCAACAAAGCCTTCTTTAATAGGGTTATTTGTTTTTGCAGCGCCATGTGCCATTGGAGCCATACCTATACCAGCTTCATTTGAAAAGGCACCCCTTCTTATTCCAAGTATTATCAAAGCACCTAAAACACCACCTAGAGCTGAATTACCTGAGTAATAATCTGCATTAAATGCATCGTAAAAAATCAAATATAAATATTCAGGAACATTATTGTAATTGACTATTAGAATAATAAGGATTGATATTATATAAACACCTACCATAAAAGGAACTAGTCTAGCAGACACACGACTAATTCTTTTTAAACCTCCTAAAATAACAATTGATGTTAAGATTATTAATATTAATCCAATTATTGCATTTGAAAATAGACTTACTTCAAAACCATTTGGCTTCAAAACAATATCATTTATTGCCTGAGTTAGCTGATTAACATTAAAAACTGGTAATGCTCCAACCATTCCACAAAAACTGAAAAACATTGCCATAGGAAACCATTTTTTTCCTAACCCGTTTACAATAAAATACATCGGACCACCCTGTTTTTTTCCAGCAGAATCAACCCCTCGATACATAACAGCTAATGCGGAGGTGAAAAATTTTGTTGACATTCCAATTATACCACTCACCCACATCCAAAATATTGCACCAGGGCCACCAATTGAAATTGCTACAGCAACACCAGCAATATTACCCATTCCAACAGTTGCTGAAAGTGCAGTTGTTAGAGCTTGAAAGTGACTAATCTCACCATCAGATTTTTTATCATTAAACTTACCTCTAACAATATCTATTGCATGAAAAAAATATTTAAAAGGAAGAAATTTGGATACAAACAAAAGATATAAACCCCCTCCGATTAAAATAAAAAGAAGTGGGTAACCCCAAACAAAAGAAGATATTTCTGAAATAATTTTATCAAACTCCAAAATATTCTTTTAAGTAGTTTTCAGTGTTCGTAAATATTCTGTTTTTGATATTATTCAAATCAGATTTGACAAATATTTCAGACGTTATATTTTCATATAACTCAATATATCTATCGGAAACCGATTTCACATATTCGTCTGACATATTAGGGACATTTTGACCTTCAAGACCCTGAAAATTATTAGAAATCAACCATTGTCTTAGAAATTCTTTTGATAATTGTTTTTGTGGTTCATTTTTCATTTGTCTATCAGAGTATCCGTCAGAGTAAAAGTATCTTGATGAATCTGGAGTATGTATTTCATCGATTAGTACAATTTTACCGTCTTTAGTCTTTCCAAATTCATATTTGGTATCAACCAAAATTAGACCTCTTTCATTTGCTAATTCCGACCCTTTTTTAAATAGTGATCTTGTATATTTTTCGAGAATTTCATAATCGTCTAAACTAACAATACCTCTTCTAATTATATCCTCTTTACTAATATCTTCATCATGTTTACCAAACTCAGCTTTAGTTGCAGGAGTAATTATAGGCTCTGGAAATTTATCATTTTCTTTCATTCCATCTGGCATTTTAACCCCACAAAGAGTCGTTTCACCTTTTTTATATTCTCTAGCAGCATGACCTGATAAATAACCTCTAATTACCATCTCAACTTTAAAAGGATCACATAAATGACCTACTGATACATTGGGGTCAGGACTATTAATCAACCAATTAGGAACTAATTCTCTGGTTTCATTCATCATTTTAATGGCAATTTGATTTAGAATTTGCCCCTTGAATGGTATGCCTCTTGGCATAACTACATCAAATGCAGAGATTCTATCTGAAGCAACCATAACAACAACATTGTTTTTTAAGTAGTAAACATCTCTAACTTTACCTTTGTAAACTTTCTCTTGAAATGTAAAATTAAAATCTGAGCTATTTAATGTTTCTGACATTTTTAGCTATTATTTTCGATATTTTTATACGCATCAACTATTTTCTTTACCAGCTTATTTCTAATTACATCAGATTCATCTAAATGAACAATACCAACACCTGGAGTATTTTTCAAAATTAATATAGCTTCTTTAATTCCAGAAATTGCATTTCTTGGTAAATCAACTTGCCCCGGATCTCCAGTAATAATAAATTTAGCATTCTTTCCCATTCTTGTTAAAAACATTTTCATTTGTGAATGTGTAGTGTTTTGCCCCTCATCAAGTATCACAAATGCATTATCAAGTGTTCTACCTCTCATAAAAGCTAAAGGAGCTATCTGTATGACTTCATCTTCCATATATTTCTTTAATTTTTCAGATGGAATCATATCTTTTAAAGAATCATATAAAGGCTGCATATATGGATCTAGTTTTTCTTTTAGATCACCAGGAAGAAAACCTAAATTTTCCCCAGCTTCTATTGCTGGTCTTGTCAATATTATTCTTTTGACATTTTTATTTTTCAAAGCTTTTACTGCTAATGCTATTCCTGTATATGTTTTTCCTGTACCTGCTGGACCTATAGCAAACACCATATCATTGTTAGTTACACTGTCAATTATTTTTCTTTGATTCAAGGTTCTTGCTTTAATAATTCTCCCACTAACACCATGTAAAATTGGCTTGTGGCTTTCAGCAGATGTTTCTAATTCAGTATCCGATTTAGTTATAAGAGTTTCAATTTCATTATCTGAAATAATATTATATTTTAAAAAATAATTGATGATTTTATTGATTCTAATTTCTAATTCGGATAAATCTTCAGATTTGCCATATGCCTTAATTTGACTTCCCCTAGCAACAATCTTTAAATTTGGGAAATTACTTTTTAAAACCTTTATATTTTTATTCTGTGGACCAAAAAAATCTTTTGGGTCAATACTTTCAATTTTGATTACTTTTTCTTCCAAATTGTTAAATGTTATTAATCAGAATATATTTTACTAGATTACTAAATCTAAAATACGTAATTTCATAACCACTTACATTATTAAATATTAACAATTTAATGTCTATTATTACTCTAATTACTGATTTCGGAAACAAAGATCATTTTGTTGCAAAAATCAAAGGAGATATTTACAGCAATTATAATGAGGCAAAGATTGTTGATGTTTCTAATAATGTGTCTCCATTTAATATTATGGAAGCTGCATATATACTAGAAAATTCATACAAAAGCTTTCCAGAAAAAACCGTACATATTATTGATGTTGATTCTGAAAAGACTATAGAAAAAAAACATATTATAGTTTATTTAGATAATCATTTTTTTATCTCTGCTGATAACGGCATTTTGAGCATTTTGTCTCAAAACATTAATCCTGAAAAAATATATGAAATCAATATTCATGAAGAATTAAATCAAATAGATTCAAGCACACAAATATTTTCAAAAGTAGCATGTCATTTGGCTAAAGGAGGTAAGCCGGAACTTGTTGGAAAAGAAATCAATAAAATTAAACCTGTAAAAAACCTGAAACCTTTTATTAATGAAGACTTAAATCAAATTGTTTCAAGTGTAATTTATATTGATAATTTTGGAAATGTAGTAACGAATCTTAAAAAAGATGTGTTTGAAAAAATTCAAAAAGGAAGATCTTTTGAGATTTCAGTTAGAAATTACAAGTTTAAAAATATATATAATAAGTATAGTGACATAGTAAACTTTAAAACAGCTGTAAATGAACGAAATGACGAAGGAAAAGGATTAGTTGTTTTTAATTCAAGTAATTTTCTTCAAATATCAATATACAGAAGTAATCCGCAGAATGTAGGAACAGCATCATCATTAATGGGGCTAAAAATATATGACTCGGTAACTATTTCATTTAATTGAATCATTTATGTTAATAAGTTTATTTAAGAATAATTTATCAATATGATATATTTGTTAATAATTTCTAATTATAATCTATGAAATTCATTGTTTCAAGTAATACACTTTTAAAGAAACTTCAAATCCTTGGAGGTGTAATAAATACCTCAAATACAATTCCAGTTTTGGACCATTTTTTATTTGATTTAGATGGTTCTAAATTAAAAATAACGTCAAGTGATCTTGAAACCACAATGATATCATCTATGGAAGTTGATAGCTCAAGCAAAGGTTCAGTAGCAATACCCTCAAAACTTCTGATTGATACATTAAAAACATTTCCAGAGCAACCACTTACTTTTACTGTGGAAGATAATAACACAGTTGAAATTAGCTCAAATCATGGAAAATATGCCTTAGCATATACAGAAGGTGATCAATTTCCAAAAACTATTACTCTTGATAATCCCTCAAGCACTAAGATTTCAAGTATGGTTTTGGCAAAGGCTATTAATTCAACAATATTTGCTTCTGGAAACGATGATTTAAGACCTGTTATGAGTGGTGTTTTTTTTCAGTTAAGTTCTGATAATTTAACTTTTGTTGCAACTGATGCTCATAAGTTGGTCAAATACAAAAGAAATGATTTAAAGGCAACTACACTAGCAGAATTTATAATGCCTAAAAAACCTTTAAATCTTTTAAAAAACATTATTGATTCTGATCATGAAGTGACAATAGAGTATAACAATTCAAATGCTAAATTTGATATGGATGGTTTAACTGTTATATGTAGATTAATAGATGGACAATATCCTAACTATGAAGCAGTCATTCCAATAGAAAATCCAAATATTTTAACTATTGACAGATCTCTGTTGCTTAGTTCTCTTAAGAGAGTATCAATTTTTTCAAATAAAACAACACATCAGGTTAGACTTAAAATTGCAGGAGCTGAACTGAATATTTCAGCAGAAGATGTTGATTTTAGTAATAAAGCTGAAGAAAGATTAACCTGTGATTACAAAGGGGAAGATATCGAAATTGGTTTTAATTCAAGATTCCTAATTGAAATGACTAATAATTTAGATTGTAAGGAGGTTAAGTTGGAAATGAGTCTTCCCAACAGGGCGGGAATTCTTAAACCTATAGATGGATATTCAGATGATGAAGAACTTATAATGCTAGTAATGCCTGTTATGCTCAACAACTAAGCTATTTTTTAAAAACAACCAGCTTAGCCTTATAACCAGTTGATATCAACCATTTTTTATTTGAAAGTTGTTTACCAAATTCATCAAGCACAATTAGTTGAGCTGTATTAGGGCTTGACTCCCCCTCGTTCAATGCAATAAAATCAATATTATTGTATCCATCATCAAGATCTACATCCACTACATAAAACATGGACGATAATGAAATATTTGGGTGTATCACAGCTCCGTTTATCATGAGTCTAATTCTGTCACCATCAACATATTCATGATCTCTACATTTGATTATTATGTATTCAGAATTGGTTTCTAAATCGCCTAAATAAAAATCTTTGCTAAACTTAGATTTGTTCACACCACCTTCATTAAATGTTTGACGGATTTTCCAAGTTGGCGTTACCAAATCAGTTCTATTTGTGATATCAATTTCTTGTTTACTTGAATTAATATCAAAATCTAAATTATAGTCAAAGAATTTTTTTTTCTCTTTATTAGTAAGACCCATTGGCTTAATCCTATTGAGATTAAAACTCTCTTTATTTATATTATTTGTATCTAAGGATTTTATTTTCAAGGACTTAATTGCAGTTTCTTGGGCAAGAGAATTTACAAATAGAAAAAGAAATATAAATAATAATTTGTAGTGCTGCATTATCTTCTAAATAATCTCTTGCAAAGATATTTAAAATGAAGGTCAGATTTTAAAATATTAAACTTATCTTAACACTTATCTTGTGTAAACAAACTAAATATTTTCATTGGAAACATTTGAATTATTAGGATTTTTTGGAGCTTTTATGGTTGGTCTTATTTTAGGACTAATAGGAAGTGGCGGATCTATCCTTTCTGTACCGATTCTAGTTTACTTATTTGGAATTAATCCAGTCACAGCTACCGCATATTCTCTTTTTATTGTTGGTACGACCTCATTAATTGGCTCAATTAAAAATTTGAGAGATAAGCTTATAAATTACTCATCAACTCTTCTCTTCTCATTTTCAGCAGTAATTACTGTGTATTTGACGAGAAAATATGTGATTCATTTAATTCCTGAAACAATAATAAATTCAGGATCAGTATTTCTAAGCAAAGATCAATTAATTATGTTATTATTTTCTTTATTAATGCTTGTTGCGGGATTTCTAATGATTAAACGAACTCCAAAAACAATTGTCGGATTGAAACAGACAAAGACAATTGCTCCAAATAAATTATTAATATTTACTGAAGGATCACTTATAGGTTTTTTAACTGGATTAATAGGTGCTGGAGGAGGATTTATAATTATTCCAATACTTGTAATTCTTTCAGACCTAAGAATGAAAGTAGCAATTGCTACATCTTTAGCTATTATTTCATTAAAATCTCTTATTGGATTTTTAGGTGATGTTCAAAATCTTGAAATTGACTGGGTGTTTTTACTCACATTCACATTAATTTCTGTAATTGGAATTTTTATTGGACAATTATTTTCTCAAAAAGTGGCCGACAATAAGTTAAAAATGGTTTTTGGTTTATTCGTGATATTAATCGGATTACTTATTCTTTTAATCGAGTTTACTTAGACTTATCTTTAAAGAAAAGCCCTAGCGGAAGAATTAAAAAAAGGGCATATATTTTAAATAATAAACCTATTAGGGGGATGATTATCATTAAAAAAATCCAAAAAGTTTTATTTTTTAACAAAGTTTAATTTCTTTTTATAGCCATACACTCTATTTCAAGCTTGGCTCCTAGAGCTAGACCGCTGCCCGCAAAGGCACTCCTAGCTGGAAGTTTATTAGGATTAAAGAATTTTTTATACTCTTGACTCATAAGAGGCCAATCTTTTATATCAGAAAGCATACAAGTACATTTAAATATGTCGTCCATTGTACCACCTATCTTTTCTAACTTGTTTTTAATATTAGTAAGCGTTTGACGAGTTTCTTGAACAATACCGCCAGCTATAAGAGATCCATCAGGCAATGTGCCTATTTCTCCTGACAAATATATTATACCATTCACAACTGTTGCTTCAGAAAATGGGTAACCCCTATCAATATTCGCTTGAGAATTGATAAATTCAATTGTTTCTTGATTTTCAAATGTACTATTTCTAACCTCTTTGTTTCCAAATTTTAAGGATAGACATGAGTTAAATAAAAAAACAATAATTAGATACTTAACCTTCATGTTTTTCAAATTTAGAGTTATTTAAAGTCAGGAATCCAAATATTATCAATCCAATTAATGAAACCATAGTAGTTATAATACCTGAATTACTTAATACAATGTAATCTGAAACAATTTCAAATAGAATTAAAGCAGCGAAAATCTCTTTTCTTTGATCATAGAAAAGTGCAGAAACTCTTTTGTAATAAGTTGCTAGCCCAAACCAAATTGGAGGAATCATAGTAAGAATGAATATGAAAATCCACCCAATTGTGAAAGAATCCATAAAATCATTCAAATAAAATTCTGGATTCTCTGCCATCTTTTGAGCTAATTCATCGCCAAAAGATTGTATCTCCGTCTGGTTCTCCATTGATGGATCAGAAATATCGAAATTACCCAATGACATAAAATAAGAAGTCCATTTAGAGATTAAAGCAACAAGAATAGGAAAAGATAAAACTACTGTAAATAAAGTTCTTAAAAAGAAGGTCTTTCCGCTTATTGTTTCAGAAAAAGAAAAGAATTTTTTCATATTATTTTTTATTATTTATTTCGACGCCAGACATTGAAAACATTTTCCAAGACTTATCTACTCTTTTATACATATATAACCCTCTACCAGTGAATATTCTTTCATAATTTTCGTTAAATCTTGAGTATGTAGCATCAACCATGCAAATTTCTTTTGAAATCCAAATAATTCTAGATTTTTCTAATTTACTGTACTTATAACCTTCTTGAACATTGGATCTAATTTGATTGTATAATTTGATTAAATCATTTTCATTTTTAACAATAACTGGATTTCCGAGTAATGAGAATGTAACAGGATATGTGAAATAAGTTTTAATCTTTTCAAAATCAGAGTACTCAAATGCCCTACTATACTCTTCCCACAAATTAATAATTGTCTTTTCAACTTTCTTCTTCATTTCAAGTGGTTTTGAATCAAGATTTTTTTTCTTTTTAATTTCCATTTTTTTCTTCATAATCGGATTCATTTCCTTCTTAATCATTGGGTTTTGTGAAAAGACGAAAATTGGAAATAAAAAGGCTATAAATAGTAGTTTCTTCATGTTGGTTAATTTAATGGCATTAAAATTAACCAAAAATTTTAAAAAAAAGCCTCGGTGTGTTTTTTAAGTATTCTTTGAATGAATCAAGGTGTCCCCATTTTTTTTTGGCTTGATCTTCAAGAATTCTAACGCCTGAGATGTAAACAAGCAGGATATAAACAAATATTGGGGAAATAAGTGTTATAAATTGAAGACCTTGCAAAGATGAAATTGACATAACTGCAACACCAGTCCACAATAAAATTTCGCCAAAATAATTAGGATGTCTGGATAAAGACCATAATCCTGTTGTTATAAATTTATCTTTATTTTCAATATTTCTCCGAAAAACTGTTTTTTGATAATCGGCAATTATTTCAATAGATAAACCTAAAATAAAGACTATTAAACCGATAAAGAATATGCTATTCATTATTACTCCAGAATAAGATGAAAGTGCTGTTAAAACACATAACAAGCACATTGACACCCACATACCTTGAAGAGTCCATGTCATTAAAAACCTTGTAAAATTTGGTTTAATAGTTCTAAACCTGCGATCTTCTCCTGCTTTATGTATTCGCATAAATAAAAATGAACCTAATCTAATTGCCCATACTGCAACACATGCTACTATTATTAAATCAGATAAATTATTTGATCCTGTTACATATAATGTGTAGAATACAGCTGTCAAATAAGTTATACTACCTGTTAAATCATAAAACTTTTCGGTTTGAAAAATATAAGCTGGTATAAAGCTTACCCATTGTATACAAAAAATTAATAAGATTAAATTTTTAACTAAAACTAAATCGGTTAATAAAGCAATTTGAAATGGTATGTAAAAAGCTATCAGTGATGATATTATATTAAATATGTGGTTCTTCATTTTGTCAAGATATAAACGATAAAAAGCAATAAGTATACCATCAAGTATATTCTATATTGATTTCTTACTTTAATGTATGTATCATCTTCTGGAAAAATGTTAAAAAAAAGTGCTTTTAATTCTTTAATAAAAACAGGTTTTATATTAATCTTCCAGTCCTCCGTTTGATATACTATCTTTCTGAATTTATTTCTAAAAAAAGTGCTTGGAATTCCCCATAACAGTAATAGAATAAATATATAGTTAGAAATCATTTTCTACTCTTTAATTATTTTATGAATCGAGGTATTAATCCCGTCAATTATATTAAGAAAATATATACCTTTTTCTAGATAGCTAAAATCAATTTTATCTTTGACAAATTTCCTCATTACTTTTTTTCCTAATATGTCGGTAACTATCACCTCCAATTCTTTGTCTATTCCTTTTATGTGAATAAAGTCAGATGATGGATTAGGAAATAAGTAAATCTTATTGAAAGAGGAGTCTTCAATAGTTAGTGCATCTGAATAATCTAAATAATTTAAATATGTGGTATAAGTTAATTCAGTTTCCTGCGAGTAATTAGCGTCAAATTTTAAAATTTCAAATATGCCATCTTGATTAATGTCTACAGGAAAAACCCATCCCCCGTTAGGTTCAAGCTCGATTGTTTTCATGACAAATTTTTCGCCATTATTTAAATAAAAAACGGTCTCACTGTAATTTTCTGTATATACGTCAACCAGTAAAATATCAATATTTCCGTCATTATTAAAGTCTTCAAAATAAAATCCATTTGCTGAATGTCCTAAATAACTGTCACCAATAAACCAATCCTCAGTGATTTCTTCACCAGTATGGTTGAAAACATGAAATCCTGCATGCGGTGTAGCATTTAAGATGTACATCATAATTATAAATTCTTCATTGCCATCGTTATCAAGATCTGTGATGTAAAAAGTTTCACGATTTATAAAAGAATCTTGATTAAGAATATTTTCTGACCTTTGAAGTCTAAATTTATCAAGTAATTGAAAATCTCCATTTTCATCAATTTCTTTTGAATAAATTGATACTTCAGGATACCAATAGGGACCATTTGATGTAGACTCCTCAAATCCAGGATATAATATATATATTTTGTCGTTGTATTCTTTTATGACGACTGAATGAGATGTAATGTAAAATCCGTCAGGTGTATTAAACGAATTTTCCCATTGATAAATAAAATCATGAATTATTTGATTTTCTGAATTAACATTATACTTACTAACAAGAAAATTGTTAGCTGGAACATTCTCAGGATGTTGATTTACTGATGGTACAATTATGTCAGGTATTTCATCTCCGTCAACGTCATACACATAACCCCTTTCATAATTTGGATGACCATTTGCATGCATGGCGTTGTCAATAAATTGAGAATCAAATGAAGATCCATTATTTAAAAATAAATGACCAGGCATATTACCTGAAATATTTCCAGACGAATTAATTGGATAATAATCAGGCTGCTGACCCCACTCACCATGATAGTTTCCTACAGCTACATACAAATCATTTAAACCATCACCATTGAAATCACCAACAGTGTTGTCCCACAATGCTGCTTCACCCTCAACAATAACTAAATAATTATGATTTTCAACAAACTTATTTGAATCAAGATCCCAAAATAAAACTATAATTACTGTTGGTTTGTAAGGAGTTCCAGCCAAAGTAATAATTATATCTTTATTAGAATCATTGTTAAAATCAGTATAAATAGCCTGTGAGTAAGATCCGAAAAAATGGTCAGTATATCCATTATCAGTTAAATAATTAAGTGTGTTTTCAGAGATAACAAATGGATTATAGTGTACAGAATCTAAAGAAATTTCTTGAGCAAAGGAAATTATAGGTATGAAAAATAGATATATGATTTTTTTCATATCTCTAAATTAAATGAAAGTTCTCATGTGGCATATTTTATGTTATTTAAATATATATTTTATTTCATTAATATAAATAATTATGCTTAAAATAGCCCATCATGCTCTTTATAATCATCCTTTAAAGGAAAATCATAGATTTCCAATGATTAAGTATGAGCTAATCCCTGAACAGCTAATTATTGAAAATACTTGTGTTGAAAATAATTTTTTCAAACCTGGTAATATTGAAGATAGTATCATACTTCTGACTCATGAAAGATATTACTATGAAAAATTAAAAAATCAAGAACTTAACAAGAAAGAAATTAGAACAATCGGGTTTCCAATGTCAAAACAATTAATAGAAAGAGAAAAAATGATTGTTCAAGGCACTTTAGAGTGTTCTCTAAATTCTCTAAAATACGGAATATCTATGAATATTGCAGGTGGTACACATCACGCCTTTACAAATCGTGCTGAAGCTTTTTGTATCCTAAATGATCAGGCTATTGCTGCAAATTTTTTAATTAAAAATAATTATTGCGATAAAATATTAATCTTAGATCTAGATGTACATCAGGGTAATGGTACAGCTGAAATATTCAGGTGCAATAAAAATGTATTTACAGTTTCATTTCATGGTGAAAAAAACTATCCTTTCAGAAAAGAAAAAAGTGATTATGATTATGGTTTCAATGACGGAGCGTCAGACAAAGAATATTTAAATAAAATTAAATATGAAATACCAAGATTGATAGAAAATTTTGAGCCAGACTTCATTTTTTATTTATCCGGGGTGGATATTATCGAAAATGATAAGCTTGGAAGACTTTCGGTATCAATTAATGGTTGTAAAAAAAGAGATAAGTTTATATTTGATTATTGCAAAACGAATTCAATTCCTGTACAAGTTAGTATGGGAGGTGGATATTCCCCAGTTTTAAAAGAC